>JAYFQU010000046.1:0-8782 GCA_034926785.1 Christensenella sp.
CCGATGGGTTTTACTTTGGGTTAAAATGACGCGAATCGCGCCATTTTTTCACAAATTCGGCGAATGAATCGCCAAATTTGAAGGAACATGGGGGATTTTCGAAATCCCCCAAACCCCCTACTGGGTTTGTTGATGCTCTGGATCGCCCGGAATCGGGCGGTTTCTTTGCAGCTCTTTGCCGTTCGGAGCCTGGAAGGCAAGAGGAAAAGAGTGGTTGCCTCGTTAAACAACTCGTTTTTTGGCGATCTTAAAGGCTCAAATGAGCCTTTTTTGTTTGCGTAAAAGGGCGTATGCTGGGGGTTAGAATACGGATCGCAACAGGGTGAAAACAGATGGATCTCAAGGCGCGCGCAAAGCAGCTTAAAACCGATCTTCCAGCCGTGTTTCTCGCGCTCAAAAAGCGGGAGACGCCCTGGACAGCAAAGGCGCTTGCGGCGCTGACGGTCGGCTATGCGCTCTCACCCATCGACCTGATCCCCGATTTCATCCCCGTGCTGGGATATCTCGACGACCTGATCATTTTGCCCGCACTGGTTGCGCTCACCGTGCGGTTGATTCCGGCGGAGGTGATGGCAAGTTGCCGCGCGGAGGCGGAGGGGCTATGGCAGGGCGGAAAACCCAAGCGCTGGTATTATGCGATCCCGATCGTTCTCGTGTGGCTTCTGGTCGTGTTTCTCATCGTGCAAGCGGTGGTTCGCGCCGCATAGACCAGCGCGCAGGCCGCATGTTTCATGGGCAGAATCGACGAATCTACATGAATCCGTAACAAGAAAAACCCCGCTCGGCTTGTTTCCGGCGGGAATTGTCCGTTTGTCAAACTCATTTTTTCTTCGCGAGGTTTTGCTCTTTTCGGTAGATTGTGATGCGGCGCACCAGCTCCAGCGGCAGGGGTTGATCCAGCGGAAACTGCACCGTGCCCTTGCTGAGCTTGAACGCCTGAAGCTGCTCCGTAAAAGCGGCGATTCCGTCTGCCCCGGGGTAAAAGCCGATGTGGTTCTTATACGCGGCGAAGTGCACCATGTTGCCCTTGAGAGAAAAGGTCGGTATGCCGTAGGCGATTTTCTCCGTGGCTTCAGGGGCGATCTCGAGTATCGCGTCGCGCATCTGGTTGAGTTTTGCCTGCACCTCCGGCGGGAACTGGAGGATGTAGTCGGTAATGGGGGTGGACATGTGTTTTTTACCTCCCATACATATTAAATAGCATAGAAAAATCTGATACTATAGTCAATGATACGGATCGCGTTTGTCAAGTCTGTCTTTGCGTAAATCTCGACTGGATAATATAATAAACATCGGGAGTTTCTCTTGATACTGTTAGCCAAGTATCATTATGACAAATTGGTTGCTGGTCATCCTTGGATCCGTGCGTTACGCGAGTTGCTTAAATCGTTATTCCCCCCTCATCGTAATAAAGTCACCGACTATCGATCCCCATTTATCGTAAGCTTGTTCCAAACAGGAAAGGTCACGTCTTTTTATGGAACAGGACACCAGCAAGACAACAAAGCAAAAGAATACATGGAAACATTATCTGCCGATGATCATTCTAGCCGTAGTTGGCGCGATCGGCGGATTTTTGTATTATCGGTTTGTGGGCTGCGTCAGCGGCGCGTGCCCCATCACGTCCAATCCATATAGTTCCACTGTTTACGGCGGCGTCATCGGCTTGCTGCTGGGCTATATCGTTACCCCGGGAAAGAAAAAGGAGGAACAGGGCGCATGAAAAAGGTTGTTATTATCGGCGGCGTAGCGGGTGGAGCCAGCTGCGCGGCAAGACTTCGCAGGCTCGACGAAACGGCGAGCATCGTGCTCTTGGAGCGGGGGGAATACATCTCCTACGCAAACTGCGGGTTGCCCTATCACGTTGGCGACGTGATCAAGGCGCGCCAGGCGCTGCTCTTGCAGACGCCGGAGGCGATGAAGAAAAAATTCGACGTGGATGTTCGCGTTCAAAACGAGGTCGTCTCCATTGACCGCGAAGCGAAAACCGTGCTCGTCAAGCGCGTTGAGACGGGCGAAACGTATACCGAGCGCTATGATACGCTGGTGATTTCCACCGGCTCGTCCCCGCTCAAACCCCCGATCCCCGGCATCGACTCCTCCCGTGTGCAGACGCTCTGGACCGTGCCGGATACCGACCGCATCCGCGCGCTCGTGCGCGAGCAGGGCGTGAAATCGGCGGCGGTCATCGGCGGCGGCTTCATCGGCCTTGAGATGGCGGAGAACCTCCGTCATGCTGGACTGAGCGTCAGCCTCATTGAGGCGCTGGATCAGGTCATGTCCCCCATCGATTACGAAATGGCGCAGCTGCTGCACGAAACGCTCATACAAAACGGCGTAGACCTGCACCTCGGCGACGCGGTAGAATCCTTTAACAACGTGACCGGCGGCGTGGAGATCAAGCTCAAGAGCGGCAAGACCGTCTCCGCCGAGCTCGTGATTCTCTCCATCGGCGTGCGCCCGAACGGACAACTCGCCAAGGATGCGGGGCTCAAAATCAACGCGCGCGGCGGCATCGTGGTCAACGACCATATGATCACCTCCGACCCCGCGATCTATGCCGTCGGCGACGTGGTCGAGGTTGAGGACTTCATCAGCAAGGAACAGACGATGATCCCGCTCGCGGGCCCAGCCAACAAACAGGGGCGCATTGCGGCGGATAATATCGCGGGGTTGAACGCGGTTTACACCGGCACGCAGGGTTCGTCCATCGCAAAGGTATTTGATCTCACGGTCGCGAGTACGGGAGAGAACGAGAAGGCACTCGTCAAGCGCGGGCTGGTCAAGGGAACGGATTATGAGAGCATTATCATCACCCAGAACAACCACGCGAGCTATTATCCCGGCGCGGTGCCCATGACGCTCAAGCTCCTTTTTAGCAAGGATGGCAAAAAGATCTTCGGCGCGCAGATCGTCGGCAAAGACGGCGTGGATAAGCGCATCGACGTCATTGGTGTGGCAACGCGGCTTGGCGCAGGCGTAGCCCAGCTCAAAGAGCTGGAGTTTGCCTATGCGCCGCCGTATTCCTCCGCCAAGGACCCGGTCAACATGCTCGGTTTTGTTGCGGAAAACGTTATGAACGGCCTCGTCAAAATTGCGCCGTGGAACATTGCGGAGACGGATGAGGATGTCGTTCTGCTGGATGTGCGCGAGGACGCGGAGCTTCTTGCATTCTCGATTCCCAACGCAAAGCATATTCCGCTGGGTCAGGTGCGCGGGCGGCTGGATGAGCTCGACAAGAGCAAACACATCGTCGTGTTCTGCGCAATCGGCGTTCGCGCCTATAACGCGGCGCGCATTCTCAATCAGCACGGCTTTGCCAATGTCTCCGTCTATCCGGGCGGCGCACGATTCTATCAATCAACGCATTATGAGGAGGTCAACCCCATGCCATATACCAAGAACGAACCGGTTCACGACAGCGGCCATGCGGAGACCGCCAATATCCCCGTCGCGGCGATGCGCATCGACTGCAGCGGCATGCAGTGCCCGGGTCCGATCATGAAGGTGTTTGAGACCATGAAGGAGATGAAGGACGGGCAGGTTATGGAGGTGTCCGCCAGTGATCCCGGCTTTGCGCGGGATATCGTCGCCTGGTCCCGCAGAACGGGCAACACGCTTCTGAGCAACGAGCGGCGCGGAAACGACTATGTCGCTCTGGTCAAGAAGGGTACGGGCGCGGTGGTGACCCAGCAGATTCCGCAGTCCCCGGCGGGCGACGGCAAGACCATCATCGTCTTCTCCGGCGACCTTGACCGTGTGCTTGCGAGTTTTATCATCGCGAACGGCGCGGCGGCGATGGGACGGCCGGTGACCATGTTCTTCACCTTCTGGGGGCTTAACGTACTGCGCAAAGGCAGTAAGGTCAAGGTACAGAAGAGCTTCATCGAGTCGATGTTCGGCGGCATGATGCCACGGGGCACCGGAAAGCTCAAACTCAGCAAGCTGAACATGGGCGGCATGGGCACGGCGATGATGAAGATGGTAATGAAGCAGAAGAATGTGGACTCCCTTGAAACCCTGATTGCGAAGGCGATGAAGGCGGGTGTGAAGATCGTTGCCTGCACGATGAGCATGGACATCATGGGCATCAAGGAGGAGGAGCTGATTCCCGGCGTGGAACTCGGCGGCGTCGGCGCGTATCTTGGCGACGCAGAGGAGAGCAACGTCAACCTGTTTATCTGATTTTGAATACGATTCACAAAGCGCGCCGCAGTATTGCGGCGCGTGAGGCCGCCAAAAAACAAGTTTTTTGACGGGGGAACCGCTCTTTGCCTCTCGTCCTCCGGACTCCGAACGGCAAAGAGCGGCGAAGAAACCGCCCGCTCCCGGGCGATCCGTCGCGGCGGCAAAGCCGCCGCAGCCGGAACCGATGGGTTAAGGGCCGCGGCCCTTAACAATCCCGGGACTTTTTTGACAGGCTGGCGCGCCGCAGTATTGCGGCGCGTTTGTGATTGAATTGATTTTAACCAATTCCGGACGTATAATCGAACCATCAGATCATCTGTGCATAAGGAGAAAGAGCCATATGAAACAGGATTTATTACAGGAGATCGAATCCCAGCTCACCACGCTCGGCATCCGGCCCACGCGGGGCAAGGAGGCCGACCTCGCGATCGACACAGAGCTCGTAGACGCAGGGTTTTCCACCGGGAAAAAGAAGCTGCGCTACGAAGCGCTGATCCTGCTCGACGAGTCGGACAAAACAGCCAAGATGTATGAAAAGACCACCGAAACCAGCGCGGGGCTCTCCTTTGGCATGAGCGCGGAGACGAGCATGCAGAGCGGCGGCACGCTCTTTCGCAAGGTGAAGAGCATTCAATATGGGCCGGAGGGCAAGGTGTTTGAATATAACTTTGACCTCGGCGCGATTCCAAAAACCGTGAAAGCGGCGGCGCAGGCGGCGGGTTGGAAATTTAAAACCGTCGTCATCAGGAAAAACGCCATGTATCGCTGAAATGCCGGCAGGGCTCCCGTGAAAAAAGCGCTTGCAAGAAGATTGCCGGACTGTTACAATGTAACAGCTGACGATTCCGCAGCATGCGGGCTGTTCAAGCGGAGCGATTTCGAAAACCACCCCGAACCTGGTTCGCGGGCGGTTTTTTCGTCTGGGGAGTTGGTCTTTCGGGTGGAGAGCGGGCACGTTACAAGATTCGCTACCCTTGCGCAGGCCGGTATGATATAATTTCACCATCAAATATACGGAGGGCGCACTATGGCAGACGTCGTTTGGAAGGATCGCAAACGCATTATCTTCGGCTTGCCCTGGACGTTCACGCGATATTCGCTGACGCAGGAAAAGCTGGTCATCGATACAGGGTTTATCAGCCGCAAGGAGGATGAGATACGGCTGTATCGCATTTTGGATATCACCCTACAGCGCCCGCTGCACCAGCGCATCTGGGGCCTTGGCACCATACGGCTGAACACGGCGGATAAGACATCCCCGGAGATGGAAATCAAGCGGATCAAGAATGCGAAACAGGTCAAGGAAATGCTTTCGGACATGGTCGAACACGAGCGGGACGAGAAGCGCATCGGCGCGCGCGAGTTTATGGGCTATGGCGATGCGGACGATGTGGATCACGTGAACTGATCAACCGGACATACAGTTAAAGGGTAGACGCAAAACGGCGGTTACCCTTTTTTTGTACAGCCGCGAATGCTCAACACAATGTTGATATTTCAACAGAAAAAGGAGCTATTCAATTGAATAATCATATGATTCTGATATAATAACACAATATATGATTCTGAGAGAAATCATCTGAAGGGAGAAACGGGATGGAGTTTAACGCAAACAGCGGCTTTATGTATGTGGTTGTTTCCATCGTCATCGCATTTGTGATCTTGCAGTCCATTGTTTTTTTAGCAAAGGCATGGAAGCGCGGCAAGCAACTGGGCATGGAACGAAAGGCCCTGCTTAAAACCGTCAGTACCTCGGCAATTTTCTCAATTGCGCCGGCGGTGGCAATTCTGCTCGGCGTCATTGCGCTGAGCAAGGCGCTGGGTTTCCCGCTGCCGTGGCTTAGGCTCTCCGTGATCGGCTCGCTGACGTATGAGACGACCGCAGCGGCCGCAGCGGCAAACGCGGTTGGTACGTCGCTCTCAAAAACCATCACGGATCCGAAGATCTTCGCGACGATCGCGTGGGTGATGACGCTGGGCATCATACCGGGATTGGTGCTTGTTCCGCTGCTTGGAAAGAAGATTGAAAACGGCGTTTCCAGCATCAAGAACAAGGACTCAAGGTGGGGCGACCTCTTTCTCTCAGGGCTGTTTCTTGGCATGATCTCCGCGTTTCTCGGCCTTGTCTTTGCGCGCGTGCACGAGGGACTCGCGGGGTGGATCCCCGTGTTTGTGCTGTTGGCGAGCGCAATCCTGATGGCGGTCTGCGGGCTGGTTCGAAAACTGTTCAAGGCGAAATGGATTGAGGACTACGCGCTGCCGATCAGCCTCCTGGGCGGCATGGCGCTGTCGATTCCGATTACGACGCTTGTGCAGTCCATAATTGGTTGAGAAAGGGGAGAAAACGCATATGAAACAGGAACGAAGCTACCGCGACAGCGTTCACTTCATGGGCAGATTTTGGATTCTCGGCGCGCTGGCGATGCTTGTTGCCGTACCGGCTGCGATCTGCATCTATTACAGTGCCTGGCCTCCCTTTGGCGGCGTGATGCAGGGCTTTTTGAGCGTCGCGCCAATCTTCTGGACGGTCGGCGTCATCGAGGTATTCACCTATGTGCCGATGCTTGGCACGGGCGGCTCCTATCTGGGGTTTGTAACGGGCAATCTTGCGAATCTCAAGGTGCCCTGCGCGCTGAACGCGATGGATCGCGCGGGCGTCTCCGCGAGCAGCGAGGAGGGCGAGGTAGTCTCCACCATTGCGATTGCGACAAGCTCCATCGTGACGACGGTGATCATTGCAGCGGGCGTGTTGCTGCTTTCGCAGATTACGCCGTTTTTGGAGAGCAAGACGCTCCAACCCGCGTTTGACAATATCCTACCCGCGCTTTTCGGCGCCCTGGGCGTGGTGTTTGTTTCGAAAAACTGGAAGATTGCGGTTGCGCCGATCGTGGTGATGGTCGCGTTGTTCCTCTTCGTGCCTTCTTTGGCGAGCGCGGTTGGCATTCTGGTTCCCGTCGGTGCGTTGATTGCAATCGGTGCGGCGCGCATCCTCTACAAAAGGAATTTGCTTTAATCAAAAAAGACGAAAATTCATCCGGCCATCACCGAATTTCGGTAGTATACTGATAGAAAATGTTTCGCTTGAATTGGGAGCGAAACAGGGGAGGGATTGGACATGACCTATTTCTGGCTCGCGCTGTGCGCGCTGGTTGTCGCGTTTTTCGCGCTGATTGTCATCCGCGCGCTGCTGTTCCGGCCAAAAGCGACTGCGCCCGTTGCGGCGAGCGAAGCCGTTGTGGATGAGAAGGCGGCGATTGAACATCTATCCGAAATGATTCGCTGCAAGACGATCTCCTATTATGAGGATGAACGGATTGACAAGGCGGAGTTCGCTAAATTCCGCGCGCTTCTGAAAAAGTTTTATCCGAATGTGTTTGTGCGCTGTACCTATGAGGAACTGGGTGCGAGCGGCGTGCTCTTCTCCCTCAAGGGAAAGAGCGCCGAGAAACCCGCGGTGTTCATGTCGCATTACGATGTGGTTCCCGTCAACGAGGAGCTGTGGACAAAACCGGCATTCGACGGCCTTGTGGAGGACGGGGTTCTCTGGGGACGCGGCACGCTGGACACAAAGACAACGCTGCTTGGCACCCTGGAAGCGGCGGAAACACTGCTCAGGGATGGGTTTGTGCCGGAGAACGACATGTATTTCGCCTTCGCGGGGGATGAGGAGGTCGCGGGTAAATCTCAGCCGGTGATCGTGGAAACCCTGCGCGCGCGCGGCATTTCGCCCGCTATTGTTGTAGACGAGGGCGGCGCGGTTGTTCAGGGAATCTTCCCGGGCGTTCAGCAGCCTTGCGCGCTGATCGGTATCGCGGAAAAGGGTCTCATGGACGCGCAGTTCATCGTCGAGGGCGCGGGCGGACACGCCTCCTCGCCGCCGCCGCATACCGGCATTGGGCGGCTCTCCCGTGCGGTGACGCGGATTGAGAACAAGCCCTTTCCGCTGAAGCCGGCTAAGCCCGTCGCGGAGATGTTCGATACCCTCGGCCGGAAGTCCTCATTTGTCTATCGGCTGATCTTTGCAAACCTCTGGTGCTTCCTGCCCGTGCTGGATGCCATGTGCAAAAAATCCGGCGGCGAAATGAACGCCATGATGCGCACCACCTGCGCGTTTACGATGGCGGAAGGGAGCAAGGCCAGCAACGTGCTGCCACCGCGCGCGCGAATGGTTGCGAACCTGCGCATGATCAGTGGTGAAACCTGCGAGAGCACGCTCGCCGCGCTCAAGGATCGGCTGGACGACGCCGGCATTCAGGCGAGCATCGTCCACGGAACCGACCCCAGCAAGATCTCCGAGACCAAGGGATATGGCTGGGATAAGCTCACGTCGGCGATTGGCGCAACCTGGCCGAACACCGCGATTTCGCCGTATCTGATGTTTGCCGCTTCGGATTCGCGGCACTATTGCGCGATTTCGGACTATGTTTACCGCTTCTCCGCGATGGAGCTCACCAAGGAGGAGCGCGCGGGGATTCACGGGCATGACGAGCGCATCCCGACCGTGAAGATTGTCAAAACCGTACAGTTCTATCTGCGTCTGCTGCGCAGCCTATAAGGACAGACTAAGAGGGCCGGCTGCGTTAGCAGCCGGCCC
>JAYFQU010000048.1:0-16852 GCA_034926785.1 Christensenella sp.
GCTATCGCAGTTTCCGAAATTTTCGTATTCGAATTCTTTGCACCACCAATGTTTAAGGGAGCTGTTCGCTTTCGCTCCCAGCTCCCTTTGTTTCTCTTAGTCTACCGCTCTACCCCAACTATTGACGGAGAGCCGAAAAAATGGCGCGATTCGCGTCATTTTAACCCAAAGTAAAACCCATCGGCAGAGTCCGCAGGACTTTGTCGATGGGCTGAAAGAGGCGGGTCACCCCGCCTCTTTGCTCATTCGCTTCAATCTTTTGGTTTCGGCTTCAGTTCCCTCCGCGCATCAAAGCAAACCTTTCGCTGAGTTTCTTTATACCAAACGCGGCATACGGCAGCATCATATGAATGTAGATGATCGCATACTGCGACTTCGCCTCAAACAGTGCATGATAGAGCGCCGCGCCAATCAGAATCAGCGGTATGATCATGCGCGCCTCATCCCGCTCCTCCTTTTTGCGCAGCAGGATCCAGAAGGAAAACGCCATCGCCACATAGACAAACTGCATCACCTGATTGAAGTATTCGTGAATCACCTCGCTCGCTCTGCCCGTACCCAAACTCAGAACAAACTCGGAAACCGGACTCGTCTGCCCCTTCAAGCGCGCAGATGCGCTACTCCAGATGCTCTGAAACTCCGGCTCGTTCCACTGACTTGTAATTTTGTAATAGAAGAACGAGGCGAGATAGATGGGACGCGAGGCAAAAAGTTCCACCCGCTCCACAAAATCCGCTTTGCAAAGGGCAAGCGCCTTGTTATAATCAAAATCGCTTCGCCGTAATACGCTTCCCGTATAGCTGTTATACCACCCCGGCGCTAGGCTGGAATCATTAAAGCCGGTAACAAGCCATGCCATCTGCGGCGTGCCCTTGCCAAAGGATACCCCCCCGCGCGATTCATAATAGCGCTGCACGGCGGACGGAAGCATGGCGGAAAGCGCGCACATACACGCCAAACCAATCAATAAAATCGTTTTTTTGCTGCGAATCACAAATAGGAAAAGCATGATACTTTCGGCAATCAGCACGATCCAAAAGTTCTTTTTGAGCAGAATCGCCAGCGTAATCAGCAGCATGGCGGGAATCAGCGGCGCGAGCTTTCCCCTACGGATCGCGCGAACGACGCAGTAGATGCTCCACATTGCAAGCGCCATACCGGGCAGAGTTCCATAGAGAAATGTGCTCAATAGCGCAGGCTGGAAGCAGAGCCCCGCAAGCAACGCCGTGAGCAATTCGATCTTCGGGTCGTCAAATAGCTCCTTGGCGATCAAAACCACCGCAACCGTGCTCAAACACACAAACAGCGGGTTAAACAGCTGGAACAAGGTAATGCTGTTTGTTCCAAATAGGCGTAAAAAGCCCTCCGCAAACAGAAGATACCCCGTTTGATAGGGATAAATTTTAAAATACTCCGATGCGGCCAGCGCGCCGGTGTCGCCCTGAATCAACCTCTGAGCGGTAGAGATGATCTGCAACGAATCTGCTGTCGGCATCGCTCGTGCGGAAAGCACCCACCATACTCCGACGGCTGCATTGATGCAGAAGGCGCCAAAAGCCACCCAAAATACCGTCTTGCGTGAGACCTTTGCACGCATCAATAACAGCGCAAGCAAAATCAGCACCGCGAGTATCACGAGATTGATCAGCACATTATCGTTTAAAAACGACACATGCTCGTTGTTATCCTTGGTGTAGTTGATGTCTACATGGCAGGTCTGAATCAGGCTGACCAGCGAAAGAAATCCAAACGCAATCAGCGAAAAAAGCGCAACCAGCCACTGGGACACATTGGAAAGTTTCGCTCCGAACGGGGTTTTTTCTTTCATGAAAAGTCTCCTCGCTATTCGATGATGTTTAGATGCGCGCGCTGTCATGCTTTCGCGCAAGATAGGCCGCTACTTCGCCCCAAACGCCCTCACGAAAATCGACGGGATCGTAACCAAAGTCCCGCGTGGCATCGTCATGCGGATAGGCGCGCGGCTCAACCAGACGCTGCACCTTCTCCCGATAGTCTGCCTTGGTAAACGACACAAGATAGAGCGCCCAAGCGCCAGAGATTGCAACCCAATACGGCACGGAGACGAACCGCGCGGGCTTTTGTAAATATTCCGCAATAATGGATAACATCTCCCGCAGCAGGATCGGTTCCTTGCCGGAGAGAACATAGTTTCGGCCGCTTGTAGTCTCCGTCAGGAGCACGTCCGCATACGCGCGGCCAAGATCACGCCGATGGACAGGCTGCAAGGCAAAGCGCGCGCCGGAGACCACGGGCATAACTGGCAGTTTGTCCATCATGCCGATGAATTTTACGACATTTTCGTCGTCCAGCCCGCCGTAGATCATAGTCGGGCGCAGGATGCTCAACGCAACACCCGCTTCCCGGCACATTCTCGTGATGTCTGCGTCGATCTGCAAATACTCCGCGCCGGCGGACTTATACTTTGAGTAGATTCCCGTGGTGTGGACGACGATCATACGCTTGATTCCGGCACGAATCGCGAGCGGAACCACCTTTCTGGAGGTATGAATGCCGACGATATGCAGTAAAACATCCGCACCTGTGAAGGCATTCAGCAGAAAAGTCTCATCTTCAATATCCCCTAAATAGAGTGAAACAGGAAGGCCGCTTTCGGCAATGAACGCCGCCTTCTCGCGCGAGCGAACCACCGCCCGAAGCTGGCAGCCGGATAGTTCCTGCGCTCGCTCCATTAAACGCTCTATGGTATACTGCCCGGATTTACCCGTGGCTCCCGTAATAACCGCTGTGAATTGCATGTGTTACCTCGTTTGATCAATAGAGTCCTAAGCATTATACCATAAGTATGGCTTGCTTTGACCAGTTTTTACCATAACACAAGAGCTCGCAACCGCGAGCTCCTGTCGATGGATTCTTCTCTTTTCATTAGAATGTCTGACCGGCCAGATACTCGGCAATCGCCGCTTCCTCTGCCCCGCCGTTTTCCGCCAACCGCGCGCAGAGCATCCCACTGCCGTAAACGCAGCCCGTAAGCAGCGCCTCAACGCGCTTGGCCAGCGTGTCGTCCATCGCGTCCGTATAGCAGGCGCAGGAGACAACCATTCCGTTTTGCACATTGAGCAGCAATTCCATGCATCCGAACGGCAGCCTGTTTTCAAATGAGACGTTGAATGCGGGCGTCGCGCCGAACTTCCACTCCCACGAGGCATACTTGATGCGTTTCTCTTCCAGCGCATGCTTGTCAATCAGATCCCAGCTATGCGGCTCATATGCGCCGTATTCCTCTTCAAAAGCCTCACGCAGCGCAGATTTCATGCTCTCCACCGTCAGAGCCGGGTTCTGAGAGCCGAGGTTTGCCACCCGGCTGACCACGCTCTTGACACCCTTGGACTCCAGCTTCATCTGCGACGGCGCAAGATAGCGCCCAAGACGTGAGAAATCCGCCGAGATCAGAATCGTTCCGTGATGCAGCGCAACATTGTTAGAAAAGCGAAACGCGTTGCCGGAGAATTTTTCACCCGTACTTGTAAGCACGAGGTCGTTCCTGCCTGTAAACGATGTTTCGATGCCAAACTTTGCAGCGGCCTTTTGAATGACGCTCAGTTGGCGCACGAGGTCGTATTGCTCCCGTGGCATAATAAAAGTGAAATTCAGGTTGCCGAGGTCATGGAAAACCGCGCCTCCGCCGGAGGAACGGCGGGCCAGTTTCCCCTCCTCACCCTCCAGCTGCTCCACGCGACATTCCCGCCAGGCGTTCTGGTTACGGCCGATGACGACCGTACGCTCGTTCTGCCAGAGATAGAATGTCGTCCCTTCCCCCTGCGTCTCGAAGAGCAACTCTTCGAGCGCAAGGTTCTCGTAGGGATTTACACAGGATGTCTCTAAATATCGGTTCAAAGGCATCTTTCCTTTTTCATTTACTTCGCTTTTTGGATGCTGGCCTTCGCCGCTTTGGCGACGCTCTCCGCCGTAAAGCCAAACTCCCTAAAGAGGATATTAGCCGGCGCGGATGCGCCATAGTGATCAAGGCAGACGGTTTCACCGTCGAGGCCGACATAGCGATCCCAGCTGTAGGCCGAGGCCGCCTCTACCGCGACACGCGCACGGATACCACGCGGAAGCACGGATTCTTTGTATGCCGCATCCTGATCGTCAAACAGATCGAGGCAGGGCATGGAAACGATGCGGCTGGAGATTCCTTCCGCGCCCAGCAGTTCCGCCGCCTTGTAAAGCAGCTCGACCTCACTGCCGCTCGCCATCAGGATGACATCCGGTTTTCCGTTCTTTGCATCCTTAAGGATATAACCGCCCTTGTACGCGCCTTCGCCGGTTTCGGCATACTGCGGCAGGTTCTGTCTGGTCAGCGCGAGCACGGAGGGTTTATTCGCTTCAAACGCCATGATGTAGCTCATCGCCGTTTCCTTCGCGTCCGCCGGGCGGAAGACGAGCACATCCGGCGTCGCACGGAGAGCCGCAAGATGTTCGATGGGCTGATGGGTCGGGCCGTCTTCGCCAACGCCAATGCTGTCATGCGTCATGACATAGACCACCGGCTGGTGCATTATGGCGGAGAGACGCAACGCGGGCTTGAGATAATCGGTAAACACAAGGAACGTTGCGCAGAATGCGTGGAATCCGCCGTAAAGCTGAATGCCGTTGCAAACCGCCGCCATCGCAAACTCGCGGATGCCGAAGTGAATGTTCGCCCCCGCACGGTTCTCCAAGCCGTAGAATCCCTTGCCCTTGAGCTCGGTCTTGTTGGAGGGCGCGAGATCCGCGCTGCCGCCAAAGAGATTCGGCAGGTATTCGGCAAAGAGGTTGAGTACGTCGCCGCTGACCGCGCGGGTGGCCTTTGCGCCGCTGGCATTCCAGAGCCGCTCGTCGGCCTTCAGCGCTGCGGGCAGCTTTTTCTCGTGCCACTCGACCCATTTTTTGTAGAGGTCGGGAT
Organism: Christensenella sp.; assembly: GCA_034926785.1. GTDB lineage: Bacteria > Bacillota > Clostridia > Christensenellales > CAG-138 > UBA7703. The sequence goes on from JAYFQU010000048.1 coordinate 4,928, forward strand.
AGGCCTTCTTGTATCCTTCAAACATCGCGTCATAATCCGCGTGCTGTTTGCTGTAGCCGGCCTGCAACTCGGCCATATAGGCGCTGACATCCGCGGGAACGGTGAACGCTTCCTCCTGCCAGCCGTAGAACTCACGCATGGCCTTGATCGCGTCTTCACCCAGCGGTTCGCCATGCGCACTCGCAGAGTTCGCCTTCGGCGTTCCGTGCGCAATCTCCGTGCGAACGATGATCAGGGACGGGTGTGCCTGATCCGCTTTTGCATGCGCAATCGCTTTTGCAATCGCATCCGTATCCTCGCCGTCTGCAACATGCTGCACCGTCCAGCCATAGGATTCGAACCGCTTGCCGACATCCTCAGTGAAAGCGAGGTGCGTGCTGCCTTCGATGGTGATCTCGTTGCGGTCGTAGAGCAGGATGAGTTTGCCGAGGCCGAGATGGCCCGCAAGGGAGGCGGCTTCCGAAGCAACGCCTTCCATGAGGCAACCGTCGCCGGTCAGCGCATAGGTGTAGTTATCGACAACCGGGAACCCTTCGCGGTTGAACTCCGCCGCGAGGCGGGACTCCGCCATCGCCATGCCGACCGCGGTCGCTATCCCCTGCCCCAGAGGGCCGGAGGTTGTTTCAACGCCTACCGTATGGCCAAACTCCGGATGTCCCGGCGTTTTGCTGCCCCATTGACGGAAGTTCTTGAGCTCCTCCATCGGCAGTCCGTAGCCAAACAAATGCAGGAGGGAATACTCCAGCATGGAGGCATGTCCGGCGGAGAGTACAAAGCGGTCACGCCCTGTCCAGGTTGCGTCTTTGGGATCATGCTTCATCTGCTTCCAGAGGGTGAACGCCATAGGCGCCGAACCGATGGGCAGACCCGGATGTCCGCTGTTCGCCTTCTGCACGGCTTGCGCCGCGAGGAAACGTATGTTGGTAATCGCTTTTTGTTCGATTGGTTTCATAAGCAGGGATCCTTTCCTGTGTTGGAGTCTTTAATTGGCGATTATTATACCACAGATCTTGTAAAAATCGCGCAGTATCTTAAATTCCGCACTTATTCTCACGAATCTGCTCCAGCTGTGTGAAGTTATGCTTGCAGACATGACCGTTCAGCGGCAGAATGCGCTCGTGGATCGCGTCCACAATCCATTCCGGCTGCGGGAAGAAGGCGTCCTCCATCTCGTGCGCAGGCGTAATCCAGTTCTTCGCGCCAACGACAACCGGCGGCGCGTCGAGATAGTCAAACGCGAGCTCGGCAATGTTGCTTGCGAGGTTTCTCATGAAGCTGTTGCGCTCGCAGGCATCGCCGGTGATGACGATGCGCCCCGTCTTCTTGACGCTTTCCAGAACGGTTTCATAATTGAACGGAACCAGCGAACGCGCGTCGATGATCTCCGCCGAAACGCCGTACTTCTCCTGCAGGATATCAGCCGCCTTGGTGACGCGATAGAGCGTTGCGCCAATGGTGAGAATGGTGACATCCTTGCCGGCGCGTTTCACATCCGGTTCGCCGAGGGGAATTTCATATTCCGCCTCCGGTACGCCGCCTTCGTGGAAGAGCTCGGCAACATCGTAGATTCTCTGGCTTTCGAGGAAAATCACGGGATCGGTGCCGTTGATGGCGGTCTGCATGAGCCCCTTCGCATCATAGGGCGTTGCGGGGAATACGACCTTAAGGCCGGGGATATGCGTCATCAGCGCGCTCCAGTCCTGGGAGTGCTGCGCGCCGTATTTACTGCCGACGCTCATGCGAAGAACAACCGGCATCTTGAGCATGCCAGCGCTCATCGACTGCCATTTGCAGAGCTGGTTGAAGATTTCGTCTCCCGCGCGGCCTAAAAAGTCGCAGTACATCAGTTCGGCAACCGCTCTGCCGCCGCTCATGGCATATCCGATCGCCGCGCCGACGATGCCCGCCTCCGCGATTGGCGTGTTAAAGAGGCGATGATATGGAATGGCCTCTGTCATGCCGCGGTAAACCGCAAACGCGCCGCCCCAGTCACGGACGTCTTCACCAAATGCAACCAGCGTAGGATCTTCGTAGAACTTGTTGATGATGGGTTCCGCAATCCCATCCCTGAGTTGATAGACCTTGTTCTTGCTCACGGGCTTGCCATCCGGCTCCAGACCGAAGCGAACTTTTTTTGCGATCTGCTGTACGCGCGGGCATTCCTGCTTGGGCAGCAGCACGTCGGGCTTACGCGTTTCGTCAAAGGAGCGAACCACCTTGTTGGAAAACATAAGGTCGCCGATATAGTTACTCTCCGCGCCAAAGATGTCGATGCGCGGCGAAACCTTCTCGTCGATGGAAAGTTTCATGTTGCGCAGCATATTGTCCTTGACGACGGCCCAGATTGCGTCGAGCTCATCCTGCGTCGCAATCTTCGCTTCCATCAGCTGTTTGCCGAAGGCTGCGATGGAATCCTGCGCTTCCCAGGCTTCGATCTCCTCCTTGGTGCGGTAGGTGCTGGAGTCCGACGGGCTATGTCCGCTGAAGCGGTAGGTGACAAGGTCGAGCAGCACGGGGCCTTCCGCCTTGGCAACGGGGATTTTACGGCGATATGCGTCGATGACCGCGAGCGGGTTAAAGCCGTCCACGCGCTCCGCATGCATGGCGGAGGGCATCACGCCCGCCGCGATGCGGGCGACCATGTCGTAGCCCATCGTCTCGCCGCGCGTCTGGCCACCCATGCCATAGAAGTTGTCATTGATGTTGAAGATGATCGGCATGCCGCCGCCATTCTCGCCCCAAAGGGTGCGAACCTGATCCATTGCGGAGATCATCAGCCCTTCCCAAACAGGGCCGCACGCAACCGAACCATCGCCGATGTTGCAGACCACAACGCCCGGTTTTTTGTTGCTGAGCTTGTAGAGCGCCGCGCCCGGAGCGATGCTGCCGCTGCCGCCGACGATCGCATTGTTCGGGAAAATACCAAACGGCGTGAAGAACGCGTGCATGGAGCCGCCAAGCCCCTGGTTAAAACCGTTCTTGCGCGCAAAGGTTTCGCACATCATGCCATAGAGCAGGAAGTTGATGGCAATCTCCTTGACGGACTTGCCGCTGTCCTTCACGACGGAGAGCGTGCGGCCGCCAAAGAAGCCTTCCATGATTTCCATGAGCTTCGCGTCGTCAAGAATCTGAATGGAGCGCAGACCCTTTGCGATGATCTCGCCGTGGCTGCGATGGGAGCCGAAGGTGTAGTCGTCCAGCGTGAGTTCGTACGCCGCGCCGACATAGGCCGCTTCCTGACCGATGCCAAGATGCGCCGGGCCGGGGTGATTATACTGCACGCCGCAATACTCGTTGGTGGTTTTGATGAGGTTGAGCATGGTCTCAAACTCGCGGATATAGGCCATGTCACGATAGATATTCAGAAACTCCTCTTTGGAGTAGTTCTTCTTCTCGTCCTTCACGGTCTTTTGATACTGGTTCACCGGAATCGGGGGGAACGAAAGGGTTTCGGGTTTTCTGACCACGTTTGGATCGATAAACAGTTGTTTCGACATGATGTTTCTCCTTCTAAATCAGCTTCTAAATCAGCAAGTTCGTCAATATTGGAATACGGCTTCACGGATGATCTCGCCCACCGTAGGATGCGGGAAAACGATCTTCTTCACCTCGTCCACCGTCATGCCCAACTCAATAAAGGTGCCGACCGTGACGATGAATTCGCTCGAGTAATTGCTCAGCGCCTGCGCGCCGAGAACCTGTTTTGTCACGTTGTTGACAATGAGCTTCATCACGCCGTCTCCTCCCTCGTTCTCCGCCAGATAGCGGCCGGAGAAGCGCATCGGAATCTTGACGCAGGAGAAGTCGAGCCCCTTTGCCTTCGCGCCGGCCTCGGTTTCGCCAACGGCGGAAAGCTCCGGGTTGGTATACAGCACGCCGGGCACCGCCTCATAGCGCATGATGTCTTTTCTGCCAAGCATGTTGTTAACCGCCACTTCCGCCTCGCGGTAGGCGGTGTGCGCCAGCATCGACTTGCCGTTGACATCGCCCGCAGCGTAGACCTCCGGCTGATTGGTCTTCATATGCTCGTCGGTGACAATCGCGCCGCGTTCGGTCAGCAGATTGATACTCTCAAGTCCGATGTCGCGCGTGTTGGCTCTGCGCCCGATGGAGAGCAATACTCTGTCGCAGACAACCTCGTTCACCGCGCCCTCCTTCTCATACTTCACGGCGTTTGCGGTCAGTTCCGTTACCTTTGCCGAGAGATGGAAGGTTACGCCGCGCTTTTCGAAGCTCTTCTTCAGAATCGCAACCAGTTCCGCGTCGTTTTCTCCGGCGATGTGGTCGAGCATCTCGATGACCGTCACCTTAGAACCGATCGAGGTAAAGTAGCTCGCAAGCTCCAGCCCGATCACGCCGCCGCCGATGACGACGAGGTGCTCCGGCTTCTCGGTGAGCGCAAGGATTTCCCGGTTGGTGCAGACGAAACCGGAGGCTAATCCCTCCTTGAGTCCGGGGATTGGCGGAACGGCCGGCGAGGAACCGGTTGCAATCAGCAACCGCTTGCCAACGTAGGTCTCCCCACCCGCGGACACGGTGTATCCCTCGCCGCTCTTGCCCGTGATCACACCGCGCGCATTCACCAGTGTGACATGGTTCGCCTTGAGCGCGGAGGAAACGCCAGCGACCAGCGTCTTGACGACCTTGTCCTTGCGGGCAACCACCTTCGCGTGGTCGATCATCAGCCCTTCAGCGGTCACGCCGTATTTATCACCGTGCGCCGCGCCGTCGAAGATCTTCGCGGAATACAGCAGGGTTTTGGTCGGAATGCAGCCTTCGTTGAGGCAGACGCCGCCCACGCTGCGCTCCTCGATGCAGCAAACGGCGAGGCCGGCGTGTCCGGCGCGCTCGCTTGCGAGATATCCGGCGGGTCCGCCGCCGAGAACAATCAAATCGAATACCATCTCTCGATTTCCTCCTTAGCCGATCAGGAGCAGATCAAAGTGCTCCAGTGCGGTTACCAAATCCTTCAGGAAGCGGCTGGCGGGCGCACCGTCCACCGCGCGGTGATCATAGGTGAGCGAAAGCCCCATCGCGGGGTACGCCGTGATCTGGCCTTCCACGGTGCGGATGCGCTCCGTGATGCTGCATACGCCAAGCAAGGCAACCTGTGGCGGATTGATGACGGGCGTGAAGCTCTCGACGCCATAGAGCCCGAGGTTGCTGATCGTGAACGTGCCGCCGGAGAGCAGATCGGGGTTTATGCTGCCGTCAATGGCAGCTTTGGCGAGGGCTTTGGACTCCGCCGAAATTTGTTTGAGCGACTTGGTCTCCGCCGCAAACAGCGTCGGCACCAGCAGGCCGCGCGGGGTGTCCACCGCAATGCCGAGATTGACATGCTTGAAATAACGCATTTTATCGCCAAGCATATGCGCGTTAAGCCCTTCGTGCTTGGTGAGCACGCGCGAAGCCGCAAAAAGGATGATGTCGTTGATCGTGATCTTCGGCAGATACAGACTCTCCGGCGCGGACTTGATCTCCTCGCGGAAAGCGAGCATCCTGGTCGCGTCAAAGCTCGTGTTATGCGTGAGCTGCGCCATCTCCGCAAGGCTGTCGTGCATGGTTTTGGCGATCATGCGGCGCAGGTTCGGCAGCTTGACCTCGTCATAGTCCAGCGCGTTGGCGCTGTCAGCGGCGGGCGCTGCGGCGGTCTGTGCGGCGGGCGCTTTTTCATCCGCCGCCTTTTGTCCGCCAAGACGGCCTTCCGCGGCAAGGGTGAGGACGTCCCGCTCAATCACGCGGCCGTGCGGACCCGTTGGGGCCGCCTCCGCCGGATTGACGCCGAGCTTTTCCGCGGTGTTCTTCGCCCGGGGCGAAACACCCTCCACTCTGGCGGCGCTGGTCTCAACCGCGGGCGTTGCCTGTGCGATACCGACGGCTGCCTTTGGCGCTTCGGCAGCAACGGCCGCTGGGGCGGCGGTCGCGCCTCCCGGCGCGAACTCGGCAAACGATTCCCCCGGCTGTCCGATCACCGCGACATTTAATAAAACGGGAACGTCGTCGTCCGCGTTATAAAACACGGCGAGCAGCGTCCCGTCCGTCTTCGCCTGTTCTTCAAAGGTGGATTTATCTGTTTCATAGGAAAACAGCACGTCGCCAACGTGAACCTCATCCCCAACCTTCTTTTTCCATTCTGTGATAATGCAGCTTTCAACCGACTGTCCCTGGCGTGGCATGATGACCGGTGTTGCCATAGTTTGCCTCCTGTTTTGAATTGGATATTTGTTAAAGCTTTTCTTGATGATGTTATTTTATAACATCGCAATTCCGTCTGTCAAGATCAATTCGCAGGTTATCCGATACAAAGCGCTCTTCCGTTCCGAAACAGCTCGACAATACGCAATAAGCGCTTCGACTATTGGATCGAACACGCTTTTTTACAACAATTATCCTGTTACATTCTGTTATAATCCCTTGTTCTCCAGGCAGACGATGGAAAGTTTTGGAACGTTTACCTCTGCGCAGACCGTGTCGCACTTTGCGGTAAACAAAAAGAAGAGTTTCTGCTTTGGCACGCCGCTGAGGCTTTCAAAGTTCCCCTGTCCCTTGGAGAGAACAACATCCGCCGACTCAAATTCACGCAGGAACGATTCGCTGGTGCGGTGCAATACCGTACCCGGTGCGCAGTCTCCGTTGTCGATGATCCGCGCAACCTCGTGCATGCCGATCTCCCGCGCGTCGGACGCGGTAACGTCGTTGAGCACGGCAGAGCCCTTCACCACAAACGTGATGGCCAAGCCGGGATATTGCAGCCGCAGCCGTTCGATAAGAAGCTTATCGAACACGATCTCCCCCGCATTATCGCCAAGATACAGCAGGTTTTTTGCCGTTCCAAGCGCGGCAATGAGCCTTGCACTGTCGTCAATCGAAAACTCCGTTCGCGCAATGGAGTCGATCTGCAGATTCTGCTGCTCAATGGAAATCGGATGTTCCAGACCGTAATCGATCAGATTCCCGGCGATCGCATATTTTAACGCAATCGTCAGCGGGTCTTGCGCGCGGGTGATCTTCTCCCGCGTTGCGGAAACCATCTTCATCGCCTCTTGATTACAAAGCGACTTGATGGCGCCGTAGGGATCGTCCTCGCCGACATGGCCAAGTAAAATCTGCCAAAGATCGCCCATCGACTCCGGCGTGCAGCCCTCATAGTTTGCATGGTCGAGATAAGCCTGCGTATCCCGCATGGCAGCATCCCGCCCGGCCTCATCCAGACCAAGCATCTTCGTGACCGTTCTAACCTGCGCGATAATGCAGGCGACGCATTCCTGTTGCAGTTTCATACGGAGTATTGTAACCGACAACCCTCGCAAATGCAAACCCGTCGTCGCGCCTGTCATTCGCGGCGGACGCAGCCGCGCAGTCCCCGTTTAAAACGTGTTGCGTTCAGTCAAAAGCTCCGCCGGTTTCCATTGCTTCTGCGCCTTGCTCCAGCGTTGATAGATCGCCGCGGCAACCCACCTGCGCGGCAGGAGTTTGCCAAGAAAATTCAGCGCCTGATTCAACACGCCTGGGATATAGATCCCTCCGCGCCTCTGCAAGCGGTCAAGCGTCTTCTTGGTGACGATCTCCAGCGGATTCGTCGTCGCCCCACCCCAGAACCCCTGCGCCGCTATGCCGCTCATCGCCTCCTGCGTGGTGGCAAGTCCGCCCGGGCAGAGCGCGAGCACATTGACGCGTTTTGTCTTAAGCTCCTCCCGCAGCGCTACGGCGATATCCAGCAAGAATCGTTTGGACGCGGCGTAGGTTGCCTTCAGCGGCATCGGATACATACTCGCCAAACTTGAGGTGAACAGCAGATAAAACGGCCTCTCCGCCCTGCGCCGCGTCAGGATTGCGTGCGTGATGCGGAGCGTCGCCTCATTATTGAGCGAAATAATGCGGAGGATTTCCCGGCGCTCGCGTTCCAGAAAGCCACCCTCAAAATCGATCCCCGCGATATTGAGCAGCATATCGAACCGAAGTCCTGCCGCATCAATTTTCTCCAGCAGCGCGTCCACGCTCTCGTCCTTTGTCAAATCGCATACCGCCGTTGTGACGGTCACGCCAAACTGCCGTTCTATCCCGCGCTGAATCCCGTTGAGCCCCTGCGCATTCCAGTCGGTCAAAAAGAGATTGTATCCGCGCCTGCCGCATTCGTTCGCCAACGCCCGGCCAAGGCCGCCGCTCGCGCCCGTGATAAACACGTTCATGCCGTTTGTCCTTTCCGCGAAGCGCTTCTTTCACGCCAATCGCAATCATTCCGCATCGATCCACACGGGGTATGAAATTCCGCAGAGTTTCTCGCTCAGTTGAAAAAGGCGCTTCGCATTCTCACTCGTCACCTCTCTGCTATAGGAATTGGGCCTGCAAAGATGGTAATAGAGTTCCTTCGGCGTCCGTTTTTCTTCGCTGAGAAACGCATAGGTTCTGGCCGGCACCTCCGGCTGGACGCCGTGCTGCTTCCGCTTGTTCCAGACCCAATTGACCAGGCCGCCCGTGCTTTTACACCCGATATCCGTGCAGACCAGCCCTGGGTCAACCGCGTAAGCCGTGATTCCGTCGCCGCCGTACCGGTCGTTCAACCCTTTTGCAAAGAGGATGTTCGCGAGCTTGGACTGTTTATATGCCCGAAGCGGATGATATCCGCGGGTTAACATCACGTCGTTCCAGTGCATACGAATGTGCTTATGGCTTTCGCTTCCGGTCATAATGACGCGCCCTTCCGCCCGTTTCAATTGCGAAAGCAGGCGATAGGTCAGCGCAAACGCAGCTAGGTGGTTCAGCGCAAACTGCTGTTCGTAGCCTTCTTCGGTCGTGGTATACCAGCTTCGAACACACCCTGCGTTATTGATCAGCACCTCCAGCCGATCGCCATTCTCACGCTTTAGAATACCCGCGATCTCCTTCGAAATGCGCTCTGTCTCGCGCAATTGCATTAGATCTCCGCAAAGAAACCAAACCGGAACGCCGCCGCTCGCCGCCTCGATCTGCCCCTTTGCCTGGTCGCAATTTGTCTGCCGGTGCCCCACGCCGATGATGGCGAAGCCCTTTTGCGCGAGCGCAACCGAGGCGGCTAGCCCTATCCCGGAACTCGCCCCCGTAATCACCGCTGTTTTCATAATGCGCCTTTCGTTCCGCCGATCAATAAACAACCGGAGGATAGCCAAACCAGCCGAGCGCATGCCAAAATCCCCAGCTATGCGTATATAACCCGAGAATTAAATACCCCAGCACAAAGCTAACCCCAAAGACCATCAGCGTCCCAAGAAACACGCTGCGAGCGGCGCGGCGCGTCTTGGGAGAAAACTGCGGGCTGGTCGGCAGCGGCGGCAGTGCCGCTTCGGACAGCCTATTCTTTCTCCAGCGCAGACTGGCTCGCACCATTTGGCGGAGATAGGCAAAGCAATACAGCGCGGCAATCATAAGCAGCACCGCCAGAGACAGCATCATAACCCCGAGAATAAGCGCGCCTGCGTAGGGCATGGGCGGCAGCAATCCCGCAAAATTCACATTCAGGATCAACTCCGCGCCAATTGCGGCGCTGGCAAGCGCCGCGCCGGTCAGGCCAAGGATGAAGCCAAGGAACAGGAGATCCAGCGAGCCCTCGAGTATGCCAAGGAACGCCAGCCCGGCGACAAGAAACGCTTTCTTGCCGCCTGTTCCTTTTCGTTCCTGCCGAATACCGGCAAACTGCGCGGCAACTGTCTCCGGCGACCCGAGTTTTGCGGCGATTTCCTCTTCCGGAAAACCATCCGCCAATTTAAATAAGAAATGCTGCTCATATTCCGACAGGATATCTTCGGAATCTACAACGCCGTTTTTCTTAAGTTCGTTCTTTAATTCATTCAAGTAATCCAACTTCGTCATTTTGATGTTTCCTCCAGAATGGATTCAATGTTCTTTGCAAAATTCAAATAATCCGCCCGATCTTCAGCATAGGTTTTTCTTCCAAGATCTGTTAGTGAATAGTACTTTCTCGGCGGGCCTCCGCTCTCCTCGCATAGATAGGTTGTTACCAGACCATCCGTCTTTAGCTTTCTCAGGATCGGATATACGGTCCCGTCCGCGAGTTCGATTGTCTTGGAAAGCAGCTCGGATACCTCGTAGCCATACCGATCCCTTTGATGCAGCAGCGCCAGTACGCAAAGCTCCAGCACGCCCTTTTTATACTGAATGTTCATGGCATCCTCCAGAACGTCATCAATAGCGTTCATCATTTACTATTGCATTATATCTAGTAGTTGAATGCTTGTCAATCACTCATTTTATCCCCCCGATTTCTTTTTTATAAACCGATCATCCGGATTCGCATATTTGCCCATGTCCCGCTGTCAAGGCCGCTGTTCAACTGTTCGACCGCCTCGGTTTCTGAAGCGTTCATCTCCCCCCGATCCTTGATTCTTCCTTGTCTCTTTTCCCTGCGAAACACTTATTTCTTGAGTCGATCGTTGCTGATTCTTGATGCCTGCCCTGGCGCATGATATGATGAACAAAAGAATGAGGTGCAATACATGACATTTGAAGAACTATATAACCGTCTGCTAAAGAGTTCGGTCGACGGTCGTTTTGCGGAAGAGCTGGATCTGCTGAAACAGCAGGGCTATGACCCGCATCAGCTCTCCTGCCTGCTCAATCCGGAGAAGTATCCCGTCATCATCCGTACGGATCGCTGTGACTGCGTCGGCGAAAAACTGGATAACTGCAAAGCGCGTTGCTATTTTGACGCGCTGTTTGTGGAAGACGGAAATGTGGAGGTCGATCCCGCTATCTGCGTTGGCTGCGGGGACTGCGTGCGTAATTGCGACGCGAAGAAGCTCTCGGAGAGTCGGGATATATTGCCGACGCTCAACGCGCTTCGGATCGCAGACGCTCCCGTCTACGCCATGATTGCCCCCGCGTTTATCAACCAGTATTCCAGCGCGGTGACGCCGGGTAAGCTGCGCTCGGCCTTTAAAAAAATCGGCTTTTCCGGCATGTTGGAGGTCGCGCTGTTTGCCGACATCCTGACGCTGAAAGAAGCGCTGGAGTTTGACCGCAACATTCAGTCCGAGCAGGATTATCAGTTGACCAGCTGCTGCTGTCCCATGTGGATCGGCATGATCAAAAAGGTGTACGCCCAGCTGATTCCGCATGTCCCCGCCGCGGTTTCGCCGATGGTTGCCTGTGGCAGAACCATCAAGAAAATCCACCCCGGCGCGGTGACGGTATTTATAGGCCCTTGTATGGCAAAGAAAGCGGAAGCGCGCGAGGCGGATATTTCCGACTCAACCGACTTTGTCCTCACCTTTCAAGAGATTCAGGATGTGTTCGACTATGCCGGAATCAATCCCGCCGATCTGGAGGAGGATGACCGCGACCATTCCTCCAAAGCGGGGCGCATCTACGCCGGTACGGGTGGTGTAAGCGAGGCCGTTCGCGCAACGGTAGAGCGCATTAACCCCGGCAAGCCAATCTCGATCAAGACGCGGCATGCGGACGGCGTGCCTGCGTGTAAGCAGATGCTGAACGATATCATGGCGGGAAAAGGCGGTGCGAATTTCTTTGAAGGCATGGGCTGTGTCGGCGGCTGCGTCGGTGGCCCAAAGGCACTGATCCCGCGCGACGAGGGGCGAAAGAACGTCGTTCGATACGGCGAAGAGGCGAGCTACCCAACGCCGATCGACAACCCTTATGTTATCGCGCTATTGCACCAGATCGGGCTGGACTCCATCGAAAGCCTGCTGGAGCAGAGCGACATCTTTGTTAGAAAACTTTAAGACAAGAACGATAGATTGACAAATGGCGCCGTTTCAACGGCGCCATTTTAGAGCATCAACAAACCCAGTAGGGGGTTTGGGGGATTTCGAAAATCCCCCATGTTCCTTCAAATTTGGCGATTCATTCGCCGAATTTGTGAAAAAATGGCGCGATTCGCGTCATTTTAACCCAAAGTAAAACCCATCGGCA
>JAYFQU010000009.1:0-64287 GCA_034926785.1 Christensenella sp.
GATTTCGAAAATCCCCCATGTTCCTTCAAATTTGGCGATTCATTCGCCGAATTTGTGAAAAAATGGCGCGATTCGCGTCATTTTAACCCAAAGTAAAACCCATCGGCAGAGTCCGCAGGACTTTGTCGATGGGCTGAACGGGAAGCATTTTCACTTCCCGTTTTCATATCCAGCCGTTTACAGCTTCTTGAGTCCGCTCGTATCCAGCTTGTCATACGCGCTCAAAAACGCATAGAGCTTAACGGCGATTTGATGCACGCCGCCGGTCGAGTTGCTCTCAATATTCAGCGGCATGAGCGGGTCGTGCAGCGACATGCGCAGCAGGAACCAGCCGTCGCCCTCCCCCGCGCCAAACGAGACGCGAAGGCCCTCATAATTCTCCTTTGCGACATCCCATCCCTGCTTGGCGGCATAGTCGGCGAGGTCCTTGAGCACGCCGCTGCCATAGGGGCCAAACTCCGGCACGGCGATATTCATGCGCACCTCTTCGCTCTCCTTCGGTTCTGCGAGGGAGTCGATCAGCGAAAACAGCGTGCGGTTTTCCTTTTTGAGCTGCGCCATCTTAATCAGCAGTTTCGTGATGAGATACGCCCCGTCGTCGAGGAAATAGTTTTCTTTGAGTGCGCCGTGCCCGCTCGTCTCAATCGCGAGCTGGCTGTCCCTGCCGCTCTTGTTGATGCGGATGCTCTCGTCGATGACATTCTTATAGCCGCGCTTGAAGCGATGATGCACGCCGCCCTTCGCAGCGATAAACTCCGCCAGCCCGCTGGAGGTGATGGAGTCCGTGACGATGGTTGTGCCCGGGTGTTCCTCCAGCAGCACGGCGGAGATGAGCGCGATCAGACGGTTGCGGTTAATCTCCTTGCCGTCGTTGGCAACCGCGCCCGCGCGGTCCACATCCGTGTCGAAGATGATACCCATATCCGCCTTGTTGGCCAACACGCACTGCGCGATGGAGTCCATCGCCGCCTTGTCCTCCGGGTTGGGCTGGTGGTTGGGAAAATGCCCGTCGGGCTCCAGAAACTGGCTGCCCGTCGTGTCCGCGCCGAGCGGGTGGAGCACCTTGTCCACAAAAAATCCACCCGCGCCGTTTCCCGCGTCCACCACGATTTTAAATCCCCCAAGCGGATGGGCGTAGTCCTCGGCGTGGACGCCGCTGCGGATGCGCTCGACCAGCCCTGCGGCATAAACACTCAGGAAGTCCACCTTCGTCAGCGCTCCGCGCTCCAGGGCGGGGATGAACGCATCCGCCTCCGCGCTGGCGAGGATGGCGGCGATGTCGCTTTTCTCCAGCCCGCCGTTCTTGGTGAAAAACTTGATTCCGTTGCGGTTCCACGGCAGGTGGCTCGCCGTGAGCATGATCGCGCCGTCGTATTCATAGCCTTTGGTCACGGTGCTCATAAACATACTCGGCGTACTGGCGAGGCCGAAGTCCGCAAGATCGGCGCCCATCGCGAGGATCCCCTCCGCCGCGGCCTTAAGCAGCTTTTCGCCGGAGAGGCGGGAGTCCCGCCCGATGGAGAGGCGCAATTCGCTTTTGCTAAACTTCTCCTGCAGATACAGCACGAACGCCTTGGCGATGTTCGTGACCGCCTCGGCGGTCAGCGTCACGGGCTGACCCTCGATGCCCTCCATGGCGACGCCGCGGATGTCGCTGCCGTTTTGCAGCTTGCGATACTCGATACCCATGCAAAAAAACCTCGCTTTCCGACTTGTGTTTGCTCACGCGCCAGGCGCAGAAAAAACTGCGCATCACACCGGGAGCGTCATTAATATTTATACGGCATCATTGTCGCATCCAACCCGGCGTTTGTCAATTCTGCGGGGCGGCGTGCGGTGTTGGAAACGCGCTCTTTCCCACGGGGGAAAAACATGATATTCTAAAGATAACGCAAACGGGCAAAACCAGAGGGGGCAAACAGACGCTAGCTATGCGCATCGGAATACTCGGCGGTACATTTAACCCCATCCATACCGCGCACGTGCAGATGGCGCGTATCGCGCGGGACGAAGCCGCGCTGGATCTGGTGCTGCTCATCGTCTCCGCCGACCCGCCGCATAAGCGCGTGGAGGGCGAGGTGCCCGCCGGCGAGCGTTACCGGCTCACACAGCTTGCGCTCGCTGGCGAAGAGCGGATGATCCCGAGCGATCTGGAGATTCTGCGCGGGGGAAAAAGCTATATGCTGCTGACCTTGCAGGAGCTCGGCCAGCGCTATCCCGGCGCGGAACTGAGTCTGATTGTCGGGAGCGACATGCTCAGCGACCTGCCGAACTGGTATCATCCCGAAGAGGTGCTGAAGCTGGCGGATGTGCTCTGCGTGCCGCGTATCGGGCGAAACGACAACGACGGCGAGGCCGCGCGGTTGCTCTCCGAGCGATTCGGCGCAAGGGTTCGCCTGCTGACCGGGCGGGCGGATATCATCTCCTCGACCGAAATCCGCAGCCGCCTGCTGGAAGGGTTGCCCGTGGAGGGGCTGATGCCGGAGCCGGTGGAGCAGGCCGTCTATGAGGGCGGCGAATACTTTCCCGGCGAGGTGCGCGCCCTGCAGGCAAAATGTCGCGCGGCGCTGACGCAGAAGCGCTACCGCCACGTCTGCGGAACCATGCGCGCGGCGGCGAAGATTGCCGCGCTCTGGAACCAGGACGCAAAGCGCGCGCGCATCGCGGCGCTGCTGCATGACTGCGCGAAGTGCCTTGATCCGCTACGGCAGGAGGTGCTCTCCGGCGACGAGACGGGGATTGCCCCGGTGCATCATGCGTTCGCCGGCGCTGTGCTCGCCAAGATGGAATACGGCGTCACGGACGAAGCCATCCTTCGCGCCATCCGTCTGCACACCACAGGGGATTGGGGCATGACGGATTTTGACGCGCTGATCTACGCAGCGGACCTGATTGAACCCACGCGTACGTTTCCCGGCGTGGAGGACTATCGAAACCGGCTGACGAAGGATATCGACCGATTTATGCAATATGCGCTTGGGCGCGTCTGCGAAATGATCGGCAAAAAAGGCTGGAAAACACACCCCGCGTCTGCGCGGGCCATCGCGTTTTACGACCGGAAGATCAAACAGCAGGAAACCGCTGAGCGATCCGACAAATGATTTTAAAAAAAGACTGACGGAGGAATACAATTGAACGAAGCCATCAAACAAAAGGCGCTGGGCGTCTGCGAGATTCTCTATAACAAGAAGGCCATCGACATCGTCGCCATCCATGTGGCGGACAAGACCATCGTCGCGGATTGGTTCATCATCTGCAGCGGGCGCGCAACCCAGCAGGTGAAGGCGATTGCGGACGAGCTGGATCACAAGGCGCCGGAACTGGGGCTGACACTCCGGCGCAGCGAGGGATATGGCGAGGGCAAATGGGTCGTGCTGGACTATGCGGATATCCTCGTGCATATCTTCTATCCCGAGGAGCGCAAATACTATAATATGGAGCGCCTCTGGGACGAGAGCGACAGCGCAATTCGCTATTCCGTGATGAAGGAAGAGGAAGAACGGGAAAAATCCCGTGCAAAACAGGGCTGAACCGAATCTACGTGAACCACCCCCCAGGCAAACAACCCCAAATTTTGTTGACAGGAGGGCAGAGGAACATGGAAGAACACGAACTCAGAACAATCCTCAAACGCTTTGCGGACTCTGGCTGGGAACTGATCTCCGTCCCGTCCGACGCGTATCTTGCGGGAGAGAGCTGTAAAGATGAGCTCATTGCCGCCGTGGAGCAGGCGAACGAGGAATGCGGGGAGTGCGGCTGTGAATACGACGCGCTCTATCGCCGGTTTCTCGCGCTGCAAAAGGCGCTCTAGCGCCGTTTAAACCAAACACCGCCCGCACCTAAACTGCCGGAGAAGGTTCCGGCGGTTTTTTTGTAAAAAATTGAAAGAAAATGAAAACGATCTGCAACGATTTGCCAATTTGCCGAGTGTTATAGATAGAAGCGGGTTTGGTCGTTTGCAATACAAAAACGATTGTGGCATACTGGTTTTACGAACAGGCTTTCGTTCGTCCATGACACTTCTCGGCGATATTTGGCGGATGTCCATCCCGGTCATGCGCCGCAACAAACAACGGCCTCCCGAACCACAGAACCCACGCAACCGACGCGCGGCCCATTTTGCCGCATGTACGGAAAGGAGAGCTTATGAACCGAACGATACGACTCAACAGATTGCTCGCACTATGGATCGTGCTTGCGCTTGCGCTGGTGGTTCCCGCCATCGCGTTGGCGGAGGGTGGACCAACCGCGACGCTGTATTCCCCTTCGACGGGGGCTTCCACCTCCGGCAATCAGAAAATCATCTTTTCGCTGAGCGAGCAGGTTTCGCTGGTGAGCGGGAGGAACATTACCATTACACCCGCCGGCGGAACGCCTTCTGTTGCCGCTGCTACCAGCGGGACGCGGCTCGGTAACGCGAGCACGGGGCCCTGGTATGTCAGCTATAAGCTGAGCGACTTTAGCCCCGCGCTGACGCTGACCCCCAATACGACATATAACGTATTGGCCCAGGCAGGGGCATTTGAGGCCGCCTCGACCCCCAGCGCGGAAGCAACGGGAACGTTCACGACCGGAGACGCAGGCGGCACGCTTGTGATCTACACCAAGACCAACAACCAAACGCTCCAAACCGGCGGTGTTGATATCGTCAGCGGGAGCGCAGTTGCCGGCGGCAGCCCAATCACCGCTATCAACACAAGCGATGGAAGCTATGTTCCGGTGAAGACCGTCTACGTCAACGGCAGCAAGACCGACGGGGTCGCTCTCTCGTCCTATGTGCCTTCCGGGGAACTGGAGGTGTATTACACCCGCACGGACGGTACGCTGACCGGCTCTGCCGCGATCTCCGGTCAGGAATACATCGGCGGCGAACTCAGCGGAACGGTTTCCGATCTGAATCAGCCGGACACCAGCGGGATTCGTTTTCAATGGGTGCGCGTGGGCGATGGCGGCAATGAGCTCCTTGAATCCGGCGGCATATCCATAAAGCACCCGGTCGTAGCCGCCGACCTGGGAAAGGTGATCCGACTGGATGTCACGGACACAACGCTCACAAGCGGAACGCTCTCCGACACGACGGGAACCATCGCCAAGGCGCCGTATACCGGCAGCGTTCAAGATCCTGCTCTGGAAAGCAGCACCGGCACCTCGATCACGCTGGTCTCCGTCTCGGGGTATGAGTATTCGCGCGACGGCGCAACGTGGCGGACCGACCCGACCTTCTCCGGCCTGACGGCTGGTACGCCTTATGACTTCTACCAGCGCGTCGCGGAGACGACGACGACCCTTGCCTCCGGCACGAGCAACAAGGTGACGCTTTCCATCAAGGCGACGCTCACCGGAACAGTCTCCATCAGCGGCACCGCGCAGTCCGGCGTCGCGTTGACAGGTTCCATTACCGGCACCACCAACGCCTCCGGCACCATCACCTATGCCTGGTCGCGCGGGGGAACGCCGGTTGGCACCAACAGCGCAACCTATACGCCCAACGCGGCGGATGTCAACTCCACATTGACGCTGACGATTTCAACCAGTGAACAGAACGGGACGATTTCCGCGACCACGGCGGCGGTCAAGAAGGCTGCGAATACCACGGTGCCCGCCGCGCCAACCATGGCGAGCGCAACGGCGACCACCATCACGCTCAACGCCACAGGCGGATATCAATATTCGCTCGGCGGAACCTACTGGCAGGATACCACGACCTTTAACAATCTGGTTGCGGGCGCAACCTATACCTTCTATCAGCGCGTTGCAGAGACGAGCGCGGTGCTTGCCTCAGGCGCGAGCACGGGCGCAAACTTCACCACGCTTCCGACGCTGTCAGGAACCATTCTGTCCAGCGGAGAGGCAAGGTATGGCATCACAATGACCGTAAACCTCTCCGGCACCAACAACACGGGCACGTTGACCTATACCTGGAAGCGCGGGACGATGGTTGTCGGAACGGGCACAAGCTATGCCGTTCAGGCGGCGGATGTGTCTAATACGCTCTCGGTTGAGGTGACAAGCTCCGTTCAGGGCGGCAGCGTGACGCGCTCCTTTGGAACCGTTGCCAAGGCATATTATGTTGGTAATGCGCCGGATGCGCCGACGCGCTCCAGCCGCACCACCACCAAGATCGTGCTGAAGGCGGTTGACGGCTATGAGTATTCGCGCGGCGGCACAACCTGGCAGGACAGCACGACCTTCAGCGGACTGAAAGCCGGCACGAGCTATACCTTCTACCAGCGTGTGAAGGCGACGGCTACGACCGAGGCTTCCGACAAGAGCGCGGCCTATAAGACCTCCACGGTGGCATCGTCCACATCGGACGGCGGGGACGCCGACACCCCCAGCAAGACGCCTACGCCGAAGCCGGGAACAACGCCGACGAATGGCGCGAGCGGCACCACGCTGTATAACTACACACTGACAGACGATAACACGCGCATCCTCTACTCGACGATGAAGAGCCTCGCAGAGGGAAATAAGACGCAGGATGTCACGATCAAACAGAGCAATGTCGAATTCACATTCCCCAAAGGAACGATGACGGACACCTATACGCAGCTCTGGTATGACTTCGGCACGACGATCAACAACTCGATTGCGGAACAGACGGCAAAGCAGATCGCCGGGGATGCGTATGTTGCGACGATTCACTATAACTACAGCGGCGAACTGCCGGGCAAGGCGAATATCCGCTTCTGGCTCGGCGCCGCACAGGCAGGCAAGACGCTGTATTATTATCTGCTCAACGCGGATAACACGCTTACCTTCCAGCAGACGTCAACCGTGGACAGCACCGGCTGGGCTTCCGTTACGCAGACGCACTGCTCGGACTATGTGTTCCTGAGCCGTGATATCGCGAGCGCGAGCGCCTCCCCGTCGGTCTCCCCGTCGGCGGATCCCTCCGTCTCGCCTCTGCCCTCGCCCAGCGCTTCACCGGAGCAGAACGGCGGTGGATTTACCTCTGACGGATGGTTCATCGCGGCGATTATTCTTATCGCGGTTGCGTTGATCGTCGGCGGCATCTGGCTCTACACCAAGAGCCGGGATGATCGAATGGACGACGATGACGACGACACTGATTTCTAAGGTTTGACGCCAGACCGACAGGGCCTCCTCCGTACCACCGGGGGAGGCCCTTCTTTGGGATAACTTTCACTATGCAGGTGGTTTTATCCGGCGGTATAATGAGTCCGCCGCAGGATTTTTCGGCAGAAATGGAGGCGAAAACGCCATGGCACAGACCATCAGCGCGGCGTTGAAAAGACACCTGCTCCTCATGCAGCGCGATGAGATCACCGGCAGCATACTATATGAAAAAATCGCTGTCCGGCAGAAGGACGACAAGAATAAACAGGCTTTTTTGGAGATTTCCCGCGCGGAGCGGGGACATTATGAAACCTGGAGGGCGTATACCGGCGAGGATGCCGCGCCAAACCGGATCCGGATCGCGCTGTTTTTACTGCTCAGCCGCATCCTTGGCGTAACGTTCACGATCAAGTTTTTTGAAAAAGGGGAGGATATCGGGATCGGCCTGCTGAGGGATATCGAGCAGGAACTGCCCGAGGCGCGGCGCGTGATCGCCGAAGAGGAAGAGCATGAACGGCGCCTGATGGAGATGATTGACGAGGAGCGGCTGCACTACGTCGGTTCCATCGTGCTGGGCCTTAACGACGCGCTCGTGGAGCTCACGGGAACCATTGCCGGCCTGACCTTTGCGCTTGCGAACAACCGCCTCGTTGCGCTCTCCGGCATCATTACGGGCGTATCGGCAACGCTCTCCATGGCGGCCTCCAACTATCTGGCGCAGCGGGCGGAAGGGAACAGCAAGGCGCTTAAGTCCAGCGCATATACCGGCGTGGCGTATTTGATTACCGTCGTGCTCATCGTGCTGCCCTACCTGTTGCTTCCGAATGGATGGTATCTCGCCGCGTTCGGGATCATGATCGCGCTCGTGGTGCTCATCATTCTTTCGTTTAACTACTATATCTCCGTGGCGCAGGATCTGCCGTTCTGGAAACGGTTTGGCGAGATGGTGCTCATCAGCCTCGGCGTTGCGGCGCTCTCGTTCGTCATCGGTCTTGCGGCAAAACGGCTGCTTGGCATCAATGTCGGGTAACGGGACAACCGCTCTTTGCCTTTCGCCCTCCGGATTTCGAGCGGCAAAGCGCTGCGAAGAAAGCGCCCGACTCCGGGTGATCCGTCACGGTTGCAAAGCCGCCACAGCCGGAATCTGCTGGGTAAGGGCGCAGGCCTTTACAATCCCAAGATTTTTTTGACAGACTGCGGAGAGCACCCCCGATTATACGGGGGGTGCTCTCCGCTCAGCGCATCGACCAAGTCCCGCGGGCTTTGCCGATGGGTTTTAGTTTGGGTTAAAATAACGCGATTCGCGCCATTTTTTCACAAATTGGGCGAGTGAATCGCCGAATTTGATGGAACATGGGGGATTTTCGAAATTCTAACCCCTGGCGGGGGTTGTCGATCCACTGGCTCCTTTGAACTCTTTTATACGTTGGTGCGGGTTAGAGACTGTCCCCAAAATCCTTGCGGAACTTCGCTACCAGCTGTTCCTGCCAGTCTCCGATGGGTTCCAGACGGCCAAAGAAGAAGCGGAGCGTCGCCGGCTCTTCGACAAAATTCAGTCCGCCGACCAGCGCGCGGTTTTCAAACAGCCAGCTGATGCGGTCTACCGCGTAGAGAATCTGGCTCATGGTAAACACGCGGCGCGGGAGGGCGAGGCGCAGCAACTCCATGCTTGCGATGGGCTCCGTTCCGTCCGGCTCGCGCTGTTCGGAGAGGGTTCCGCGCTCCATTCCGCGCACGCCGCCTGCGAGGTAAACCGCGGTTGCGAGCGCAGCCGCAGGGTAGACATGGTCGTCCAGATGCGAGAGAAACTTTCTCGCGTTGATGTGGCAGCCAAGGCCGCCGGCGGGGGTGACGACGGGTACGCCGCGCTTCTTTAGCTCCGCAGCCATGAACTCGATGAACTGCGGCCCTTGCGAGATCACGGTTTCATCCATCGTTTCCTCCAGACCGACCGTCATAGCCTCCATCTCGCGTACGCTCATGCCGCCGTAGGTGAGAAAGCCCTCGAAGAGCGGGATGAAATCCTTCATGCGCTCATAGTGGCCCTTGTCGTTCATCGCCATACCGCCGCCGCGCGCAAAGCCGAGCTTTCGAGCGGAGAAATAGATGATATCCGCGTTGGCGCAGATGGCGCGCGTGATTTCGCGAATGCTCCAATCCCTGCAGGCGGCCTCGCGCACCTTGATGAAGTGCAGATTGTCCTGCATCAGGCTCGCGTCCAGCACGACCATGATGCCGTGTTCATGGGCGATCTTCGCCGTCGCGGTCATGTTTTCCAGTGAGAAGGGCTGACCGCCGATGAGGTTTGTGCCCGCCTCAAGGCGGATGAAGGGGATGTTCTCCGCGCCGTTGCGCGCGATGCATTCCTTGAGCTTGTCCAGGTCGATGTTGCCCTTGAAAGGAAAGTCGCTCTCGGGGTTGAGACCCTCGTCGATGACGATCTCCTCCACGCGCCCGCCGACGCGCGTGATATGCGCCTTTGCAGTGGTGAAGTGGAAGTTCATCGGCACCACGCTGCCGGGCTTGACGAACGACTCCGCGATGATGCTCTCGCAGGCGCGTCCCTGATGCGCGGGCAGAAAATACTTTGTGCCGAACAGCTCGGCGATCTTTGCCTCCAGACGGTAGAAGGTTGCGCTTCCCGCATAGCTGTCGTCCGCGGTCATCATTGCGGCGGTCTGCTTGTCGCTCATGGCGTTGACGCCGCTGTCGGTGAGCATATCCAAAAAGACATCCTCGTTGCGCAGCAGAAACGTATTGTTGCCCGCGGCTGTCATCGCTTTGTACCGTTCCTCAACCGGCAGAAGGTTGAGTTTTTGCACGACGCGAACCTTGTGCATTTCGAGGGGGAGCTTTTCTCCTGAAAACAGTTTAACTTCGCTCATAATTCTGGTTCCTCCGATAGATCTTCTCTTTTTTTCAAAATGAGCACCCGCATGGCTGACTTGCTTCTGAGCGCTGATTTTTCTGTTTCGACCAAACAGACCCCTGCTGCGGAGCATAAAAAAACGCCCCTTGCAGTGTTGCAAGAGGGCGATTGCGCATCGCGGTACCACCTCGGTTTGCCGCGTCCTCACGGGCGGCGGCCTTCACGGGTACGGATTCGCGGAGAAAGCCCCGCTGTTTCGATACCCTTCCTTTGATAACGGGAGGAAGCCCGGCGAAACCCTACTGAAAACAATCAGGTGACCTTCCTGTTCGTTCAGGCGGCGGCTGGTTGCGCGTATTCGCGGGTGAATCCGGCTGCCTTGCACCATCCGGCAGTTCTCTTTCGAATCCTTTGCGGCGCTGGATGAGAGCGCCAACCCGTTACTTCTTCGCAGTCATAGCCTGTATGCTGTTTGATTTATTATGCAGTATAAGATGATAGATAATATATTGTCAAGTAAAAACGAAGTTTTTTTGTACACGGAGAGACCATTCTGGTCAAAACTCGCGAAAAAAGAGCGTCCATCCGCGGCGATCGGGCGTGGTTATTGAGAACCGATGCGGCGTTTTCGAATTTTATGTGGCGAAAAGTTCACGAAATGTTCTTTGCACTCGCCATACACGAGTTGTATAATGGTTGCGTTATATTGGATGGACTATGCGATAAGAATGATTCTCGCTTCAGAATGGAGGAAGTGGATAGATGGTATGCAAAGAATGCGGCTCGTATAACGCGGAGAACCTGAGCGTTTGTAAGGGTTGCGGCGCGAAGCTTCGGGAGGATGATACGACCGCCAGCGGCACGGAAACCAGAGGCGCCGCGGAGGACGGAAGACCTTCGCGTGATTTTGTTAAGGCGCCGGCCTGGCCCAAGAGCGCCTATAGCGGCGCGCCGGAAAAGCCGGTTTCCGATACGCCCGCATCTTCGGGTTCTTTTCGCCCGACTATTCCGCCGCGTCCGGCGGCGAGCGCACCCACCGCGACCTGCCCGCACTGTGGCAAGCCGGTGGTTTCCGATGCGCCGTTTTGCGCATATTGCGGCCAGCGTATCGCAGGGGAGCCCGCTCCCGCTGCCGTGAGCGCGCGACCCGCGGCAAAACCCGCGCCCGCGGCCGCGCCTTCCCGCGCGACCTATTCCGCCACCGACTTTGACGACGAAGACGATGACGATTATGAGGACGAGGACGAAGAGGATTACAAGCCGAGCAAACCCGCGAAGCGCGGCGGCAAGATGGCCCGCCGCGAAGAGCAGGAGGATCTCGACGAATATGACGACGACGAAGAAGGCTATGACGAGGAGGAATACGACGACCTGCCGCCCAAGCGCGCCAAGGGTACGACCATTCTCTTCTGGGGCCTGATCGTACTGCTGCTCGCGCTGATTGCGATCTTCGGCATGTACATTGCCAAGAAGAACTTTGACGGGGACTTTGGCAAGATGTTCGCCTCCATCGGCAGCGTGTTCAACAAGAGCGGCACCGAGGATGTTGGCGCGGCGGATGCAACCGCCACTGCCGACCCGGAGAGCCAGATGTACACCGCCTCCATCAGCGAATATACCGATCCGACGACGAGCGAGGTCTATTTTGACATCGACATCTACGCGCCGACGGGGAGCGCCATCCGCATTATAACGGATGCGACGCTCAAGCAGGACACCACGACGGTTCCTTCCAACAATCATGTGATCCTGCGCATCTCGCGCGATGTGTTCATGCCCAATGCGCCGGTGGACAGCGAGGTTGTCACCATTACGCCGAACATTCAGGTGATTGCGGCGGATGGCACGACCACTCAGCTCACGGTTCCGGAGATTACGGTGAATGTTCCCGCCCTCTCTATGACCATAACGGAGCCGACGACGGACACCGTAAACGCGACCTTTGACAACAGCCCGATCGCCATCATGGGTCAGGTGAATAACTACGACAGCGAGATCGCCGTATTTGTCAACGACGAACAGGTCTATGTGGACAGCACGGGTCTCTTCACCGCAAGCTACACGCCAAAGGCCGCGCCGATGATCGCCGCGCCGACCGAGGCTCCGGCTGCGAGCGCAGATCCTTCCGTAACGCCGGATCCCGCCGCTACGCCGGAAGCAAGCACCTCCCCGAGCACCTCCCCCGAGGGTTCGCTGGAGGAAACCGCGGCAACGGAAGCCCCGGCCGCAACCGACGAAACCGGTACGGCAACCGACGCGCTTACCCCGGCCGGCGGCACGGAGACCATCACCATTGAAGCGCGCAAGAACAACTGCGTCACCGCGCGCAAGGTCATCACCGTTGAGCCGTATGTCATGCAGACCATGTCGTTCACGGTAACCAATGACCTCGCGGGGCTTTCCTCCTCCGAGGGCAGCGTAACCCTGACCGGCACGGCAACGCCTGGCGCGGTCATCACTGCCACCTGCCCGTCCGCGGATGTCACATTCGGCCAGGCGGTCGTTTCCGAAACGGGGACGTTCTCCATGGTTGTCTCCCTCGCAAAGGTTGGCGCCTATGATGTCAGCCTCGTCGGCAAGCTCACGGGCTACTATGACGGTACGCAAACCGTCACGGTGGAACGTCCGCCGTCGGCCTCCTCCAGCTCGTTTAAGAAGGCTGCGGCCGATCTGAGCAAGAGCTATGACAAGATTGCCGGCGGAACGGTCACCAGTGGGGACTTCGTCTTCACCGGAAAGATTACGGAGATTATCTCTGCCGAACCGTATACGATCTTCCGTGTAGCGTTGTCCAACGGCACAGAGGTCATCGTTGCAAACCGCAGCGCGAAATCGACGATCAACTCTTCGGACCTGAAGGATAAGAAGCAGATTGCCGGAACGCTCAAGGGACTCTACACCGATGGCAAGACCCCGTTTATCTGGGGCTGGTTCATCTGGAACAAATAACGCGTGAAGATTTGGGCGAAGATACTCAAACATCATAAGATCATCAACGAGGCCGTGCGGGAATTCCCCGCGCGGCCTTCGGATGCAGAGGGCTGGAATCGCGTGCTGGCGGAGCTTGCAAAGCCGCTGGACCTTGCCTGCCCCGTATTGCTGGAGAAACACCTGCTGGAGCTCTCGCGATTTAACAGAACGATATTCACGCAGTCGGATTTCATCGAAAGCGTTTCGTTTGACAAATTCGAGGTAGAGATCTTTCCGGAGAGGAAAAAGGAAAAGCAGGTTTCGTATCTCTATGGTGAAGACTGAGCGAAGCAGAACAGGAGGGATGTCATGCAGATCAAGGAGATGTTTCAACTGGTGCCGGAGACGGCGGAGCAGCTTCCGCGCGGCGCGTTCCTAACGGCGGGTGGCGGCGTTTGGAACCCGATGACCATCGGCTGGGCGCAGTTCGGCGTGGTTTGGTCCAAACCCGTTTTAACCGTGCTGGTTCGAAAGAGCCGCTATACCTATGGCCTCATGGAGCAGGCGGAGGTGTTCACCGTCAGCGTTCCGCGCGAAAAGGCGCTCACAAAGGAGATTGCCTTCTGCGGCAGCCGCTCCGGCAGGGATGTGGATAAGGAGAAAGACTCCGGCTTATCGCGTATTCAGGCGCGGGCAGGCGGCGCGGATGGCGTTGCGGAGTGCCACATCGTGTTTGAATGCCGCATCGTTCAAAAGCAACTGCTCGATTTGAACACGCTGGATCCGGAGATTCGTAAAAGGAACTACGGGAGCAATCAAGCTTTGCCGGATGGCGACCCGCATGTGCTCTATGTCGGAGAGGTGCTTGCGGCCTACAGACTCTAATCGGTTCAAAAACAAATCAGCCGTTCGCCTGTGCGAACGGCTGATTTTATTACTAGCTGCCTGCTCTGAAGAAATAAGGAGCGGGCGGCGGAAGATGCGACCCCCCGCGCGCGAACCCTCCGGGGGGATGGACGGTTCGCGCGCATATCTCGTGGGGGAGGGTCAACCCGGAGGGGGGGCCCGCCGGGCTGCTATGCCATCGTCCAAACGGATTGATTGGGCGTGATGACCGCGCGGTTATTGCTCGGCGGGCTTATACTCGCCGAATGTGACGGATACGGTTTGCTCCTTGCCGTCGCGCTGAATGGTCAGCGTTGCGGTATCGCCGGAGTTGTAGCCGCTGATGACGGAGGCAAGAGCCGTGTTGGAGGAAATCTCCGTATCATCCACCTTCAGGATCAGGTCTCCTACCTTGAGTCCCGCGCTGTCGGCTGCGCTGCCGGAGACGATTTGCGCGATCTGCACACAGCTGGCTCCGCTGCCGAAGAAGTTGCCGAAGAGGCCGTTGCCCCAGTCGTTCGTTCCGGAGGAGAGGGTGACATCCTGCGTGTAGACGCCGAGGTACGCTCTGCCGAGTACATAGCCGTGATCGATCAGGTTTGAAATAATGGTCTTTACGCTGCTTACGGGGATTGCGAAGCCGAGGCCTTCCGCGTTGCTTGCACTTGCTTTGGCGTTTACGATGCCCACCAGCGAGCCGCTGGCGTTGAAGAGGCCGCCGCCTGAGTTACCCGGGCTGATGGCAGCGTCGGTCTGGATCAGCTTCATCTTTGCGTTTTCAACCGTGACCTCGCGGCTTAGTGCGCTGATGATGCCGCTGGTCGCCGTTCCGCGCAGTTCGCCGAGCGGGTTGCCGATGGCAATGACGTCCTCGCCAACCGTCAGCATGTCGGAGTCGCCAAGCGACGCGGGACTGAGATTGGTGGCGTCGATTTTGAGAACGGCAAGGTCGCTGCGCGAGTCGGATCCGACGAGTTTTGCCTCGTGCTCCGATTCATCGTTGAGAATCACCTTGATCGTCTCGGCGCCGTCAACCACATGCTTGCAGGTGACGATATAGCCGTCGTTTGTCAAAATGATGCCGCTTCCGCTGCCTGCCTGTACCTGCTGGCTGTTGCCGTCCGCGCCGTTGGTGTTGTTTCCGTTGCCGAAGGGGAAGCCGTAGCCGCTTGCGGTGTAGTAGGTATCGATGCCGACGACGGAGGGCGCTGTGAGTTCTATGACCTGCGCTTTGCTAAATGTGGTAGCAAAACTGCTGGTTGAGGCGTTGGTCAGCTTGTCGGACCCGCTGGTTGTGGCGTCGCTGAGCGCGTTTTTTGCCGTTTGAGACTGCTGCGTGTTGAGCGCGGAGAGTTGCTCGCCGACGTATTGGCGCGTATAGAGGCCGCCCAGAAGGCCGCCAAGCAGAACCGCGACCATCATAAACACGATCAGCGTCGAAAAACGAACGCGCCTCGGCTCGCTGCGCCGCGGGGAAGATGCGCCGCTCTCCTGTGGATGGCCGGTAGAATACCGTTCATACCAATCGTTATTTTGATCCATAATAGTAGGTCGCTCCTTTCTGTTGTGCTAACAGTATAGAAAATCAATTTGAACTTTCAATAGTACACATTTGAAGAATGCTTGACGAATTTGGGCAGCATTATGGCACGGGAAGCAGGGAAATCCCGTGCGGACACGCAAGAGCGGAAGGGGGCCTGATACAGGGGGTACATCATCACGGGAGGAAACACGGAGAAATACTGGGGAATTATGGTATAATGCAGGCAGCACAGTATGGGGGATATGGGATGCGACGGGGAATCACTGCTTTTTTTGCGGTTCTATTGGCGTTCCTATTACTCTCTGCCTGCGGTGCGGCGCCGCAAGGGCGGCAAGTGACGGCGGGCATGCCGGATTCGCCGGAGACTCCGGCGCCAAGTCCCGACCCGACAGCAAGGCCAACCTCCGCACCCAGCCTGTCGCCCGTGCCGGGCGTGGATGCGCCGTGGTATGACGCGCGCAATACGGAGCTGTTTGAGTTGATCAAGCGGGACGGGCCGGCGCGTTCGGACGCGGAGATTCGAGTTGCGATTGATCAGATGTTCATCGATCCGGACAAGCCCATGGTTGCGCTGACCTTTGACGATGGCCCGATGCCCGGCGTAACCGATAAAATTCTGGATATTCTGGAGCGTTATCATGTGCGCGCGACCTTCTTCGTCTGCGGATGGCGCTTTCAACAGAAGTGCATGCAGGATATCGCGCGGCGTATGGTATCGCTCGGCTGTGAAATCGGCAATCATACCATGGATCATGCGGATCTCTCCAAACAGAATATTGTGTAGAAACGGGATGCCATTGAGCAGACGAATAAGATTATCTACGACGCAACAGGCTATGTGATGCATTCCCTCCGCCCGCCTGGCGGACACAACGAATGGGATGTGAATCGCATCGCCCGAAGCGATGATATGGCGGCCGTGCTCTGGTCGCAGAGCGGCAACGTGCATGAGTTCGACCCGGTCAAGGTGGCCGAAAACGTGCAAAAGCAGGCCGTCAACGGGCGGCAACTGCAGGATGGCGATATCGTTTTGTTGCACGACACCAAACCGCATATGGTAGACGCGGTGGAGATTTTGGTCCCGAAACTGCTGGAACAGGGATATCAGCTCGTCACGGTCTGGGAATTGCTCCATTGTTCAGAGGACGGTTTTACCCCGGGCGTGACCTACCGGCATCAGTGAAACGCGGCTTGCCTAACATGGGGAAAGCTGCAACATGGTGAACAAGTTTTTCCTGAATACAATCCGAAAAACGCCTGATACGGGGCGTTTTTTGTTTTAATTATGTTTGTTATCCAAATGAATTGACGAGTTGTTCAACATGTTGTATAATCCACTCAAATAACAGAGAGGCAGAGGGAATGAAGATAGACCTGCACACGACGGGCGTTCCGGCCTATGTAGAAATCTATAATTCGCTGTATGCCGATATTACGGGCGGCGTCTACCCCGCGGGCGAATGCCTGCCCGGCGAGATTGCGCTCGCGCAAAAATATCAGGTCAGCCGCAATACGCTCCGCCAGGCGATGGCGATTCTCTGCGAGGATGGTCTCTTAATCCGTTCCCGCGGAAAGGGAACGCTGGTTGCGCAGCAGCAGGAACCGAAAAACGACGGTTCGCGAAATCCACTCACATCTTTTTCAACGGTAACGATCAAAAACACGGACATCCGATATAACTTCACCCCGCCGACGGATATTGCGCAGGCGAAGCTTGCGCTTGGCAAGAGTGACATTTTGCTGGCAAGCTATCTTGTCTATCACGGCATCGATGCGGTAATCGGCTATTCGTTTGTGCAGGTGCCGGTCAACCTGCTCTCCCGCATGCAGGTGGATGTCTCCTCGCCGGACGCGATGCACCTCTTTTTAAACGAGGAGCTCTATCAGGCGGCGAGTTATCAGGAAATCTCCCTGAAGCTCATCTTCGTAAACGACACGGAGACGGAATATCTGAAGATTGAAGAAGGTACGCCGATTCATTTACTGGAGTGTATTCTCTTTGGCGCGGATCAAACCCCGCTGGCCAGATGCAAGCACTATATGCGTCCGGAGTACTATAAAATTCAATATACGATACGCTGAGCGTAAACATGGGTCAACAGACTGTAATTCGATATTATTTGATAGGAAGCGGGGATAACGGTAATGAAGCCACTCGTCATCATGTCCGACTTTGGGCTCGCCGACGGCGCGGTCAGCGCCATGTACGGGGTTGCATACTCCGTCTGCGAACAGCTCAATATCAGCAGCCTCACACACGAAATTCCGCAATACAACGCCTGGGAGGCCAGCTATCGGCTCATCCAGACCGTTGGCTACTGGCCGAAAGGAACGGTGTTTGTCTCCGTGGTTGATCCGGGCGTTGGCTCCACGCGCCGCAGCATCGCCGTAGAAACCATTGCCGGGCAATACATCATCACGCCGGACAACGGCACGCTCACGCATGTCAAGCACATCAGCGGCATCGTCGCCGCGCGCGAGATTGACGAGCGCGTCAACCGCCTGCCCGGCTCCGGCGAGAGCTATACCTTCCACGGACGGGATATCTACGCGTATACCGGCGCGCGGCTTGCGGCAGGCGTGATCGACTTTGCCGGCGTCGGGCCGGAGGTCGATCCGGAGAGCGTAGTGGAGCTGCCGATTGCAGTTGCAAAGCTGGAAGGCGACACCATCTATGGGGATATCGACGTGCTGGATGTCCGCTTTGGCAGCCTTTGGACGAGCATTCCGCGTGAGCTGTTCCTGCAACTTGGCGTCAAGCACGGGGACCGGATCGAAATCATGATTGAAAACGGCGCGCGCCTGGTCTATCGCAACTCCCTGATCTACGCCCGCTCGTTTGCGGATGCGTTTGTCGGCGAGCCGCTGGTCTATGTCAACAGCCTCGACCGTATGGCGGTTGCGATCAATCAGGGCGACTTTTCCCGCGCCTATAACATTGGCACCGGCGCGCCCTGGACCATACAGGTGCGCAAGTCCCGCCTGAAGGAGCCGAGATATGGAGACTAGCCGAAAGCCGGTTGTTACATTTTCAGACTTTTCCTTTCAATACTTTTCGCAGGCGGAGCCGACCCTGCATGAGATCAACCTGACGATCTATGAGGGGGAAAAGGTGCTCATCGTCGGCCCGTCCGGCAGCGGAAAGAGCACGCTGGGCAACTGCATCAACGGCCTGATCCCGTTTTCCTATCCCGGCGAAATCAAAGGCAGCCTGAAGGTCTGCGGCCTCGAAACCAAAAAATCCAGCATTTTTGCGCTGAGTCAGCACGTAGGCACCGTGTTGCAGGATCCGGACGGACAATTCATCGGGCTTTCGGTCGGCGAGGACATCGCCTTTGCGCTGGAAAACGAGTGCGTGCGGCAAGAGAAAATGAAGCAGATCGTCTCCGATACCGCCGCGCTGGTGGATATGGACGGGTTGCTCAACGCCTCTCCGTTTGAACTCTCCGGCGGGCAGAAGCAGCGCGTCTCGTTTGCGGGAGTGATGGTGCACGAGGTGGAGGCGCTGCTCTTTGACGAGCCGCTGGCAAATCTTGACCCCGCGACGGGCAAGACCGCGATCGATCTGATCGACCGTATCTCGCAGGACTACCATAAGACGGTCGTGATCATCGAGCACAGGCTCGAGGATGTGTTGTATCGCCGTGTGGATCGCGTGATTGTTATGTCCGAAGGGCGGATTGTTGCGGATCTGTCGCCGGACGCGCTCATGGCGGCGGATATCCTCGTCAATCTCGGGATCCGCGAGCCGCTGTATGTCACAGCGCTGAAATACGCCGGCGTTCCCGTAACGGAACAACTCCGCGCGGGGCGGATCGACACGCTGGATGTGGACGCCGTGAAGGGCGCGCTATCGGCCTGGGACGCGGCGCAGCCGGAACGCGCGCCCAAGCAACCCGGGGAAGCGATCCTTTCCGCACGGGACTTGAGCTATCGCTATGTGGAGCAGAGGCCGATTCTGAAGCACCTGAATTTCTCCATCGAGGCGGGCGAGATGGTCAGCCTCGTTGGCACCAACGGCGCGGGCAAGAGTACGCTTGCCAAGGTGATCACCGGCATCTGCAAGGATCCCGAGGGCAGTCTGCTTTTCCACGGCGGCGTGATGGACAACTGGACGATTCACGAACGCAGCGGGAAGATTGGCTACGTCATGCAGAATCCCAACCAGATGATCTGCAAGTCCATGATCTATGACGAGGTTGCGCTGGGGCTCAGGCTTCGCGGCATGAACGAGGAGGAGATCAAGCCGAAGGTAGAGCATGCCCTCAAGATCTGCGGCCTTTCCCCATTTCGAAAGTGGCCCATCTCCGCGCTCTCATTCGGGCAGAAAAAGCGCGTTACCATCGCGAGCGTGCTCGTGCTGGAGCCGGAGCTGATCATTCTCGACGAGCCGACGGCGGGGCAGGACTACCGGCACTATACCGAGATCATGGAGTTTTTGCGCTCGCTCAACGAGAACGGAACGACGATCCTGCTCATCACGCACGATATGCACCTAATGCTGGAATATACGCCGCATGCCATCGTGCTGCATGCCGGGGAGATTCTGCTTGACGGCACGGCGGTGCAGGCGCTCACCAACGAGGAGATCGCCGCGCGCGCAAGCCTGAAGGTGACATCGCTTTATCAGCTGGCCTCCCGCGCGGGACTGCCGGACGGAGAAGCGTTTGTGCAGCATTTTATCGACTATGAGAGGAGTACGGCTCGATGAAAGCGAAACTCTTTGACTATGTTGAGCGGCACAATATCGTCTACGACCTTTCCGGCGTGACGAAACTCTTCTGCTTTCTGCTGCTGACGGCGGCGGTCATGTTTTCCTACGATATCCGCGCAATTGCGGTCATCATGGTGCTGTCTCTCGTGTTCTTAAAGATGTCCCAGATTCAGTTTCGCCAGATCAAGCTGATGCTTTTATACGTGCTGGTGTTTCTGGTGTTTAACTTTGTGCTCACGTTTGTCTTCAGCCCGACCTATGGTGTGGATATCTATGGCACGAAGCATGTGCTCTTTACAATCGCAGGCCGCTATGTGGTGACGAGCGAGCAGATGCTCTATCAGGTGACCAAGACGCTCAAATATGCCTCCGTCGTGCCGCTTGGCATCATCTTTTTCCTCTCAACCAACCCGAGCGAGCTCGCCGCCTCCATCAATCGCGCGGGGGTCAGCTATAAGGCGGCGTTTGCCTTTTCACTGACGCTGCGCTATTTTCCGGATTTGATTCGGGACTATCAGGATATCTCCGCTGCGCAGCAATGCCGCGGGTTGGATCTCTCAAAAAAAGAAAAGTTGGGCACCCGCCTCAAGAACATACTAAACATCACGATTCCGCTGATTTTCTCTACGCTCGACCGCATCGAGACCATCTCCAATACGATGGATCTGCGCGGGTTTGGCAAGGAGAAGAAGCGCACCTGGTACTCCGCTAAGCCGCTCAAGCGAAACGATATCCTCGCGCTGAGCCTTGCGCTCTGCCTGTTTCTCGGCACCGTCGCACTCAGCGTCTTTATCAATCACAGCAAGTTCTGGAATCCGTTTGTCTGATGTGCGTGCGGCTGCCGGATCGCAAAAAAAATGCAATGCCCGGCTGCGAACGCGGCCAACGTGAAAATCAAAAAGGAGAACAACATGAAACCCATTCTGGTCTTTCAAACCGACTTTACCTATAAGGAAGGCGCGGTCAGCTCTATGTACGGCGTGGTCAAGAGCGTGGATCGTGAGCTGGAAATCTTTGACGGCACGCATGAGCTGCCGCAGTATGACACCTGGAGCGCGAGCTACCGCCTGTATCAGAGCCTGCGGTTTTGGCCCGAGGGCACGATCTATGTCTCCGTGGTCGATCCCGGTGTCGGCACCGCGCGCAGAGCCTGCGTCGCGAAGGTCAACGGAGGATACTATGTTGTGACGCCCGATAACGGAGCGCTCACGCATATCGACCGTGAGATGGGCATCCTTGAGGTGCGCGAGATCGACGAGAGCGTCAACCGCCTCCGCGGCAAGGACACCGAGGGCGTCGCGATTTTTCACGGGCGCGACCTCTTCGGCTATACCGCCGCGCGCCTTGCCAGCGGCATTATCGACTATGAGGGCGTCGGCCCCGCGTATCCCGTCAGCGAGGTCGTTCGGCACAAAATGCACGAGCCGACGGTCGGCGCGGGCAAGGCGGAGGGGATCTTCGAGATCGACGACCCAAACTTTGGCAACCTCTGGACGAATATCCCCACGCGGCTGTTCTTCGAAAGCGGGTTTGCCTATGGGGACGCCGTCCACGTCACCGTGCAGCACGCGGGCAAGACCGTGTTTGACCAGAATGTGCTTTTCCATCAGAGCTTTGGTTTTGCCAAGCAGGGCGAACCCATCATCTATAACAATGAGTTGATGAAGATTGCCCTTGCGGTGAGCTGCGGCAGCTTCAAAGAGCGTTATTCCCTTTCCTTTGGCGCGGACTGGCGCGTCTGCTTCGCAAAGGCCTGAGCGCGGGGCCGAATTTCGCGCGTTGTGTTGTGTTTGAACAAGCCCGCCTGTTGGCTTGACAAATCATATACGATATGTATAGTATGGAACAGGAATGATAATGATTATGGGAGGTAATGTCTGATGAAGAAAATGTTCAAAGTAACCACAAAAACCATCGTTGCAACCGGACTCGGCGCCGCTCTATTTGCGCTGCTGTTCATGTATGTGAAGGTTCCCACCGGCATTCCCGAAACCTCCATCCAGACCGCATACGGCCTCGGCGCGTTCTTTGCGGCGCTGTTTGGTCCTATCGCGGGCGGCCTGATCGCGTTCATCGGCCATGCGATCTCCGACGCTTTGCAGTATGGCTCACCCTGGTGGAGCTGGGTTATCGCAAGCGGCGTGTCCATGTTCCTCGTCGGTCTGGTCTATACGAAGCTCAAGGCGGATGAAGGCGAGTTTGGCTGGAAGGACGTCCTTCGCTTTAATATCTATCAGATTCTGGCCAACGTCATTGCCTGGATTGTTGTAGCGCCGGTGCTCGATATCGTCATCTATGCGGAGCCCGTGAACCTCGTCTTCACGCAGGGCGCGGTCGCCTGCCTTTGGAATGCGATTGCCTGCGGCGTGATCGGCACGCTG
Organism: Christensenella sp.; assembly: GCA_034926785.1. Classification (GTDB taxonomy): domain Bacteria; phylum Bacillota; class Clostridia; order Christensenellales; family CAG-138; genus UBA7703. The sequence continues at coordinate 22,383 of JAYFQU010000009.1, forward strand.
CTGCTCTTCGCCTATGCCAAGATCCGCCCGAAGAAGGGCAGCCTCTCCAAGGAAGAGGAGTAATTTCCTTCGCGCTAACATGCGGTTCAACGCCAAGTGCGTGAAAATTCAGTAAAATTCAAAAAGCAGCTTTGAGTTGCTGCGGTTTCAAAATCTGTCGCTCGGGTACTGACCCAGGCGGCAGATTTTTCTATTGTCAGGTCTATCACGCGCAGCGCTTTTCATAGAAAAAATCGAGAGAAACAGGAGATTTCACGCTTGCCGGAGCGTGGGGGGCCGAGGCGCCGTTTACGCGATAGAGCATGCTTCAACATGCAGGAATCAAAACGAAAGATTGCAAAATCGCTTCCGGCGAACAAGCAAACAGAATTTTCGGCACATTGACTTTTCATTTGATACCAGATAAACTAACTTGTGTGGAAGCCCACAACACATCTTCGTTTTTTCATCGAAACACCCGAAACACTATTTCATGAAAGAGGAGAGGAAATCAAACATGAAAAAAATCGTAACAATCCTGATGGCGGCACTGCTCGTGTTTGGCGCTGTTGCGTGCAAACCGGCGACCCCCGCGACGGAGGCGCCCGCCGCAGACGCAGCGGGAAAAAAGGTTTATAACGTCGTCAGCCTGGTCAACGGAAACCTGGGCGACAAGTCCTTTTTTGACTCTGCGGAGTCCGGCCTGAAGGCCCTTCAGGACGCAGGACGCATCACCTATAAGACCATCGAGATGGGCGCAACGGACGCGGACCAGCCGAAGTGGCTGGAAACCCTGTATGAAGTTGCCGAGTCCGGTGAATACGATCTGATCATCTGCGGCACGTGGCAGATGCCCGACAACCTGAAAGAGGTTGCAACCGCATATCCGGATCAGAAATTCCTGATTTATGACACCGACTCCTATGCCGGTGAAAACGCGAATGTCGTCAACATCAGCTATAAACAGAACGACATGGGCTATCTCATCGGCGTGTTTGCGGCGGCAATGACCTCCGAAACCTCGGTGAAGAACATCAACCCGGAGAAGGTCGTCGGCTTCGTCGGCGGCGAGGACAGCCCGGTCATCAACGACTTCCTCTATGGTTTCCTGGAGGGCGTGAAGGCCACCGATCCCGAAGTCAAGGTTGACACCCGTTATGTGACCAACTATTATGACACGGCCGTTGCCAAGGAACTGGCAAGCTCAATGATCAACGACAACAAAGCGGATATCATCTGGGGCGTAGCGGGTCTGGCGGGCAATGGCGCGGCGGAAGCGGCCCAGGAATCCGGTAAAGCATGGTTCATCGGCGTGGACAGCGATCAGGAACTGACGCTGCAGGAGCAGCTGGCGGCGATCACGCTGACCTCCGGCCTTAAAAACGTCGGCCAGTCGATCATCTGGATCTTTGACCAGATGGATGCCGGCAAAACCTATTGGGGCCAGGCGGTCTATCTTGGCCTGACCGAAGGCGGCGTAGGCATTGCGACGGAGCACAACTTCGCGACCATCGCGCCGAAGTCCGTTCAGGACAAGGTCATGGCGGCGGAAGCGGCGGTCAGAGACGGCAGCATCGTGGTTTCCAGCGCGCTGACGGACGAGACCAAGGGCGTAGTTGATCTGCGCACGGCCATGCAGCCATAACCGGCGCAACATAACTAAAACCGTGAAGTGAGCTTATACGGTCAGCCAGGGGGAGTGCGATAAGCGCTCCCCCGGTTTGTTACCGGACGGATAGCCGGCTTAGGCACACGCGGCTTTGAAAAAACATATCGTCCTGCGGACGGCTTGACATTGCAATTGCGCGGATCATTCTTTAATATGGATTCTAGGTAAAACCGTGGGAATCCGATTGGCCCAAAGACAAAATGGCGCGAAGATTAGCCGCAAAAACGTGCGGCGGATGATACATATTCCATCAAAGGGGAATCCATTTTATGGAACAGAACAATCTGGAACAGAACGATTTGGTCGTGCAGATGAAGGGGATCACCAAGGTGTATCCCAACGGTATCGCCGCGAATCAAAGCGTTGATTTCTCCGTGCGGCGCGGGGAGATCCACGCGCTGATGGGCGAGAACGGCGCAGGCAAGAGCACGCTGATGAAGATGCTCTTCGGTCTCGAACAGCCGACTGAGGGGGAGATTGTCGTCAATGGCGAAAGGGTTTCGCTCTCCTCGCCCACGGTTGCAATCGCCCACGGCATCGGCATGGTACACCAGCACTTTATGCTTGTGCCAAGCCTCACCGTTGCCGAAAACATCGTGCTCGGCATGGTGCCGAAAAAAAGCGGCATGTTCATCGACTTTAAAAAGGCGACGGAGCTCACAAAGGAATATTCCGAGCGCTTTAATCTCGCGGTGAATCCGGACGCGAAGGTCGTGGATATCCCCGTGGGCATGAAGCAGAAGGTGGAAATTCTCAAGGCGCTCATCCGTGGCGCGAGGATTCTCATTCTCGACGAGCCGACCGCTGTGCTCACCACGCAGGAGACGGCCGAGCTCTTTCGCGAACTGGTGCACCTCAAGGAACAAGGATATACCATCATCTTTATCTCCCATAAGCTCAACGAAATCAAGCAGATTACCGACCGCATCACAATTATGCGCGGCGGAAAATCAATGGGCGTTTACGAAACAGCGGCAATCAGCGAGCAGGAGATCTCCCGGTTGATGGTTGGACGCGACGTTATACTGGATGTTCAGAAGGACGCGCCGAAGCCGACGGACGTCGTGCTCAAGGTGCGCAATCTGCAGTATACCAACGAATGGAACAAAAAAATGCTCGACGGCGTATCGTTCGATGTGCGAAAGGGCGAGATTCTAGGCGTTGCGGGCGTTGAAGGAAACGGACAGCGGGAGCTGGTCGATATGCTTTTCGACCTGAACGAGCCGGACGGAGGGACGGCGACCGTCAACGGGACGGATGTGATCAGCGCTCCGCAGAGCAAGATTCGCGCTCTCGGCGTCTCTCTCGTGCCGGAGGACCGCATGACCTATGGCATAGCGGAGATCGCCACCATCGAGGAAAACCTGATCTCCGACCGGTTTGAGGAGAAACGCTTCAACAAAGGCCCGCTCTTTGATATGAAGGCGATTCATGAAGAGAGCGACCGTCTGATACAGGACTATGCGGTGCTATGCAGGTCCCGCAAGCAAAAGGTTAAGATGCTCTCCGGCGGCAACATTCAAAAGGTCGTGGTCGCAAGGGAGTTTTCCAGCGACCCGACGCTGATCATTGCCGACCAGCCGACGCGCGGCATAGACGTTGGCGCAACGGAGTTTATCCGCAAGAAGCTGGTCGATCTTTCCCGCGCGGGTTCGGCGGTACTGCTGGTTTCGGCCGATCTCAACGAGGTTATGGAGCTGAGCGACAGCCTCATCGTGCTCTGCGGTGGTAAGATCGCGGCCTATTTTGAGGATACGAGTCAGCTCAACGACGAGGTGATGGGCGAATATATGCTAGGCCTCAAGCGGCAGAGCAACGAGGAGATCGGGAGGGTGTGTCATGAAAGATAGGCGAATGCTGTGGTTTGAACTCATCCGCGGCGCGGCGGCCATCCTGCTCGCGCTCGGCGTTGGAACCATCTTCATATTTCTCAGTTCGGACGAACCGTTTACCGCGCTTCGATATCTGCTCATCGGGCCGCTCGTCTCCATCAAAGCGGGGGTAGCAAGCTTCAATACCCAGGGGTTTTATACCATCCTCGCGGCGATGATTCCGACGATCTTCACGGGCCTTGCGGTCTGCGTGATGTTTTCGAGCAACCAGTTTAATCTTGCCGGCGAGGGTGTGGTCATGGTCGGCGGCTTTGTCGCGGCGCTTGCGGGCATTTATATCCATATGAACACAGGCTGGCACGCGGTGCTCTGCGTGCTCATTGCGGCTGTGCTCGGCGGAGCGATCATGCTCATACCCGCGCTGCTTAAGGTGAAGATCGGCGCAAGCGAGATGGTCACAAGCCTTATGCTGAACTATGTCTGCATGTTCCTGGTGCTGCATTTTCTGAATTATATTTTTGCCGACCGCAGCAAGGGTTCCACGCAGACATTTCCGTTTGCGGACACGGCGAAGATTGGCTCGCTCGTGCCCGGCGGAAGCAAGCTTACCTGGGGTTTCGTGGCCGCGCTGGTATTTGTGGCGATCATCGCGCTGTTCATGTATCGCACGCGCTGGGGATATGCCATCCGCATGATCGGCATCAATCAGGCGTTTTCCAAATACTCCGGCATGAAGGTAGGCTCCACCATCGTGCTCTCCCAGGTGATCGGCGGTGCGCTGAGCGGGCTTGGCGGCGGAATCGAGGTTCTGGGACGATATTCCACCTTCCTTTGGAAGGAACTGCCCGGCTATGGTTGGACGGGAATCACCATCGCGATCCTCGCAAAAAACAATCCTCTCCTCGTGCCTCTCGCGGCGTTCTTTATCGCCTATCTCGACAAGGGCTGCCAACTCATGGCGACCTATTGCGATGTGCCGAGCGAAATGATAGACATCATTCAGGCGGCGATCTTCCTCTTCTTTGCTGCGGAACAGTTCCTGAGCGGCTATCGCCAGAAGATTGTTGTTAAAAATGTCAACGCCGATCTTGCCAAGGCGATCACCGCCGTGGAAAGGGGTGACGAATAATGTGGAATCAGCTGCTGGATACCATTCTGAAATCGGAGTTTCTGTTTTCTGTCATTCGCATTACCGCCCCGATTCTTTTTGCCGCGCTTGGCGCGGTCATCGCGGAAAAGGCGGGCGTCACCAACATCGGTCTTGAGGGCATCATGCTCATCTCGGCGCTGTTTGGCGTGCTGTTCAGCTACTGGACGCAGAGCTGGCTTATCGGCGTGCTCGGCGCGATGATGGTCGGCGTTCTGCTGGGGCTCATGATGGGGTTCTTCGCGCTGAAGCTCAAGACGGATATCATCTTGGCCGGGATCGCGGTAAACATGATGGGCGCGGGCGGAACGATCTTCCTACTCTATATGTTTACCGGTATGCGCGGCAACACCGGCGCGCTGGTCAGCCCCAATATCCTGATTCCGACGGTGAACATCCCGCTGATCAAGGATATCCCGATTCTGGGTGACGTTCTCTCCGGGCACGCGGTGCTGACCTATCTGGCGTTTCTGCTGGTGTGGCTCATCTGGCTGTTGCTGTATAAAACCCCGCTGGGACTCAATATTCGGGCGGTTGGCGAAAACGCAAACGCTGCCTCCAGCGTTGGCGTCAGCGTGCTGAAGATCAAATATATCGCAATCGCCATCTCCGGCGCACTCGCCGGGTTTGGCGGTGCGTTTATGAGCATGTATTACTCGCAGGGGTGGAACAGCGGCATGGTCGCCGGGCGCGGGTTCATCGCACTTGCGGCGCAGGCGATGGGCCGCGGCGAACCCGTAGGCGCGATGTTCAGCTCCCTGCTCTTCGGCTTGGCGCAGGCTTTGCGTACTAAGGTCAGCGGCCTGCAGGGGGTTTCGAGCTATCTGGTTTCGCTCATTCCCTATGTGGTGACCATCCTCGGCCTCGTCATCTATGCGGCGAGCACCATTAAGCGCGTGAAGAAGATCCGCGCATCCAAACCTGAGGTGAAAGCATGAATAAAAAGATACCGGTGATTCTGGACGGCGATCCGGGGCACGACGACGCAATCGCGTGGGTACTGGCAAACGCGAGTCCCATGCTCGACATCAAGGCCGTAACATCCGTTTGCGGCAACCAGACCATCGAGAAAACGACCTATAACGCGGGACGCATCATGACGCTCATCGGGCTGGATGTCCCGCTCGCGATGGGCCGGGTGAAGCCGCTCGTCGCGGACGCGATCATCGCGCCGACGGTGCACGGCAACTCCGGCCTCGACGGTCCCGCCCTGCCGGAGCCGAAGAATCAGCCGGTCGCGCAGGACGCCTGCGTGCTGATGGCGCAGATTCTGGAGCAGAGCGAAGAGCCCGTTGTGCTGATTCCAACCGGGCCGCTGACCAACATCGCGGCGCTGATGCTGCTCTACCCGCATTTGAAGCCCAAGATCCGGCATATTTATCTCATGGGCGGCGGCATCCAATTTGGCAACTGGACGCCGGCGGCGGAGTTTAACATCCTGGTTGATCCCGAGGCGGCGGATGTCGTGTTTCGCAGCGGGGTGCCGATTACAATGGCTGGGTTGGACGTTACCGAGCGCGCGCTGGTGTTCCCGGAGGATTTCGAACGTATCCGCGCGCTGGGGAATCCCGTTGCCAAGGTGGTTGCCGAATGGTTGGATTTTTTCTATGGGTTCCATCGCAGCATCGGCTATCCCGGCGCGCCGATTCACGACGCGGTCGCGGTTGCGGCCCTGGTCCGGCCGGAACTGATGACGGTGCAGGAGATGTATGTGGAGATCGAAACCACGGGCGACTATTGCCGCGGCGCAACGGTCGGGGACCGGCTCCATGTATTAAACAAGCCCGCCAACGCGCGCGTCATCATGGAGATCGACCGGCAGGGATTTGTGGATCTGCTTGCCGAGGCAGCGGAATACTACGGAAAGGAGGCGTAAGCATATGAAGAAACTGCCGATGCTGCTGGACTGCGACACGGGCGTGGACGACGCGGTCGCCATCCTGCTTTGCAAATATCTCAACAACCTGGAGCTCGTCGCCGCAACCTGCGTCGCGGGCAATGTGGAGGTAGAGAAAACCACGCTCAACACCTTGCGCGTGCTGGAACTCGCGGGCATGACCCAGATTCCCGTCTATGCCGGGGCAAAACAGCCGCTCATGGGCGTGCAGGTTATCGCCTCGCATATCCACGGGGAAAACGGACTGAATGACATGGAACTCCCCCTGCCCAAGCGCAAGCCGGAGCAGATGCCCGCCTGGGACGCGATCTATGAATATGCGAAGAAATACGCCGGCGAGCTTGTAATCGTTGCCATCGGTCCGCTGACCAACCTCGCGCTCGCAATTGCGAAATATAAGGAACTGCCCAAACTCGTCAAGCGCATCGTCATCATGGGCGGCGCGGCGACGGGCGGAAACATCACCCCCAGCGCGGAATTCAACGTATATGCCGACCCGGAGGCGGCGGATATGGTGCTCACCTGCGGCGCGGATGTGTATCTGTGCGGCCTGGACGTGACGATGGCCTCCTATTTTACGCCGGAGGAATTGGATGAACTGGCCGCGCTTGGCTCCAGACAGGCCGTGTTTGCGCGGGATGTCATGCAGGGGATCTTGCAGTTCTACCGCGCGTATTCTCTAAGCGGCGTGGCGTTTCACGACCCAGTGACGGTGCTCTATGCAGACGACGACTCCTATTTTCAGACGGATCGCGCTGGCGTCCGCGTTGAGACGAAGGGGAGGATTACGCGCGGAAAGACCGTCACCGACCTGTACAGCGACAAGCAGATGGAACACAACGCCTATCTTGTCACCAAGGTGGATCGCGAAGCGTTCAAGCGCCGCATGTTCGAGATCCTGGCACAATACGGGGAATAAAACAGCACGGCCTTTGCCAATCAGGCAAAGGCCGCCAGTCTGTTAAAAAAGTCCTGGGATTGCTAAAGGTCGCAGCCCTTGACCCATCGGTTCCGCTTGCGGTGGCTTTGCCACCGTGACGGATCGCCCGGAATCGGGCGGTTTCTTCGCCGCTCTTTGCCGTTTGAGGCCCGGAGGACGAGAGGCAAAGGCCGCTTAGGGAAGCCGATTCGGGGCATTACCGCGCGGCTAAGCCTGCCGCAGAATCCTTTGGAAGGCATCCAGCGCAACGAAGATCTCGTGTTCCTCGCCCAGCATGGCTGCGCTTTCGCCGTCCACATAGCTGCTGATGGCCTCGAGCGTGTCCGTTTCGTAGGCGACGACGTTGTTGAGGATGCTCATGGTGCGAATGCCGCGCAGATGTCCGATGGTGTAGAGCGCCGCGGTCTCCATATCCGCGCCAAGCACGCCCCTCTTCGACCAATAAGCGTCGATTTCCTCTTCACGGTCGGTATAGAAGCTGTCGTGGCTTCTCGCTATGCCTGTGTGATAGGAGAATCCGCGCGCTTTTGCGGCCTCGACACAGGCGAAGAGCAGTTCGCTGTTCGGCACGGCAGGAAAAATCGGGTCGAGATAGGTTTTGCTCGCGCCGTCGTCGCGAACAGCGCCGCTGACCAGCACGAGGTCGCCAATCTTCACCGTGGGCTGCAGCGCACCGCAGCTGCCGATGCGGATCATGTTTTTGACGCCGAGGTTTTTGAGCTCCTCGACGGCGATGCCGGCGGAGGCGCCGCCGATGCCCGTGGAGACGGCGAGCACGCGGATGCCCTGATAGTTACCGACGAGGCTGCGGTATTCGCGATTGTAGGCGAGTTCGCTAACCTCGCTCAAAAACGGCTTGATACGATCGAGCCGCGCAGGATCACCGGGCAGCAGCGCCGAGACGGCGCCGTGGTTTTGGTCGAGGCGGATATGCGGCTGCAGTTGCGGCATGGATTCTTTCGCTCCTTCCATCCATCGTCATGGTATCATTTTAGCATAGAAAACAAGAATCATCATACGGAGGCAAACGAACTTGGCTAACATTCTCAACTTCGGTTCCCTGAATCTGGACCAGGTGTATCGCGTGGACGCGTTTGTGCAGCCCGGCGAGACCAAGTCCAGCCTGTCCCTCGAAACCCATTGCGGCGGCAAGGGGCTTAACCAGTCCGTCGCGGCGGCGCGCGCAGGCGCGAAGATCTGGCACGCGGGGCTGATCGGTTGCGACGGGGATATGCTCTATGACAAGCTGAATGAAAACGGGGTGAATCTCTCTTTGACGGAGCGTTCCTCCGGCGTCTCCGGCCACGCCATTATTCAGGTGGACAACAACGGTCAAAACTGCATTCTCCTCTATGGCGGCACAAACCAGCAACTGACGGAGGACTATGTGGATCGCGCGCTGGAGGCCTTTGGCAGCGAGGGGCTGGTGCTTGTGCAAAACGAGACAAACCTTGTGGGCTATATCATGCGCCGCGCGCACGAAAAGGGGCTCCAGGTTGCCATCAATGCGGCGCCGATGGACGAAAAGGTCTTTACCTATCCGTTGGAATTTGTGGATTGGCTCATCGTCAACGAGATCGAGGGGGCAAGCATCGCCAACTGTGAATTTGAGGTAGATATTCTGCCGACGCTCGCAAGAAAATATCCGGACATGAGCGTGCTGCTCACCCTCGGCAAGCGCGGGGCAATCTGCGTGCGCGGCGGCGAAAGCGCGAAAAGTGGCATCTATCCTGTCAAGGTCGTGGATACCACGGCGGCCGGCGATACCTTTCTGGGCTACTTTCTCGCGGAGGTGCTGGACGGCAGGAGCCTGCAGGATGCGCTCGCGCTCGCGACCGTCGCCTCCTCCATGTGTGTGCAGGTGATGGGCGCGGCGGATTCCGTTCCGCTGCGCAGGGATGCGCTCGCGGCAAAGGAGAACGGCTCGCTTGGCAAACTCGGCGAGTGGGGCGGCTGGCGATGACGGACGTACTCTACATCGACTGCTGTATCCGCGGCGAGCAGAGCCGGACGCGGAAACTCGCTGAGGCGTTTTTGTCGGAACTGGACAAACGCGAAGAGTTCTCCATCGAACGGCTGACGCTCATGGACGAGCCGCTCCTCCCGTTTGCGAACGGTTTTTTCTGGCAACGCGAGCGACTGCTGGAGTCCGGCGCGCTGGATCACCCGCGGTTTCGCTATGCGCATAGGTTTCAGCGGGCGGAGAGAATCGTAATCGCCGCGCCGTTCTGGGACCTGAGCTTTCCCGCGCTGCTCAAGGTCTATATCGAGAATCTCTGCGTGCAGGGCATCACCTTCGACTGCGACGAGAAGAACGGCTGTTTCGGCGTCTGCCGGGCGGAGAAGATGCTGTTTTTGACCACGCGCGGCGGTGCGCTGGAGGGCAGCGCGATGGACAACGGAACAAAATATCTGGGCGACATGGCAAGGTTCTTCGGCATTCCGTCGTTTAGTTGGATCGCGGCGGATGCCCTGGATGCCGGGCTGGAACCTGTGGAGACGATCTTAACCCGTGCGATTGCGCGCGCGCAGGAAACGGCGCGGACGTTTTAGGGTTAGAAAGGCAGCGACATGAAGGCGGTAGTTTACGAGAGAAAAGGTATGGTGCGTCTGACCGATGTGCCTATGCCGACGATACGGGAGCCGAGGGATGCGATCGTGCGCGTTACGCGCGCGTCCATCTGTTCAAGCGATTTGCATATTCGAAACGGCGGCGTTCCGCGCGCAAAAGAGGGCGTCGTACTGGGACACGAATTTGTCGGCGAGATCGTTGAGACGGGCGCGGGCGTGAAAAGGTTTCAAAAGGGTGATCGGGTCGCGGTGAATGTTGAGAGCTTCTGCGGTGAATGCTTCTATTGCCGCAGGGGATTCGTCAACAACTGTGTGGAGGGCGGCTGGGAGCTCGGCTGCCGGATCGACGGCGGCCAGGCGGAGTTTGCCCGCGTGCCGACGGCGGATATGAGCTGCACGCGCATACCGGATTCCATCTCCGACGAGCAGGCGCTGTTTGTGGGCGATGTGCTTGCAACCGGCTATTGGGCGGCGGGCATCGGCGAGATTCAGCCCGCGGATGTGGTGCTCGTGCTTGGCGCGGGGCCGACGGGGCTGACCACCATGATGTCTGCGCGGCTCTTCGGGCCGGCGGTCATTGTCGCGGCGGACGTCAACGAATCCCGCCTTGCGCTGGCAAAGGCGCACGGGCTTTGCGACATCACCGTCAACCCGAAGGAGCAGGATGTGGTCGAGATCGTTCGCTCGTTGACCGAGGGGCGCGGCGCGGATGTGGTGTTTGAGGTGGCAGGTGCGAAAGACACCTTTTCGCTTGCCTGGCAGGCCGCGCGGCCAAACGCGGTTGTGGTCGTTGTCGCGCTCTATGAAAGCGCGCAGTTCCTTCCGCTGCACCAGATGTACGGCAAGAACCTGACGTTTAAGACCGGCGGCGTGGACGCGGGCAAATGCGCAGAGATCATGCGCCTCATCGAGGCGGGGCGGCTTGACACAAGCCTGATGATGACCCACCGTGCGCCGTTAAACGAAATCATATGCGGTTACGAGATCTTTTCCGGCCAAAAGGACGGCTGCATCAAATGGGTTGTTACGCCGTTTGAGCCGGAAAAACCCATACCGGCGGTTGTTTTTTGAGTGGCAACAGGGGAGAGTATGTGGCATTTGAACCAGCGGTGCGGGCGCTGGAGCCAAGACGGATCGAATGGCGCAGGCGCGCTGGAGGGCGCGGCTGATAGCGGGGCGCGTTGCCGAGGCGCACGGGTGTACGGCGGGGATGGAGTGGACGGAAGGGTATCCGAGTGTGGCGAATGATCCTGCGCTGACGAAGCGTGCGGAGGATATCATTGTCGCACGGTTTGGCACGGAGCGCATTCAGTCCATCGGCGCCATCATGCCGGGCGAGGATTCCTCCTATTTTAAGGAGGGCAGGCCGGGCTTTTTCGTGGAACTTAGCGCCCGAAATCCCGCGCTTGGGTGCGATCTGCCGCATCATAACCCGCGCCGTCGTATGGACGAGGGCGCGCTGATCTTTGGATTGCAGTATCAATTTAATCTGGTACGCGCGCTGCTGGAAGGCACGCGGGATTTTGAGGGGACGGTACGATGAAGCTCACTGTGCTCGTGGATAACCACACCTATATCGACCGATATTATCTCGGCGAGCCTGCGGTCAGCTATCTGATTGAGGATGGCGAGCATCTGATTTTGTTCGATATGGGATATTCGGATGTTTTTCTTGAAAATGCCAAGCGGATGGGGATTGATTTGGGTCGCGTGACGGACATCGTTCTCTCCCACGGGCACAACGACCACACAGGCGGACTGCCCGCGTTTTTCGCGCGGTTTACGCAGCCGGTCCGTCTCTTTGCGCACCTGAGCGCGTTTTTACCGAAGCGCCATCAGGGCGCGGACGCAGGTTCGCCGATGCCGCTCTATGAATTGCCCCGATGGGTTTCGCTCCAGCTGGGCGCAAAGCCGCGGCGGGTCAGCGAGCACATTTGGTGCCTCGGCGAGGTTCCGCGCATCTTTCCCTTTGAGCTTGATCGCGCGGTTGGCGAAACGCTCTCCTCCTGCGGCTGCTGTTGGGAGAGCGACACGCTCAGGGACGACACCGCGCTTGTGCTGGCGCTGCCGGAGGGGGCATTCGTGGTTACGGGCTGCGCGCACGCGGGCGTTTGCAACACGGTCGCCTATGCAAAACAGGTGTCGGGCGCTTCGCGCACGCTTGGTTTGCTTGGCGGGTTTCATCTGTTTGAGACGGGTGAAGCGCTGGATCGAACGCTGGCGGAACTCCGAAATCTTGGGGTCGAGCGGGTTTATCCCGCGCACTGCACCTCGCTTCCGGTCAAGGCCGCGTTCGTTGGCGCGTTTGATACGGTTGAGGTCGGCGTTGGGCTGCAGATCGACTGGCAGCTAGGCGGGACGCCGCCCGCGCGGAGCGGGATGATGCCGGATTGACGAAAGTTTGATATAATAAAGTGTGCGGAGTGTGACGCGGCGCGCAGGGGAACAACACGGTTTCCTGAAATCATGCTAACAGGCATGGCTTTGGCTGCGCGTATGGATCAGCGCGGGTTGTTTGATCGCGGCAGAGAACAGACCATACTGAGGGAGGGCCCAAAATGGATTTGATAACCGATTCCCGTGCGCTGATGATCGTAGGTCAGCTGCTGGATACAAAGAGTTCCGTCAAGCCAATTCTAGAGCGGACGGCGCAGAAGCCGAAGTTCGTCTCCGCCCCGATGCAGAAGCTTTTCCCCCGCGCGACGCCGGAGTCCCAGGGCGTATCGTCGCAGAAAATTGCGGACTTTCTCAACGCCCTTCGAGACGACGCCACACTGGACATGCACGGTGTGTTCGTCATCAAAAACGGAAAGATGATCGCCGAGGCGACCTTTGGCGCCTATGATCAGAGCTATTGGCACATCACGCACTCCGAATGCAAATCCATCACGGGGCTTGCCGTCGGGATGCTCATCGCCGAAGGGAAGATGAGCCTTGAAGACCGCATTGTGGATCTCTTCGCCGGACGTGTGAACAAGATCAATCAGCTCACGCACCGCAACATGACGATTCGCCACCTCTTGACCATGACGAGCGGGGTGACCTTCAACGAGGCGGGCTCGGTAACGGAAAAGGATTGGGTGAAGTGCTTTCTGGAATCGGCGGTGCTCAAGGAACCGGGTTCCACCTTTAACTATAACAGCATGAATACCTATATGCTCGGCGCCGCGATTCGGCAGGTCACTGGCCAGGGGCTGGTGGACTACCTCAGGCCGCGGCTGTTTGAACCGCTCGGAATCACCAACTTCTTCTGGGAGACCTGCCCGATGGGGAATGAGAAGGGCGGCTGGGGGCTCTATATTCTGCCGGAGGACATCGCAAAGATCGGTTGGATGGTGATGCAGGGCGGCAGCTTTGACGGGCGGCAGATCATAGCGGAAGACTGGATCAAGGAGCAGACCGGTGCGCACGCCGAGCCGCCTAAAACCCTTGGCAACTATGACTATGGTTACCAGACCTGGGTCGGGCGAAACGAGAAAGCATTCCTCTTCAACGGTATGTTTGGACAAAATGTACTCGGCTTTTTAGACAGCGGTTATCTGCTTGTCTCCAACGCGGGCAACAACGAACTCTTTCAGCAGAGCGCATATTATGAGATCGCCACGCACTTCTTCGCAAAACCGGACGAGGGGCGCATCAGCATCTCGCTCTCCGGCGTTAACGCGCTGGCAAGCGCAAAGAAACGGCTCAAGATGGACCTCTACCAACCGCAGATCGCGCTCTTTGGCGATCTGTTCAGCCAGAAGGCGAAGCTCGATTCTCGCGAGATCATCAAGCGGCTTGACGGCAAGGTATATTTTGCCACGGAGGATAAGCGCGCCTCCTCTGTCGGTCTGTTCCCGCTCTATGCGCAGACGCTGCAAAACAACTTTACACGCGGGCTTCGCTCCGTGTCATTCCATAATCGCGGGGGAATGCTCGAACTCATGATCGATGAGATCGACGAGCGGCATACTCTCCCGGTTGGGCTCGACGCGCCGGAATATGCGGACGTTACCGTCCATGGCGAATGCCATCGAGTCGGCGTCAGCGGCCGGTTTTCGCTGGATGAAGCGGGGATGGCGACGCTTCTTGTCCGCGTTTCGTTTCTGGAGATTGCAAACGCGCGGCTCATTCGCTTTCGGTTTTTTGACGATCGAATCGAAACCCTCTGGAAGGAGTATCCGGGCAAGGGATATATCGCCGACGCCTACAACGAAATCAAGGGGCAGAGCGCGTTTTTGGAGTCGATTCTGGCGCGATCGGATGAGGATATGCTTATGTTCCGCATGGGACGCGTCCTGGAGCCCCGCGTGATTCTGCAGATGCAGAAATAGCCGGCAAGATTTTGACGACGGAGCGGAGCGCGCCGATCAAAATAAAAAGTGAACACTTTTGAAAAAGGTTGCAACACTTTCGTCTTTTTGGGGGAAACCTCTTGAAAAGACGGCTAAAATCAATATACTGTCCATAGACATAAAATCCTAGTTTCGTTACGTTGTAACAAAACGGCGCGTCTATGTATGGGGGAGGAACCATGAGCAGAAGAAGAACCGTTCGCATTACACCACTCGGATATATTGTGCTGAGCATCATCATTTTGGTGATGCTGGTTGGAATTTACTTCATCATTTGGTCGATGCGCGGCACCAGCGGCGAACAGCCCGAAGGCAACCTGAACAGCGCTTCCGTACAGTTGACGCCGACGCCGCCGCTCGTTCCAACAAACGCGCCGACGCAGGCGCCGACAGCGGCGCCAACGGCGCAGCCGACCAATACGCCCCCGCAGACGCCAACGATGACGCCCAAGCAGGACGACACGCCCGAACCGGCGGTGAAGACGCCGAGCGCCGCGCAGGTTTCCGCTGCTGTGGATGGAACGCTCAACGCCAGCGGTGTTGCCCTCCGCGGCGGCCCGGCAAAGACATATGCGCTACTTGGAACCTATTCAGCCGGCACGCAGCTGAAGGTCTACGAAGTTTCGGGCGACTATTTCTTTGTGAAGATCGTCAAAGAGAATAAGTATGGCTATATCGCGACGAAGTTCGTCGACAAGGCGGGACTGCTGCCCGGTGAAAACGCAACGCCCACCCCGAAATCGATCGCAGGGACCATTCCCGGAACAGTTTCCGCGAGCGCGGTGGCGCTGCGTACCATGCCTACCACGGAGGGCAACACACCCATTGGCGAGGCAAAGAAGGGCGACTCCGTACTGATCTTTTTCAAGACGGGAGATTTTTACTATATTCAAGTGGCCGCCTCCGGTGTAAAGTGCTATGCCGCGGCAAAGTTTATCACCGCAAGTACGGCGGTTCCCACGGGGACGCCGGTACCCTAAACCAACCCAATCCAAATGACAATCACCCCACGCATGATCTGCATGATCTGCGGCGGGGTGATTTTTCTGATTCGGACTTTATTGGGCGCGTGAAATGAGGAAGGTGCTTTGATCTTGATCTATTGTGGCTGCGGCGCGTCCCTGCAGACGAGCACGCCGAGCAGCACAAATAGCAGAGGCGTGCTTGCCGGCTGGGCAATGTTTACCGTTGCCTGCGCGGCATAGGCAATGACGGCGATGCTAACCCCGCGGAACAACGGTTTGGATACGCCCTTTTTTAGCCCCGTGCGAATGGCGAAAACGAGCGCGGCAAGATAGCTCAACAAGCCCAGAATACCGTTGGTGACCAGATATTGCAGATATTCGTTATGCGCCGTGTCCAATGCGGCATCGGAGAAGATCGGCTTGATCGCATCCGCATGAAACAGCGCGCCCGAGCTGGCGCCAAAGAACTTCTGCAGGGGCGAAAGAGAGCCGAAGAAACGGAGCACAAAGGCCCAGATCTGCCCCCGGTCGGTGCCCCAGCCCGCGTCAAAACGCAGATAGCGCGCGAAAGTGCCGAGCGGGGCATGGGCAAACGCCGTATTGAGCAGCACAAGCGCAAGAACCCCAAGAGCAGCCGCGCTGACGAGAACAATCCAATATGGCCGCCTGAGACGCAGGAGCCGATCCTGCCCCACGCGGCGAAGCAACAGCCAGAACGCAAACATCAGCGCGGCCACCGGAAGGGAGAGACCCGCGCGACTGGCCGCCACGGTGAAGAAGGAGAGGTACGTCTTGGAGGGCAAAAAGCCGGAGAGCAAGCCAAATACAAACGCCGCGAGGAAGAAGACGCCCCAGCCGAGCGCAAGCCGGCGCATGGCTGAACGATCGCGAAACAACACGAGCGGAAACACAATTGCGGCGGCCAGCAGGCCAAGCGCAGTGCTGTCGCTCCCCGCGACCAGAGCGCCAAAGGTGACGCAGACCAGCGAGGCGGCGCTCAGCGCGAGATGGCATTTACCATCTGCCTGTAAAAAGGCGTTGAGCGCGAGAGGAAACGCCAGAACCAGATAACTGCCGTAAAAGTCCGCGTTTCCAAGCGTGGAGAGAAAACGGCCCTGATCTGCCTTGCGCAGATTGTGATAAAAGCCGAAGGGGTCGATGCCGAAGTGGTTGATGAGTCCCAATATGCTTGCGAGCGAGGCGGCGACCAGGAATAACCGGAGGGGCCAGCGCAAATCGATCTCCCGCCGGGAAAGGACAAGAACGATCATGGCGTAGGCAGAGAGCGTGAGGAGCCCCTGATATCGGTTATTCTGGCCCCAGAAGACATCGCCCGGATACGTACTCAAGAGCGCACCGACAACGCCGAACACAAAGAGCGCGCAGAGTAAGACCGCCGCCGGGTGCAGGGGCAGGCGCGGCGCAGGGACGCCGTAGTCCGGTGGAAACGCAATACGCGCAAAGAGAAGCAAAAGCAGATAGCTTCCGCTGGCGATCAGAAAGAGCGCTTGCTTGGTTTCGGTGATATTGAAATAGAGATTGCTGAAGACCAGCGGGACACCGAGAAATACCGTGCAAAGGTAGAGCGTGGTCAGGGCGCTTGCCGCGCACAGAAATCTTCTTTGGTTGCTGGTTGGTTTCATGGATAGATCCTCATTATTCTCTTCGCCTCACTGCGCGCTGATTGCGGTGGATGCTCTCTTTAATCTTATTCGAATTCCGGACAAAATAGCAAAAATCGGGGGCGCCAAACTGTGAAGATATTTTGAATTTTCCCATTTGTTATCCGTATTTGTTTGACAACCGACCGAATTCGATGTATCATTCATGCGTACTAACACATATAGTACACTTAGTAAAAGAAAATGACAAGCGAAATCAGATCATTTGGAGGTACTTCTCATGAAAAAAAGTCTCATTCTTCTGGCGATGGTCGTCTTTAGCGTTTTCTTCTTTACCGCATGCGGTCCGAAGGGCGTTGCGTCCGGCGGCAATGCGCTTGCAACCTATGGAAATGGCATGGTTTCCGGCGGCAACGTCGCGCCAATCGCCACTGCCGGCAACGCCGGCTGACGACCATTTTGGTTTCATGGACGAATCAAAACCATGCTCGGGAGGCGTGGTTTCGGAACAAAAAAGCGGCGCGAGCCGTTTTTTTGTTTGCTGAAGTTTTGGTTTATGCGTATGTTATTTTTGTAGAGGCAGGCTCTAGCCGTTTGTCAGGTTTCCGTCGCCCGATATGGGGATTTCGGCTCCGAGGTAGGTAGGCAGCGGCATAAAGAGCGTATAGAAAAAATCCTTTACCCTTGCAAGAATCTCTCGCGCCTCAAAATATGGCATGCCGGAATAGGTGTGCCGATCGGCGGGAATGCCATAAGCGGTAAGACCCATTCGCTCGGCAACATAGAGCGCGCGGTAGAGATGATACCGCTGGGTGACGATGATGACGGTCTTGACCTGAAAGATATCCCGCGCGCGATACAGGCTTTCATAGGTGGAAAACCCCGCGTGATCCATAAATATGTTTTGCGAGGGGACGCCCTGCTCTATGGCATATGTCTTCATGGCGTTGACCTCGTCATATTCATTCTGACCGTGGTCGCCGCTCATGAGCAGGCGGTCGGAGCCGCCTGCCTCATAGGCGGAGATACCGGTGATAATACGATCTTCCAATATGCCGCTTGGCTTTCCGCTGTCCCAGACGCGCGCGCCAAGTACGAGAATTGCATCCGCTTTGAAAGGCGCGGCCTCGTCCGGCTCTAGGATGCGCTCCTGCGCCGAAACGCAGACAAAGGCGCTGATGCCGAGCGGCAGGAGGAGCGCCAGCAGCAGCGCCGCGGCAAACGTAAGCAGCATGCGCTTTTTCCGAGGCGAAAAATTCTTTTGTACATCATTCATGGCGACATGATACGATACGCTTGTGGAACAAATGCGAAGAAACGCGGAAGTTGCTGTTAATCGTTTGCAACCATTCTATGAATGCGGCCTGTCACTCAACCGGTCAATCTTGCGTCACGGCAGAATCCGCATTTGTCGTTGACAGAAATTTGTCAGGTTTTCTCTGGTATACTGTCGTTTGAACGGGAATAGGAGGACGCTGGTTTGCACTATGCCGACTATAAAACCATACTTTCCCCGCAGAACGGTATGAACCTCTACCGCGGTTGCACGCATGGCTGCATCTATTGCGACAGCCGGAGTAAATGCTATCAATTTGACCATGCGTTTGAGGACATTGAGGTTAAGCGTGACGCGGTGAATTTATTAGAGCGGCAACTGCGTAAGAAACGCCAGCCCTGCATGATCGGCACCGGGTCGATGTGCGATCCCTATATTCCGCTGGAGTCGGAGCTGCAGGTCACGCGGCAGAGCATCGAGGTCATCGAGCGCTACGGATTCGGCCTCGCGATTTTGACCAAATCCACACGGCTCCTGCGCGACCTCGACCTCCTGAAACAGATCAACCGCCGCACCAAATGCGTGGTGCAGACCACGTTGACCACCTATGACGAAGCGCTCTGTAAAAAGATTGAGCCGCATGTCTCCGGCACACGGGAACGCTTTGAGATGCTCCTGACGCTGAAGGAGGCGGGGATTCCAACCGTGGTTTGGCTCTGCCCGATTCTGCCGTTTATCAATGATACCGAGGAGAACCTGCTTGGGCTATTGGACTACTGCATACAGGCGGGGGTTAAGGGAATCCTGTGCTTTGGATTTGGCGTAACCCTGCGGGAGGGAGACCGGGAGTTTTTTTACGAGGCGCTGGATCGGGACTTTCCCGGCGTCAAGCAGCGGTATATCAGGACATTTGGCAACGCCTATAGCTGCAACAGCCCGAACAACGATAAACTCATGCAACGCTTTACGAGCATTTGCAGGCAGAACGATATCCTCTGCAGAACCGACGATGTATTTCGTTATCTTGGTACGTTTGAATCCAAACAAGGGCAGCTTAGGCTCTTTGAGACATAGCGGCGCGCCGACGCGGGGTATCCGGCGCAAGCGGCTGGAAATAGAAAACCCCATCCGTTGAGAGCGGATGGGGCGACAGCAACAGCCGCTTTTTTCATGAAAAGAATTCTGCGTTAGACGTTTTTATAAAAATCGTATACGGCGTTGATCACGCGGTCGGTCTGCTCCTTGGTCAGGCCGTAGAACATCGGCAGGCGAAGCAGGCGCTCGCTCTCCTTCGTCGTGTAGACGTCCGCGCCGTCGAACCGGCCAAACTTCAGCCCCGCGGGTGCGGAGTGAAGCGGGATATAGTGAAACACGGCGCCGACGTTCGCCTTCTCGCTCAGATAGCGGATCAGCTCTGTGCGCTCGCGGAGATCCCTTGCCTTGAGGTAATACATGTGGGCGTTCTGCTTGCAGTCGGCGGGAATCGTAGGCCGGATGACCTGCTCGCGCTGTTCCAGCGCCGCAAATCCCTCGTGATAGCGATTCCAGCTATTCATGCGGTCGTCGTAGATTTTGTCCGCGTGCTCCAACTGCGCGAGCAGATAGGCGGCGTTCAGCTCGCTGGGCAAAAAGGAGGAGCCAATGTCCGTCCAGGTGTATTTATCCACCTGCCCGCGCAGAAAGCGGGAGCGGTCGGTCCCCTTTTCGCGGACGATCTCCGCGCGCTCGATATAGGAAGCATCCGAGAAAAGCAGCGCGCCGCCCTCGCCCATGCTGTAGTTCTTGGTTTCATGGAAGCTGAAGCACCCCATCTGGCCGATGGAGCCGAGCGCGCGGCCCTTGTAGGCGCTCATGACGCCCTGCGCCGCATCCTCCACGACGAGCAGACGATGCCGCCGCGCGATCTCCAAAATGGCGTCCATCTCGCAGGAAACACCCGCGTAGTGCATCGGAACAATCACGCGCGTCGCGGGGGTAATCGCACGTTCGATCTTCGTTTCATCAATATTCATCGTATCCGGCCGGATATCGACAAACACGATCGTCGCCCCCCGCAGCGCAAATGCGTTTGCTGTGGAGGAAAATGTAAACGAGGGCATGATGACCTCGTCCCCCGGCCCAACCGCGGAGAGGATCGCCGCCATGTCCAGCGCGGAGGAGCCTGAGGTGGTCAAAAGCGAGCGCTTGACGCCGGTCATCTCCTCAATTCTCTTATCGCAGGCCTTGGTCATGCAGCCATCGCCGCAGAGTTTGCGCGAGTCAATGACCTGGGAAAGATACGTTTGTTCAATGCCAAGATACGGCGGAATATTAAAGGGTACGCGCTCCACAAAGCCACCTCGAGAATTAGATTTTTTTCACCGTTTCCGCGCCGTAAAAATGGCGGGAAGCGAGCGTATTATATCACACACCCAAAGACCTGGACAAGCGCGCATGCGCTCGCTGAAAAAAGGAATCCAAGTTCACGTTGTGTTAACACCAGATTCACCATACCGTGTTGATTTATGATCAGTGTTCGTATATATTGAATAAAGTTGCTACACGCTTGCGCGCTGTTGCGCGCCATCGATCGGAATGGGACGGAGGCGAATTCTTTGGAGAGTAAAAAGATGGATCGACGCGTGCGGAAGACCCGCATGCAGCTGCGCGCGGGGCTCACCCAGCTTATGCGCGAAAAGCCGATTAAGGACATCACCGTGCGCGAGCTAGCGCAGTTGGTGGATATCAATCGCTGCACGTTTTATCTGCATTACCGGGATATCTACGATATGGTCGAGCAGGTGGAGCAGGAGGTGTTTGAAGAGTTTGAGGAGATTGTCCGCGCGCATCCGCCGCAGGAGTTGCAGGACAAGCCGATTTTGCTGATGAACGATCTGTTTGAGTTTTTTTCCGCCAACGCGGATCTCTGCGCTGCGTTTTTAGGCGGGAATGGCGACATGGCGTTTTTTAACAAACTTATCTCGCTGATTCGCGGCTGCGTGGTGGAGTCCTGGATGCAGGAGCAGAAAAAGGATCCGGCCCATTTCGATTATTATTTTGCGTTTCTTGCGGCGGGTTTTATCGGCATCATTCGCGAATGGTTTGCGCAAGACATGCGCGAGAAGCCTTCTGAAATGGCGGAGATGACCGAACACCTGGTTTTGCATGGCTTTGGGCACTGAGCGGCCGGTTTATGTTTGGTTCACAAGGTTGTGATACTCTGCTCCCTGCCTGATCGGAGAAGAATGAGAAAGTGTAAGTAAAAAACGAGATGAAAGAGCATACGCCATCGAAAAAACCAATTTATTACTATGCCATTCTCGCGATGATAGCGCTCCTGCTGCTCAACGCGTTTGTGTTTCCCGGGCTGCTCCAAAACGAGGTAAAAGAGGTCGGCTATAACGAATTTTTGAGTATGGTTGACAACGGAAAGGTCAAGGAGGTTTCGCGCGACGAGGCAACGCAAACCATCGCCTTTACCAGCGAGCAGGCGGGCAAAACCCTGTATTACAAAACGGGCATCTGGCCGGACGACACCCTCGTCTCCCGCCTGAATACGGCGGGTATCGAATTCAGCGCAAGCATCCCGACGCAAACTTCGCCGCTGATGACCTTCCTCGTGAGCTGGATGCTGCCGATCCTGATCTTTGTCGGCCTCGGCCAGTTCCTGATGAAACGCATGCAAAACGGTATGCCCGGCGGTATCGGCAACGCCCTCGCCTTCGGCAAGGCCAACGCAAAGATCTATGTTGAGGCGCAGACCGGAAAGACCTTTGGCGACGTTGCGGGGCAGGACGAGGCGAAGGAAGCCCTGCTCGAAATCGTAGACTTTTTACATAATCCCGACCGTTATGCCCAGATCGGCGCAAAGCTGCCCAAGGGCGCGCTTTTGGTCGGCCCTCCGGGCACGGGCAAAACGCTGATGGCAAAAGCCGTCGCCGGCGAGGCGAATGTTCCGTTTTTCAGCATCTCCGGTTCGGCGTTTGTGGAGATGTTTGTCGGTATGGGCGCGGCCAAGGTGCGCGACCTCTTTTCCCAGGCGGAGCAGAAGGCGCCCTGTATCGTGTTTATCGACGAGATCGACACCATCGGCAAAAAACGCGACAGTGGCCTCGGTAGCAATGACGAGCGGGAGCAGACCCTGAACCAGCTGCTCACGGAGATGGATGGGTTTGACGCGCGAAAGGGCGTCGTCATCCTCGCCGCGACCAACCGCCCGGATTCCCTCGACCCCGCGCTGCTGCGCCCCGGCCGGTTTGACCGGCGCATTCATGTGGAGCTTCCCGACCTCAAGGGCCGCACGGATATCCTCAAGGTGCACGCCAGAGGAGTAAAGATTGCGGACAATGTGGATTTTGAGGCGATCGCGCGCGCAACCAGCGGCGCTTCCGGCGCGGATCTTGCCAACATCATCAATGAGGCCGCCCTCCGGGCCGTACGCATGAAGCGGGACACCGTGGAGCAGGCGGATCTGGAGGAGAGCGTAGAGGTGGTCATCGCGGGATACGCGCGAAAGAACGCCGTCATCTCACCTAAGGAAAAGCGAATCGTCGCCTACCATGAGATTGGCCATGCGCTGGTCGCCGCCAAACAGACGGAGTCCGCGCCCGTACACAAGATCACGATTGTCCCGCGCACGAGCGGCGCGCTGGGGTACACCATGCAGGTGGACGAGAGCGAGCACTACCTCATGACCAAGGAAGAGGCGGAGAACAAGATCGCAACCCTCACCGGCGGCAGAGCCGCGGAGGAGGTTGTCTTTGGCACGATTACGACGGGCGCGAGCAACGACATCGAGCAGGCGACGCGCATGGCGCGGGCGATGGTCGTCCGTTATGGTATGAGCGACGCGTTTGGCATGGTCGCGCTGGAATGCCAGAGTAATCCGTATTTAAGCACGGACAGCGCCATGACCTGCTCTTCGGATACGGCAGCCCGCGTAGACGGGGAGGTGATCGCGATCGTGGAGCGCGCGCATAATCGGGCGCGTCAGATTCTCAGGGACAACGAGCCCGCGCTGCATAAGCTCGCGGCGCATCTGCTCGAGCGCGAAACCATCACGGGTGAGGAGTTTATGCAGTTGCTGAAGGATGTTTCCACCGAAGCGCCGGAGCCGCAAAACGCATAACGATTCCGCTGACAAGGGCGGGGGATCCCCCCGCTCAGCCCATCGACAAAGTCCTGCGGACTCTGCCGATGGGTTTTACTTTGGGTAAAAATGACGCGAATCGCGCCATTTTTTCACAAATTCGGCGAATGAATCGCCAAATTTGAAGGAACATGGGGGATTTTCGAAATCCCCCAAACCCCCTACTGGGTTTGTTGATGCTCTGGGCGGGGAATCCCCCCCGCTTTTTTTGCGCGGAAAATTGTGAAAATATTGTAGAAGCCAGCCTTCCTGCTTGAAAACAGCGGAAAAGCGTAGTATTCTGAATTAGCACTCGTTGATTTTGAGTGCTAACAACAAATGGATTATTCATATACGGAGGCGCAAATCTTCATGGCAAAAAAACAGTTTAAGGCAGAATCGCGGCGCATTCTCGATCTGATGATCGACTCCATTTATACGCATAAGGAAATTTTCCTCCGCGAACTCATCAGCAACGCGAGCGACGCGATTGACAAGCTCTATTTCCTCTCGCTGACGGACGACAAGGTCGGGAAAAATCGTGAGGACTTCGAGATTCGCATTACGGCGGATAAGGAAAAGCGCATCCTGACCATATCCGATAACGGCATCGGCATGACGAAGGAGGAGCTGGACGAGAACCTTGGCACCATCGCCAAAAGCGGCACGCTGGCGTTTAAAAAGGAGCATGACACGGGCGATGCGGTGGATATCATCGGTCAGTTCGGCGTGGGTTTCTACTCCTCATTTATGGTTGCGGAAGATGTCAAGGTGCTTTCCCGCGCCTATGGCAGCGAGGAGGCCTGGCTCTGGGAAAGCGCGGGGCGTGAGGGCTATACCATCACCGCGGCGGAAAAGCCGGAGTGCGGCACCGTCATTACCCTTGTGATCAAGGCCAACACCGAGGATGAGAATTACGACCGCTTCCTGAGCCAGCATACGATCTCCTCGCTCATCAGGCAATATTCGGACTATATTCGCTACCCGATCCGCATGGCGACCGAGCACACCCGCGCGAAAAACGGCGACCCGGGCGACACGGAGACCGTCACCGAGGACGAAACGCTCAACAGCATGGTTCCGATCTGGAAAAAGAGCAAGAGCGAGCTCAAGGATGCGGACTATAACGAGTTTTACAAGAGCAAGTTCCACGATTACGAGGATCCGCTTCTGACGATCCACTTCAGCGGCGAGGGCGCAGTGAGCTATGACGCGCTGCTCTTTATTCCGAAGAACCCACCGTATGATTTCTATGCCAAGGAGTATCAGCGCGGGTTGCAGCTCTATTCCAGCGGCGTGATGATTATGGAAAAATGCGCCGACCTGCTGCCGGACTACTTTGGTTTTGTGAGCGGTCTGGTGGATTCCAGCGATCTTTCGCTGAATATCTCCCGCGAGCTGCTGCAGCACGACCGCCAGCTCAAAACCATTGCCGTCACGCTTAAAAAGCGGATCAAGACCGAGCTCAAGAAGCTCCTGGATAACGACCGCGAGAAGTATGAGCAGTTTTACAAGAGCTTCCGGCTCCCGATTAAATACGGCCTCTACAGCGACTACGGCATGAATAAGGACTTCCTCTCCGACCTCGTGCTCTATCACAGCGCGGCGGAAAACAAGCTCGTCTCGCTCAAGGAGTATGTGGACGGGATGAAAGAGGATCAGAAGCACATCTACTATGCCTGTGCCGAGACGGTGGAGCGTGCGATGAAGCTTCCGCAGACCGAGCGCGTGCGCGACCAGGGATATGACATTCTTTGCATGACGGACGATGTGGATGAGTTTGCCATTCGCATGCTCGGCACCTATCTGGAGAAGACCTTCAAGTCGGTTTCCGACGCGGATCTCAACCTCGTTTCCGATGAGGAGAAGCGCGCGCAGGAACGCGCGGAGGAAGAGCACAAGGATCTGCTCGCCGCGCTGAAGGATGCGCTGAACGGCAAGGTCAAGGGCGTCCGCCTCAGCGACCGGCTTAAGAGCTCGCCCGTGTGCCTGACCAGCGACGGCCCGCTCTCCATCGAGATGGAGAAGGTGCTCGCGAGCATGCCGGTTTCCGACGGCAGTGTCAAGGCGGAGCGCGTACTGGAGATCAATCCCGCGCACCCGGTGTTCGGCGTGCTCTCCACGCTGAGCGCGAGTGACCTGCGCGTGACAAAATACGCCAACCTGCTTTACGATCAGGCACTGCTGATCGAGGGGTTGGCAATCGAGGACCCGGTTGCATTTTCCAACGCGATCTGTGAACTGATGGTCTAACGATTCAAAGACGGTTAAGGGGAATCGCGAGGGGCGCCGCCCTTTGCCCCGTGCCCTTATGCATAGCGGCAGGTCCAAAGGCCTGCCGC
The DNA here is from genome assembly GCA_034926785.1 of Christensenella sp. Lineage (GTDB taxonomy): Bacteria > Bacillota > Clostridia > Christensenellales > CAG-138 > UBA7703. Next base: position 48,067 of record JAYFQU010000009.1, read on the forward strand.
TTTTGCGTGTTAATGCGGGTTTGCTTGATCAGAGGCCGAGTTTCTTTGCGCGGTTGATGGCGGAGAGGATGCCGCGCAGCGGAGCCAGGCTGATATTGGGCGAAATACCGACGCCGAAGACATCCTTGCCCTCGTGGGTGCGCAGGTGGATATAGGCTACCGCCATGGAGTCCGAACCGCTGCGAATCGCGTGCTCCTTATAGTCCACAAATGAGAAGCGATCCATCCGCTGCCCCTTGATCGCGTTGAAGAACGCGTCGATGGGCCCGTTGCCCTCGCCGGAGACTTCGAAGACGGTGTCCTTATGGGAAAGCGTGCCGGAAAACGACACCTGCGAGTTGCCCGACGCATCCGTAGTCTCGCTGAACGCATGGCGCAGCAGGCGATATGGCGCGTTAATCTCCACATACTCTACCTGAAACAGTTCGTAGATGCGATCTGGTTTGAGCTCTTTGCCCATGCGGTCGGTCTCCTTCTGTACCACCGCGCCGAACTCCGGCTGCATGACCTTCGGCAGGTCGTAGCCGAAGTTTTGCTGCAGAATGAACGCGGAACCGCCCTTGCCGCTTTGGCTGTTGATTCGAATGATCGGCTCATACTGCCGCCCGACATCCGCCGGATCAATCGGCAGATAGGGAACCTCCCACATATCGCTGCCGGACTCCTTCATGTATTGGAACCCCTTGTTGATGGCATCCTGATGGGAGCCGGAGAACGCGGTGAACACCAGTTCGCCCGCATAGGGCTGCCGCTCGCCAACCCGCATCTTGGTGACCCGCTCGTATACCTCGCGGATTGTGTTGATATCCGAAAAATCCAGCTTCGGATCGACCTGCTGGGTATAGAGATTCATCGCAAGCGTGATGAGATCGACATTGCCCGTTCGCTCCCCATTGCCAAAGAGCGTACCCTCGATGCGTTCCGCTCCGGCGAGCAGCCCCAACTCTGCGGTTGCCACGCCTGAGCCGCGGTCGTTGTGCGGATGCAGGGAGATGATCGCGCTCTCGCGGTTGGGCAGGGCGCGGATGAAGTATTCGATCTCGTCCGCAAAATAGTTGGGCATGCAGTTTTCCACCGTGGAGGGGAGATTGAGGATCACGGGCTTCTCCTGAGAGGCGTGCAGCGTTTCCATCACGCGGCGGCAGATTTCAACCGCGTTGTCCACCTCGGTTCCCATGAAGGACTCCGGCGAATATTCAAAGCGCAGGTTTGTTCCGGCGGCGCGGAGGGGCTGCGCAAGGTTGTAGATGAGCGCCGCCGCATCCACGGCGATGCCCACAATGCCGTCCATCTCCATACGGAACACAACCTTGCGCTGCAGGGCGGAGGTGGAATTGTAGAAGTGCAGGATGACGTTTTTCGCGCCGGAGATCGCCTCAAAGGTACGTTGGATGAGATGCGCGCGCGCCTGCACGAGCACCTGGATGGTTACGTCATCCGGGATATGGCCGCCATCAATGAGGGTGCGGATGAATTCAAACTCCGTTTCGGAGGCGGAGGGAAACCCCACCTCAATCTCCTTGAGCCCGATGTTGACCAGCGTATGAAACAACTCCAGCTTTTCGGAGACGTTCATGGGGTCGACCAGCGCCTGATTTCCGTCCCGCAGATCGACCGAGCACCAGCTCGGCGCGTGCAGAATCTGCTTGTCCGGCCAGGTACGGGTTGGCAGATTGATCGGTTCAAAGGATACATACTTTTCGAATTTGCTTTTCACGGGATACTCCTCCTTTTGCTTGGCGGTCAGGAGCAAACAAAAACCCCCGACCAAATCGATTTGGTCAGGGGCGTAAATTCGATACGCGGTACCACCCTGGTTTGACTGCCGGTTCCCCGAACAATCCTCATTAACCTCCAACAAGGCCGTAACCGGTAACGAGGTCAGTCGTCTCGCCCTAACCCAACGGGTTCAGGCGAACAGCTCCGGGATGAGTCATACACACGGTTCGCAGCACCGGCTCGCACCAACCGCCGGTTCTCTTAAGCTGTAGAGGCCGCGTCTTGTTCCCTTCAGCGCCTTTCAATAAATAATATATGATTGTTGCAATTTTATGCGATGGGGCCGCATCTGTCAAGAGAAAGTTTCCGTTTTTTTACCGTTTGTCTGGGGGGATAAACGAATCACGGCAGGTTTCTTTGCAATCTGCCGCGTTCAAATGCGCACCGGTACGATATTCCTTGCTTTACATTTTACAAACGGATAAAATAATTACGTATGGCCATGATTGATGAAATTCGTCGCGCAACACAGTCCAACGCCTGCGCAAACCCGCGGCAACTCTCGCCGCTGGCGCTTGCGCAAATTGGCGATACCGTTTGCGATCTTTACGCACGCGTTTACCTGAATGACCAGTTCGCCCGTTCGCCGCACGAGTTGCACATCGCCGCGAGCAAATACGTTTGCGCGGCAGGGCAGGCGGCGGCTTACCGCAGGATGGAGCCCCACCTGACCGAGGATGAAAACGCCGTCTTTCGCCGCGGGCGCAACGCCCACAGCGGCACTATGCCAAAGAACGCCACCGCCGCGGACTACCACACGGCAACGGGGCTTGAGGCATTGTTCGGCTGGTTGTTTTTGAGCGGCGAGGACGCAAGGCTCAACGAGTTGATGACGATCTATTTTCAGCCGGAGACGAAACAGATCCCTTAAAGCCATCAAAACAAAACGGATTTCGAACACTATTTTAGATTGAAATGAGGAAACAGATTCATGCCGCAGGATAAATACGGCTCCGGCCAGGGTGGCCAAAACAAAGGTTCCTACAACCGCTCCGGCGATAAGCCGCAGGGTGGTTATAAAAAGACATACGGCGACAAGTCACAGGGTGGTTATAAAAAGACATATGGCGACAAGCCGCAGGGCGAGGGCTATCAAGGCAAGCGCTCCTATGGCGACAAGCCGCAGGGAGGCTATGGCAAGCCTTATGGCGAACGCTCCTATGACAAAAAGCCGTATGGCGACAAGCCACAGGGCGAAGGCTATCAGGGCAAGCGCTCCTATGGCGACAAGCCGCAGGGAGGCTATGGCAAGCCCTCTGGCGAACGTTCCTATGACAAAAAGCCGTATGGCGACAAGCCGCAGGGCGAGGGCTATCAAGGAAAGCGTTCTTACGATAAGAAACCGTACGGTGAGAAGTCCTTCGAGAAGAAACCCTATGGCAACAAGCCGTATGAGAAGAAGCCGTACGATAAAAAGGCGTCCTATGACGACCGCCGCGCGGAGGAGATGAAGCTGCGCGACCGCCTGCTGGAGGATGAAGCCCCCGTCGATCAGGACGAGCTTCCATTCCTCATCCTCGGGCGTAACGCCGTCAAAGAGGCCATCAAGAGCGAGCGCAGCATCGACCGCATCGAAGTCGTCGGCGACCCGGATGGCTCGCTGCGCGAAATCCTCGCCCTCGCGCGGGAACGCAAGCTCATCGTCCGTGAGGTGGACAAACGCCATCTGGACGAGATCTGCCTGCCATTCGGTCACGGCGGCAAGCCGGGCAACCACCAGGGCATCGTGGCTTACGCCGCGGGCGTGGAATATTGCACGGTGCAGGAGATCCTCGCACTCGCCAGAGAAAAGAAGGAAGATCCGTTCGTGATCGTTCTCGACGGCATCACGGATCCGCATAATCTCGGTTCCATCATCCGCAGCGCGGAGTGCGCGGGCGCGCATGGCGTCGTCATCGGTAAGCGCAGGAGCGCCTCCGTCACCGCCGCAACGGTCAAGGCCAGCGCTGGTGCGACGGAGCATGTGCTCATCGCGCGCGTGGTCAACATCCCAGCCGCAATCGACGAACTCAAGCGTGCGAAGCTCTGGGTTGCGGGCGCGGATATGAAGGGGCAGCCGATGGATAAGCAGGGGCTGAATGGCCCGCTCGCGCTGGTAATCGGCGGCGAGGGAGATGGGCTGAGCAAGCTCGTTGCGGAAAAGTGTGACTTTCTGGTTGCTATCCCGCAGTATGGCAAGATCGGCTCACTCAACGCCGGCGTTGCCGCGGGCGTGTTGATGTTTGAAAAGAAAAGACAGGATAAGGCTGAATGAAATCATATGATTCCCTGACCGACGAGGAACTGCTTCGCCTGCATCGCGCGGGCGACGAGCGCGCGGAGGAGACGCTCTATGCGCGCTACAAGCAGATTGTGCGCAGCAAGGCGCGCACCTATTTTCTCGTTGGTGCGGATCATGAGGACATCATTCAGGAGGGCATGATCGGGCTGTATAAGGCCGTGATGGACTATCAGTTCGACAGACCCGCTTCGTTTCGCGGCTTTGCGGAGCTCTGCATCACGCGGCAGATCATCACCGCGATCAAGAGCGCAACGCGCAAAAAGCATCTGCCGCTGAACACCTATATCTCCTTCAATCGCCCCACCTACGAGGGGGAAAACGAGCGTCCGCTGATCGACGTGCTCACCAGCACGCGCATCAGCGACCCGGAGGAGGTGCTCATCGGGCGCGAGAACTATGCGGCGGTTGCGGATAGCATTGAGCACTCGCTGAGCAAGCTGGAGCATAACGCGCTGGGGCTCTATCTCTACGGATACAGCTATCAACAGATTGCGGATATGCTGCAAATCACCACCAAAAGTGTGGATAACGCGATTCAGCGAGTGAAAAAAAAGCTGGAGACAAGGCTGAAAGAGCTGGAGTAAGACCAGGCGGCAACCCTTAAAGCATAGAAAAAAGGATGGCGGCCCATCCTTTCAGTCTGTCAAAAAAGTCCCGGGATTGTTAAGGGCCGTAGTCCTTAACCCATCGATTCCGGCTGCGGTGGCTTAGCCGCCGCGACGGATCGCCCGGAGTCGGGCGATTTCTTCACAGCTCTTTGCCGTTCGGAGTCCGGAGAACGAGAGGCAAAGAACGGTTGTCCCGTCAAAAAACTCGTTTTTTGACGGCCTAAAAGGATGGCGGCCCATCCTTTTTTTGTATCGCAAAATTATCAGTCGATGTAATATAGCGGGTTGTAGGGGATGCCGTCCACGATGACCTCATAATGAAACGTTGCTTTGTCTCCGTCTTCATCCTCGGCCAGGGTGCCGATCTTATCTCCCTGAAATACGCGCTGGTTGAGTTCCACCTGTACATCCTTCAGGTGCGTCAGCCGCGAGACAAACCCGTTGCCGTGGTCAATATCCACCACGTAGCCGTATGCCCCGCGCTCTTTGCTGTATATCACAACACCCTCGCCAGGTGCGACGATATTCGTGCCCGGCACGTTCATGATGTTTAGCCCGTAGTTCATCTTCCCATTGGTGTAACCAAAGTATCCGGTCAGCTGTCCGCGCATCGGGTAGCCGAGCTTCAGCGTGCCCTTGCTCTTTCCCTCCGGCCCTTCGAGCCGATCCGGCGCGCCGGATGGATCCTTTTTCGCATAGGTGCCCGTGCGCAGAATGGTCGCGCGCGCCTCGCGCAGGGTCGTTGTCAATGGTGCGCCCGTCTCCAGCAGAACGCCGGCGCGATAGACCGCCCTTACGCTGGTCTCGGTTTCCGCGCCCGTGCCGAGCTGGGTGATAATGCGCTCGCCCTTGGGCAGTGCGCCCTCCTCGGAGGAGGAGATTTGCGGGCTTTCCCTGCTGACCTGTGTGCGCAGCGTTGTGACCCGAATTGGCACCAGCGTCGGATTTGTGGAGAGCATCTCCAGCGCTTCGCTCGCGTCCAGCGGCTTGATATAGGGATCGCCGGGAGTGAGAATCAACTCGCAGTCAAACCGCGCGGAGAGAAATTTCTCCCCTTCCGGCGCGGTTGTACTGCTCAAATACTCCCATAACATCTGCTTGGCGGCGAGCTCGGAGCTAAGCGTCATCAAAGGGACCCGGTCAACCAGAAGCGTGACGGTGTTTTGGTAGGAAACCGGTTCCAGCGTTGGCGCGGGGGTGGGTTGAATTGTATCGACGCTGACCATTTCGGCCGGCGCCTCCTCCAGCATCACCGGGCCAGTCTGCGGGCTGGGTCTGGCGGCGCGGAGTGCGCCGATCACGCCGAGCGAGAGCAGAACGCCCGCCGCTACAAAGAGAAAGATGCGGTTCAGGAACTTTTTATCCACGAGACTGTAGAATCCCTTTCCTGCGCCTTAGCCAACCTTGACATAGGAGGCGTAGCAGTAGCCCTTGGTACCGTTATAGTCCACATAACACCAGCCGTTGGCGGTGCTGTAGATCGTCACGGTGACGCCGCGATCCATCGTGAGCAGAATCTTCGAGCTGGTGCTTGTGGAGGGCTGCGCGCGGAGATTGAGCCGCGCGATAACGACGCCTGTGGTTTCACTCGTCTTCACCGTCTCGGCGAGAGTGACGTATTTTGCAAATACATAGCCCTTGAGCTTGGCGGAAGGCACTTCAATTTGATACCAACTGCCCGAGGAACCCACGACTTTTACGCTCGTGTTCCGCGCGAGCTTGCCAATGCTGTTGTAGCGCGTGTCCGCACCCGTGCGCAGGTTCACGCCGGAGGCGTTGATATAGCCCGCGCTGGAAGAGGTGCCGCTGGAACCCGAAGAGCCGGATGATGTCTGCGTAATCGAAACATACTTGGCATAGACATAGCCTTCCAACCCGGTGGAGAGCACGCGTACGCGATACCATGAGCCGATCTTTTCATAGAGCCCAAGCCGGGTGTTTTTCAGCAGCCGCCCATAGCTCCGGGTTGTCGTACTTACCCCTGCGCGAATGTTGACGCCGTCTGCGTTGATGACGCCGCCTGCGGCGTAATTAGGCGCGAGTGTTGGCGTTGGCGCCGGGGTCGGCGTTGGCTGCTGCGTCGGGGTTGCCGCAGCTGTCGGCGTTGGGGTCGCGCCCGGATTAACCGCTGTCGGTACGGGGCTTGGAGTCGCGCCCGGATCAACCGCCGTGGGAACGGCAGTTGGCGCGGGCGTTGCGCCCGCTTGGGTCGGCGCGGGTGTTGCACCGGGATTTTGCGCGGTGCTTTGGGTGATAACGACATAATCCTTGCTGATGAAGCCGTCCTGCCCCGTGGACATCGCCTTCACCTTATACCAGCCGCTTACCATGCCATAGATGCCGAGCTGCGTGTCCTGCGAGAGCTGACCCACCGCGGAATAGCTCGTGGCCGGGCCGCTGCGGTAGTTGACCGCGCTGGCGGAAACCTTGCCCTGAGCAATCAGGCCACTGCCTGTGAGCATGATGTAGTCATAGCGGATAAAGCCATTGTTTCCGCCCGGGGTAAGGACGCTATACCATTCGCCCGTCATACCGAGCAGCGTCACCTGCGTGCCCGCGGAGAGGGTTTCCAATACGCTGCCGGTTGTAGATGCCTTCGAGCGCACGTTGACCGTGCCGCCCTGCACCTTTCCGGTGGAGGTGGTCGTCTGCGCGGTCGAGGGCTGAGATGCGCCCACCGTTTCGGGGAAGACATAGCTAAGGGTGCCGAGCGTCGCGCCCGGATAGTAATAGCTCAGGATTTCGCGGTAGTTCATGCCGCTGTTTGCCATGAACTGCGCGCCGCGTTGGCTCATGCCAACGCCGTGGCCGTACCTGGCATGGTAGAGATACCATCCGCCGTTAGCCGGCGCGGCATAAAAGATCTTAAGGACGGTGGAGGGGAACAGCCCTGCGGCCACCAAATCGCTGAAGCGGAAACTGACGCTCACCGGGCTTGTTCTCTGCGTCTCAATGGCGGGCGTCGGCGACGGGGTCGGGTCAAACGCCGGCGTAGGGGAAGGCGTTGGCGCAAAGGTCGGCGTCGGGGACGGGGATGCCGTCTCCTCCGGTGTCGGCGTTGGGGTTTCTCCCTCGGGCAAAGGGGTCAACGTGAAATCCGACGGAACCTCCGTCGGCTCCGGCGTCGGCGCAAAGGTCGGCGTCGGGCTCGGTGTTGGCGCGAAGGTCGGCGTCGGACTCGGCGTCGGCGCGAAGGTCGGCGTCGGGCTCGGAATCAGCGACTCCAGCAGGTTTGCCTGAACGGTTGCCGTGATGGCGATGGTCGTATGGTTCAGGTCGTCCGCATAGCCAGCCGTTCCGGAGGACACAACGCTGTCAATCGACTGAATGCCGCCGAAATAAAAGTTTTTCGGGATCAGTCCGCGCTCGGCGATGGCTGCCATGAGGCGCGCATCCAAAAAGGCGAACGCCGCCGTGCCCATATCCCTTTCACTGTAGTTTGCCGGCACAAAGATCTTTTCCACCGGCGTGGAGGGATTCTGCAGATCGTAGGGATCCGCGCCATAGTTATATGCGCCGTCATAGATGGGGCTTGTCCAGCGGTCGGAGGGTAAAATCATCCAGCCGCCGTTGCTCGCCGCATAGTAGCAGAGTAGGGGGACGTTGTTGTAGTAGAGCACGTCGCCCATGGTCTGGTCTACGGCGTTGATAACGTTTTGATAGCTGGGGTCATAGCCCTTATAAACCTGATCATCGGCGGTATCGAGAATATCATACGTTCCGCTTTGTCTGATCTTGAGCAGACCATATCCCTTTGCCGCGAGGGCCTGCGCCTTGAGCGCCTCCAGCGGGAAGGTGTTGCTCATCTCATAACCGACTACGCCGTAGAGATAATGCGACAGCGGCACGCGGTTGACGGCGACCACCGTTCCGTTGCTCGCGGAGAAGGCGAAATTGCCGAGGTAGTTGCGCGTACCGGCCGCGGTCTTGACCGTGAGATAGCCCGCGTCGCGCGAAAGGTTGACGCGCTCTATGGTTGCGCCGCTGCCGGAGTAAAGCTGCCCCTCGCTGGAGTGCTTGACCGTGACGGTACTTCCGCTGGCGGAGATGGTCAGTGTTCCGCCCGTAAAGGTTCGCTGCGTTTGGGCGAGAGTGTAGGTTCCCTTAACCGGGACGGACAACGACTGCGCCGACTGCGTGGAAAGCAGAACGCGGATAAACGACACGCCGGAATCCGCGGGTGCGGAAGAAACCGGAGCGACCAACAGAAGCAGCGCCAGCGCGAGAGCGGCGGCGATCCCTCTGCGGACCCGGAAGAATCGTATCATGATTGCCCCCCGAACATGAATTTTTAACAACGGGCATGTAACAACATGCCGTGATGTGATTGTATCGAATCTGATGCAGCAATTGCATCTGTTTTTCTGATTTTTCTTAGTTTGTTCACTTTAGTGAAACAGGTCTTATACACCGGCGCCGCTACCTGCTGGATTTCCCATCGTTATCCTTTGGCGGGGGAAACACATCGACAGGGAACGCGGCGCGTAACCCAGGGTTAAATACTCTTGCAAACCTGTGCAAACGGGAGATTCGCAAAGGCGGGCAGCGCGGCCGTTGCCGCCTCCTGGTTCGCGAACACGCCGAATACGGCGCTCCCGCTGCCGCTCATGCAGGCGGCCTTTGCACCCGCCGCCAGCAGGCGCTGCTTGATTTGCCCGATTTCGGGCACCAGTTCGATGGCCGGTTCCTCCAGCGCGTTGAACAGCAGCGGACAGAGCGCGTCCAGATCGCCCAGAGACAGCGCCTTGAGCGCAGCCGCCGTTTCCGGCATCCTGCGCGGAAGTTTTAAGAGCGAGAAGAGCTTTTTTGTCGAAACACCTTCGGCAGGCTTTGCAACGATGAGGTGCAGATCCATGCCGCGCACGGGCGTGAGAATCTCGCCGATGCCCTCGGCGCGCTGTGTGCCGCCGCGTAGGCAGAAGGGAACGTCCGCGCCGACCTTCGCGCTGATCTCAAGCAGGGTTCGCTCGTCCAGCTCGTCATAGAGCTGCTGCAGGCCGCGAAACGCCGCCGCCGCGTCCGCGCTGCCGCCGCCGAGCCCCGCCTCCGCTGGGATGCGTTTGGTCACGCGGATCTGCGCCCCGCGCCCGGTGAGCGCACGGTATTGTTCCGCAGCGCGGCGGATGGTGTTGTCATAAGGCAGCGCCATGCCTGTGCTGGTGACCACGATATCCCGCGCGCGCTCTACGGTAACGGTATCGTGCAGGTCGATGGTCTGCATGATGGAGTCAAGCGCGTGGTAGCCGTCCATGCGCTGATAGAGCACACCGAGGGTGAGGTTGAGCTTTGCGTATGCGCGTTGCGTCGTTCGTTCCATGCTTTAGAGTATACCAAAAACGGCAGTCTTCCGCCAGAGCGTACCATGGCGGCTGCGCGGGTTTGTCACTGTCGCATTGTTTCGCCTTGTGGTATACTAGATGTTGTTTGATTTTAAAGGAGCCTACCCGATATGCTGTTTTCACCGTTGTGCAGCGGTTCTTCCGGCAACACGTCTTACCTCGAGGCAGGCGGCGTGCGCCTGATTGTTGACGCGGGCGTAACCGCCAAGCGCCTGCGTGAGCTTATGGCGATGATCGACGTATCCCCGGAGGGGATGGATGCGATTCTGGTGACCCATGAGCACTCCGACCATGTCAGCGGAATCGGCGTGCTGTCGCGCAAATACGACATCCCCGTCTATGCCGCCGCCGAGTGCTGGGAGCATATGCCTGCCGGCATCGGCGAGATTGCCGCGAAGAACATCCGCGTCTTCGAGCCAGATCGGGATTTTTACCTCAAGCAACTCTGCGTGCATCCGTTCTCTACGCCGCACGATGCGGCGCATGCGGTTGGCTATAGCTTTGTGCATGAAGGGAAGAAGCTCTCGATCATGACCGATATCGGCCATGTTTCCAGCCGCATGATCGACGCGGTCGCCAACTCCGACCTGATTTTGCTGGAGGCCAATCACGATGTGGACATGCTCAAGGCGGGCAGCTACCCTTATTCACTTAAGATGCGTATTCTCTCCTCCCATGGGCACCTTTGCAATGAGGACGCCGGGCTCGTGCTGCAAAAGCTGCATGACCGCGGCGTACGCAACGCGATCCTGGGGCATCTTTCGCAGGATAACAACACCCCGGAGCTCGCGCTGGTCACCGTGCAGTCTATGCTGGAGCAGGCGGGTCTGCTCGAAAGCATGTTTGTCACCGTCGCGAGCCGCTATGAGCCCTGCGGATTATTTGAGTTATAGTGCTTTGAAGATCTATCAATTTGCCCGCGTCGTCACAATCTTATGAAAATCAAGATCGCTTGCGTGGGAAAACTGAAGGACGGATTTTTTCGCGAGGCTGCTGCGGAATACGCAAAGCGGCTTTCGCGCTTTTGCGCGTTGGAAATCTGCGAGGTTGCGGACGAAAAAGCGCCGGAGACGCTCTCCGCCGCGGAGGAGGCGCAGGTGGTCGCGAAGGAAGGCGAGCGATTGCTGGGGCGTATCGCGCCGGGCGAATTCGTCGTCTGCCTTGCTATCGGCGGAAAACGGCTCAACTCGGAGCAGTTTGCGGAGCTGCTCCAATCCGTCTTCGACCGGCAGGCTCCCACCATTACGCTCGTCATCGGCGGCTCGCTGGGGCTCAGCCCCGCCGTGCTCGCCCGCGCGGACTATCAACTCTCCGTCTCGGACATGACGCTGCCGCACGGGCTCTGCCGCGTGGTGCTGCTTGAACAGGTCTACCGCGCGTTTAAGATCAACGCGCATGAGCCGTATCATAAGTAACCCACATTCCTTAACACAGCAGAGCCGCGTTCTAACATCATAATTAAAAGTATTACAGTTATAATGTTTGACAAAGCCGTTCTTGCAATATATAGTGGGAATACAACCAAATAGCTGAATCCTTCGCGTTGCGGCGCGGGGGAGCGGGAGAACCAATTTATTGGGGTGAATCCGGTGGGCACCATCGGTAGGACAGCTTTTCGTCCGAACCCGTCAGCTAATCTCGTAAGCGTAGAAAGCAGAGTTTTTCAACGTCTATTTCGCATCTGAAAAACCGATGATGTCCTTTTTGCGCTTGCAGTCTCTGCGGGCGCATGTTTTTTTGCCGGATCCAAACCAGGATCGCAATCGTCCCTCGCGCCTGCCGGAACATATACACATTCGTCTCAAGAAAGGAGCGTTGCATATGATAAGAGCAGCCGTCTGCGGCGTTGGCCGCACGGGGAGCGAGGTGCTCCGCGCCATACAGGACAGCGATCGTTTCTTACTTACCGCCGCGTTTTGCCGTCCCGGCAGCGAAAAGGCCGGGAAGGATGTCGGCGATCTATTGGGCAAACAAAGAACCGGCGTTCTCATTCGGGACGCTGCGCAATTGGAGCAAACCATGCGGGACACCCCAACCGACGTTGTGATCGATTTTTCCAACCCGGCCGCGTCCCGCTCGCTTCTGCGCGCTTGCAAGGGGCACCGCACCAACATCGTGTTTTGCACGACGGGCTATAGCGAGGCGGATATCCTCTGGATGAAGGACTTTGCGCAGCATCACAAGATCGGCGTGGTGTTTGCGCCGAATGTGACGCTGGGGATCAATGTTTTGCTTGCGGCGCTGCGCCTTGTCGCACATGCGCTGCCGTCGTTTGACTACCAGATAACCGAGACGCACCACAACAAGAAATACGACATCCCGTCCGGCACGGCAAAAAAGCTCGCCGCCGCGATTGGCGAAGAGCTGCCCAAGGGCGCCGAGGTGCCGATTCTCTCCATCCGCGCGGGCGGATATGTCGGGCTGCACACCGTCATGCTCGCAAGCGACTATGAGCGGATTTCGCTGACCCATGAGTCGTTCAGCCGCCGCGCGTTTGTCGAGGGCGCGCTGGTTGCGGCGGAGTTCATCTACGGCCGGACGGGCTGGTATGAAATGGAGGATGTGCTTGGCATGCGCGCGGTGCAGAAGGCCGCGGCCTATGTCGGCTGATACGAAAAAAGGGCCGTGATAGCCCTTCGTTCATCGACTATGACAATCTTTAAAACTCTTCGTACACAGCGGGATCTTGATCGTGCAAGCGGCCATCCGCTCTGGCAAGCAGGTTTATTTGCTCTTCGTCCGCCGCATCCAGCGCAAAGTCGAATACGGACAGGTTTTGCAGCAGGTGGGATTCCCCCGTGCTTTTCGGGATGGGGAGGGCGCCCAGCTGGATATGCCAGCGCAGCACAATCTGCGACGGGGTTTTATCATACTTCTTTGCAAGTTCGACAATTTTATTATTTTGCAGCAGGTCGGACCCCCGTCCCAGCGGGCTCCAGGACTCTGTTTGGATTTTGTTTTTTTTGTGATACTCCCGCAACTCCGCCTGGTTGAAATAGGGATGCAGTTCGATTTGATTCACCTCCGGGAGTTCGCCGGTTTCGGCCCACAGCCGCTCCAAATGCTCCGGCAGAAAATTGCACACGCCCGCCACGCGGACAAGGCCGCGCTTTTTGGCCTCCAGTATTGCCTGCCATGCTTCCACATAGAGATCGACACGCGGATTTGGCCAATGGATCAGATACATGTCATAATAGGACAGCCCCGCGCGGAACAGGGATTCCTCAATTGTTTGAATCGCCAGATTGTATGCGTGGTGCCGTCCCGGGAGTTTGGATGTTACCAGCAGTTCTTCGCGGGGGATGCCGCTGCTGCGGATCGCCGCGCCGAGAGTGCCTTCGTTTTCATAGTTAAACGCGCTGTCAAGCAGCCGATAGCCCAGCCGGATGCCATTGGCGATCGCGTTTGCGCCCGCCTGTCCTTTGAGCGAATAGGTGCCCAGCCCGATGTGCGGAAGTGTGATTCCGCTGCGCAGCGTCAATTCCGGAATGGATTGCATGTTGTTGCCTCGCTATTCTGATCTCTTGGTTTGATCTACAACTTTGCCTTTGATTTTGACTCGACGATCCGACCGGTATCATGCCAGATAAGGCCGCCGCCCAATCATACCCTGCGCTCATTATATCGGAAATCGGTTGGGGTGTATAGGGCAATATGCCGGATGCCGGCAGCGGGATGTATGGGCAGCAAACAGTTGGCAACAAACAGTTGAAAACAAGCAGTGTCAACAAACAGTCGCAATTGACAAGGCGATTGCACGGGCGTATACTTAAAGCTACTTTCGGAGAGACCCGGGAAGCAGTAACGCATCAGAAAGAGCGCATCCACCCCCAGAGAGCCGCGCAGAGGCTGCAAGCGCGGCGATGGATGACAGCGTGAAGACCACCCGGCGACCGAACAGCGGACGCCGCCCGATACAGCGGAGCAAAGCGCGCGTATGCAGCGGCATGCGCGAACACGGGTGGAACCGCGGTAGAGCGTCTATCGTCCCGAAGCCAAACAACAGGCTTCGGGGCGTTTTATTTTGGCAAAAAAGCCAGACGATCGTGCGGCAGAGAAACAGGAGGAGAAAAAACATGAAGATTACATTTCCGGACGGGAATCAGCGCGAGTTTGCGGACGGCCTGACAGGGCTTGAAATCGCGAACGAAATCAGCCCGGGTCTTGCGCGGGCAACGCTTTCCTGCTCCATCGACGGCGCGCATAGCGACGCCTTCCGCCCGATCACGGGCGACCATAACCTTACCTTCTACACATTTAAGGACGAGAACGGCCGCTGGGCCTATCGCCACACCGCGAGCCATGTCCTCGCGCAGGCGGTCAAGCGTCTCTGGCCGGAGACCAAGCTCGCCATCGGCCCCGCGATTGAGAACGGGTTCTATTACGATTTTGACACGCCGGAGACCTTCTCGCCGGAGGATCTCGTCAAGATCGAGGCCGAGATGGCGAAGATTGAGAAGGAAGACCAGAAGATAGAGCGCTTTGAGCTGCCGCGTGAAGAGGCGATTGCCTACATGGACAAGCTCGGCGAACCGTATAAGGTAGAGCTCATTCGCGATCTGCCGGCGGACGCTATCATCAGCTTCTATCGTCAGGGAGACTTTGTTGATCTCTGCGCCGGCCCTCACGTCAAGAGCACGGGCGTGGTAAAGAACATCAAGCTTCTCAACGTTGCGGGCGCTTACTGGCGCGGCAGTGAAAAGAACAAGATGCTCCAGCGCATCTATGGTACGGCTTTCGAGAAGAAGGCCGACCTGGATGCCTATGTTACCGCGCTGGAAGAGGCGAAGAAGCGGGACCACAATAAGCTCGGCCGCGAGCTGGAGCTCTTCACCACCGTGGATATTATCGGCCAGGGCCTGCCGATCCTGCTGCCGAAGGGCGCGCGCGTGATCCAACTGCTGCAGCGGTTTGTTGAGGACGAGGAGCAGAAGCGCGGCTATATGCTCACCAAGACGCCGTTTATGGCCAAGCGTGAGCTGTATAAGATCTCCGGCCACTGGGATCACTACCGCGACGGCATGTTCATCATGAGCGATTCGCCGGACGTGGAGGACGAAAACGCGGAGGTATTCGCTCTGCGCCCGATGACCTGCCCGTTCCAGTTTATGGCATATCTCAACCGTTCGCGTTCCTATCGTGACCTGCCGCTGCGGTATAACGAGACGAGCACGCTCTTTCGCAATGAGAGCAGCGGCGAGATGCATGGCCTGATCCGCCTGAGGCAGTTCACCATCTCGGAAGGACACCTTGCCTGCCGGCCGGATCAGGTGGCGGAGGAGTTCAAGGGCTGCCTCGATCTCGCGAAGTTCATGATCGACACCCTGGGCTTTACGGATGACGTGAGCTATCGCTTCAGCAAATGGGACGAGAACGACAAGGATAAATACATTGGCGACAAAGAGGATTGGGAATGCACGCAGAATATGATGCGTGTGATCCTTAACGACCTTAATGTTCCGTTCCATGAGGCGGATGGCGAGGCTGCCTTCTACGGGCCGAAGCTGGATATCCAGATTCGCAACGTCTACGGCAAGGAGGATACGCTGATCACGATCCAGATCGACTTCCAGCTTGCCGAACGCTTTGGCATGCAGTATATGGATAGCGACGGGTTAAAGAAGTATCCGGTCGTCATCCATCGTACATCAATTGGCTGCTACGAGCGCACGCTCGCGCTGCTGATTGAGAAATACGCGGGCGCACTGCCCACCTGGATTGCGCCGGTACAGGTGAAAGTACTGCCGATTACGGATCGCACGGCGGAGGCTTCCGTTGAGATTCAGAAATCGCTGGAGCAGTATGGCATCCGCGTAGAGACCGACCTGAGAAGCGAAAAGATCGGCTTTAAGATTCGCGAAGCGCAGATGCAGAAGATTCCGTATATGCTCGTCATCGGCGACAAGGAGGTTGAGCAGGGGCTGGTTGCGGTTCGTTCCCGCAAGGAGGGCGACCTCGGCACCATGACCCTTGCGGATTTCCGCGCAAAGCTCCTCGAAGAAATCGCAACCAAGGCGAAGAACTAAACAAACGGCTTGATGAAGCAACAAAGAGACGGCCTGCGCCGTCTCGCAGAGCATCAACAAACCCAGTAGGGGGTTTGGGGGATTTCGAAAATCCCCCATGTTCCTTCAAATTTGGCGATTCATTCGCCGAATTTGTGAAAAAATGGCGCGATTCGCGTCATTTTAACCCAAAGTAAAACCCATCGGCA
>JAYFQU010000003.1:0-32988 GCA_034926785.1 Christensenella sp.
ACCAAGTAATTCTGCGATAAGATGTGTTTGAAGCATAACCTTCGTCCTTTCTCGTAGTGGCTTGAACAACCTTAATCTACAAGATTTGAAGCGGTTATGCTTCTTCTTTTTTTTACTTACCCCAATCTATAGTGTAGAACCGTAATGATTCTCCTGAATCACGGCGCGGCTGCCTCTTTTCGTGGTTTTCCTCCGGCCATTCCATTGCCGGGCATCCTATCAGCTGCCATCCCGTCAAACGAACGAGCCCTTGAACGAACAGGCGATTTCATGTGAGTAAGTCATAATCATGATGGATGCTTTTAAGGTATAATCGAATTATAAAATGATGGAGGTGCCTTATGAACATCGATTACAAAGCCACTGCCTACGCTACCGGCGGACGAGACGGACATGTTCGTGTAGAAGATAGCCCTCTCGATTTTGAAATGGCCCTGCCCGCCGGTCTTGGCGGAAGAAAGCAGGAGGGCGCCAATCCCGAACAGCTTTTCGCAGCAGGTTATGCCGCCTGTTTTGGCAGCGCGCTGCAGCACGTAATTCGCGTGCGCAGGCTGCGACTGCCCCCGCCGGATGTGCAAACCACCGTTGGCATCGGCCGCAATGATGCCGGAAACTTCCAGCTTGAGGTCGCTATTGTCGCCATCGTCGACACAGACGATGCCGCCCTGGCCGAAAGTCTCACCCAGGAAGCGCATCAGGTTTGTCCGTATTCCCATGCGACACGGGGCAACATTACGGTTACTCTTTCCAGCCGCACCCGATAGGAGATAACATCCAGATACCGGACGGCGGCTGTCCGTTTCACGATTCGCAAGAATCGTCTCCGGGCAGCCGCATTTTCCTTTTTTTTCTTTCGCGCCGTTTTTTACATTCGCATCCGCGTTTGTGAATTTACTGTTGCTTTTCGCGTGATTTCTTGCTTTTCTTCGCCTGCAATACTATCATCTAAACGCGTTCTGTTAGCCTTCGGGATTTGATCCCGTGATTCACTGGAAAGGATATCCTATGTCCCGCAAAAAACCTCTGCCCGCCCTTTTGGTCCTCTTTCTGGACCTTTTGGGCATCGGCGTTATGTTAGGCGTTTTCGCTCTGTTTCAGTTTGGCATGCAGCGCAGCGGCAACGCGCCGATGCAGCAAATCGTCTCCAGCGGAACACCAACGCCCGTCGACGCCGCACAAGCGGCTGAAACTCCCGCACCAGCCGGCGCCTCCCCCGCGTTTTCCGCAACACCGGAACCAACGGCGCCGCCGGCGCCGGGCGATTTCTCCGCCATTTTTCCGCAGGGCGAGCCGGATGAGGAAGGCACCCTCGGCAACTATGCGGATGATAACCTGCGCGTTGTGGTCACCGAGCAGCACACGACGGACGCGGTCTATTATGTTGCAGACATTTATATTCGCAATATTGAGGGCTATAAAACCGCTTTTTCCGGCGGAAAGTATGGCGGCGGCTACTCCCTGCCGAGCGATATGGCAAGCGAAAACCACGCGGTCATCGCCCTCTCCGGGGACTGTTATAAGGCACGTCCGGAAGGCATCGTGATCCGAAACGGGAACCTCTATCGCGACACCGTTTCCGGCGACGTCTGCATTCTCTATGCCGACGGCGTGATGGAGAGCTATTACGAGGCGGACTTTGATCTCAACGCGGCAGTTGCGCGCGGCGCTTATCAGGGTTGGTCCTTCGGGCCGAAGCTGATTGACAACGGGCAGGTTCCCGCCTCCTATAACACCACGGATAAGATCATCAGCCATAATCCGCGCGCGGCGATCGGCTATTTTGAACCGGGGCACTATTGCCTTGTCTATGTAGACGGACGGCAGGGCGAGCATTCCAGGGGAATGACGCTGGATGAACTATCCCAGACCATGATCGATCTTGGATGCGTGGACGCCTATAATCTCGACGGAGGGCAGTCCTCCATGCTGGTGTTTCAGGGTCAGGTGCTGGGTCAGCCGTATAAGGGTGGACGCGATATCAGCGACATCATCTACTTTGGCGGCGACGATCCAAAGTAACAACCCGGTTTCGATGCGCGTCGGCACGCCTTGACTGCGCGGCGTCGCGCGGCAACCCCAATGTACAAACCTTGGAGGGTATCACAAACCATGAGAAAGCTCAGAAGCATCCTTTCCCATATTTCCATCATTTTTTCCGGCGTATTCATCACGCTCGCGATCTTAAATCAATACAACCCCGGCATGAGATTCCTCTCCAGCGCGACAAGCATGGTGTTCGTCATCGTGTTCTGCCTGTCTGTCGTGGCGCTTGCGGTTGCAACCATTGCGGATAACCGCCGCTATGCCAAGCACATGCACGAACGCGCCGAAGAGGCCGCCCGTTGGAAAAAGTATGGCTCCAGCCTCCAGCGCCCGCCGCAGAAATAGAATCACTCTCAATCTTGGGGAGAAATGGTTTCCCCAACATATGAAACAAAACGCAAAATGCCCCGCCACATGGCGGGGCATCAGCCTATCAAAAAAGCCCTGGGATTGTTAAGGGCCGCGCCCTTAACCCGTCGGTTCCGGCCACGGCGGCTTTGCCGCCGCGACGGATCGCCCGGGAGCGGGCGGTTTCTTCGCAGCTCTTTGCCGTTCGGAGTCCGGAGGACGAGAGGCAAAGAGCGGTTGTCCCGTCAAAAAACTCGTTTTTTGACGGCCTCATGCCCCGCCACATGGCGGGGCATTTTGCCGTCGAACGATTACATCTCCATATTGCTCGTGGTGCGGGGGAATGGCAGCACGTCGCGGATGTTCTGCATACCGGTGACATACATGATGATGCGCTCGAAGCCGAGGCCAAATCCCGCGTGCTTGACGCCGCCAAATTTCCGCAGTTCGAGATACCAGTCATACTGGCCCAGATCCATGCCCAATTCCGCGATGCGCTTTTCGAGCATATCCAGCCGTTCCTCACGCTGGCTGCCGCCGATGATCTCGCCCACGCCGGGCACGAGCAGATCCGCTGCGGCGACGGTCTTGTTATCGTCGTTCATGCGCATATAGAAGGCCTTGAAATCCTTGGGATAATCCGTCACGAACACCGGGCACTTATAGATCTGCTCGGTGAGATAACGCTCATGCTCGGTCTGGAGCTCCTGCCCCCAGCCGACGGGATATTTAAACTCCGCGCCGCTCTCCAGCAGTTGCTCGACCGCCTTGGTATAGCTCAGGCGTATAAAGTCGTTCTTGAGCACGACATCCAGCCGCTCCAGCAAGCCGGGATCGACAAACTTGTTGAAAAACTCCATCTCGGCGGGGCAGCGATCCAGCACCGTCTTGATGATGTACTTGATCATCGCCTCGGCGACGTCCATATCCCCCGCGAGATCGCAAAACGCCATCTCCGGCTCGATCATCCAGAATTCGGCCGCGTGGCGCGCGGTAAAGCTATATTCCGCGCGGAAGGTCGGGCCAAAGGTATAGATATCCCGAAACGCAAGCGCGAACGCCTCGCCATAGAGCTGGCCGGATACGGTCAGGTTCGCAGGCTTGCCGAAGAAATCACCCGAAAAGTCAACGTTACCGTCCTTGTCCTTGGGCATATCCTTGAGCGGCAGTGTGGTCACCTGAAACATCTCACCCGCACCTTCGCAGTCCGATCCTGTGATCAGCGGGGTATGCACATAGACAAAGCCGTTCTGCTGAAAGAACTCGTGGATCGCCGCGGCGACCACGGAGCGCACGCGAAACGTAGCCTGAAAGGTATTGGTCCGCGGGCGCAGATGCTGAATCGTGCGCAGATATTCCAGCGTGTGCCGCTTTTTCTGCAGCGGATAGTCCGCGGGGCACGCGCCCTCCAGCGCGATTTCGTTCGCGCGGATTTCAAACGGCTGCGGCGCGTCCGGCGTGATCACCAGCTCGCCGGAAACGGCGATTGCGCAGCCCGTGGAGAGTCCATTACCCAAATTTCGATCGTCGCGCTCATAAACGATCTGAACGGGGGTAAAGCAGGTGCCATCGGTCAGCTCGACGAAGCCGAGCGTCTTGCCTTCGCGAACCGTGCGAACCCAGCCGCAGACCGCAATTGGGCCGACATACGATTCCGGCGATTTTTGAATTTGGGATAGTTTGAGCGCCATAAAAAACAACCTTTCCTATTTTGAAATTCGGGGTTACCGGATAGTATATCACATTTTACCGTTGAAAAAAGCCCCTTTTCTTGCTTTCCGAGTTGGTTTTCGGATAAAATGCGGGCAAATAAAACCGTCATTTTGATGTAATTTTGGTGGAATTGCAAACGATATGGAAAACCGCTGTACCGTCATAACGAATATGCTATACTGAATATAGTCATTTTGGAGGGGAATTGTTATGTATTTTGGCTATGGATCGGGCGACGGCGTCTATATCATCCTGCTGCTCGTCGTCATGGGCATCAGTTTTTATGCGCAGAGCAAGGTGCAAAAGACATTCAACCAATTTTCACAAACGCCGGTCTCCTCCGGCCTCCGCGCGGAGGAGATTGCCCAGCAGTTACTCAGCCGGGGCGGCAGCCCTGTCCAGATCACGCCCGTGCAGGGTTCCCTCACCGACCATTACGACCCGAAGAACGGTGTCGTAGGCCTTAGCACGCAGGTATACGGGCAGCGCAGTATCGCCGCAGTTGCGGTTGCCGCGCACGAAATCGGCCACGTGATGCAATATCAGGAAGGCTATGCGCCGATTCGCCTGCGCAACGCGGTTTTGCCCGTCGCATCCATCGGCTCCTATGCCGCGCCGTGGATCGTGATCCTCGGCCTCATGATGGGCAGTTTCAACCTGTCCATGATCGGCGTTGTGCTCTTTGGCGCGATGCTCGTGTTTCAGGTGGTTACCTTGCCGGTTGAGTTCAACGCCTCCGCCCGCGCGCTGCGGATGCTGGAGGAGGGCAACTACATCACCTATGAGGAGTCCGACAGCGCGAAAAAGGTTTTAAACGCCGCCGCGATGACCTATGTCTGGGCGGCGGTCGCCTCGCTGATCAGCTTCCTTCGCCTGCTTGCGATGGCAAATCGCTCCCGCAGAAATTAAGCGGGGCGTACCCAATCTACATCCGTGTAAAACGCGAGGGCTTCGGCCCTCGCCAGAGCATCAACAAACCCAGTAGGGGGGTTGGAGGATTTCGAAAATCCCCCATGTTCCTTCAGATTTGGCGATTCATTCGTCGAATTTGTGAAAAAATGGCGCGATTCGCGTCATTTTAACCCAAAGTAAAACCCATCGGCAGAGTCCGCAGGACTTTGTCGATGGGCTGGCGAGGGCTTCGGCCTTCGCTTTTTTTGAATAAATACGCCGCTTTCTTGCCAATCCTGCCCCTGGGGTGATACTATCTTTTTAGCATCGCAGGGAGGGTTTTCTGCATGAAGATCTTATTCAAAAGCGCCGTCACACTATCCTTTATTGCGATCATCTGCATCGCGATAGCGCTACTGCTCAACGCTATGAAAGAACTATTCATCGAAAGCTGGTTTGTGTTTAATAAGTCCATCCTAGTCGGCGTGCTGTCGGGTCTGGTGCTGACCTGTATCATCGCCCTGATCCACTTCATGCAATATCAGCGGGAGAACGCTAAAGAGCGCGCGATCCAGCTATCCGAATTTCAAAAAGAGGCAGCCGCCTTCCAAACGATTGTTGCAGAGTGTTCCGCCCCGGACGGCTCCATCGCAATACCGAACCAACGCCAGCAGGAGATGGGCTCCGCTCTGTCCCGCCTGAATGAATTATCGATCAGAATCCTTCGCGGCGAGCAAATTTCCCCGCTGAAAAACGCCACGGTAAAAAGGCTGAAACGTCTTGTTTCCCCTATTTCAATGACGGAGGCCGCTTTCTATACGGCGCTCCTCCCGTTTGCGGAATGCTGCCACGCGGCAGAACAGGCACACCATATGTTACCGTATCTGACCGACAAAACGGAGACGGAGAAAAACCGCTCCGAACTTGTTCAAAACCTTCTTGAAATGCAACGGTCACTTGCGCCGGATGGGGCATTCGTTACGGCTCTTTTGCAGTATCAGCACGACGTGCGCCGTTTCCTCGGCATCAAGGAACCAAGGATAATCGATACGGCGCCGCATGCTTCCTGAATCACTGCAATCGGCGAAGGAATCGCCGGATTTGATATAAAGCGGGAGATTTTGCGAATCCCCCATACCACCGAATGGATTTGTCTAGACTCTGGGCGAAGGTTAACTCCTTCGCTTTTTTATGCAGCCGATCCGGGGTGTTGAAGTGCGGCTTCGTTTGCTATAGAATAGGATACAGAGTGCATAAGGAGGAATCAATATGCGTGACGAACGGCTGGATCGGCTCGCCGACCTGCTCATTAACTATTCCCTCAAGCTCCAAAGGGGCGAACTGTTTGAAATCAACGGGTCGCTGCCCGCCAAGCCCCTCATCAAGGCGCTGCAAAAACGCGCAAATGCTATCGGCGCCGTACCGTTTGTGAAGCTAACGGACGACGAGCTCGTCCGTCTCTTTTTCGGTTTTATCGATCCGGAGCATCCGGAAAACGCCAAGCCCGCTATCGACGCGCAGCTGGAATGGGAGACCAAATATTGGGATCATCTCGTGGCGCATGTGGACATCGGCGTGGATGAGAACGACGCGGAGCTCTCCGCCGTGGACACCCGCGCCATGACCTATTATCGTGACCAGCGCCGCCAGCTGCGCGACCGCATCATCGACGAGCGCCGCTGGGTCTATCTGCACTGGCCAACCATGGCGGACGCGCAAAAGGCCGGTATGTGCTATGACGATTTTTTTGAGTTTTTTCTCTCCGCCGCGCTGGTGGATTATGAGAAGATGGGCCGCGACATGGAGCCGCTGGTCGAGCTCATGGAAAAAACCGACATGGTGCATATCCTTGGGCCCGGCACCGACCTGACCTTTTCCATCAAGGATATTCCCGTCGTCTCCTGCCACGGAGAGCTGAATATCCCCGACGGAGAGGTTTATACGGCGCCTGTACGCGAGAGCGCGAACGGCATCATTCAATATAACACCCCCGCCATGCGCTATGGCAAGCGCTTTGACAACCCGCGTCTGGTCTTCCAAAACGGGCGTATCGTCGAAGCGGGCTGCGACGGGGACGCCGCCGGATTCAACGAGATGCTGGACGCGGACGAGGGCGCGCGCTATCTGGGCGAATTCGCGATCGGCGTCAATAACGCGGTGACAAAATCGATTGGCAACACGCTCTATGACGAGAAGATCGGCGGATCGTTCCACCTCACGCCCGGCTGCGCCTATGCGGACGCGTTTAACGGCAATAAGAGCCAGCTGCACCTCGACATCGTCTGTATCCAGACGGAGGCATTCGGCGGCGGCGAAATCTGGTTTGACGGCAAGCTGATCCGTAAAAACGGCATATTCCTGATGGACTCGCTCAAGGGGCTCAACCCGTAACGAATTGGCAGTTTCCGGCGGTTCGCCGCCGGTTTTGAGGAAGGTTGTGAAAACATGAGACAATCCGCCCGTACCTGGGCGCTCGATATCCTCCTGTTCCTGCTTGGCAGCGCAATGGTCGCGGCCGGGCTGGTGCTCTTTACGATTCCGAACGACATCGCTCCTGGCGGCGTTTCGGGGCTTGCGACAGCGCTGGCGTTTCTCTCGCCCATCTCCGTCGGCATCTGGACACTGCTGCTGAATATCCCGCTCATCGGGCTCGCCTGGTGGAAACTGGGCTTTCGCCCGCTGGCTAAGACCATCTTCACCACGCTGATGCTTTCGGCCTTCATCGAGCTGTTTTCGCGCATTCTGCCGCCCTACAGCAACAACGTTCTGCTCGCCTCCGTGCTTGGCGGCGTGCTCTGCGGCATCGGCATGGGGATTATCTTTGTCCGCGGATCCACGACGGGCGGAACGGACCTCATCAGCCTGCTGCTCAACCGAGCATTTCCGAATCTCTCTGTGGGTTCGCTGCTGCTGATGGTGGATACCATGGTCGTTGTCTTCGCCGTGTTCGTGTTTCGAAACATAGAGGTGGCGCTCTATTCCATCGTGACGATATTTGCCACCACGCGCACGATTGACGCCATCATGCAGGGCGTTGACCACGCAAAGGTGATCTATATCGTCACCGAACGGTCCGAGGATATCCTTGCGCTGCTGGCGGACGAGCTGGGCCGCGGGGTTACGGTTCTGCAGGGGCGCGGCGGCTATACCCGCAGGGACAAGCACGTGCTGATGCTCGTCGTACGCCGTAACTCCTTTGCGCAGACGCTCAAGGCGGTCAAGCAGATCGACAAGCAGGCCTTCATCTTCGTCACCGACGCCACGGAGGTGCATGGAGAAGGGTTTAAAGCGATGGAATAGCCCTGTTGCCCTTCTTTTTGTCACAAAAGAAGTGGCAAGGTCGGTCTTTTAAGCATTGGAATCCATCAAGATCAAGCAGGAGCTCCTGCTCAGAGTATCAACAAACCCATTCGGGGGCATGGGGAATTTGCAAAGGCTCCCGTTTTATATCAAATTCGGCGATTCATTTGCCGAATTTGTGAAAAAATGGCGCGATTCGCGTCATTTTAACCCAAAGTAAAACCCATCGGCAGAGTCCGCAGGACTTTGTCGATGGGCTGAGAACCCCGGCTTTCGCCGGGGTTCCTGCTTTATCTGCATTCATCTTCCTGTTGTTTGGCCAATTCCGCCTGTCCCTGTTCGTTGGTGAACATGTGGTTGCGATACACCACAAAGCGATAGTAGGAAAACTCCGTCACAAGATTGATCACCATCGTACCAAAGAGCACGATGTATTCATTCCAGCCGGCCCGTGTGAGCGCCTCGCCCCACCAGGTGGAGAGCGGCGTGAACACGAGATAATAGAGAAAAACCTGCGTCATCGCAAGCGGGACATTCTTGGCGGACTTAAAGGTGAATTTCCGGTTGACCGTAAAGTTAAAAAGCACCGAGAGCGTCAGCGCGATCAGATAACTCGGCCAATAATCCCACCGGATGGTCTCGTTCATCAGCGCAAACGACGATGCCTGAATAATCCCCGCCGAGCAGGAGAAGAGTAAAAACTTCAATCCCTGGAAAAAATTCTGTCGCTGCGTCAGCTTCGCCTTAGGCTGCGCGCCCGCCTCATGCTGATACTCCAATTCATTCTGTTCCGTAACGGTACCCTCCATCATTGCTGATTGATCTTATATATCGTCAAGCTCATCCATCTCACGCATATCGGATGCGGCCAGTTCCTCCGGGTGGATGGAAACTGAAAAGAAGGAGATGTTATTTTTCCCGTTTCGCTTCACATGATAGAGCGCCTCATCCGCCGCTCGATAGAGTGCCTCAAAGCTATTGCCATCCCGATGATAGATCGCAATTCCGATGCTAAGGGATACCGGGATGCGGATGATTTTACTCAAGCCGGACATCTCCGCCCTTAGGGATTCCGCCTTTTCCAGCGCATCGCCATCCTCATAGATGTTTTTCAAAAACACCATATACTCGTCCCCACCGATGCGCGAGAGATAGTCCCCCGCGCGAAAGAGGCGCTTCATGCCCGTGGCAAAGGAAACAAGCAATCGGTCCCCCTCCGCGTGCCCTAGGGTATCGTTGACCGATTTAAAATTATCAAAGTCCATAATCAGGAGCGCATGTTTACCGCCAAGGCCCTCGCCTTCGAGAAAGCCCTTGATGTTTCGCTCGAATGCGCCGCGGTTTAACAACCCGGTCAGCGGTTCGCTGTCCGCCTGCCGAATCAGCCGCTGCATGGACTGCTTCTGTCGATGGATGTCGGCAATCTTGCCGACCAGCTGCGTTGCCCGCCCGTCATGGTCAAACACGGAGAAAATTTCAAATCGCTTCCAGCGAATGATGCCGCGCGCATTGACCATGCGGATATCCTCCTTGGCCTCCGCCGCACCTGCGCGAAGATTCGCTACCATCGCCAAAAACGTCTGCCGATCCATTTCAAAAAACAGCTTCAGGCACTCATCGAGGTGGTCTATGGTGCATAACGGCGGCGGGCTGCCAAACATTGCCTCAAAGCTATCGTTAAACGAAACCTTGCCGGATTCCAGATCGATCTGAAAAAACACCTCGTTGGATAGCTGCGTGATGAGCTGATATTGCTCCGCACTCTGTCGCAGCAGATCCTTATCCCGCTCCAGCTTTTTTATCGTGCTTTGCTCGTGCAGATACGCCTGCGTCGTCATGGAGATTCCCACAAGCAAAATGATGAACAGCATCCCCAAAAGATACATGCTCACCTGCTGCTGAACAACATCTGCCGTCACTGCGGGCACGATGGACAGGACATACCAGTTGAAGGCATTCACCTTTTCGCTGACGGCATAATACCATGCGCCTTTATAGGAAAAACGATACTGAACCGCTCTTCCTTCGCGAATTTGGTTTTTGAGCAATGCAAGTTTGGTGCCTTTTTCCAGCGTTTGGTCGTTGATCCACTGAAAGATATTTCCGTTTCGGGTGACGATGCCCGGCTTGAGTTCGGAAAAAATGACGATTCCCTTCGAATCGCAGATCAGCGAATATGCCTCGTCGTCATATGCATGCGTATCCAACAGACCGGATATGTTTTGTCCGTCCAGAACCGCAAACAGCACGCCATCCGCACCGCCAACCGTGTTTGCGCGCGTGGAAACGATGATGTTTTGCTGGTTCGTCCGAATATCCTGGTCCGTTTCCGCCATCACGGTTTCTCCCTGCATACTGCGAAGAAACCAGTCCTCATTCGAAAGATCCGTATAGCAGGCGTCCCCATAGATCACGGTTCCGTCAGGCCCGGCGAATCCTGTTTTTACGTTTCTTGCGTCCTGGATCAGTTCTGCCCGCAGCGCCGTCACGAGCGCGGCCGCAGCGGAACTGCTCTCATGATCCGCAATCAACTCCACCCGCGTGGAAACCAAATGAACATATTTTTCGACCGCCGAACGCTGATAACGGGTTGCATCCAGCAGTGTTTGAAACGTGCCGGTCTGTATTTCGGACCTCACCTGACGGTTGATCCCCAGAAAGGCTATCAATACGACGCCAACCGCAAACAGAGGAAACCCGAAGTACCGCAGGAGATCGCCCGGCAATTTGCGCGTGGTGCTATCCTGTTTCACAATCTCCCACCCTTTCGCTTTGGCGCGCGGTTGTTTATTTTGTGGTGTTCTAGGATGAATTTTATTTTGCTTGATTGCATTATACCGAGAATTTCGGCATTTGTCATCTACCTCTCTGCGGCGTCCACAGGGATCAAAAGAGGCGGCAGCCACCCGCTTGCGCAGGCAGCCACCGCCTCATTCTGTTGATTGGATCTCCTGCGTTTCAGGCGGACTTAGATACGCGCCACTCCGCTCTTTCTCGCAGCCTCGGCGACAGCCGCGGCAACCGTTTTGCCAACGCGCGGGTCAAACGCCTTGGGGATGACATAGTCCGCGTTGAGCTCCTCTGCCGGGATCAGGCTGGCGAGCGCATAAGCCGCGGCAATCTTCATCGCATCGTTGATGTCGCTCGCGCGAACGTCAAATGTCCCGCGGAAGATGCCCGGGAAAGCAAGAACGTTGTTGATCTGGTTGGGATAATCGCTCCTGCCGGTTGCGATGACGGCGGCGCCGCCCTCTTTCGCTTCGTCCGGGAAAATTTCCGGCGTGGGATTGGCGCAGGCAAAGATGATTGCATCCTTGTTCATGGTCTTGACCATATCCACGGTAACCATCTTCGGCGCGGAGACGCCAAGGAACACATCTGCGCCGACCATTGCATCCGCAAGGGATCCCTGCTTTTTTGCGCGGTTGGTGATGAGCGCCATCTCTTCCTTGATCCAGTTCATGTTGTCCTTGCGGCCTTCATAGATGATGCCGGAGCGGTCGCACAGGGTTACGTCGGCAAAACCGTCGGAGAGCAGAAGCTTGGTGATGCTGATTGCCGCCGCGCCCGCGCCGTTGATGACGATCTTGACATCCTGTTTCTTTTTGCCAACCACTTTGAGGGCGTTGATAAGCCCCGCGAGGGTAACAACGGCGGTGCCGTGCTGGTCGTCATGGAAGATCGGGATATCGCACTTTTCCTTCAGCTTGCGCTCGATTTCGAAGCAGCGGGGCGCGGAGATATCCTCCAGGTTGACGCCGCCAAAGCTGCCGCTGATGAGATAGACCGTATTGACGATATCGTCTACCGCCTTGCTCTTAACGCAGAGCGGGAAGGCGTCTACGTCGCCAAAGGCTTTAAAGAGCACGCATTTGCCCTCCATGACCGGCATACCCGCTTCGGGGCCGATGTCGCCAAGAC
The DNA here is from genome assembly GCA_034926785.1 of Christensenella sp. GTDB lineage: Bacteria > Bacillota > Clostridia > Christensenellales > CAG-138 > UBA7703. The sequence continues at coordinate 12,217 of JAYFQU010000003.1, forward strand.
CGAGAACGGCGGTGCCGTCGGTAACCACCGCGCAGAGATTCCAGCGGCGGGTGAGTTCGTAGCTGAGGTTGACGTCCTTCTCGATTTCGAGGCAGGGCTGCGCAACGCCGGGTGTATAAGCCAGCGAGAGATCCTCGCGCGTGGCGACGGGTACGGTTGCCTTAACCTCGATTTTGCCTTTCCACTCGCCGTGCAGGCGGAGGGATTCCTTTGCATAATCCATTGTATTTCTAACTCCTTCTGGTGATTTATTTACGCTTCAAACGGGAATTTATAGGGCAGGTTCTTCTTGTCGCGAACCGCGATGAATTCTTTCTGCACCGCCTCGCCGACGGGCACGCCCTTGTCCTTACGCTCCAGCCAGACAAGATGCTCCTTTTCTCCCGCGGTATAGATGCGCTCCTGCCCCGGCGCCTTTTCAGAGGCGCGCAGTTCGCGCAGAATCTCGCCCGCGATTTTTTTAAAGGTTTCGAGTCCGCAGAACGCCTCGGGATCGATGACAATAAAGAAGTGACCCAGATGATACGGTTTCTTATTGCCGTTTTCGTCGCGATCCACGCACATTTTGAGGAAACTGCCGGCCTGCAGGGCTGCGGAGAAAATCTCCACGACGGTCGCGTAACCATAGCCCTTGTAGCCCGCGAGTTCTTCGCCGATTCCGCCGAGCGGAGCGAGGGCGGCCGTGCCATCCGTGAGGCCCTTCAGGATCGCCGGGCTGTCCGTCATCGCGCTGCCGTCACGGCCGATGACCATGCCCGCCGGAGTGTCCTTGCCGTTTCTGGCATAGTATTCAATCTTGCCGCGCTGGCTGATACTCGTTGCGCAATCCAGCGTAAAGGGGAAGTCCTCATCCGTCGGCAGCCCAAAGGTGAGCGGGTTGGTGCCGAGCATGTTTTCCACGCCGAATGTCGGGGCAATGGACGGGCGCGCGTTGGTGCCGGAGATGCCGATGAGCCCCTCGTTGACCGCCATGCTGGTCCAGTAACCCGCAATGCCATAATGCGAGCTGTTGCGGATGGCGGCCATTGCCATTCCGTTTTTCTTCGCCTTTTCGATGATGGTCTTCATCGCCTTATAGCTGGCGACCATGCCCATGCCGTCGTGCGCATCCACAACCAGCGTGGTAGGCGTTTCGCGAACGATTTCGTAGTTGGTGACGGGGTTTAAAATGCCCTGATCGATGCGGTCGAGGTAGATGGGCTTAAAGCGATTGCAGCCGTGGCTCTCGATGCCGCGGCGGTCGCTCTCGAGCAATACGTCGGTGCAGATCTTCGCGTCCTCCAGCGGAATTCCGTAAGCAACAAATGTGTCGATCATGAATCCCTGAATCATATCCCACGGGATATACGGTCTGGTTTCTGCCATCGTTTTGTTCCTCCTGTTTCAAAGCTTTGATTTTGTGTGGAAAAAAACTCTGCTTGTCCCTGCGTGCCCTTTTTTACCGCTGCGCTCCATGAAAACGCGGGCATGAAAAAAGGAGCATACGCAAACAAACCTGTGCGCCGCCCCAAACTCCAAATCTCAGTGGAACTTTTGTACGCAGATATCATATCCCGAAACCGGCGGTCTGTCAAACCCGATTTTTGCGCGCGGCGCTTGCGCTTTTTGGCTTTTTTCCCTATGCTTATTGTATCATACCGAGAGGGGAATTGTTCATCTTGCAGCAGGCTGCCAAGCAACTCTACGACCACCTGCAAATCAATCCCATCGTCGCCGCCGTCGGCAACGAGGAGGAGCTCTCCCTCGCGCTGGAGTCCGACTGCCGCGTGGTCTTCCTGCTCATGGGAAACGTGCTGAACATCGGGTCCCTCACCCGCCGCGTACATGAGAACGGCAAGTGCTGTATCGTCCATCTCGACCTCATCGACGGGTTTTCCTCCAAGGAAATCGCCGTGGACGCCCTGCTGAAGGAGACCGGCGCAGAGGGGATCATCAGTACCCGCGGCGCGCTGATCAAGCGCGCAAAACAGCTCGGCATGGCAGCGATTCAACGCGGATTCATGCTGGACTCCCGCTCGCTGAACAGCTTCGAGCAACAGATTCAGCAAAGCAAACCGGATTTTGTCGAAATTTTGCCCGGCTTATTGCCAAAGGTAATCGCCACGCTCAAGGAACGCATGGAGGTTCCGATCATCGCGGGCGGATTCATTCATGAAAAGGAGGATGTCATCTCCGCGCTTCAGGCGGGCGCGCTTGCCGTCTCCGCCTCCAGTCCCAAGATTTGGTCCGTTTGATCGACCAACCTGAAAAAAACGGCTCCGCGCACAGCAGCGCGGAGCCGTCAGCCTGTCAAAAAAGCCCTGGGATTGTTAAGGGCCGCGCCCTTAACCCGTCGGTTCCGGCCACGGCGGCTTTGCCGCCGCGACGGATCGCCCGGGATCGGGCGGTTTCTTCGCAGCTCTTTGCCGTTCGGAGTCAGGAGGACGAGAGGCAAAGAGCGGTTGTCCCGTCAAAAAACTCGTTTTTTGACGGCCTCACGGCTCCGCGCACAGCAGCGCGGAGCCGTTTTTTTGATTGGTTTCCTTTATCGGCGGATTCATCTGCGCCGGCGCCGCTCAGACGGGATCCTCGCGGTAGCCAACCAACTCCGCCAGCGCGCGGTCGATGATGACCGTCACGTCGGGATGGGTCTTGACAAGCGTTGCGGGGTTTTGAACATCCAACTCCTCATTGAGCAGCAGCCCCTTCATCGCCTCCGCCTTGTTTTCGCCCGTTGCGAGCAGCAGAAGCTTTTTCGCGCGGAGGATATCTCCCATCCCCATCGAGATCGCGCGCGTCGGAACCTCGTCCCGCGTTGCAAAGAATCTCGCGTTCGCATCGATCGTACTCTCGTCGAGCTCTTCCACATGCGCGCCGTCATAGAGCACCCGCCCCGGCTCGTTAAAGCCGACGTGCCCATCCACGCCAATGCCGAGCAGTTGCACATCGATGGGCTTCTCCGCCAGTGCATCGCGGAATGCCTGGACGTTCGCTTCGATATCCCCGGTTCCCCTGGCAACGATGGTGTTTTTCTTGTCGATGTTGATATGGTTGAAGAGATTCTCGTCCATAAACCTGCGATAACTCTGCGGATGATCCGGCGCGAGGCCGACATATTCATCCAGATTGATGGTGTTCACATGTGAAAAATCCAGCTCGCCGGCCTGATTGGCACGCACAAGAAAGGGATATACCCCCTGCGCCGTGCTGCCGGTTGCGAGTCCCAGCCGCGCATCCGGCTTGTCCCGGATTACGTCGCCGATTAGATCCGACGCGATTTTACAGGTTTGCTCAAAATTGTCCGTTACGATTACGTTCATAGCTATCTTCCCCAGTCATTCTATCGTTTCGCTGTTTTACGCTCAGCGTTTCCGCTTAGATTCGCTCCCGGTTCCTGCTCTATGATGCGATCCGCCGCATCCAATTTCCTATTGGACGACTAACTCGCCAAAGAGTGACGGCACGTGAAAATCCACCCGTTCGAGCGGCCTCCAGCTCCTCCAGTGCGGAGCCTCGGTATGGTCGCCGCATTTATAAAAGTTGCCGCGCATGCGATGTCCCCGTAAAAATGCGCAATCCCGCTCGTACAACGCCTCCAGCAAGGGCCGGCTGATTAGGCAGGTCACCCGCCACCAATACGCCCCCTCCAAAGAAAAACGCTCCGCCCGAACCTCCGGATGCGGCAACCCCAGTTGAAGCACATAGGCCCGAGTGTGCCGCCCGGTGCCAAAGGAACAGTGGCTCGCCCCGTTTGCGTTCATCTCCAGGCCGATGTAGCCATACTCCGGTAAATCGGGAAAGCAGTTGAGGAACAGCTCCATGCAGCTGTCGGTATGGACGGGATCGTTAGGGCAGCGGTAGACGGCGCGCGGGGTTTCCTCGCGGCACCACATGGAAATCTCCAGCCCCGCGCCCTGCAAGTAGACGAGCTGTCCGCGCGTCTCCGGCCCCTTAGCGCCCTCCGGCCGATCGTACAGCAGGCGAAATATCTCGCCGTTATGCGCCGCACCGGGCAAAATCGTTTGGATCTGATAGACCGCCCCGGTTTCCATGCGTTACCGATTCGCCAGTTCACGCCCGGCGAGAAACACGCGCTGAAGCGAGAAGTCCCCGTTGAGCACGAGGAAGTCCGCGCGCTTTCCATTGTCGATGGAACCAACCTCCCCCTCCGCACCAAGCACGCGGGCGGGGTTATAGCTCGCCATTCGGACCGCCGCCTCGGCGGGAATGCCAAACGAGAGCGCAATGCGGAAGATTCCAAAGAGGTTGTTTGCCGATCCGGCAAGGGTATCCGGCGCGTCCACAAGGCGCGCAACCGTCCCGTCTACCATGATCTTTTGACCCCCGAGCATATATTCGCCCCGCGGCATGCCGCAGCAGGAGAGCGAATCGCTGATTAAGCACAGCCGCTCCGCTCCAAAGAGCGCAAACGCCGCGCGCACCACGCTTTCGTGCACATGCATCCCGTCGCAGATAAGCTCCGCCATCACGGACGGCGATTCCGCCGCCGCGCCGATGACGCCCGGCGCGCGATGCAATAGTTGCGGCATGGCATTGAAGAGATGCGTAATATGCCTTGCTCCCGCAGCGATGGCCGCCTTTGCCTGCTCATAGTTTGCATCCGTATGCGCGATGGACACCGTGCATACCTTGCTCGCTCGTTCAATATAGTCGATTGCGCCCGGCAATTCCGGCGCAACATCCGTAATCTTGATGAGCCCGCCCGCCGCCTTGTTGAGTCGCCGGAACATCTCGTAGTCCGGCGGGACGAGATAGGCGCCGTTTTGCGCACCTTTCTTCTTCTCCGAGAAAAACGGCCCTTCCATATGGATACCGCGGAGTACCGCCGCGCCCTCCGGCTGTTCTCCTGCAAACGCGGCGGCGATTGCATAGGCCGCGCGCAGCTGCTCCTCCGGCAGGGTCATGGAAGCGGGCGCAAATGAGGTGATACCGTTCTTTGCCAGATATCGCGCTAGGGTTCTCAGCCCCGCCGCATCCCCGTCCGAAAAATCATGGCCGGAGTTGCCGTGGTTATGGATGTCGATCAGTCCCGGTATGACATATGCGCCGCCGAGATCTTCGCCTGCGACATCCCCAGCCTCCAATACGTGCAAAAAACGACCGTTTTCGACGGCGAAACCACCCTGATGAAAGCGGAAATCCGGCCCGAACACCCTTGCGTTTTGATAGCGCATTGCAGTTTCCTCCCGTATGTTTTTCTAAAAGTGGATAGACCCGTTCTTCAAAAACGACAAATCGATTCAAATTGTTCCATACATATTATAAATCATTCCCGCCGGTTACGCAAGAGAAACAAATACCCCGCAGGAGGAATTATCTCTGCGGGGTTGTGTCTCTGCATCTCTATCCCTGTTTTTCTTCCACCGGGCAAAAGTGTTCGAAGATGATCGCATCGTTTTCCCGACGGAGGCGGGAGAAATCGTCCTTGGGGCGCACCGTCCAGACCACGCGCATAGGATGAAACAGCAGCGAGAGCCAGAGCGAGGCGGATTTCAGCGTTGTTTCCCGCGCGAGAAACTGCGGCCTCGCCAGCACGTTTAGCAGCAGATTGCTCAAAAAGAACGCCGTAACCCTTGACCCTTTATAAAACGAAAACGGCATGACGAGCTGCCCGCGCAGAATATCCGGCGCATGCGTTCGAAACCAGGCGACGATGCGCGGATCAAAGCTCTCCACGCAATAGATGCCGGGAATGGCACGCAGCAGCGCGAGCGTCTTTTCGCAGAGCGGGTCGTTGCTTGGCCCGCTCTTGAGCTCGACAATCACGGGCGTTTCAGGCCCCAGTGCCGCCATCACCTCGGTGAAGAGCGGCATGCGCTCGCCGGATTCAAACAGTCGCAGGGCAAAGAGCTCCTGTGTGGTCAGCGCGTCCACGCGCGCGTCAACGCCGCAAACGCGCTTGAGGTCGTCATCATGAAACACGACGACATCCCCGTCCTTGGAAAGCTGCACATCGAGTTCGACGCCGTAGCGCCTCTCCCGTGCGGCGGCAAACGCGGGCAGGGAATTTTCGGGAATGGTTTGATCCTTGGTATACAATCCCCGATGGGCGTACAGGCGGCCGGAGAACGGCGCGCGTTGCGCGTGGCCGGAAGCGCCCGGCGCAGCAAGAAACACCCATAGTCCCAGCAGGACGGCAAGGATAAGCAAAAGGATCAGGATCGTGGCCATGTTGTTCTCTCCCATATCATCGGTTGTTCGCAGATTCTGTTTTACTATACGCCAGCCTCCTGCGCTTCGGACCACGCTGGCGGCGCTGTATTTCATCGGCAAAGTCCTTCGCACTTTGCCGATGGGTTCCTGCTGTGTGAAAAAATACCTCTGCCGCGGCATTTTATACAAATTCGGCGAATAAATCGCCGAATTTGATATTTGATGAGGGATTTTGTGAATCCCCCATGCCCCCGGATGCAGTTGTCGATACTCCTTGCCCCGCTGGAAACAGCGGGGCAAGGCAAATCATCCGCTGTTTATTTTTTTGCCGAGCCGCCCTCGCCGGTGTTATAGATCGGGTCCTTCTCGGAGGGCACCGAATCGGAATAGCCCCAGACAAGGCCATCCGGAATCCTGCGCTGGTAGCTGTCCTCAATGGTGCCGACATGCTTGTTTCCGTGGCGGTTGAGCTGCTCTCCCATGAATAGCATGCAGGCGGAGACGCCGCCATCGAGGTTATACGCCTCTACGCACCCTTCCTTGACGAACAGATCCGCAAACGCGCTTAGACGCATGCCGAAGCTATACTCCTTCTGCCGCCCGTCTACAATGATTGCGACATAATGTCCGGGTTCGACCATGCCAAGCCCCGTACGCGGATTGGTCTCGTTGCCGATACGCGGCGCGTGGTCGATATCCTCGGTGGTCAATTTGCCGTCCCTAATCAGCGTCGGCCCAAAGGAGAACGCGTCCCGCACGCCATCCATGAGCAACTCCGAGGCGTTGGTTTCCTTGGGGGAATAGATTTTCATCGTCATGTCGGGATACATGGCGAGCACATCGCACTTTTGGCTGTCGAGAAACACCTTTCCGTCGCGAATCAGGATGCTCTTATATTCCGTATCGCTCTCGGTGAGGTTGTCCCCCGTGATCATAAGCACAGCCTTATTCCGCCGCGCAATGAGCCAGGGTTTCAGCGCGCCCGCGCCGTTGCGGTTGGCGGCGGACTGCACCGTGCGAAAATTGTTGACATCCCGCATGCGAATATGCGCTACAAAGTAGACCAGCGGATAATCGTTTCCGCCATAGTTGGTATACGTCGTCTGCACGCGGTCAATCAGGATGGAAAGCTCGTCGGTCTTATACTCCCAGTGGCCCTTCTCCTTATCCACCACGATCACCTCGGCGGGATCGCTCGCCGAGCGATAGTACTCATCGCTGGCGGAGGGTGCGATCTCCTCCTGCTCCGGCGTTGCGGTTGCTTCCGGCGACGCGGCCGGTTCGGGTGTTTCGGCGGCTTCCGCAGCAGGGGTCGGCGTCGCTTCCGCCGCCGCAGGCGTGGCGGCCTTATGGCCAAAATAGTACAGCGCGCCGGCTGCGAGGAGACCGAGCAGCAGCGGCAGCAGCGAAAGCAGCACCGCGCCGGGATTTCGTTTGCCGCGGCGGCGTTTCAGCCCAAACACAAGCAGAAGAATCATTGAGAGAAGCAATCCGCCCGCTGGGACTGCGGCCAGCAGGAGGTTATCCTTAACAAACGAGAGTACGCCCGCGTCCGGATTCACCGGCGTCTGCGGCTGCGCCTGCTCCGGCTGCGCGGTCGGCTCCGCCGCAGGTTCGGGTGCGGCTGTCGGTTCCGGCGTCGCCGTCGGCGCGGGGGTCGGGTCTAGATAGGCGCCAAGCGACGCATGATCGATGTTTTCAAAGAGATCGTTACCCGCCGCGTCATCGCCAACCGCGCTGTCCTGCAGGAGGAAGCCGGAGGCAAGCGCAAGCTTGGTTTCGTAGATGTGGCGAGTGGTACAGAGCAGGAATGCGTCCGCCGCGAGCTCTTCAACACTCTTACCGCCAACCCCGTTGAGCGGCTGCGTATAGTCCAGCCTAGTTCGGCCGTCGTCGCTCGCAAAATAGATCTTCTGCACGCCAAGGCCGTCCGCCGCGCGTTCGGCAAACTCGCCCGTGAACTGCGCCGCGCCGTCCGGGGCGGTCTCGTCCGCCGCATGGGTAACGATTACCTTGGGTGAAAACACCTCAATCTGGTTCTGCAGATAGGTGAGCGCGGTCTTTCTGCCCCACATATTGCGAACCATCTTATACAGGCCGTTGTTCTCGCAGAAAAAGTCGCCAAAGACAGGATAGGTATCATACCCCGCAAGCCAGAGCCCGGCAAGGAGCTCCTCCTGCGCGCTGCGCGAATAACGGGACATGACCACCAGCGCGGTCGGGATATCGTGGTTGCCCGCATAGGCGGCAATCACGCCGAAAAACTCGTCCAGCGCGGTATTGGGTGTGGACGCGACGACCAGCAGATCCGCCTTGCCCGGAGCGTTCCAGCGCTGCACGCTCCTTGGCAGTTCACCCGCGCCGTAGACCGCGAGCGTGGAAAGCGAGGCTTCGCCCGTCATCTTGACGGAAACGCTCGCCGCGCCATCCGCAAGAGGATAGTATGCGTTCATAAACGGCTGTGTGGCATCCTCGGAGAGCGCCGCGCCGCTTGCGTCCTGCTGAACGACCTGATAGCTCGTCGTGGCGTTATACCACTCGAGATACAGCCCCTGCGCCCCTTCCGGCAGCCCGATCTGCAGCGTTTGACCCCGTTCAAAGGTCTGATAGGTCTCCACAAGGTTATCGGTGATACGATATTCCCTGCCGACAAGTGCCTCCGGCATCGTGATGGCGCAATCCGCGGTCACGGTTCCAATCTGCTTTGTGTCGATCTTCGCCACATCCGCGCGGGCGTACGAAAGCGGAACAACGCAGCAGACAAGCAACAGCACAGCGGCCGCCGCGATAGCGATTCGAGTCTTTTGACTCGATTTTTTCATATACGTATGCATAGTGTAAGTATACACATCTTAACCCGCCAAAGTCAAAACGATTGTCCCTCCAATCCTGTGAAAAAACAGAAAACTGCCGCCTATCCCGCTTGGTTCGTCCCGGCAGGGCGGAGGCCTGCGTGCCAGGCACGTCCGTTTGCCGCGATAGGATTGTAATGCGGGCGGTTTTTTACTATAATTGAGTCAGTTTCTACCCGAATCAGGCCGGCGCGCCGCCCGCCAGCGCATGGCGGACGGTGGAAAGGAGCATTGGATGCAGACAAAATCAGGGGTTCTATATCGGGCGCTGATCCCGCTTTTTTGTGCGGCGCTGGTGCTGTTTTCCCTCGGCTGCGCGGGGCAGCCCGCCGCTCCGGAATCGGCGGCGACGGTCGCGCCGACCCAGCTGGACAAAAGCAATGCGAGCCTGACCGATGCGGATCTCTCCGCGCTCTATGGCCAAACCACGCTGACAAGCCTCGACCTGCGCGGAAACGAACTTTCGCCCGGCGCGGTTGCCGCGCTCCAGCAGGCGCTGCCCGGCTGCGCCATCCTCTGGAGCATCCCGCTCGGCTCCGCCCGCTTCGACAGCGACAGCGCGGCGATCGTCCTCCCCGCGGACACACCGGCCGACGCGCTCGAAAACCTCCGCCTCTTCTCCGCGCTCACGCAAATTGACGCAACCGCGCTTGTCGATTCGTCCGCCGTCCCCGCGCTTGCCGCCGAGCTGACAAATGTCACCTTTCTCTGGAAGGTCGACGTGTTGGGTCAGTCCTATCCCTCCACAACAACCGAACTGGATCTATCCGGCGCGGACGTTTCGGATGTCTCCGCCCTGGCGGCCGCGCTTTCGACATTTCCGTCTCTTACAAAAGTTGATCTGCGCGGAAAGATCCTTTCCGACGCGGACATGGCCACGCTGACAAAAGCCCTGCCCAAGGCGCAGTTTATCTGGAGCGTCGATCTCTACGGCGTGCCGGTCGCGAGCGACGCGACCGAAGCGGACATCAGCGGCAAGGCCGTAGGCGACGTTGCCGCCCTGCAGCAAAAGCTCGCGTATCTGCCGAATCTCACCAAGCTCGTAATGTGCAACTGCGGACCGAGCAACGAGGAGATGGACAAGCTCATCGCCGCCTTTCCAAATATCAAGTTCGTCTGGATCATCCGGGTCGGCGGTTGGGAGGTGCGCACGGACATCAAGGCCTTCTCCAAGGGCAACCGCAAGACGTTCGACGGCGGCAGATTCATCGGCGGCAAAACGAACTTTACCGACGCGGACATTCAGCCGCTGAAGTATTGCACCGACCTCATCGCCCTCGACCTTGGCCATGGCAGCCGTATCACCGATCTAAGCATTCTGCAATATATGCCGAACCTGCGGTTCCTCATCGTCGCGATGAATAAGATCACCAATATTGAGGATTTGAAGTATTGCCCAGAACTGGAGTACCTGGAGATCTTTCAAAACTTCATCTCGGATTGGTCCCCCCTGCTCTCGCTCACCAAGCTTACCCACCTGAACTGCAGCACCAATTACAGCAAGAGCGAAAGCGGAGAGAAGACCTATCCTGACTATACGATCCTCAAGCAGATGAAGCAGCTCCAGCGCGTCTGGATCATTCGCTGCAACCTCGGCGAGGAGCAAATGGCGGATCTGAAAGCCGCCCTGCCCAACGCCGTCATCAACAACATTGGCGGGCACTCGACCGACAACGGTTGGAGAGATAACGGCCTGTACAGAGAAATGCAGGGATTGTTTAACCTCCCGATTTCGAAATAGCGTCCATTATATGCAGCCCCCTTTCCCCCGCCGACCCATAGGAGAGCCATCATCATGAAACGAATCTTCCTTTCGCTGCTCGCACCGCTTGGCCTGTTCCTCGTCTTGTTCGGCTGCGCCGCGCCACAAAGCGCACCGGAGCCGACTGCCGCGGGCGCGCAACCTCCGGCCGCAACGGCAGCGCCGACCATCGCCCCAACGGCGGAGCCGACCGCAACGCCGGAACCAACCCCGACGCTCATCACCATCGGCGCCATCGGGGATATTATGATTATGCCCGCGCAGATCAGCGGCGCGTATAACAAGGCGACCGACACCTATGATTTTTCGCGCAGTTTTCAAGGCGTAGCCAACCAGTTCCGCTCGGTAGACCTCATGTGCGGCAATTTTGAGACCACCGTCTCCGGCAAGGATGCCGGATATTCCGAAAAGAAAGCAAAAAAGGAGCCTGCCGACACCTTCAACGCGCCGGACTCCATCCTGGATAACCTCAAGGATATCGGCTTTGACTTTTTGAGTACCGCAAATAACCATGCTCTGGACCGCAAGATGCCGGGCCTTTTACGCACGCTGGACATGTTGGACGAGAAGGGATTTTACCACACCGGCACCGCACGCTCCAACGAGGAACGGGACAAACCGCTGATCATCGACGTCAAGGGCGTCAAAATAGGCATTGTCGCCGCGACGGAGATCATCAACAAACACGACAAATACATGAACGACGAGGAGACGCAATACGCCGTCACACGGCTCTATTCCCAGCAGGAACGGCTGCTCGCGGAGGTAAAGGCCTGCAAGACCGCAGGCGCGGACTTCGTGATTGCCTATCCGCACTGGGACAAGGAGCATAAGACGGGCGCGAACACACGCACCCGCGAGATGGCAAAGCTGCTGCTGGAGGCGGGCGCGGACCTGATTTTAGGCTCCCATCCGCACGTGGTTCAGAGCATTGAAACCATGACGGTCGAACGCGGCGGGGGCTCCTATACCGGCCTCGTCGTTTACTCGATGGGGAACTTTATCTCCAACATGTCCGCAAAAACGGATATTGACCCGCTCAAGTATGGTCTGTATGTGCAGCTATCGATCGAGAAGGCCGCCGACGGAACCACGACGCTCAAGAGCGCCAGCTATATGCCGCTGCTCTGCTTCTATCGCACCGTGGATAATCAGTATGTCCATCAGGTGGTGCCCGCGCTGTCGGACACCGCGCTGATCCACTCCTTCTCGGAACTCAACGACACCAACAAAAAGCAGGCCACCCTCTGCAGGGACTTCGTCACCGACGTCTGCACAACAGACGCGATCCCCGTCATGGAGGATTCCGACTGGGTAAACTAACCCGCATAACCGCATCAACAAGCCCGCGGCACAACTGACCGCGGGCTTTGTTTTTCTGGTGGGATGTCTTCATTTTCCGTTTTGAATATGTTCAGCGATCCGGCGGATGACCTCGCCGTCCTTCGCCTCATCAAACTTTCGCGCAAAGAGCATGCCGCTCTCCATCAGCGCCTCATAGTCTTCCATGCGAAGCACGCGCGGAGAGCGCCCTCCCTCCGACCAGTCCACAAAGCGCATGGTCGCGGCGCACTCGTCGCCAAAGCCCATATAGGCGCGCTTCTCCATATACGGCGAGTTCGCCAGAACCGTCTGCAGCCAGAGCTCATCCGCACAGACTGATTTTTGATAGTATGCGCGGTATTTCTCCGCCTCGGCGCTGGCAAAGACTGCGCATGGATGCGAAATGGAAAACCAAACCGCGCCCTTTTGAAACACCGCTTTGCAGTTCTGCAGGCGATCCACGTGCAATCGTTTTTGCAAATCGAGCCAGAGCGGCTCCGCAACGCGATAGAGCTTCCTGATCAGCGGATGCGCGGGCTGGCGCAGGTGCCATCTGCCGATTCTCTGGCGCAGCATGGTTTTGTCAACCGATTCGGAGTCAAAATCGACAAACTCCCGTCCCGCATGCGCCGCAAAAAACGCGTGAATCTCCCGTTGGGGTTTCAGCGGAAGATCTGCGCCGGAGAGCAGATGATAATACGCGTGCTCCTGCGTAACAGCCGCGCGGAGCAAGGAGAGGATCACATCGATAAACGCCTCGTCACCCCAGCGCGCGTCCAGCCGCGGCACGAAAAACACGCGGCTTTTTGGCGCGGCGGCGCGCAGTTCGTCCTCTGCAAACCCCTTTGCCTTGCGGTCGATATGGAGATAGATGTCGTTCTCAGAATGATTCAGCAGTTCCAGCAGCGTTTTGAGCTGCGCGGGTTTTTCGTGCGCCGCAATCAGGTAGGCATGGCGCTGTGTGCATTCCTGTGGCATAGCGATTCCTCCGTCCGTTTCCTGCCCGCCTCTTCTTTCTCCGGTTCGCGCTTATCCCTGATTCTGCGCGCGGAGGCCAAAGAGCGCCTGCATCGCAAGATATCCCTCATTGCCCTTTCGCCAGAGGCTTTCGGCATATTCCGGATCCTTGAGCGATGCTTTGATCAACACATTCGGATACTGCGCCCGCAGCTCATCTACCTGACTCATGGTGAAGTTGTTCATGCTCATCCAGAACCGCTCCAGACTTGGCATATTCCCGATCACGGAAAAGTCTGAAATCTCGTTGTTGGCGCAGTTGAGATAGCGCAGTTTCGTGCAGTTCGCAATCGGCGAAAGATCGGTGATGTAGTTATATTTGATCTCCAGAAATTCCAGCTCGGTCTGACCCGCAAGCGGGGAGATATCCGTCAGGTCACAGAGCGAGATGATCAGGTATTTCAGCTTCGGCAGTTCCGCGATGAACCCGACATCGCCAATCTTCGTGCAGTGGCCGACATCCAGCGCGATTAAATCTGAGCAATACTTCAGGTTCTCAAAATCCTTGCTGCGAAAGGACTTATAGGAGTGTTTCTTGCCGACGAACCTGCCCGCCCCGTTCGGAAACGAGTTCCTCTGCCCCGTGCTGAATCCTTTGATGTCCGTGCGAAGTTCCCAGCCGCTCACGCGGATGAGCCAAACGAATTTGACCGCGGGATAGCGCTCGCGCAGGGCGACCATCTGCTCGTCGCTCAGCCCGCAGCCGCACAGATCCGCATAGGTGAGCTTCGGCAAGAGTTGAAGCGCGTCGGAAAACGTCGCCGCGTCGGTGATGGTAAAACTTCGCATGTCGATTTCAGTTGCGTCGGAGGGTACGCTAAACTCGTCCGTCAGCCGCACATTCCAGACAAATACAAGATCGGGATGCCGCTGCATCAGGCCGACCTGTTCCGCAAAGGAAAAGATCACCTCGTCCGGCAGGCGAACCTCCCGCAGCGCCGGGAGCCCGGCAATCGCGCTCTCCAGCGCATCGGCGGTGACCGTTCCGCCCTTGAGCTGAAGCGATTTTACGTCCGCCGGATAGGAGTTATCCCCGATTTTAACATCCCAGCGCACCGTTAGCGCGGAATAGCGGGATGCAAAATCGACCAGGTCTGCATAGTTCTTTGCGCTCGCATTGGCAAACTTCACGTCCATAAGCTTCGGCAGATAGGGCAGCGCCGCTTCCAGCTCCGCCGGGGTTACGCTAAGCACGGCGGAGGCTACGTCGTTTTCCACACGCTGCTCCCCGACGGGCACGCTCCAGAGAATCTCGCAGTTTGGCAGCGCGGCCTGCAGTTGCCGGTATTGCGCTTCGCTGATTGGATTTCCCCTTAAGTCGAGCTTGTCGAGGTTCGTCTTTGTGAGGAGTTCCGTAATGTCGCTCAACCCCGTGTTGGAGAGATTCAGCGTAACGGGCTCCTTCGCCGCCTCCGGCTTTGCGCAGGACGCGCACAAGCACACAAGCGCAAGCGTCAAAAGAAAGACGCCTGCGCTCGCAAAAACGCGGTTTGCCTTGGTCTGCATGGGCATTCGACCGCCCTTTCCGTTAATTCCCCGCCCAGTCCTGCGGTACGAGGCTTTCATAGACACGCGGAGCATCCTCGTCCGGCACCTGCTGCGAATAGCCCCAAAGGAGCTGATCCGGCACGGAGCGATAGTGATTATCCGCGCGATGGTTGAGATATTCGCCCATGAACACCAGCGAGGCGGAGGCTCCGCCGTCGAGATTATAGGCCATGATGCAACCTTCGTCGAGGAACATCTTCGCAAAATCCGAGAGCAATACACCGTGGCTGTAACGCGGGAGCCTTCCATCCACTACGATGGCAACATAATGACCCGGCTCAACCAGGCCCAGTCCAACGCGCGGATTAACGCGCCCGACGCGATCCTGATCAACATTTTCGCAGGCAACGCCGCCCCGCACCAGCGGCGGGCCAAAGGCAAACGTTGCGCGGGTTCCATCCTCAATTTCGTTAAGCATGGAGAGATCCCCCGCATCGTAGATACGCATGGAGAGATCGTCCGTCAGCGCCATCGCGGATTGTTTGGTCATCGCGCGGAAGATGCGCCCGTCCCGGATCATCATGCCTCGGTTATAGTCCGAGTGCAGCAGGTTATCACCCGTGATGCCGAGCACCGCGCGGTAGCGCCGCGCCATCGTGCAGGCGTCTATGGGATCGCGCCCGTTCTGCCGCGCGGAGCCGAAGCCGGAGCGATAGGAATCCTCTTCCCGCTCATAGATATGCACCACATAGTAGACAACCGGCGGATTGACACGCGTCACGCGCTTAATCTCGATACCCAAGGTATCGGTTCGATAGGCGAAGTTGCCATTCTCATAGTCGAATACGACGACCTCTTCCGGATCGCCCTCCTGACGGAAATGCGAGGCCATCGGATCCTCGGTCGGCACGGGCGCGCTTGTTTCTGCGGGCGCGGTGGCTGCGGGTTCCGGCGTGGGCACAGGTGTTGCGGCGGGAGTTGCAGCCGATGGATGGACGCGGAGGGCCAGGATCAGCCCGCCGGCGACCAAAAGGCAGCCAACGCCCGCGATGATAAAGCGAAGCGCCTTTGCCTTGCCCTCTTTCTTACGCGAAAGCAGGCTCACGGCGGCAACACCCGCGCCAAGCGCGCTTAGGCCAACGCCTACAAAGAACAGGGCTTTCCCTCCGTCTGTCAAAGACTGCGCATTGGCCGAGGGCGTCGAAGGCGCCTTCTCCTGCGCCGGCTGCGCCGTTGCTTCCGGCCCCGGCTCAGCGGTCGGCTTCGGGGTTGCGGCTGCGTCCGGCAGAGCCGAGGGGCCGGAAAGCGACGCCAGGATGGAATACAACCTGCTCGCGCTCTCCTGCCGCGTTGCCGCGCCGTCGGGATAAGTCTGCATAAAATAGGGCGTATCCGACACCGTCGCATGATAGAGCGCAAATGACGGGTAACGGTCGAAGACGGCCTGCGCAAGCGTTTTGGCGGACGCCCCGCCGAATGCGGAGATCGGCGCGCCGGTATCATACAGCGCGGCATTGCCGGCCTCCAGATGCTGGAAGACCGCCTGTACCTGCCAGACGCCATATTCCCGTTCGCTGACATATTCCTTTGTCGCGTCCGCAGCCTGGGATACCGCAAGCAGGGTATGCGCTGCGGTCAGGCGATGCACGCCGTCGTTATCCTCTCCCTCGGCAGAATGCGTCAGAAGCGCCTCCGGCTGATAGCGCCGCAGCAGGCGTACAAACCAGTCCGACAGGGCCGCTTTATCATATAACCCGTAGATTTTTTCGGGCCCGAGCGTCGTTCGATAATAGGGAAAATTGCCGAAGATCGGCTGTGTTCGGCAGCCGAGGGAATACATCCCCACGATTGCCTGCTGCTGCATCTGCCGGCTCTCTGAAGTGAGGAAGACGATCGCCGCGTCCCTGCCTGTTAAAAACGGAAGCAGACTGCCAAAATAATAGGCCTCGTCGCCGGTGTGCGCCGCGATGAGCATCACCTTCGGCTGTGTCTCCTGCGCGGCCATGACGCAGAGCGAATCCGGCGCGACCGCTGTGTCGTAAACGCTCAATTCCGAGATAGCAAACGCCTTTTTTCCGGAGATGCGCAGCCGCGCGCTGTTCTCCGGCAGAGCATAATAGTCGTTGAGCAAATCGGGGCTGACTTCGAAGCTCGCAACTACACCGCCGGATGCGTCCAGCGCCTCAATGAGTGCCGCCTCCGGCGCGATATACCAGGCAACATAGACACCCTTTGCCCCGCTCGCGAGCGCCAGTTCCAGCGCCTCGCCCGCCTTGAAGGAGATGCGCGAGTTATAGCGATTGTCGCTGAGCCTTGCGGCAAACCCCGCGCTGCGCTCCGGCAGGGTGAGTGAGCATTGGCCCGTTAAATCGTTCGCCGTCCCCGATTCCTCCGCGCGCGCGCCCTGCCAGACCGGCAGGAGCAGCCCCGTCAGCAACAAAAAAGCGCCCGCTCTCCGTATAAATTTTGGCTGCAAGACGCCTCTTTGCCGCATGGTGTCATACTCCTGTCGCGCCGCGGATCCCGCGGCAGATTGGTTGAACCGAAACTGGTTTACGCTGCCGGCGCCCCGAAGGGTCGCTGATTTTTCGCCTCAAGGATCGGGTGTTGCAGCGGGTGTCGAGGAGAGCGCCGCTTCCGGCGTTACGGTTGGCAATATGAATCCGGGCTGGAAGGAAGCGACATTTTCCGCCGCATCGGTTCCAAGCCGCTTGAGAATCTTATCATAGGCCGCCTGAAACCGCTCCTGTGTATAGCGCGTACGCGAATCCACCATCGAGAAATCCGCAAGCGCCTGCTGCAGCGGCACGATCGAAAATGACATGATCTTATTCTCGTTGTAGTAGTTATAGGTATAGGTCAACACATAGCTCGCGCGGATGGACGTAAGCCGATCCTGATCCAGATCATAGGAAAAATCCAGGTTCAGGATGATGTTATTCAGGCTTTCGGAGTGGATGGCGCTCGACATAAAGTTGCCAAGGCTGTAAGCGATGAACACCGTCTTCTCCGAACCGTTTACCGTGACGGTGCGTTTCTCCATCGGCTCAATCGAATGCGAATGGCTCATGATGATCGCATCCACACCGGCCGCGGCCGCCTCGTCCGCAGCCGCCGTCTGCCTACGGCTGGGCTTGATGTCCTTTTCCACACCATCGTGCAGATACATAACGATGACCTTTGCGCCGAGCGAACGTGCGGTTGCGACATCCTGCTCCATACGCTCCTTGGAATAATAGTTCATCGTCCAGCTCGCATCCTCACCGTCAAGCGAGAGTTTAAATTTGTTGGTAAAGCCCGTATATGCGAGAATCGCAACAGGAATACCGTGCACATCGCGGAGATAGACCGTGCCGACATCCTCTTTTTTCAGGTTGGTACCGAGCGCAACGAAGCCCATCTCCCGCAGTGTCCGCGTGGTTTCAAACGCGCCCTCCACCAAAAAATCCATCGCATGGTTGTTGGCGGTAAACAGCACGTCAAAATTACAATCCTTGAGCGCCTCGGCATACGCCTTCGGCGCATTGAAGCCGACAATGGTTCCGTTAAGCGGCGCACCGCTATACATACATGCTTCAAAGTTACCCAGCAGCACATCCGCGCCCTGCAGCTCATTTTTAATCTGCGCAAAGTGCTTGGTGAAGTCATAGCTGCCATCGGGTTGCAGCGCGTCCGCCATCTGATAGTCGCAGCACATCAAGTCTCCGACAAAGCGCATGGAAAAGCTCTGCTCGCCGGTGGCCTTTGTCTCCTCCGGGGCGGGCGTCTCCTCCGGCGCCTGTGTCGCCTCGGCAGGCTGCGCGGTCTGCTCCGCCGCTGCGGTTGGCTCCAGGGTCCCCGTCGCCTCGGCCGCGGGGGCCGCCTCCGGCTGCGCCGCACTCCCGCCGCCCGTAACGATCAGATTGATCGTGACCACAACAGCGAGCGCGAGAAGCAGCAGATTCAATATGAGTAGTTTTCTTAATTGATTCGGTTTGCGTTTCATCCTATAAACCCTCGGTATTATGATAGAGACAAGCGCCGAAAATGTCAAATCCGGCAGCACCGGTTCAAGCTGTGTTTTTTCGACGGAACTGCCGCCAAAAACAGCCTTTGCATCATGTGAATGGGATTTTCGCGTGAAATCTAAGCGCTTACCCTGCCGTTTTTACGCTTTTTATAGTATGATACGTTCATCAAGCAATCAAATGAGGGTTCCATTCCTATGATGAAATTCCTATCTCTCCTAATGAGCGCCATCATGCTTCTGCCCGCGGCAGGTACAATCGGCACCGCACCGCCGGATGCAAAAATCCTCGCGCCATACTACATCGTTGTGGACGCGGACGATCCCTCCATCGTGTTTTACGAAAAGGATGCGGATGACCGATGTATCCCCGCAAGCACGATGAAGATCATGACCTGCATCCTGACGCTGGAGAACGTAAAGGATCTCGACGACACCGTCGTGATCACCAAGCAGGCCGCCAGCATGAAGGAAACCAACTCTCTCATGCACGTGCTCGCCGGAGAGACGCTGAGCATCCGGCAACTGCTCTATGGCATGATGTTGGTTTCGGGCAACGACGCGGCGATGACGCTCGCGAACTATGTTGCGGGCAGCGTTGCGGCCTTTGCAGAGCTAGCCAACGCCAAGGCGGCGGAGCTTGGCATGACCACCACCCATTTCACCAACGCCAGCGGCGCTTTTAACGGCAAGCAGTATTCCACCGCGCGGGATATGGCGCTGCTGATGTCCTACGCCTTAAAAAACGAAATGTTCCGCACGCTAATCTCCACCGCGCGGTATACGATTGAACCAAACGATGTGCGAAAGGAGCCGTTGGAACTCGTTAACTCCAACCGCCTGATTTCGGATGATCCTGAGAGCGACTGCTACAGTGCCCTCTGCATCGGCGGAAAGACGGGCAGCACCGACCGCGGCGGAGATTGTCTTGTCGCCGTTGGGCAGCTTGACGGCGCGCGTGTAATCGTCGTGCTCATTGGCGCGGACGACACGAACCACCGGGACGCGAACAAGCGCATGCCGCGTGTTTTCCAGAACGGAAAACTCTTCATCGAATATACGCTCCAGAACGACTACGCCGCCGTAACGCCGGATTCGCTCGGCGTCTCGTATGCCGACGAGGTCACGCCAAGCGGCATGACGGCACCACTCTCCGTCTCGGCGCAGTTTGACGAGGGCACACAGGGGCGCCTGCCGAAGGTGCTCGCGGACAAACTCGCCGCCGATCCCTCCGCCCTGGAGGCAACTGCCGCGCTCGACGAAGGCCTCTCGGCGGTTCAGCCGGGCGACGCGGTCGGCACGGTCACCTATTCCTATGCGGGGCGCGCGCTCTTCTCCGGCCGTTTGGTTGCCGACGCGGGTTCCCCCGCCTTTGCAACGCCAACCAGTGCGCCTATACCGGAAACACCCGTGCCGGAGCCTGCGAACGGCGCGGCGGAAACGCTCGGCCAAGCAAGCCCCGGGGTCTATGTCTTTGCCGGCATCAGCGCGCTGCTGTTTTGCAGTCTGATGGTTCTGATCGTGCTCAACATCAAAAGCGCGATGAACAAAAAGAAAAAGACGCAGAAACCCCGCCGGTATCCGCCGGTAGGCGGCGAGTCCCCTGCGCGCGCGGCGGCCAAGCCGGAGGACAGCGCACCTCTTGAAATGCACACTGTTGAGCCGGAGCCGGAGTCCGCCAAAGATGACTTTACCCTCTTCTCCCAGTCCGAACCCGCCAAGGATAGCTCGGAGGATCCGGGAAAAAGGGATTAAAGAGCCTTTTCTTCTCTGGAAGAAAGGATCCTAACGAGTCTTTTACTACTTGATTCCGGCTTTCCATGATTGGACGCAAAAGGAGACTCGCATACGCGAGTCTCGGCCCATCGACAAAGTCCTACGGACTCTGCCGATGGGTTTTACTTTGGGTTAAAATGACGCGAATCGCGCCATTTTTTCACAAATTCGGCGAATGAATCGCCGAATTGGATGGAACTTGGGGGATTTTCGTAATCCCCCAACCCCTGATGGGGTTTGTCGACGCGCAAAAAGAGACTCGCATACGCGAGTCTCCTTTGTGTTTGCGTTTCTTACGCGATGACTTCGGTGACGACGCCGGAAGCAACCGTGCGGCCGCCTTCGCGAATCGCGAAGCGAAGTCCCGTCTCGATGGCGATCGGCGTGATCAGCTG
>JAYFQU010000056.1:0-8558 GCA_034926785.1 Christensenella sp.
GGGATTTCGAAAATCCCCCATGTTCCTTCAAATTTGGCGATTCATTCGCCGAATTTGTGAAAAAATGGCGCGATTCGCGTCATTTTAACCCAAAGTAAAACCCATCGGCAGAGTCCGCAGGACTTTGTCGATGGGCTGAGCCATGCGCCCCGATTGGGGCACATGGCTTGCATTTTATGAATCGTTCTTGCCAAGAGTTGGCATCAATCGGCCAAAATAGAATACCCGGTCGATCAGTGCCCCAGCGCACGGGAGATATCCGCCGCGGCTTCGATGATGAGTTGCTTGGCACGCTGAAATTCCGGCGACTCGATCGAGTGAAACATGCTCACAACCGCGATGGAGTAGGTTGCCTCGCCGGTATAGTTGAGGATTGGCGCCGCGACCGAGTGCAGGCCGATGTGGAACTCGCTGTTATCAATCGCATAGCCGCGCTCGCGCGTCACCTGCAGCTCCGCTTCCAGCGCTTCGATTGAGTGAATGGTATGCGGGGTATAGATCTGCATTCCGCGCTCGCGTACGATATGCCGTACCTGCGGCGGCGAAAGGTAGGAAAGCAGAATCTTACCCTGTACCGTGCAGTGCGCCGGAAGTCGGGAACCGACCTTTGAGACCACGTGAAACGCGCTTGTTGACTCGAGAAAGCTCATGATGAGCGCTTCTCCGCGGCTCAAAATCGCGAGGCACACGGACTCGTTCAGCTCGTTTGCAATGTTTTGCATATACGGCCTTGCGATTGCCGCAACATTCCAGTTGTTGCTGATGGTACAACCCAGCTCAAACAGCCGGATGCCGAGTTGATAGCGGCCGTCCTGCATGGATTGCTCTACCATGTCGTGTGCGCGGAGTGTTGCGAGCAGGCGATGGATGGTGCTTTTTGCAAAGCCCGTCCGGTTGGAGAGCTCCTGCAGCGTCAGGGACTGATTTGCGTCGGCAAGCGTATTGATCAGCTTGATTGCCTTTTCAATCGATTTTACTTCCTCGGTTGCAGGCATAAGCGCCGCTCCTTTCTGCGTGGCCTGTGCGTGTGTGATTATTTGAGTGTCGCGGTTCTGTTAAAGGACGCGATTACGCGGCCGTTTTTGAGGATATAGGGCCTGGAGGCGCGGGTGCGGAGCGCTTCCTGCACATTTGGCGCGTCAATGATGTTCAGATCCGCCGAATTGCCAACCGCGATGCCGTAGCTTTCATCCGGGGCAAAGATGCGCGCGCTGTTCTTGGTCAGCATGTCAAAAATCAGGCCCGCAGTCTTGGGGGTGTTATACTGTGCAGTATACGCGCCTACGAGGCCGTAGTCCAGAGGGTCGCCCGTTCCATAGAGATGGAATCCGTCGCAGATTGTATCCTGCGCCGTAGCGACGTTGATGCCCATATCGACCATTTCGCGGATACGGGTGACGCCGCGGGTGCGCGGTTCCTGATCGATACCCATGATTGCCAGAACCTGCGTATTGGTGCAAATATTCACATCCGCTTCGCGGAGCAGGTTCATCACCTTGATGGCATGGGACTGGTTTTGATAGGTGATGGAGGTGCAATGCCCGCCGGTTACGCGGCCGCCCCAGCCTTTTTGGAGCGTTAGCCAGGCGGTATATTCCAGCGTACGATCGAACATATCCTTGGACTGGTCGATATGCATATCGATCAGGCAGCCGTATTTCTCGGCAATTTCAAATACGAGGTCAACATGCTTGCGCTTGAGCTCGTCGAGCCATTCCGCCGCGGGCATGCCGCCCGCGATATCGGCGCCCATCTCCATCGCTTCCCACATGAGGCGTTCCGTTCCCTCGTTGCAATAGATACCCTCCTGCGGGAATGCGACCACCTGGAGATCACAGATATCTTTTGTTTCCTCTTTGGCGGCCAGAACACCCTCCAACCCGACCAGATTGGCCATGTTATCAATGTCCACGTTGGTGCGCAGTTTGGTCGTGCCAAACATGACGCACTCCCGAATCGCACGCACCGCGCGTTGTTTTACATCTTCAACGGTATAGTCCCGCTTGATCTGCTGCATGATGCGGATGGAGTCCTCAAGCGTTTCAAGAGAGCTTTCGCGCCCGCCGACTGCGGTATAGGCTTTGTCAAAATGCATATGCGTGTTGACGAAGGTGGGGGTGGCGAGCATCCCCTTCGCGTCGATGACCTCGACGCCGGGGATCTGACTCGCCGCGATGTTCGGCCGAATTTCCAGATAACGCCCGTCGTCTCCGATCAGGATATCCTGCGTCTGCGCATAGCCACGAATATTTGCGTTTTGAATCAAAAGCATGTGTGTCTCTTCCCTTTCCGAATTTGTGCTGGTTCGCCGTCTAAGATCAATTGATCATCCGGTCTCTTTTAGTATATCGGTTTTGATTGAAAGGACAAGGATTCACGTTCCGAAGAGCGGAATTGTCGTTTCGAAAAACGGAACATTCTATTTGCTTGCGGAGCGCCGCAGGCGGAACGAGTAAAACGCATGTATCGCGTTTATTAATAATAGAAAGAGTTGCCGCCCGGCCGAAAAAACCGCACGATCGGCGGCCGACTGCACGAATGATGCAGCTGATCGCCGCCATACGGTGGATAACCGTATGATCTGCCTGGAATAGTGGCCGGGAAAGACCGGGGGAGATTACAAGCCGGCACGAAAGTGCGCATGAATGGAGCCGCTAAAAGACGAGTTTTCTGATGGGATCATTGCTCATTGCCTCTCGCCCTCCAAACTGCGAACGGCAAAGAGCGGCGATTTCGGGCGATCCGTCACGGCTTCAAAGCCACTGCGGCCGGAATCGATGGGGGTAAGAGCTGCGGCCATGACCAATCCCAAGGCTTTCTAACAAGCTGGAATTGCACGCGGTTGGTTACAGAGAAAGACGAAGGCAGCAGACCGGTCAATCATTCAGGCCGAAACGAGGCGTTCCAGACGGAAAATACAGCATTCAGCGGAGCAAACCTTATGCAATCGGGTGTCACTTTTGAGGGAACCGATTTTTGGCTCTGCGAAGCTGCAAGGGCATCGCAAACACATTGGAATTGGGATCGATTTTCTGCACGTTCCGAAATGCGGAACAATTATTCCATGATAAGAAAACTGAAAATGAATTGAAAGACCGAGCAATCCTTCACTTTTGCAGGAAAATATGGATGCAGGCGTCAAAAAATGCAGAAAAAGCTGCATTAGCGACAAAATTACCGCGAAAATTGCAGTATAGGCTATTTAAGCGGTTCACTTTTCAAATTGACAGGTTGAAAATGTCCTTTTATAATGATCTTGTTTGAATGATATGCGTTCAGCACTGATGAACAGAAATTTACAGACCGGCAGTACACCATTCTCTCGTGAAATTGCATACATCCTGATTCATGCAAAAAAGTGATCATATCTTAGCACTCACCCCTCTGCTCCAGACGGCAGGCTGCGTCCTGCAAACTCAAGTCACCATTGGTTCCCCAAATTATCTCATGGTTTGCACTCTATCTATCACAATTGGTTTGCACTCTATCGATCACAATCCACGGCTTGAAGAGTTTGCCCATACGCAAATCTTTTTGCAAATAGAAAGTTTATGGAGGAACGCATCTGATGAAAAAAGTACTTGCATGGTTACTTGTCCTGTTGATGGCCCTTTCGGCATTGGGTTGTTCAACGCCTGCCCCCGCTGCTACGGAAGCGACCGCAGAGCCCGCGGCGGAAGCCCAAACCGCAACAGAAGCCCCCGCGGAAGCGGCGGCAACAGAAGCGCCGGATTATTCCAAACTTCGCATTGTAGCGCTCCTTCCCGGAACGATTACAGACAACGGTTGGAACTATATCTGCTATGACGCGATCAAGCAGATCGGCGAAAAGTATGGTTGCACGGCCGAATACATCGAGAACATCGCCGTTTCCGACATGGGAGAATATCTCAACATGTATGGCGAGGACGGTTATGACATGGTTATCGTGCATGGCGCGCAGTTCGAATCCGCGGTAACGGAGATTGCGCCCAACTATCCCAATACGAAGTTCTGCCTCTCCTATGGGTTTAAAATTGACGGTTCCACCGATGCGAACCTGAAGGATATTCCGAACCTCGCGTATGTCGGGCCGGTTGGCATGGGCGTTGCGATTGGCGGCATCATGGGCATTCTTACCGAGACGGACAAGGTCGTCTTCCTTGGCGGCATTGAAACGCCGGCCATCGCGGACATCGTCAGCGGCATTGCTGCGGGCGTCGCTTTGACCAACCCGGAAGCAACGGCGACCACGAGCTATATCGGAACCCTGACGGATCAGGATATGGCGCGCGAAGCTGCGAATGCGTTTATTGCGCAGGGATATGACGTGGTTTGCGCCTCTGCAAACAGCGCGCAGCTTGGCTGCCTCTGGGCGGCGGAAGACGCGGGCGTCTATGCGCTCGGCTTCAACAGCGATCAGTACGAAATCGCCCCGAACGCGGTGGTGTTGAGCGTTATGCGTAACTTCAGCTATATCTATATGAACGTGTTTGAACAGTTGGTCGCCGGCAATTGGAAGAGCGGCAAGGTAGCCTATGATCTGGATCAGCAGGGTACGCTTGTTTCCGATTGGCATGGCTGGGATCAGAAACTGCCCGCGGAGAAGGTTACCGCGATCAACGAATTTATCACCAAGCTCTTTGCAGGCGGCTACAAGGGGCAGTATTAATCACATTCCGCAACGCTGGGCGCATGGTATTCATGCGCCCGGCGTTTATCAAACACTCCATCCGTATGGCTGGAGAGAATAGCGAGAAGATATGAAGAGACAAATACCATCGCAGGCGCGGCGAGCCCTCTCGCCGGCGCCTAATTCAAAAAGTGCAGATATCCTGCGGCAAATGCTCGTATCGGTGTCTGCGATCGTGATAGCGCTTTTACTGGGAATGGTTCTCATCTCGTTAATGAAGATCAGCCCGGTCAAAGCGTTTTCGGCGTTAATTGAAGGTGCTTTCAGCAGCAAGAACGCGCTGAGCGAAACGCTGGTTAAGCTCACGCCGCTGCTTTTCACCGGCATCAGCTATGCGCTTGCCAGCCGCTGCGGGTTGACCAACCTCGGTATGGAAGGGCAGATGTATATCGGTGCGCTCTTTTCTTCTTATGTTGGCATCAATGTCAGCGGTCTGCCGCCGATTTTACATGTTTTGCTTTGCATTGCCGCAGGGTTCGTCGGCGGTGGGCTCTGGTGCCTGATCGCCGGTGCGCTTAAGGTTTGGTTTGGCGCGAGCGAAATCATCGTTACGGTTATGCTCAACACCGTCGCGATCTATTTGATTGAGTTTATGGTAACCTCCGGCCCCATGCTGGAGCCGCCGGGAACCGTAACCGGACAGAGCAGCCCCATTCTGGAAAGTGCGCGCCTTGCGACTCTGATTCCCGGGACCCGTTCGCACTGGGGGTTTATTCTGGGGCTTATCTGCATCTTTCTCTTCTGGCTCTTTCTGTGGAAGAGCAAGAAGGGATACGAAGTGCGCGTTTCCGGCTATAACCTTCAGGCTGCCGCGTATTCCGGCATCGACACGAGAAAGAATATTCTGCTCGTGACATTCCTCGCGGGCGGCGTGGCCGGACTTGCCGGCGTAAGCGAAGTGCTTGGCGTGCAGGGGCGTCTCTACGCGCTCTTTTCGCCGGGCTATGGGTTCGACGGTATCGCCGTCGCGCTCATCGGCATGAATTCCCCCATTGGAATTATCGTTGGGGCGCTGCTCTTCGGCGCATTCCGCGCCGGCGGAAACCGCATGCAGATGCGCGCTCAGGTACCGGATGCGATCGTCAGCGTGATCCAGGCGTTTGTTATCATCGCCGTCGTCGCAAGCCAAATGCTGCTGGAGATCTGGAATGAGCATCGCCTCAAGAAGCAGCAGGAAAGTAAGGAGGCGTAAGCATATGGACTTTCTGAATACTCTTGCAGGCTGGATTGCAACCGATCTTCGCCTTGCAACGCCGCTCCTTCTTGCCGGTCTTGGGCTTGTGATTATGAACCGCGCGGGAATTCTGAACATTGGCGCAGAGGGAACCATGCTGATCGCCACGCTGATGGCGGTCGTGGGCTCCTATTACAGCGGAAGCGTTTGGATCGGCATGCTGTTCGCCATGGCTTCCGGCGCGCTGGTTGGGTTTCTGTTCTCGCTGCTGACCGTGACGCTCCGCGCCAATCAGGTTGTTGTTGGCGCCGCGATCAACATCCTCGGAAGCGGACTTTCGGCGACGCTGTTTCGCATTCTCTTTGGCGTAAGCTCCAGCGTGCCGCTGATCGACGTATTCCAGCCGCTGAACATCCCGATGCTGAAGGACATCCCGTTTTTCGGCACCGCGTTTTTCCAGCAGATGCCTGTGGTTTATATCGCGTTCCTTATGGTCCCGATGGTATCCTACTATCTGTTCCGTACACAATCCGGGCTGAATCTGCGAGCCGTTGGCGAAAATCCGAAGGCGGCCGATACGCTGGGCATCAGCGTATACCGGACGCAGTATGCCGCGATTGTCATCGGCAGCATGATCATTGCCATGGGCGGCGCGTTCATGTCCACGGGCCTGACCAAGTTCTTCTCGGAAGAAATGGTGTCTGGGCGCGGATTCATCGCGCTCGCCGCGGTTATCTTCGGGCGCTACAAGCCACGCGGCGTCATGTTTGCGGCAATCGTATTCATGGCCGGAACAGTTACCGCCAACACACTGCTGGCGGCGTCGTCGCAGATTCCTTACCAGTTCCTCACGATGCTGCCGTATATCCTGACGGTCATCGTTCTGGCAACGTTTGCCCGCAGCGCAATCGCGCCTGCTTCGCTTGGCAAACCCTACAAGAGAGGTTAAGGAGGCGGCAATATGGCAAACGTTTTGGAAATGAAGAATATCTACAAAATATTCCCCGGCGTTGTGGCAAATGCCGATGTCAATCTGGAGGTTCGCAAAGGCGAGGTGCATACGCTTCTCGGCGAAAACGGGGCGGGCAAGAGTACGCTGATGAACTGCCTCTGCGGACTGTATCGGCCGACGAGCGGGGAGATCTATATCGACGGCAAACAGGTTGAGTTTAGCTCTGCAAAGGGTGCGATGGCGATGGGAATCGGCATGGTGCATCAGCACTTTATGCTGATTCCGACGATGACGGTGACGGAGAATATCCTGATCGGTTCCAAGGACTACGGCGCTATCCGGCTGGACTTGAAGACAGCCGCGAAAAAGATTGCCGCACTCGCCGAGCAATACCACATGAATGTCGACCCGAATGCGAAGGTCGGAGACCTGTCGGTCGGAGCGCGTCAGCGAGTGGAGATCATCAAGGCGTTGTTCCGCGGTGCGAGGATTCTGATTCTTGACGAACCGACCGCCGTCTTGACTCCGCAGGAGACATCGGAACTGTTTCTGATGATTCGCAGCCTGACCAAACACGGATTCTCCGTGCTGTTTATCAGCCATAAACTCAACGAGGTAAAGGAGATTTCCGACCGCGTAACGGTTCTGAGGCAAGGGCGCACTTTTGGCACCTATGACATTGGCGAATGCGATGCCTGCGATCTTGCGCGCCTGATGGTGGGACGCGATATCAACTTTACGATCGAGCGCAAGGAGCAGGGGGCCACGCGCGGCATACTCACCATTGAAAACCTTTCGCTGGATTGCGAAGGCGGTAAAAAAGCACTGGACGGGGTGAGCCTGACGGTTCACGCGGGCGAGATTCTGGGCATTGCGGGCGTGGACGGAAACGGCCAAAGCGAGTTGGTTGAGTGCCTGACGGGACTGCGCAAGGCAGGCGGCGGCAAAGCAAGTTTCCGCGACATGGATCTGCTGAGCAGCACGACGCGGGCGATTATGTCCAATGGCGTTTCGCATATTCCGCAAGACCGCCAGAAAACAGGGTTGATCATGCAGATGACGCTTGCGGAAAACATCATCCTGCAGGATTATTATCGCTCTGCTTTCGGCAAGGGTGGTATGATCAGCCGGCGTTCGGTGGAGGAATACAGCGACAGACTGATACACGACTTTGGCGTGAAGACGCCTGGCCGCGAGGAGCTCGCGCAGAATCTTTCCGGCGGAAACCAGCAAAAGGTGATTATCGCCCGTGAGATCAGCCGCAAGCCGGAGTTGCTCATCGCGATGCACCCCACGCGCGGCCTGGACGTTGGCGCAATCGAATACATCCACAAAAAGATCATGGAAGAGCGCGACGCCGGTACGGGCGTGCTGCTGGTATCCACGGAGATTGAGGAGATCATGAAGCTGTCCGATCGCGTGGCCGTTATGTATGAAGGCCGCGTGATGGGGATTGTCCGCCCGGCGGAGACGACGGTACAGGAGCTCGGCCTCATGATGGGCGGCATGCGCCTGGAGGATGCAAACTGTGCCTCCAGAACGCCTGCCGGAGCGGTGGAGCCCTCCTGAGAAGGCGGATTCTTCCGAGCATCCAAATTCTTACGATCAAAGACAAAAACCGGCTCTCCGTCAATAGTTGGGGTAGAGCGGTAGACTAAGAGAAACAAAGGGAGCTGGGAGCGAAAGCGAACAGCTCCCTTAAACATTGGTGGTGCAAAGAATTCGAATACGAAAATTTCGGAAACTGCGATAGCCGAAAG
>JAYFQU010000059.1:0-10038 GCA_034926785.1 Christensenella sp.
CTGTGCGGGAGGAAGCGAGGCGGAGGAACGGTAAGCAGCGGCGTTCTAGGAAGGCGCTTTAGCGGCAACGCAGAACGACGACTGCGAACCGAGCGAGGAGAGTAGGTAGCCGCCGGGATCCAAAAACAGAACGTCCGCTAATGCGGACGTTCTGTTTTTCTGCCTCCCGGCAACGACCCGCTCTCCCGTTCCGGCGATGGATTGCGCGCAGCGCTTGACTTGCAACATGACGGAGCCGAGCGCCCGCTGTGCGGGAGGAAGCGAGGCGGAGGAACGGTAAGCAGCGGAGTTCTAGGAAGGCGCTTTAGCGGCAACGCAGAACAACGACTGCGAACCGAGCGAGGAGAGTAGGCGAACGGAGGCGACTAGACCTAATTTGCTGTTTTTCACAAACCCGTCATACGGCTGCAACAGACTGTTTACAGAAAATAATAGAATCTTCATTTTCAAATAAAAGTCTGTTCACATATATGTTGTATGATACGAGCATAGAAGAAACTAGATGTATGAAAGAGAGAGTGAAGAACATGTTAGATCGTCTGTACATCATCGCCTACTTGCTCAAGACGAAGTTTCGTCACCCTATTGCGAAAGCCAGTTGCTAAGAGGCACTGAATCGGCATACGATCCTTGCCTCCCGCCGGGAAAGTCCGGCGTCTAGGCATGGGTTTTCCAACTTCCTTCGAGTCTGCTCGAGGGATTTTCTTTTTTTTGGGTGCGAGAGGCTTACTTGAAAGCACAACGACTATTTTTCATCCCCAGATGAATGCGCTGCTGTTTTCGATTGTTTCAATTTGAATTGTGAGTTTTTCAAAAATGGGTTGCGCTCGGTTTGAACTGTGTTAAAATGGTCGGAACGGAGCGTAAGAAATATGAAAGAACGTAACATTGGGTTGTTCAGCACATTGGCGTGCTATGTTCTATGGGGGCTGCTGCCGCTCTACTGGCACGTGCTGGAGGGCGTCAACTCGATTTTTATCCTATCGAATCGGATTATATGGTCGGCGGTGTTTACCGTCGGGATATTGCTTGTCACAAAGAAGTTTGGCGATGTCAAGGCGGTTTTTCGCGACAAAAAGAAGATGCGCTTTGTCATTCCCGCCGCAATCGCGATCACCATCAACTGGGGCGTATATATCTGGGCGGTAAACGCAGGACATCTGTTGGATTCCAGTCTTGGTTACTATATGAATCCACTCATGGTCTTTGCCACGGGCATCGTCCTCTTTCAAGAAAAGTGCGGCGCTTTTGAGTGGATTGCGCTCGGTCTTGCGCTCATCGGCGTACTGATTGCAACGGTTGCTTTCGGCGCGTTTCCGTGGATTGCCATCGTGCTTGCGCTGAGTTTCAGCGTATATGGCACGTTAAAGAAGCTCGCGGGTGTTGGCGGCCTGACCAGTATAGCGGTGGAGACCCTGCTCATCGGGCCGTTTGCGCTGGCGTTTATCCTTTTTATGCCGGTAAGTCACGCCACTATCCTGCAGCTGAACGCAAAAGAGACGATTATGTTGATTTTCTCGGGCGTTGTAACCGCGACCCCGCTGATTTTCTTTACTTTTGGTGTAAATCGCCTGCCGCTCTCCACCGTCGGCTTTTTGCAGTATGCCAGCCCGACGCTGCAGATGATCATCGGCATCCTGTTGTTTCACGAGGTCCTTACCCAGGATCGTATCATTGCGTTTGCGTTCATCGGGGCGGCGCTGGTGTTTTATACCATGGGCATTGTGCGCCGTGCGAAGCAGGAACAGGCAGAACGGCCATGTGAAGAGCTGACTGCGAAACCCTAGAATCCGAAAGCACAGCTTTTTATTTCGCAATTGACAAACCCATCGGCAAAGTTCTAAGGACTTTGTCGCTGGATGAGGCTCCCGCTAGGCGGGAGCTTTTACCTTAATAAGGGGGTCAACCAATGGTATACCCGCTCGCCAGCGCGCGGCCCTTGCGCGGAGAGTTTGCATTTAATAGGATGGCATAACGAGAGAAGCACGGCGGCATCAAGCGAGCGACGCAGAGGGAGAGGGTCCGTATGCAGACAGAGACGTTTGGCGGGAAGATTGCTCGGCTTCGGCGGGAAAGGCAGATGACCCAGGCGCAGTTGGCGGCGATTTTACATGTGACGGATAAAGCCGTCTCTAAATGGGAATGCGACGTCGCTTATCCGGACATCATCTCGCTCCCGCTGCTGGCGGAGTCACTCGGCGTTTCGGTTGATCATCTTCTGGCTAAGACCACCGGTAAAAAGGAACCCTTCAATCTGAGAAAATGGATCGGCATATTTCTAACGGCGCTCATTATTTTGATCTCACTGTTTCAGATTTTAACGGCTAGGCTGAATCACCAGGATTGGATGATCGACTGCATCCAACTACTGGTCCTCGGCGGTGTCGTCTGGTCGCTTCAAAAACGAACGTGGGTCCATAGCCCGATGGACGTTGCCTACAAGATGTTTGCGATCTTGATCGGGGTATCCCTGATCGTTTGGGCATTGCTTGCGGATCAGGGCGGAAGTTTTTACATTCTTGCTGGCGTAAGCATCGCGTTGCTTGGCGCGCGGTTGCTTTGCCTGCCCGCGGACAACACCAACCGGCAAAAGCCGGAGGGAGACGACGCCTGACAACACTTTGACACAACCGAACGCCGTTTGTGAAGCTCCCGTGGAATCGGGGGCTTTTTGTTGCGGAATATATGGATTTCTGCTATACTGCATCATTAGGGTATTATGCGGGCATGTGCCGTTTTGGCGCGCGGCCGCAGGGCACCCAAGAGATTTTTATGCGGACGAATGCCGTCGGATACAGGAGCAGTCGCCCACGGGAAAGTATATCAAAGGAGCTTCCGAATGGGATTATTGGATACACTGCTCGGCAACACGAGCGCAAGCCGGCTGAAAAAATTGCAGCCGTACGTGAAAAAGATCAATGAGCTGGAACCGCAGATGCAGCAGATGACGAACGAGCAGCTGCGCGCGCAGACGGCGCTCTTTCGCGAGCGTCTGAAAAACGGTGAAACGCTCGACGATATCATGACGGAAGCATTTGCAACCGTGCGCGAGGCGGCGGTTCGCACCGTGGATATGCGGCATTTTGATGTGCAGCTCATCGGCGGTATGGTGCTGCATCAGGGGCGTATCTCCGAGATGAAAACCGGCGAAGGTAAAACGCTGGTCGCCACGCTGCCCGCCTATCTGAATGCACTCGCCGGCGAAGGCGTGCATGTGGTCACGGTCAACGACTACCTCGCCAAGCGCGATGCGCAGTGGATGGGCAAGATCTATCGTTTCCTGGGCTTAACCGTTGGCTGCGTGGTCAACGGCATGGAGCGCCCGGAAAAGCAGGAAGCCTATAACGCGGACATTACCTACGGCACAAACAATGAGTTTGGCTTTGATTATCTTCGCGATAACATGGTGGTTTTCCGCGAACATATGGTCCAGCGCGAACTGAACTACGCCATTATCGACGAGGTGGACTCCATCCTCGTGGATGAAGCGCGTACGCCGTTGATCATCAGCGGCGAGGGTGAGGAATCGAGCGAAATGTATATCGAGGCGAACCGCTTCGTGCGCGGGCTCACCCGCGGCTCCGATCTGACCCAACAGTCCAGCACGGACCGTATGCTCGGCGAGGAAATTCCCGAGGATGGCGACTACCAGTGCGACATCAAAAAGCGTACCGTTCAGCTCACCGCGGAGGGCATCCGCAAGGCGGAGGCGCGCTTTAATCTGGAAAATCTGGGCGATCCCGCCAACATGGAGATCAACCACCACATCGTTCAGGCGCTGCGTGCAAACGCGCTCTTCACGCTCGATAAAGATTACGTAGTACAGGACGGCGAGGTGCTCATCGTGGATGAGTTCACAGGCCGCCTCATGATTGGCCGCCGCTACAGCGAGGGGTTGCATCAGGCGCTGGAGGCGAAGGAGGGCGTTAAGGTCGAAAAAGAGAACCAGACACTTGCGACCATCACCCTGCAAAACTATTTCCGTATGTATAAGAAGCTCGCGGGCATGACGGGTACCGCAAAGACCGAAGAGAGCGAGTTTATGAGCATCTATGACCTGGATGTTCTGGAGATTCCGACCAACAAGCTCCTGCGCCGGACGGATCTGGACGATGCGATTTTTCCCACGGAAAAGGGCAAGTTTGACGCGATCGTAGAAGCGATCAAGCGGATTCACGCGACGGGGCAGCCGGTTTTGGTCGGCACCATCAGCGTCGAGAGAAGCGAATATCTCAGTGGCAGGCTCTCCCGCGTCGGCATCACGCATGAGGTGCTCAACGCCAAGCAGCATGCCAAAGAGGCGGAAATCGTCGCCCAGGCGGGCAAAAAAGGACAGGTCACCATCGCAACCAACATGGCGGGCCGCGGCACGGATATTCTGCTCGGCGGCAACCCGGACTTCCTCGCCCGCCGCGATATGCGAAACGAGGGCATGGAGGACTGGCTCATCGAGGAGGCGGTTGGACACGCGGAGACGGCCGACGAGGAGATCCTTGCCGCGCGCGCGCGCTACGTCGCGCTCTACAATGCGCATAAGGCCGTTACCAGCAAGGAGCACGACGAGGTGGAAGCCCTCGGCGGCCTCTTTATTCTTGGCACGGAGCGGCACGAGAGCCGGCGTATCGATAACCAGCTGCGCGGGCGTTCCGGCAGACAGGGAGACCGCGGTTCCACGCAATTCTTTGTCTCGTTTGAGGACGAGCTCATGCGCCGGTTTGGCGGCGAGCGCATCACAAATATGCTCAATCGCTTCTCCTCGGAAGATGAGCAGGGGGAGATCCGCCTGGAGATGCGCATGCTCACCAAGCAGATTGAGGCTGCACAGAAGCGTGTGGAAGCGATGAACTTTGAAACGCGTAAAAACGTGCTGCGCTATGACGACGTCATGAACAAGCAGCGCGAGATCATCTATGGCCAGCGCCGCCGCGTACTCATGGGCGAAGACCTCTCCGAGAGCATCAAAACCATGATCTATGCCACGATCGACGGCATTGCTGAGGCAAAATGCAACCCGCACGCGCCGAAGGAAAACTGGGATTTCACCGCGCTTTCCCAGGAAATCTGCAAGCTCACCCTGCAGCCGGCCAGACCGATTTTCAGCGACGAAGAGCAGAAAAAGCTCTCCTATGAGGACGTTTTGCAAAAGCTCTATCGCTTTGCGGACGCGGCATATGAGCAGACGGAAACGCGCCTGAAACAGGCGGAGATTGACATGCGCGAAAACGAGCGCGTGCTGTTGCTGCGCACCGTGGACGAGCACTGGATGGAGCATATCGATGCGATGGATCAGCTCAAACAGGGCATCGGGCTGCGCTCCTATGGGCAGAAAGACCCGGTCTATGCCTACACGAGCGAGGGGTTTGAGATGTTCGACGCAATGGTCGCGGAGATTCGCGAGCAGACCGTTCGCCGTCTGTACATGATGCAGGTAACCGGCGGCCCGCTGCACCGCGTGCAGCTCGCCAAGCCCATCGAGCCAAAGTCGGAGGGCAGCGCGGCGACCTTCTCGCGCAGCGAAAAGAAGGTCGGCAGAAACGACCCGTGCCCCTGTGGAAGCGGCAAGAAATATAAGAACTGCCACGGCAAGAACGAATGACTCGACACAGCGCGTTCGGCCGGTAATCCCGGCGGATAGCGAGGGACAGACCGCACTGGAACACGATAGACAAAACAGTACGATCGAGAGGAGTCAAGGAACACGTATGATCCCATTGGACGAATATAAAGCAAACCTCGGCACGTTTGAAGAGCAGCTGGAGGAATGCAGAGCCGCGCTGAACCCCGAGAGTATGCAGGAAGAAATCCATGCGCTCGACGACCAGATGTCGGCGCCGGATTTTTGGAACGATGTAGAGAACGCCAACAAGATTAACCAGCGTCAGCGTCAGCTGCAGAATAAGCTGGAGCGCTATCAGAAACTTAAAGGACGCTATGAAGACCTCGGCGCGCTCATTGAGATGGCGGAGGAGGAGCAGGACGACAGCCTGGTGAATGAGATCAAGACCGAGTCCGCCGCCGTCGCGGATGCGATCTCTGCCATGCGGCTGGAGCAAATGCTCAAGGGACAGTATGACAACTCCAACGCCGTTCTCTCGCTCCATGCGGGCGCAGGCGGCACGGAGGCGCAGGATTGGACGGAGATGCTCTACCGCATGTATACGCGCTATTGTGAAAGCAGAGGTTGGACGGTGCGCGAGCTGGACATGCTCGATGGCGACGACGCGGGCGTGAAATCTGTCACCTTTGAGGTGGACGGGGAGAATGCATACGGTTATCTCAAGGCGGAGAAGGGTGTGCACCGGCTCGTTCGCATCTCCCCGTTTGATTCCAGCGGGAGGCGGCATACCTCATTTAGCTCGTTGGACGTGACGCCGATTTTTGACGACGACACAGGCGGAATCAAGATCGAAGCGGACGACCTGCGCATAGACACCTACCGCAGCAGCGGTGCGGGCGGACAGCACGTCAACAAGACAAGCTCCGCCATCCGCATCACGCACTTGCCGACCAATACCGTCGTGCAGTGCCAAAATGAGCGTAGCCAGCTGCAAAACAAAGAGACGGCGATGCGAATGCTGCGCGGCAAACTGCTGGAGCTCCAGGAGCGCGAGCGTGAGGAGCAGATGTCCCAGATCAAGGGCGAGATGAAAAAGATCGAGTGGGGCAGCCAGATTCGAAGCTATGTCTTCCAGCCGTATACGCTGGTCAAGGACCATAGAACCGGCTTTGAAAACGGCAACATTCAGGCTGTGATGGACGGCGAGCTCGAACCCTTCATCCACGCGTATCTGGTGCAGTCGTAAAGGCTTTTTTTCCTTCTTTTCTTTCAAAAAAGAAGCGGGTAACCAGTATGAAATTCGATTATGAACTCGTAGGCAAGATCGGTTCCATGGCGCTGATCCGCAAGGCGGACAACGACATCGACTACAACATTTTCTCCCGCCTTGGCTCGGAGCTTCGCCCGGGTATGATCTGGGTGAGCAGCGGCGCGACCGAAATTGGCCGTCTCGACTACATTCGGCGTAACGGCGCAGAGCTCACGGGCGATCGAGAGGAGATCAAGGCGGACTACGCGGCGCAGGGGCAGACCATCCTTATGATGGAGTACCGCCGTTATATCCCCGACCGCTACAGCGTTCGTCAGCTGCTGGTAGAACATACGCACTTCAACGACGAGGAAAAGCGCAAGCACATCCGTTCATTCCTGCTGCGCGCGGCGGAGCAGAATGCGATCCCGATCGTCAACTACAACGATCCCGTGAGCATCGAGGAGATTCGCAAGATGGAGCTTGCCACTCTGCGAAAGCAAGGGGAGACTGTGGTTGAGTGCATCGACAATGATGAGACCGCGTCGGTGATTTGCACGCTGGTGCACGCAAAGTATCTCGTTATTTTCACCAGTGCGGATGGCATCTACCGCGATCCGAACGATCCGAAGACGCTCGTCTCCGCGGTGGAAGGCAAAGATGCCGACGAGGTCATTGCGCAGATTGACATGCTCTCGGATAGTTGCGTCGGCACCAGCCGCGCGGGCTCAAACGGCGCGCGTGCGAAGCTGGACTTTATCAAACAGCCCATCCGCGAAGGAACCACGGTGTATATCGCCAATGCGCAGCAGAGAATTGCGGATCTACTCAACGGCACAGGCCGCTGCACGGTGTTCCGAACCCGATAAAACAATAAATATTTATTGACAAACGATAAATATGGCGATAGACTATCGTCAGAACCGGCGGTGGTCTATTCTTTTTTTGTGCCAGGCGCGAATGGTTCTGTCGAATCAAAATCAATGTGACTTGGAGGAGACGTGTTAAAATGAAGTCAAGCAGTCCTGTTTTCAATCGCTTTGTGCAGGTTTGCATCGTGATTGGCATGCTTGCGGGCGTAGCGCTGATTGTGGACATCTACGCGCGTGAAATGCCGATCGTCAGCTCGTTTTTTGTGCAGCAGGGGAAACCGGAATACTATGCGAGCCTTTCCGGCGTGATCGCGAGCCTCTGTCTGCTGGGCGGGGAATCCATCGCCTTCATGCTCTTTGGCATGATGAATACGCTCAACAGTGATCCGTTTGTGGAGCAGAATGTCCGCGCCCTCAGGCGCATGGGGATCATTGCGCTCGTGATCGCGCTGCTTGGGCTGAGCACGCTGCTGCTCCATCCGGTGCCGCTCGCGGTCATCGCGGCGCTGCCGGTCGCCATGTGCGGGTTGTTTTCGCTGGTGCTCAGCCGCGTGTTTGCCGAGGCGGTCGCTTACAAGCAGGAAAACGACCTGACGGTTTAACGGGAGGCGGCGCAATGATACAGGTTAATCTCGACGTGATGATGGCAAGGCGGAAGATCAGCTTGAATGAGCTGGCGCGGCGCATGGATCTCTCACTGGCGAACCTCTCGATTCTCAAGAATAACAAATGCAAGGCGATTCGGTTTTCCACGCTGAGCAATCTTTGCGAAATTTTACAGTGCGAAGCAGGCGATATCCTCGTCTACGTGAAAGGAGAAGACCCAAATGGAACCCAACCCGATGCCGGCGAACATGACTGAGGGGCAGAAGCATCCCGCCCCGACCAAACCGCAGCTCTGGCTGCTGGGC
Organism: Christensenella sp.; assembly: GCA_034926785.1. GTDB lineage: Bacteria > Bacillota > Clostridia > Christensenellales > CAG-138 > UBA7703. The sequence continues at coordinate 8,590 of JAYFQU010000059.1, forward strand.
GGCGCAATCCTGATCGGAATCCTATGCGAACTTTGGATGGAACGGGGATACTATGCGCTCTATTCCGTCCTATGGCTCGTGACGCTTGGCGTTTTTGCAGCCTTTCACTGGCGGCGCATCATCTCGAACAAAACCGTGCTCGCGCTGGTCGTCCCGGTTCTTGCGCTCTGCGGCATCCTGATGTTTGACTATATGCACTTCGAATTGCTGAACTGGACGATGCTTGCGATTCCCGCGCTGCTGCTCACCATCGGTGTTTTTACCACGCAGGAGATCGGCTATAAGCGCGAGGGCAAGGCGGTGCTGGGCGTGCTGCGCGCAGTGTTTGTGAAGCCCTTTACGGCCATCGGCGCGTATTTCCGCGCCTATGCGGGCGTGTTCGGCACAAAGGGGAAAAGCGCCGCAAAGCACGGCTGGATCGGCGCTGCAATCGGGCTGCCGCTGATGGTTGTGGTGCTGGCGCTGCTCTCAAGCGTGGATGCGGGCATGGCGCGACTCATCGGCGGCGTGTTTGAAAACGTCAGCATCTGGGAGTGGTTCTGGCGCGTCGCGGTGGTCTTCCTCGCCAGCATGCTGATCTATTCCCTGTTCTTTCATCTTACCTGGGGCAAGCGGGACGCGGATCTTCCGCTTGTGAAACAAAACTGGAAGCTCGCCGGTCCCGGCGTGGTCATCGGGCTTCTGTTCGTTGCATACGCGCTGTTTACCTATGTGCAATTCACCTATCTCTTCGGCAAGACCCTGCCGGTAGACGTGACCTACAGCGAGTACGCGCGGGAGGGGTTTGGGCAGTTTCTCGGCGTGACGCTGATCAATTTCACCGTGCTGGGCGTCTCCCTCGCCAAGAGCGAGCCGGGGCGCGCCATCAAGGCGCTGCAAACGCTGCTCATCGTGGCGAGCCTGATTGTGCTCGCCTCCGCTGCCTGGCGCATGCTGCTGTATGTCGGAGCCTACGGGCTGACCCTCCGGCGGGTGCTGCCGCTCTGGCTGATGTTCTATTTTGCGTTTCTTGCGGCGGTCGGCGTGGCGCGCGTCTATCGTGAACAGGTGCCGTTTCTGCGCATCGGTGCGTTCGCGCTGGTCTACTGGTATGTCGCGCTGATCTGCGTGGACTGGAACACGCTCATGCACACCTTTAATCTCGCCCACGGGTTTGGGGGATAAAATCAACTGTTCTTCGCCTCTCACCCTCCGGGCTCCGAACGGTAAAGAGCGGTAGAACCGCCGCAGCCGGGATTATGAAGGACCACGGTCCTTCATAATCCCGGGGCCTTTTTGACAAATAAAAGAGGGCTTCTCTTTGAGAAACCCTCAGAGCATCAACAAACCCAGTAGGGGGTTTGGGGGATTTCGAAAATCCCCCATGTTCCTTCAAATTTGGCGATTCATTCGCCGAATTTGTGAAAAAATGGCGCGATTCGCGTCATTTTAACCCAAAGTAAAACCCAT
>JAYFQU010000036.1:0-57811 GCA_034926785.1 Christensenella sp.
CACCGCGCGCTCGCCCAGCGACTCCGCGACGCTCTTGGCCAGCGGCTCATTCAAGTCCGCAACCACCACGCTGGCGCCCTCGCGATAGAGTTCCTCCGCGATGCCCTTGCCAAACCCCTGCGCGCTGCCCGTCACGACCGCAATTTTGCCGCCCAACCGGCCCGCAATCCGCGCTCTGCTGTGAACCTCCCGCGCAGCCTTTTGCTCCCATTTCGTTAGATCAATCATGCCTGTTTCATCTCCATATCGTTCCGCAACCGCCCGTATGCGTCCTCCCATTGCTGGGAGTGGTGTGGCTCATACGCCTGCAATTCCACTGAACGGCGCACTACCTGCCGCGCCTCCGTGATATCCTTGAGTTCGCCCAGCGCGACCGCCTGCATGAGCGCGTTCCCCATCGCAGAACCCTCCGCCGGGCCGGTGATGACGCGGCGGTTCAGGACATCCGCCGTCATCTGGCAAAGGAGCGTGTTTCCGATGCCGCCGCCCGTAATGTTGAGCGTATCGATCCGCTGCCCCTTCAGCCGCTGCAGCCACTCCAGCGCCCAGCGATATTTCAGCGCAAGGCTTTCATAGACGCAGCGCGCGAATTCACCCGGCGTCTCCGGCGGGGTCTGTCCCGTACGCTCGCAATAGGAAACGATCTTTCGGCACATCTCACCGGCGGAGAAAAACGGCGGATCGTCGGGGTCGATGACCGCGGCAAACGGCTTTGCCCGCGCAGTCTGCGCGTCGATCTCTTTCCAACTGAAGGAATAACCCGCGCGCGCCCATTCCCGGCGGCACTCCTGCATGATCCACTGGCCCATGATATTCTTGAGCGGGCGAAAGCCGCCCTGCACCGTACCTTCGTTGGAAAAGTTCGCCTGAAAGATGGAATCCCCCAGAAGAGGCGTCTCGGTCTCGATGCCAAAGAGCGACCAGGTGCCGCTGGAGCAAAACGCAAAGCTTCCCTCCCCCGGAATCGCCGCGACGGCGGACGCTGTATCGTGTGTGCCAACCGCCGCAAACGGAACGCGCGAGATTCCGATCTCACCGGCAATCTCTTTGCGCAATGCCCCGCGAAGGCTCCCCGCATAGTCAATGTTGGTGAAAATCCGGTCGGGGATGCCAAGTTTGCGGATCATGTCCCAATCCCAGCCCCTTTGGGAGACATGAAATAGATTGGTGGTCGTCACATTGGTATATTCGCTGGTTTTTTCACCCGTGAGAAAATAGCCCAATAGATCCGGCATGAGCAGCAGGGTATTTGCCCGTGCCAGCGCGCTATCCTTCTCGCGCACGCGCCGCACCAACTGGTATGCCGTGTTAAAGTTCATCGCAGCGATGCCCGTGCGCCGGAAAATCTCCTGTTTGGGGACGATTTCCCATGCGCCAAGCATCTCCAGATCCGTCGCATCCCGATAACAGCGCGGATTCTCAATCAAATCACCCGCCGCGTCCAGCAGGCCGAAATCCACGCCCCAGGTGTCGATGCCGAACGCGTCCGGCGCAGTCCCAGTCGCACGGCCGCAGGCCAAGAACCCAAGCTTGAGCTGTTCGGTCAGGTTTCGCGCATCCCAGCGATGTACGCCCTTATCGTTATAAAAAGAGTTATCAAAGCGATGCATCTCCGAAAGCCGCATTTGTTCCCCGTCAAAGCGCGCCAGCATAGCGCGCCCGTTGGAGGCTCCAAGATCAAATGCGAGCAGCTTGAGATCCTTCATGCTTTTCCCCCTACCAAAGACTTTCTATATTTTTCGCTCTCCCAGTTCGCAATAAACCGCTTGGCCTGCTCACCCATCGTAGAGAGCGTATTATTCTTCTTTGCAATCTGTTCCTGAATAAAGAGCACGGCGGCAAGCGTCTCCTTGAGTACCTGCGCCTGCGCTTCGTTCACGGCGAACGAGAGCTCTCCCGTGTTCAGATTCAACCGTGCTTTCCCCTCGTCCGCCTCACCCGCGCCGAATTCCAGCGTACCAATGAAGAATACCATCTGGTCCGGATACAACGGCGATTCGAGAAAGAACGCTCCGTCATCGTTTGTTTCGCGTATACGCGCGGAAATATATTCGGCAAGATTCAGCCGCAAAAACGCATCCGGCGCAACGCCAAAGTGGCGCGCGAGCAACGCGTTGACCTCGTCGTGCAACAGGAGACACTCATCCGCCGTCTCGGCATGTACGATTAACCCGTGATTCTGCATGAAGATTGCCGCCGGCACTTTGCCCGTCTCGCGCTCCACGCGCTTCAACTCATCCCGAATCGCAAATGAAAGGCGAGCGCCGGGGTCGATATATGGCACCATCCCCCAGGCGAAGTCCGCCTCGGCAAGGGCATCGGTTAAAATCTGTTTCATCTCAACCGCGCAGCAGGCAAGATTTGCGTAAACGCTGTGGCTATGGACGACAAACGTCCCAAGCAGAGAATGAAATCCCGCCTCGACGGAGGGGCGCAGCGGCGTTAGCCCGTCGATCGAGAGCGTCGCGGCCTTCGCCTGCTCCAATCCCGCGCGCTCCGCATCCGCGAACTCGGCCGCCTCATGGCTGCCATAGAATGCGCGGATCGCCGCATAGTCCATCACCGCGTAGGCGTTTTCCGCCGTGACATCGCTCAAGCGAAAACCGGAGGCTTTGACCGCCATAAGCGTACCATCCAGCTTGGCGGAGGTGTTGCCGCCGCCGCCCTGCACATAGTCGCATCTTGCGCCCGCGCTCTGTGAAAGGCGCGCATAGTCGGCCAGCGTTTGATGATGATCCTGAAAAAATGATGCCATATGAGATTCCCTCCGCTTTACGCTTGTGATGTCGTTTGTTTTACTGATACATTCCGTTCCCGGATGATGGAAGAGAGGGTGGGCGCAAGGCCCGCCCTCTGAGGCCGTCAAAAAATGTGTTTTTTGACGGGACAGCCGCTCTTTGCCTCTCGTCCTCCGGACTCCGGACGGCAATGAGCTGCGAAGAAGCCGCCCGATTCCGGGCGATCCGTCACGGCGGCAAAGCCGCCGTGACCGGAACCGATGGGTTAAGAGCGACGGCCCTTAACAATCCCGGGGCTTTTTTAACAGACCGGAGAGGGTGGGCGCAAGGCCCGCCCTCTCTTTTTTGTGGCTTGTGTTTTCGTGAGATTAATAGACGTCTTTCCAGTCGGCGATGTTATCCGCATTGAACTGGAACGGAGGCCCAATGATGATTTCCGTGCCGCCGTCGCCCGCTTCGGTTACGGTGTAGGTGTTGCCATCCGCCGTGAAGGACTCGCCAACCGCGCCCTTGAGGCCGTTGTTGACCATCTCAAGCAGTGTGTAGGCGGCAACCTTGCCGACATCGATGGGGTTCCAGAGGAACATGTACGGGCAGGCAACGTTGCCAGAGCCCATGAATTCAGCCATCTCCGAGGGGAGGCCGAGGCCGGTGATGATCAACTTGCCCTGGAGGCCGTTGTCCGTGACAACCTTGGAGGCCGCCGCGATGCCAACCGTGGTCGGTGCGCAGATGACCTTCAGGTTCGGGTAGTTCGCGATCAGCGCCTGCGTCTGGTCAACGGACTTCTGGAACTGGTCGTCGCCATAGGCAACTTCCACGAGGTTCATGCCGGCATATTTGCTGTCCTTGAGGATTTCCTTCATGGCGTCGATCCAGGCGTTCTGGTTCGTCGCGGTGGAGGTCGCGGAGAGGATTGCCCAATCGCCGCTGCCGCCGGTGAGGTCAAAGACCGCGTCGACGAGGCACTGCGCAACCTGCTGCACACCAGCCTGGTTGATGTGGGTCATGCGGCTCGCGGGGTTGACAGAGGAGTCCAGGGACACGACCTTGATGTCCTTGTCCATGGCCGCCTTGAGAGCGGTTTCCAGCGCATCCGCGTCGTTTGCCGCAACGGCGATGCCGCTCACGCCCTGAGCCACGAGCTCATTGATGAGGGTGATCTGCGCTTCGGCGGTGATTTCGGCCGGGTACTTGACAATGGCTTCTGCGCCGGCTGCTTTGATGACTTCTTCAAAGCCGGACGCCATTCTCTCCATGTAGGGGTTGCCGGCAGACTTCGCGATAATCGCGTAAGAAGCCGGGGTTGCGGCTGCCGCTTCGGGGGCCGCGGGTTCGGTGGCCGCGGTGTCGGTGGTCGCTGTGTCCGTGGTCGCCGGTTCGGCGGCCTTTGTGCAGGCAAACATGGCCAGCACCATCAGGAGGCAAAGAGTAAGTGCAACGAGTTTTTTCATTATTGTTCCCCTTCCTGTTGTTTTATATAAACACACGCAAGGTGTTCATATTCCCGATCGATTACGTGTTGTCAATCCTCTGTTTCTCAGTTTCCAAGAGCGTATGAAATTCCCTCAGTGCGCCGTTTTTACGTGGGGCAGTTTTGCGCGTTTTGTGCCGGATGCATCCAGGATATTTGGCAGCATGACCATAAGGATCAGGATGCCGCCGATTATCATCAGGATGGTCTGCGTGTTGACATTGGCAAGGCCCAAGCCGTAGCGGAGAAGCCCGACGGTAAAGATCGAGATGACCGTTCCGGGGAAGTTCCCCTTTCCACCCGCGGTGGAGATGCCGCCGAGCACGACCATGCTGATGGCTTCGAGTTCATAACCGGTTGCAATGTCGCTGCGGATGGTTCCCATCCAGGCGCCGTAGAACACCGCGGAAATACCGCAGATCAAGCCGATGAGCGAGTAGCTGATGAGCCGGATGCGCTGCACCTCTACGCCCGCATAGCGAGCGGCAACCCTGTTCGCGCCGATGGCGTAGAGTCTGCGACCAAACGTGGTTCGATGCAGCACGAATCCGAAGCCGACGGCCAGCACGGCAAATGCAAGAAAGATATAGGGTACAGGACCAAGTTTTGCATAGTAGAGATTGTAGAACCATTCGCAGTTATGCAGCCCGCTTGTGCTCTGACTGCCCAGAATGATCTCCGCCATTCCTCGGTAGAGCGTCATGGTGCCGAGGGTGACAATCATCGGCGCTAGCTCCGTAAACTTGGTTAAAATCAGACCGTTGACGAACCCGCAGAGCAACCCGCACAGGAGCGCGATGAGCACCGCTACCCCCATCGGCAGACCCGCGTTATAGCTCACGCCCAGCAGCGTCGCCGCGAGAGCCACGGTTGAACCAACGGAGAGGTCAATCTCGCCCAATACGAGGATATACGCCATCGGCAGCGCGATAAATCCGCGCACCAGAAATGTGCTGATCGCCGTAAAGAGACTATCCACGTTGAGATAGTTCTTCGAGATGGAAGCGTTCATCACGTTAACCGCGACGAACAGGACGATCAGGAGGGTCTCCCAACGAAGCAGCAGGGAGCGGAGCGATTTTTGCTGTTTTGCGTTGATATCGCGCTTCACATGCTCTGCCATACTCAAATCTCCCTCGCTTTCAGCTGGTTTTTCTGCAGCGCACGCTGCGCCAGGATATTGATGATGATCGCAAGCAGAATGATGATGCCCTTGATCGCCCTCTGCCAGAACTGCGAGATGCCAATCAATGGCAAGGCCTTGCTGATAACGGTCATGGTCAGCGCGCCGAGCAGCACACCCACCACGGAACCCTGCCCGCCGCTGAGGCTGACGCCGCCGAGCACGCAGGCCGCGATGACATCCATCTCCATGCCCATCGCCATGTCGTTTTGCGCGGAGGCATAGAGAGAGGTATACATCGCTCCAACAAGTCCCGCAAAACTGCCCGCCATGGTATACACCACGAGCTTGACTTTTTTAATATTGATGCCGGAGATTTCCGCCGCTTCGGCATTGCTGCCCACGGCGTAGATACGCCTGCCAAAGCGCGTCCAGCGCATGATGATGAAAAACGCGATATAGCAGATCAGCGCAATAAAGATCAGGTTGTTCATCAGCCCGAAGGAGAGCGTTTTTGCCTGCGCAAACTGTTTAAAGGAACTCTCAAACTGATAGGCGGAGACCCATTGGCTGTTGGAGACCAGGTAGGTAGCACCGCGAAAGATATTGGTCAGCCCCAGCGTCGCGATAATCGGGATTACCTTGCCGTAGGCGATGACGGAACCGACGATCAATCCGCAGAGCGTGCCGATTGCCATGCTCACGAGAAACATCACGAGCGTGGAGGAGTATACGCCCTCGCGCATCAAAAGCGACGCGCACATGCCTGAGAAGGCAAGGGATGACGCCACGGAGATGTCGATTCCGCCAACCAACAGCACGCTCATCATACCGAGCGAAAGCGTGATCGTCGTCGAATAATTCTTGAGCATATCCTCAATCGTCTTTGCGCTGAGGAAGGTATGGTTGCGCATTTGAATGAACGCGCAGATGAGCGCAAGCACGAAAAACAGCGTTGTCTCACGTGAGCCGGTCAGGCGTTTCCAGAAGGTTTTTAATTCCGTTTGGTGTTGCATGTTTCCCCTTCTCCCTCCTTATGCGCCCTGTTTGGAACGCGCGTGCTTGATCATGGCGAATTCCAAAATGCGCTCCTGAGAGGCGGCAACCCGTCCGAGTTCGCCCGTTACCCTTCCGTCGCACATGACGAAGATTCGGTCACACATGCCGAGAATTTCCGGCATTTCAGAGGAGATCATGATAATGGCGAGCCCCTGTTTGGCAAGTTCACCCATGATTTCATAGATGGCGGCCTTTGCGCCAACGTCCACACCCTTGGTCGGCTCATCCATGATGAGCACCTTCAGGTCGGAATTGAGCGCCTTTGCGACGACGACCTTCTGCTGATTGCCGCCGGAAAGAGAGCTTCCCTTATCAAAGAGCGAGTTTGCCTTTACATCCACGCGCTCGGCGAGCCGCTTCGCGTCGCAGCACTCCTTTTCCTCCGAAAGAACGCCATATTTGGCATACCGCTTCAGTTCCGGTAAGGTGATATTCTTGCCGATGCCCCAGTCGAGAATCAATCCCTGCTGCTGGCGATCCTCCGTCAGCAGACCGATGCCGAGACGCTGGGCGTCCTGCGGCTTTCTGATCGTGACGGGTTTCCCTTCCAGATAGATCGAACCCGCGTCGTGCCGCTCGATGCCGAATATGGTCTGCACGACCTCGGTGCGCCCCGCGCCGACCAGTCCCGTAAGACCGACAATCTCACCGCGCCGCACGTCCAGCGACACGTCCTTAAAGTATCCCGTCCGGCTTAATCCGTCGATGCGCAGAACCTCGTCGCCCGGCGTGATCTCCGGTTTCGGAAAAAGTTCTTTAATTTCGCGGCCAACCATCGCCTTGATCAGCTCCGGTTCGGTGATGGTGTCCGTATCATAGGTTCCGATATAGTTGCTGTCCCGAAATACGGTCACGCGCGAAGAGAGACGATACATATCCTCCAGCCGGTGCGAGATGAAGATGATACTCTTTCCCTCGTCCCGGAGGTTTTCCGTGATGCGGTAGAGCTCCTCCGACTCGCTCTTGGTCAGCGCGGCGGTGGGCTCGTCCATGATGATGATATTCGCGTTCATGGAGAGCGCTTTTGCAATCTCCACCATCTGCTGCTGGGCGACGGAGAGCGAACTCATCAGCGCCGTCGGGCTGAAGGAGACATGCAGCGGTTTCAGGAGGTCCTCCGCGCGGCGGTTCATCTCTTTCCACTGGAGAAACCCGCGCTTGACCCGCTCGTGTCCCATGAAGATGTTTTCCGCCACCGAGAGGTGCGGATAGCTCGTTACATGCTGATAGATTGCGGCGATGCCGTGGCGCTGCGCGTCGAGCGGAGTTTTGAACTCCACCTGCTTCCCCTCGAGGTAGATCTCGCCCTCGTCGGGCTGATGTACGCCGGTAATCACCTTAATAAAAGTAGATTTCCCCGCGCCGTTTTCCCCCATGATGGCATGGATCTCGCCCGGCAGCAGTTGAAAGCTAACCTTGTTGAGCGCACGCACACCCGGAAAATTCTTGGTGATGTTATTCAGTTCCAACCGATATTCGGACATAGCGCCTCCTTACCCCCGCGCACCGAGCACGTCGCGCTCATATGCCAATACTTCGTTCAGCCACTGGCCGTCCTGCGGAATCCCCCTGCTCTGGCAATACTGCGCCCAGACCGCGCCAAACGGCAGGGTCTTTCTGTCCTCATAGCGCGCAAATCGCTCCGTCAGCGCGCCGCGCTTCTCCGCACCGCGAATTGCGGCCGCCGGCGCGAGGCAGGCATTCAGAATCGCCTTTCTCGCATTGCGCATGCCCAGCGCCCAGGCAGCGATGCGGTTGATGGACGCATCAAAATAGTCCAGGCCGATAAACACGCGATTCTCGTAGCCGTTCCAGACAATCTCGTCCATGATGCGCTGGAGCTCGTCGTCCCAGGTGATGACATGGTCGCTGTCCCAGCGGACGCCGCGGCTGACATGCAAAAGAATCTGATCCACAAACTGCAGCACGGCGGAGATCTTTGCGCTGATGACCTCTGTCGGGTGAAAATGTCCCGCGTCCAGCGTATAGAGCTTTTTACGGCTGATGGCGTAACCCAGCGAGTATTCATGGCTCGCAACGGTATAGCTCTCAACGCCTAACCCGAAGAGTTTGCTCTCCAAGGAGGCGAGCACCTTGGTTGCATCGTATGGCGATAAGAATATCTCATCCAGCGAGCGGGTCATCATTTCGCGGCGCACCACCGTATCCGCGCAGGTGTCTTTATAGCCATCCGGCATCCAATAGTTGACGGTGCAAACCTCTCCCGTTCCGGCGGCGAGCGCAGCGGCGATCTCCAGACAGCGCTTGCCATGCTCTACCCAGAAGCGGCGCTTCGCCTCGTCGTAACTGCTCAGGGAGAACTCCCCGTCCATCATCGGGTGCGAAAAAAAGGTCGGGTTAAAGTCCAGTCCGATATGGGTACGCTTCGCCCAGTCCAGCCAACCGGAAAACTCGTCGATCGTATACGCGTCGCGATCAATCCGCTTGCCGTTCTTTTCGGCGTAGCAGGCGTGGAGATTGAGCTTCGTTTTGCCGGGGATCAGCGTTCGCGCCTTGTCGATATCCGCACGGAGTTCCTCGGGGGTGCGGGCGCGTCCGGGGTAGCTGCCCGTGGTTTGAATGCCGCCCGTGAGTGTGTCCGAGCCGTCAAAGCCAATGACATCGTCCCCCTGCCAGCAGTTCATGGAAACGGGGATTACGTCCGCTCTCGCGATAGCCGCCTCGGTATCCACGCCGAATTCGGCATAACGCGCCTTGGCCAGTTCATAGGTTTTCTGAATTGTCTGTTTATCCATGGTTTCGGATTCTCCTGTATTACGCTTGCGCATTCCGCGCACCGTGGTTTTATAAACGCTGTTGACTACCGATGGTAGAACACCTGTCGCATCAGCGGCTGCGCGCCTGTGACGGGATCCAACTCCATGACCATGACGTCCTTCATATAGGCGTTCCAGCGGTCAACGATCGGGCTCTCCGCCTGCACACGCGCCGCGTGCGCTATGCTCTCGCACTCATAATACCCAAAGAGCTCGTCGCCGACATTCCAGATCGTATAGTTATGGATGCCCGCCTCATTGAGCACTTCTGTCAGCGCCGGCCAGATTTCGTCGTGCCGTTTGACATACTCCTCGAGCTTTCCGGGCAGCACGCGCGCCTTCCATGCATATCGTTCCATCGCGTTCATCACTCCTTGATGCCTCCGCCGCCAGACCCCTCCGATGCATTTGCGCCGTGAGGTTTCATTTTATGGAAACAAAATCCCAAGCACCAGATATCAAACTATCTTGTGTTAAAATGTTGGCTTGTTGTTGCAGTATCTTGGCTTACGGTGTATTGTTGCGTTTTGAGCGGTGTTTCATCAACTCAGTCGAAATAGTACGAACATTTCAGCTAATATCGAATTGTTGCAGGATTTTGTCTGGTGCGTTATACTGATTACACACCTAGTATTACAGATTATCTTGCGTTTGTCACTGATCAATGTTGGCGATTCATATAACTTTCTTGACATGGGAGTGGAATTCATATGGCAGGGGTGCAACTCAACTACGAACTGGATATCGGCCCAAACTCCACCTGGCTCACCGTGACGCCGGGGCAGCAGGTGAAGCGCAGTCTGCCTTATGTGCAGGAGGTCGGCGATTTTTATGCCCGTGAGCGGTATTATACGCGGCGGGCGGGTCTCCCTTCCTATCTGATCAAATACGTCATTTCCGGTGAAGGTGTTCTGGAGTACAACGACCAGAGCGAGTCCGTGCGCCCGGGGCAGGCGTTCTGGATTGAATGCCAGAAGCAACAATATTACTATACCAGCCCGGCAAAGAAGGAATGGCATATGCTCTGGGTCCACTTTTACGGACACGGCTGCACGCGCTATTACGATCTTTTCCTCGCGCAAAATGAGGAGAAGAACGTCGTCACCCTTCCGCCAAACACCGCTGCCCCCGCTATCCTCCGAGAGTTGATGGAGCTCTATAAACACGGACAGAGCACTCTTGCGGGAGATATTCGCGCCGCGCGGCTGGTGACCGACCTGATGAGCGACATGGCGCTGAGCGCCTGTGCCCTGCCGGAGCATGAGCTTGCCCCCGTCTGCGTGCAGGAGGCGCGCGCCTATCTGTTGGATCACTATGACACGCGCATCACGCTGGACGACCTAGCCGAGCGATATTCGATGAACAAGTTCTATTTTCAGAAGCAGTTCAAGCGTTATACCGGCTTCACGCCGAACGAGTATCTGATCTTTACCCGCCTCAACCGCGCAAAGGAGCTCCTTCGCACCACCAACGACACCATCAACCAGATTGCGTTCGAGGTCGGCATTGAAAACCCCAGCCATTTCATCAACCTCTTTAAACAGCGCGAGGGCATTACGCCGCACGCATTTCGCCAAAGCTGGTATAAAATGCTATAGGCGCAGTCGAATTGGACAATCCGGCGGCGCCAGTGGCCGGAATGCAAAAACCCCGTCGAATATGGCGAGCAGCCATCTCCGGCGGGGTTTCTTTCGATCGACAAAAAATCAAGCGGCTATGCGAGATCCGCAAACAGCGCAGTGGAGAGATAGCGCTCCCCCGTATCCGGCAGGATGACGACGATGGTCTTGCCCGCGTTTTCGGGGCGTTTTGCAAGCTCCGCGGCCGCCCAGGTTGCCGCGCCGCTGGAAATGCCGACGAGCAATCCCTCGTCCCTCACAATTTCGCGACCGACGGCAAACGCATCCTCGTTCCTGACCGTAATGATCTCGTCATAGACCTGCGTATTGAGAATCGCGGGAACAAACCCCGCCCCTATGCCCTGAATCTTGTGCGGGCCGGAGCGCCCCTCCGAAAGCACCGGCGAGTCGGCCGGCTCCACGACAACGACCCTCACATTCGGATTCCTGCTTTTGAGATACTCACCCACGCCAGTCACGGTCCCACCCGTGCCTGCACCGGCGACGAAAATATCCACCTTGCCATCCGTGTCCTCCCAGATTTCCGGGCCGGTCGTCGCCCTATGGATGGCGGGGTTCGCGGGGTTCGTAAACTGACCGGGAATGAACGAATTCGGAATTTCGGCCGCGAGCTCCTCCGCCTTCGCGATTGCGCCCTTCATGCCCTTGGCACCTTCGGTCAGCACAATCTCAGCGCCATAAGCCTTCATGAGGATGCGGCGTTCAACGCTCATCGTCTCCGGCATAGTCAGGATGATGCGGTAGCCCCGCGCCGCCGCAACGGAGGCAAGGCCGATGCCGGTGTTGCCGCTCGTAGGTTCAATGATGACGCTGCCCGCTTTGAGCGCGCCGCTTTTTTCCGCGTCGTCAATCATCGCCAGTGCGATGCGATCCTTAACGCTCCCTGCCGGATTAAAGTATTCCAGCTTTGCGACGATTTTCGCCTTTAGGTTGTTTTTCTTCTCAAAATTGGAAAGCTCCAAAAGCGGGGTCTTTCCGATCAGATCCGTCAGGCTCCTCGAAATCTTTGCCATATTCTCTCCTGCTTTCTTTTGCATATATGTTTTATATGTTTTACTTGTGTATAGAATACTACCAAGCCTAGGCATTGTCAAGCGATTCCTGAAAATCGCGCAAAGCAGCGCCATCGTCGCGCGCATACGGCCGATTTTCATGTTTTCTTACGAACTTTTGCTTCCGCATCGCTTCTCCATAAATTCTTCACAACCATTGTCTATACTGCCCATATGGCGGCTGGCACGATCGCTTTCCATCGAAACCGCGTGGGGTTAAGGCTACACCGATCCCTTCTAAACGCGCCCGCCGAATACCATTTTTTCCGAACCGGAAAGGAAATGATCACTATGGATCAAACAGCAATCTTTCACGTCCTCGGCATGACCTGCGCGCATTGTGAGGCGCGGGTGAGCAAGGCGGCGCGCGGCGTCCCCGGCGTCCGTCGGGCGAATGCCTCCTTTTCAAAAAAGACACTCGAAGTTGCATACGATCCCTCCGTTTTGGACGAGCCGGCGCTGACGGAAGCAATCACCAGCGCCGTGGAGGCGGAGGGTTACCGCGTCGCGGGACGGCAAAAGGAAAGCCACCCGGTATCCAAGGTAATCCCCGTTGTGCTGTCTCTCATCGGGCTCTATCTGCTGCTTCGCTACACCGTTGGGTTTGACTTCTTTGGCTTTATTCCAAAGATCGACAGCACAATCTCCCTTTCCGCATTATTCCTCACCGGGCTGCTTACCAGCGTGCATTGCATCGCGATGTGCGGCGGCATTAATCTTTTCCAAAGCGTCAGCGCCAATGGAACAACCCGGAACAAGCTCAGAAACCCGCTCCTATATAACCTCGGCCGCGTGATTTCCTATACCGTCATCGGCGGTATCGTTGGCGGCATCGGCTCCGTTCTGTTTTTGAGCGAAGCGGTCAAGGCGGTTCTCCTCGCGCTCGCCGCAATCGGCATGCTGCTGATGGGCCTGAGCATGCTCGGTTGGCTGCCCTGGTGGCTCACGCCGCGGATGCCGAAATTTCTGGCGCTCCGTATTGGCAAATCGAGCGCGGGTAAAGGGCCGCTGGTGGTCGGCCTGCTGAACGGGCTGATGCCCTGCGGGCCGCTGCAGGCGATGCAGCTCTACGCGCTCGCCACCGGCTCCGTGCTCACCGGCGCGCTTTCCATGTTCCTCTTCTCGCTCGGCACGGTTCCGCTGATGCTTGGGGCAGGGGCGCTCTTCTCTGTTTTAAAAGGGAAGTTTGCCTATGTGATCCAGCGGGTGAGCGCCGTTCTCGTTGTGTTTTTCGCCGTTGTAATGGCCGCCAACGCCCTTTCCCTTGTCGGGCTCCGCCCCTCGCCCGTTCTGGAAACGCCACCCGCCACGACCGCCACGATACAGAAGGAAGGCGATTCCCTGCTCCAGCAGGCGCTGGACAAAGGATATTTACCCGCAACGGTGGAAGGCGGCGTCCAGCGGGTTAAGGCTACACTGAACCCTTCCGTATACCCGTTCATCATCGTGCAAAAGGGCATCCCGGTGGAATTGACGATCACGGCGGATCAAAATTCGATTACCGGCTGCAACCAGACCGTTGTGTTCCCGTCCTACGATGTGAAAAAAGCACTGACACCCGGCGATAATGTGATAAAATTTACACCGGATGAGACAGGTCTGGTCTCGTATACCTGTTGGATGGGCATGCTGGATGGGCGGATTCTCGTGGTAGACGATCTGGGCGGGACATCCGGCGGCACCGCCTCCGCCAAGGCCTCTCCCGCCGCTCAATCGCCGGCGCCTCAGATCGATGCACCGAACCTCGAAGGAACCAGACAGCCGGGCGGATGCTGCGGCTAAAGGAGACAAATATGACAGAACGATCCTATCAAGTAACCGGCATGACCTGCTCCGCTTGCTCGGCGCATGTGCAACGCGCCGTCTCCAAGATGGATGGCGTAACCAGCGCGGAGGTAAACCTCGCGACAGAAACGCTTCGCGTGCAGTTTGACGAGACCAAGCTGGGGTTTGACGACATGAGAGCGGTGGTGGAAAACGCGGGCTACGGCCTCGTTCCGCCGCAGGTATATAAGCGCGCCGAACTCGGCGTAGAGGGCATGACATGCGCCAGCTGCTCCGCCGCAGTGGAGCGCGCGCTGCGAAAGCTCGACGGCGTAGCGGAGCCTTCGGTCAATCTCGCAACCAATCGCGCCGCGTTCTCCTATGATCCCACCAAGGTGAAGCTCACGCAGATTCGGGAAGCCATCACGCGGGCTGGGTACACCCCGCTTGATCTCGCAACCGAGGATACGCGCGACGCAGAGCAGGAAAAACGCGAAAAGGCGCTCCGCCTGATGCGCGTTCGCCTGATCGTTGCAATCGTGTTTGCGGCACCTATCCTCTATATTGCAATGGCGCACATGTTTCCAAAGCTTGGCGTTCCGCTTCCCTCGTTCATGAACCCGCATGTATTCCCACTCGTGTTCGCGCTTGTGCAGCTGATATTGACCATCCCCGTGATGATTGCGGGCGGACGCTTTTTCCGCGTGGGATTGAAAACGCTTCTCAAAGGTTCTCCGAACATGGATACGCTGGTTGCCATCGGCACCGGGAGCGCATTCCTTTATGGCGTATACGCAACAACCCTGATCTATCTGGGCGATTTCGGCTTTGCGCAGCACCTCTATTTTGAGTCCGCCGCGGTGGTCATCACGCTCGTGATGCTCGGCAAATATCTGGAGGCCGTCAGCAAGAGCAAGACCAGCGAAGCCATTAAGAAACTCATGAACCTCCGGCCGCAGACCGCAACCATCGTCAAAGACGGTGCGGAGATGGAGGTTTCACTGGACGAGGTCTCCGTCGGCGATGTCGTTCTGGTTCGCCCCGGCGCGGCAATCCCCGTGGACGGCACCGTGCTCGACGGCGCTTCCAGCGTAGACGAAAGCATGCTGACCGGCGAATCTTTGCCCGTTGAAAAGCAGCCCGGCTCCGCAGTAACCGGCGGCAGCATCAACGGCGAAGGTCTGCTTCGCTTCGCCGTCACCCGCGTGGGTGAAGACACGGCGCTCTCCAAAATCATCCATCTGGTTGAAGAAGCCCAGGGGCGAAAAGCGCCCATTGCCAAGCTCGCAGACATCATCTCCGGCTATTTTGTGCCCGCCGTACTGGGCGTAGCCGTGCTTTCCGCGGTGATCTGGGCGTTGGCCGGCCGGGATTTTAACTTCGTGCTCAACATCTTCGTCACCGTTCTCGTGATCGCCTGCCCCTGCGCGCTGGGTCTGGCCACGCCAACCGCCATCATGGTCGGCACGGGCAAGGGTGCGGAGCTCGGCGTCCTGATCAAGGGCGGCGAGGCGCTGGAGACGACGCACAGCATCAACGCCGTCGTGCTCGACAAAACCGGTACGATCACGCAGGGCAAACCGGAGCTCACCGACATCGTGCGTTATACGACGGAGGACGAATCAAGCGTCCTTGCGATTGCCGCCTCAGCCGAACGCGGTTCGGAGCATCCCATCGCACGGGCGATCGTCGCCGCGGCGCAGGAGCGCGCTCTGGCGCTCGCCGAGCCCGATCAGTTCCGCGCAATCCCCGGGCGAGGCATCGAAGCGACGGTCAACGGCCGCCGCGTGCTCGCCGGCAGCGCAAAACTGCTTGCAGAGAATCACGTGGATCTTTCGCGTTCCGTCGGCGACGCGGTTGCGCTCTCCAGCGCGGGCAAAACACTGATGTATATCGCCATCGACAACGCCCTCTATTCGCTGATGGCGGCTGCGGATGCGGTGAAGCCCACAAGTCGCCGCGCCATCGAACAACTCAAATCGCTCGGTCTTGAGGTCTACATGCTCACGGGCGACAACGCCGCTACCGCAAAGGCGGTTGCCGAGAGCGTCGGCATTGATCATGTTCTCTCGGATGTCCTGCCGGACGGCAAGGCCACCGAGGTGCAAAAGCTGCAATCGCAGGGCAAGCGCGTCGCCATGGTTGGCGACGGCATCAACGACGCCCCTGCACTCGTGCAGGCGGATGTCGGCATGGCGATCGGCACCGGTACGGATGTCGCCGTTGAATCTGCGGATGTCGTGCTCATGCGCGGAGATCTCTCCGCCGTCAGCGCCGCGGTTGCGCTCAGCCGCGCGACCATTCGCAACATCCGTCAGAATCTCTTTTGGGCATTCGCCTACAACGTCGTCGGCATCCCCTTTGCCGCGGGCGTGTTCTATGCCTTCGGCGGCCCGCTGCTGACCCCGGTCTTCGCAGGCGCCGCGATGGCGCTCAGCTCCGTTTCAGTCGTGACCAACGCACTCCGGCTAAAACGGTTTCATCTGAAGGATAAAGCACAAGAAAGGCTTGGTTGATATGAAGAAGATCCTCCTGATCGCGCTTGCGCTCACGTTTGCCGCAATTTTGCTCACAGGCTGCGCGTCAGCCGATGTAATTCTCAAATACAGTCCCGCTTCGCTGGACAAAATCATAGAAAAATATCCGGCCGTCGTGACGGACAATACGCAAAACGACCACTATTTCTATCTCTCCGCGGATGGAGAAACCGCGCTGAAAATCAGCAGCGACTTCAGCCTCACGGGCGCGGAGGATCTCGTCATCCAGACCCCGCTGAAGCCCTTCGTGGACGCGGGGCTTCATCCCGCAGCGCTCGGCGCGGGTTACCGCGCGGATGACACAACGCTTTCCCTTGTCGCCGACTTTGGCGCGGGGACGGGCGAACAGGATACCGTCACGTCCGCGCTGTTTGAAAGCGTGAAGGCGAATCGCCTTGTCCTGACCTATCATGCGGATCTCGACCACTACGGCATCCAGCTGCCCGCAGGAAAATTTGAGTGGGCAAAGGATGAATCGACCAATGACAAGGACATCGTCTTTGTGATCGCCGCACAGCCGCTTGCCGATCTTGGGGTCGATGTGCGGAATATTGAAGGGTGGGTCTTTAAGACCATGAAGGATGACGCGGGCAAGGATCTTGACGTGCTGCTCAAGCCGTATTCCCTCGAATCCTGATTGCGAAGCTGGTGCTTTGGGCGTATGCTGAAAAAAAGCAGCGCCCAAAGCGCGTTTATTGGAGCGGTATGGAAGCGAATGAAACCATCCTCGTCGTTGAAGATGAGACGAAAATTGCAGATGTTTTAAAGTCCTATCTGGAGCGGGAAGGGTTTCTTGTCGTCTGCGCAGCGGATGGCGAAGATGCGCTGCAGAAATTTGCATCCCTTTCCCCCGCGCTGGTTCTGCTGGATCTGATGCTGCCCCGGCGTTCCGGCGAGGAGGTCTGCCGTGAAATCCGCGCGCGTGGCGACACGCCAATCATCATGCTTACGGCAAGGGCCGAGGAGGAATCCATTCTCGGCGGGCTCGCCATCGGCGCGGATGATTACGTCGTCAAGCCCTTTAGCCCGCGGCAGGTGGTTGCCCGGGTACATGCCGTTCTCCGCCGCGCGGGAACAGGGCGCGAGAAAAGCTCCCCTGTTCTGGAGTTTGACGGCGGCAGGCTCAAAATTGATACAGCGGCGCGCCGCGTGCTTCGCGATGGCGCGGAGCTTTCGCTCACCCCGAGCGAGTATAACCTTCTATCCGTCTTTTTCACCCATCCGGGCCGGACATTTACGCGGGACGAGCTGATCGTTTCCGCCCTGCGGGAGGACTATGAGGGCTATGATCGTGTCATTGACACGCATATCAAAAACCTTCGGCAAAAGATCGAACCGGATGCCAAGCAGCCGCGCTATCTCGTCACCGTCTTTGGCGTCGGCTACCGGTTCAACGGAGGCAACCAATGAAGATTGCAACCCTGCGCACAAAACTCACCGGTGCGTTTCTCGCCATCGCACTGTTTTCCCTCGCGCTCGTGGGCATATTGGCCAATCTCTTCCTCGGCAAGCAGTTTGAGCGCTATGCCGTCAACCGCCTGAACACGACCTTATCCGCAACGGTGGAGCAGGTCTCCGCGCTCTATGCGCACGCAGGGCGCTGGGATGCAATCAACCTCGACGAAACGGGCATGAACCTGCTCACCGAGGGTTTGATTCTGCGCGTTGAGGATCCGTCCGGCACCGTCGTTTGGGATGCGCGGGAACATAACAACGGCATGTGTATGCGCATTCTCTCCAATATGGCGCAAAACATGCAATCCTACCATGCGAATTTTCAAGGCGGCTATGAGGAAAAGAGCTTCTCCGCCGTTGTGGACGGCCAAACCGTCGGCACAATCAAAATCGGCTTCTACGGGCCTTATTATTTCAGCGACACGGATTTGCAGTTTTTAACCGCGCTCAACCGCCTGCTGCTCGTCGCGGGCGCCGTCTCCCTCGCGGCCTGCGTCCTCATCGGCGCATGGCTGGCGCGGCGTTTCTCCAATCCGATCTCCGACGTCATCCGCGCCGCGGGGCATATCGCCGGAGGCGAATACCATACGCGGCTGGCCCCGTCCGCGGATACGGCAGAGCTCGCCGAGTTAACGCATTCGCTCAACAGCCTTGCCGACTCTCTGGCGGAGCAGGAAACCCTGCGAAAACGCCTGACCGCGGACGTTGCGCATGAACTGCGCACACCGCTGACCACTCTGCAGAGCACGGTGGAAGCCATGCTGGACGGCGTTTGGGAGCCGAGCGAGCCGCATCTGGCGAGCTGCCGCGAGGAGATCCTCCGTCTGAACAAACTTGTGGATGAGCTTGGCGCTCTCTCTCGCTATGACGCGGAGTCGCTCTCGCTTCAGCGGGAGCGCATCGACCTCGCAGAATTAGCACGCGCAACGGCGCAAAATTTCGAAAGCGCAGCGCAGGGCGGCGGCGTCTCTCTCCGTGTCTCCGGCACGGCGGCGCCGGTCTCGGCGGATCGGGACAAAATCGGCCAGGTGCTCGTCAACCTCCTGCACAACGCGCTCAAGTTCACCCCCGCGGGTGGCACCATCACGTTGGAAACGGCGACGGAGGGCAATGTTGCAATACTCGCTGTCCGGGACAGCGGCTGCGGCATTTCGCCGGAGGATCTTCCGCATATCTTTGAGCGGTTTTATCGCGCCGATCCTTCTCGAAGCCGCCAGACGGGCGGCAGCGGTATCGGCCTTGCCATCGCGCTCGCCATTGCGCGCGCGCACGGCGGAACCATCACCGCAACGAGCCGGCCGGGTGAGGGCAGCACGTTTATTCTCTCGCTCCCCGTTGCTTGATGCGCGTGGCGCATCCCGTCATTCCAATCAACCGCAAAACACAAAAAACGCCCGGACACGGGCGTGAGGCCGTCAAAAAAAGTTTTTTAACGGGACAAACGCTCTTTGCCGGGCGATCCGCCGCCTATGGCATCCTTGATCCTTCCAGGAGATATCAGGCAACAAACGACTTCGCGACTTCGGCCGCCGTCGAAGCATCCGGCGTATACGCGTCCGCACCGATCTGATCCGCATAGCTCTGGGTAATCGGCGCGCCGCCCACCATCACCTTGACGGAATCGCGCAGGCCCGCGGCCTTCAGCGCCTCGATGACCACGAGCTGCTGGTTCATCGTCGTCGTCAGCAGCGCGGAGAGGCAGAGCACCTGCGGCGAATAGTCCCGAACCGCCTGCACAAACGCGTCCTCGCCGACGTCCACGCCAATATCGATCACCTCAAACCCCGCGCCTTCCAGCATCATACGCACAAGGTTTTTCCCGATGTCATGCAGGTCGCCCTTCACCGTGCCGATGACCACCTTGCCAATACGCTGCACACCCTCCTCGAGGAGTTTCGCCTTGAGCACCTCGGTGCCAAAGTTCAGCGCGCGCGCGGCAACCAGAACCTCCGGCACGAATACTTCATTGTTTTTAAACTTGACGCCTAGCTTGCCCATGCCATCCAGCAGGCCTTCCTCCAAAATGACCGCCGCCGGAATGCCCTCGTCAATCGCCTGCTGTACCAGCGCCTTCACATCCCTCGCCTTGCCGGCTTGCAAGAGCTCCGAAATATTCTTTACGATCTCCATATTTTCCTCCTTACATGTCGTATTTCTTTGGATCGAGCCTCTCGCAATCGCCGATGACCTGCGCGATAAATCGGCTTGTATCCTGCGGCAGCGCGTCAACCGTCTCCGACAGCTGATGAAGCCACATCGTCTCCTTGCTGTTGAGCGTAAGTTCGCCGCTTTGCTGTCCTTTTGCAAGATAGTGGAGCGCCAACTCGGCCGCCTTTCTCGATCTTGGATAATAGCCTTCTACCGAAACGAGCTCTTTGGAGATCTCCAGTGCGATATCCGGGCGCAGAACATAGGCCTGCGGATCGAGAGAGCTGTCGCTATCCGCGTGCAGGTCCCGCAGCAGCAGCGCGTGCCCCTGTTCGGTTGCCTTGTTCATGAGCCGGCAATCATATGCGAGTTGCTCAAAGCTGACCGTCGGCGCCATGCCGCCCAGCAGCTTAATGTTTTGAATGGATTCGTTGCTCCAGAGATCCGCAACGCAGGCGGCGATGTTGCCAACCGGCGAAAGGTGCGCACAGGCGGCGGTTCTGCCCTCCATCGCGATCGGTGTGCCCGTAATCGCTTTGATATAGACGCCCTCGTAACCGCAGTCCTTATGCGGGCCCTTTGCGCCGCACTCGATAGCAACGAGACTGCGCACCGCGGTAACAACGCGCACCACGGCGGCGAACACGCGCGGGATATAATTGCGATCCGCCAGCACCATTGCGGTGTTGCCAAACCCGCAGGCGGTGTCCCCCGCAGCAATGGTTCCCGTGCGATCCGCGATGCCGACGATCTCGGTCCAGAGCTTATTCATATCGTTGCAGCCGAGGATGGAGAGCGCGAAGATCGATTTTGCGATATCGCAGTACATAACCGCCTCGTCGTGGGTCTCCTTGCCGCCGACGGACTCGATGGCGAGAAAATCCGCGCCCGCTTTTGCGCAGCCTTCGAATGTCTCCAGCATGCGCTCCCAGTGCCTGCCGCGCCACATGTGCTCCAAATCGCGCCCCTCGCGAATGTCGTTTGGCGTGATACGGACGCTGCCCTTGATTCCGTATTTTGCCTCATGCTCCTTGACGATGTCCACAACCGTCTTACAGACCTCGATGCCCCAGGCGGGATTCTCGGTCATCGGCGGCAGGGTTTCAATCTCCGCGACGAAGCCGGGAACATACAGTTCTCTTGCCCGGTCACAGACACCGGTGATGATCTCCCGATAATTTTTGATCACGTCGGGCATGGTTTCCTTGGTGATAAGCATGGGGGGCAGCGTGAAGTTGATCTCCGGGTAGACGGTTCCTCCGCCAATGGACATGCCATTCTTCAAAACGACCGGATGGAGGGCTTTCCCGTATACAAAATCATTCAGATTGGCGTACGCTGTCTGATTAAACCGCTGGTTCATCCTGTTTTCTCCTCCTTAGACATCTCTTCAGATCTTACCTAGATTGTAAAAGAAGCGGATGTTGTAAGATTGCAGAAAACTACGGCATTTTTGAAGATTATTTGGATTTTCGGAATTTGTTTGGAGATATGCCGACGATGTTCTTAAAGACATTGGTAAAGTAGCTCTGGTCGTCAAAACCGCATAAACCCGCAATTTCCGCGAGCGTGCGGTCTCCCTCCAGCAGCAGTTTTTTACTTTTGTTGATCCGAACGGTGTTGATATAGGAGGTCAGACTCTGGCCGGTGTGTTCCTTAAACATGGTGCTGATGTAGTTTTTGGAGAGGAATACCTCTTTTGAGATGCCGTCCAGCGTGATCTTCCGGTCGAAATTCACACGGATGTACTCATAGATTTTATGGATCAAGTCCGCCGTGCGCACCCGCTCAAAATTAAACGTAGAATCCATGAACCGATTGATCAAATCGATCAGCCAGACGTTGAGCTCGTCGATATCGTTCACCTGGTTAAGCGCTTTCATAAAGCTGTCGTTGATGGAGAACACCACGTTGATATCCGCGCCAAAGTCAATTGTCGCACGGGAAAGTACGGCGGCAAGTTCCGCGATACGCTGCTTGATGGAGTCAAAGTCGATGGCGTCTACAAAATAGATGCGCCCAATCAGCTCGTTGATGAGCACCTGCACGCCATGGCGATCCCCCAGCTCCAGCAGCGTTTTCAGCCGCCGCTCATATTCCAGATAGTGTCTGTTGTCCGCCGCAGTCTCCGTGCGCACGGGTACGCGCGGGGAAGCCAGATGAAAGAGAAGCTCGCAAAGATGGCGTACCTGATCCGTCGCCATGCAGGGCAGCTTTTGTATGGGGTCGAGCATCTCCCGCTCCCGCAGCAGATCGGTGGTGTCGCCCCGATCGCCCATGACGATCGGGCCGATGACGACGCCCTGCTGGTCGTCCGCCGCCGCGCAGAAGATCAGGCCGAGATTGCAATAGTAGATGTATCGGCCGTTCCACCGGCAGGCCTCACTGGAACCATACAGATGCGCAATCCGCGCGTCGCAGCGGCGGCAATCCGCGCAAAAGCGGCTGCCTTCGCCAACGCTGCGCGCGTTGCGGTCGATGGAAAATATCTCTGCTCCTATGATGCTTGCGAGATGGGACAGACTGGTTTCCAGCATTGCCGGCTTTCCTTCGTGTTTGGTCCTGCGTGTTTCATTCGCTATACGCGCCTCTTTCATGCCCTCCCCGCCTATCAAAGAGCCTTAACGGTTCAACCAAATATCCCTGCACATGCAGACATTCAACCCCATGCCGCCGGGGGGTTCGAGGCCATAGGTACAATAGAGTTCAGATAAGCCCTGCCTTACCGTTTGATAGTAGTCTAGCGCAGGCGCTTTCATAGAGCCTTCCACCGGCCGCCCAAACGGAATCCAGACGGATGCGATTGGAACAATTCCACGCTCGGCTAAATATTTTGCCCCTTCCAGCATGCGGTCGGCGGGTTCCAGGCCGATGATGAAGTTGCTGCACGCCTTGTTTTTACCGTATGTTTTTGCAACATATTCCAGCGCGTCTAAATGCCGCTTCCGCCCGGTATACTTCATCTTTCCAGGCATAATCTTCGCCGCGAGCGCTTCGTCCCAGATTTCCAGGCTCATGGAAATTCGATCCGCCCCTGCCAAAAACAGAGCATCCAGCAAAGTGGGATCCTTTGGCGGCGTGGTATAAATCAAGATCTCGCCCTGAATATTGTTTCTTCCAACCCGCTTATCGATGGCTTTTAGAATGCTGACAATCCTGTCGCACTCGGCACGCTCGTCAAACGTTGATCCCCCCGTAATCTGAATGCTGGCGATACCCGGATCGCAGTTCACTGCGTAGTCTACAATTTCAGCAATCTCTTCATCGCTTGGATATCGCGGTAACGCTTTCCCCTTTTGCACGAGGGTTTCCAGCTCACCACCGGAATAGCAATATTGACATGCATTTCCGGAGCAGGCAAAGTCACATTTCCAGAGCAGCTGGAATGAGAGCCACTCTGTGCCTTGAAGCACGGCGTTTCCAAGAAATGGCAAACCCGATGCTGTTTTTTGTTTGTAAAAGTCAGTCTTCTCCGGAAATGTGACGCTCGAGATTTTGTGGGTTTTATCATAAAGCGCCGGATTCTGGCGCTCGTCCAGCCTCAGCTGAAATGGCGTATGCAAATCGGATATGTACTTGAGTTGTTGCAGGGCGCTCCAGCTCAGTGCGCTCTTGATATAGGACATATGGAACGATAGATCCGTCAGTTGAACGACCGTGCCATCCTCCAGCAGCATTGTGTTGCACTGCAAAGGATCCTTCGAGAGCCGCTTCTTGCCTTCAAACGCGCGATACACCTCCCGCGAAACCTTAACCCCCCTGCTGATGACCATCGCCTTGAGATCAACCGCATCGATCGGATTCCCATCCAAATAATACATTGCTTCCTTTCTATTCTAAAAACGTTTACGCAGCATGTTCGTTGATCTATCCCTTTTAAAAACACATACCCTCGACATATTGGTTCATAAAGTAGCTGTTTGCGGAGAGGTCGATAGCCTTTGCCCGATCCAACGCGCCGTCTATGGTTGCGTGCAGCGCGCAATCCTGCAGCATCATCGCCGCGCCTGTCTCCGCCGCGTTGCCAATCACCCGCGCGACGCCGATGAGCTCCGCGGGAAACAGGCCGATCTCCGCCGCGCTGTTCAGGTCGATAAACGAACCAAACCCGCCCGCGATATAGAACGCCGTCAGGTCGTTCTCCTTCAGCCCAGCCTCGTGCAGCAGGGTGCGGATGCCCGCACAGATTGCGCTCTTTGCCAGCTGCACGCTGCGAATATCCCTCTGCGTAAGATAGACCGCCTCCGCAACCCGCGCCGCCGATTCGCCGTTGCGCTCCGCGTCCGGCTTCGCCAGTCTTCCCGTTTCGTCCACCGCCCCGGTCCGGAGCAGCGCTGCAACCGCGTCTATGATGCCGCTGCCGCAGATGCCAACGGGCGGAGCTTCGCCAATCGTATGGGCGCTGGGCGTTCCATTTTCCACCCAAACATGATCCACCGCGCCGGGGATTCCATGGCAGCCGCAGGAAATCTCCGCCCCTTCAAAGGCAGGGCCCGCCGCCGTTGCACAACAAACCAACTGATTGTCATGCCAGAGCGCCATCTCGCCGTTGGTGCCGATATCCACAAGCAGCGCCGTTTCAGATTGACCCAGCATGCCGCTGGCCAGCATTGCGGTTGTGATATCCGCGCCGACAAACGCGGCGATGCAACGCGGCAGATAGCACCGCGCAGAGAAAGAAAATCCCATCTCTTTGGCATCCAGCACCTCGCCGAAGAGACAATCCGCGGCAAACGGCGCGTGTGACAGCGTCTCCGGCGTTCGCCCTGTCAGCAAATAGAGCATCGTCGTGTTGCCGGTGAGCACCATCGCGTCGATTTCGTCCGGCCGAATCCCCCTGCCTGACGTGAGCGCTTCCACCATCGTCTCGATTGCGCATACGACGCTTTTTTGCAGGGCGTCCCGCTGTCCGGAAAGCGAAGCGCCAATGCGCGTCATCACATCCGCACCATAAGCGCTCTGCGGATTTGCCGCAACCGCGTCGCCCTGAAACGCGCCGTCATGATAGAGCTGCGCGGCGAGCGTTGTGGTGCCGATATCCACCGCGACACCCCAGTTTTGGTAGAACGGCTCAACGCCGCTTACAAGGCTCGCCGTTCCGGAGGAGATTTGAATCGTCCCCTGGCTTTGCAGCGTTACGGAACAGTCCCCGGCGATCTTCGCGCGGCATGCAAGGCGCATGCCCTGCCGAATCGCGCTGCCCAACGTATCCTCCTCCGCCAGATCCGGCGGCTCCAAGCCACCGGAGGCAATGAGTTTGCATTTGCCGCAGACGCCGCGACCACCGCAGGGCTGAACCTGCGCAATGCCGCCGATTTTGAGCGCTTCGCCGATGGTCTGACCCGCTTCACAGGGGATCAGCGTCTCTTTTCCGCCGTCTTTTGCCCGTAATAGATAGCTCATCGTTCCCCTTTTATGCTGGCAGATGCTCTCATTCGCTTGCTCGTTTCGCGTATGGCCAGCCATGTTTTCTTATGTTTCGGCATCGTACAGCAATATGCCAAAGTAGGTTACGGTATCCTTGCCGTTGATATACTTAAGCCCGCACGTTCGCGCAAGCGTGGAGACGTCCACCCCGCAGGTTTCCATCGAGGTCACCGCAAGGTCGGGGTAGCGGCAGGGTTCGCCGTCCGGCTTGGTGCAGCTCGGGCAAACGCCGCAGGAGCCTGCGCCGAGCACCATGCTCTTTTTCGCGAACTTGCGCCCCGCCTGCTGCACCTTGATCACCAGCTGATTGTGCTTCAGCGCCGCCTCGTGCATACCCTCGATATCAAAGGAATCCTCCAGCGCGCGGATGGTCTGAAACACGACGGCGTGCGGAAACGCCTTCACGCGCGCAATGCACGCGTCAATGGTGCCTGCGTCCGGCGGACAGGTCCAGCAGCGGTTATAGTATCCACAGGCATTCTGCTCGCAGGCGGCGCGAAATGCCGCCTCAAAGGGGATCTCGCTCGTCTCAATACCCGCCGCGTGCGCGGCGCCGAGCGACTCAATCTGCTCGATCATCTGCCGTAAATCAATCATGCCGGGTTCCCTTCTGCCAGATGACTAGCGCGCCAAACTCCTGCTCCAGCTGCCGTATCGCCCTCCTGAGCGGCATGCCCGCCCCCGCGAGCAGCGTCAGCCGGTTTTCGTGCTCCATGTGCCCGTCATATGGCGAAACATGCACCTCCGCGCCGACGCAATCCACCAGAAAGCGCCCGTCTCGAACGGCGAGAAATCCCTTGATGCGGTAGGTATCCTCCGCAATCAGCGAGAGCATACGCTGCACCTGGCTGCTCGTAGCCTCCGGGGAGACGAGCAGCTGCTCCTTTTGCAGCGTTAGATCCGGCCGCTGATCCACAGCCGCCGCATGATCCATAGGCCGCAGCGCGTCCAGTTGCTCCCTCGTGATTGCGCCATAGGAGGTGCGGATGCGCGGGGCGAGGCAAACGCCGTCGAGCACCCGCTCCACCGAAAGAATCGTTTCCTGACTCACCATGTCGCATTTGTTAAGCAACACAAGGTCTGCCACAGCAAGTTGTTTTTTGCAGGCGCGCGCTGTCTCTAAAACCTTATGCAGGCGGGGCACATCCACCAGACAGATCGCGCCGCGATAGCGCAGCGCGCCCGCCCGCTCGTGTTCAGCGAGGATCGACCGGATTGCGCCGGGGTCGCTCAGCCCGCTGGTTTCCACGAAGATGACATCCGGCGCGTCGGCAATTGCCTCCCGCAGCGCCGTTTCGAATTGATCCAGCCGGCAAACGCAGAAGATGGAACCGTTGACAATCTCGGCGACGTCCGCCCCATATGCCCGCATCAGCGCGCCATCCAGCCCCGCCTTGCCGAATTCATTGATAATGAGACGGATTCGCTTGCCCGCAAACAGCGGCAGCAGGGCCTTCAGCAGCGTCGTTTTGCCCGCGCCGAGAAACCCGGTGATGAGATAAAAATCGGTCAAGCGTCTCTCCCCTTTCGCCCCGCGATGCACCGGTTTCGCATTCCCTGCCGCGTTGGGCGGGAGCCTGCGAAAAACACCGGATCCGTTTATTTTCCGGCCGGCAAAACCGCCTCAATCGCCGATTGCAGCTCCTCCCTGCTCGGGATGATGGAGGAGAATCTGAGCGTGCCGTTGATATAGATGCTCGGCAGGTTTTTTACCCCCATCTTCACGCAGCGGGCGATGTTTTCCTTTTCGGTAAACTTGTATTCAACCAAATCGATGCGGTCCTTAAAATGCGCCTTAGCGATCTCCGCGGCGCCCATCATGTAGGTGCAGGCGGCGCAGGTTGCGGAGTCCAGCGTGAAGACCTCGACCAGCGGCCTTGCCAAGTTTTCATAGTCCGGCAGCGCCACGTCAATATCAAACGTTGCGGAGGTATAGTTTTCGGTCATCCTGCGCGTTTCGTCCCGTTGAATGACCGCCTGCGCGGCGCCGATCGCATTCTCTACCGGAACAGCATATGGCATATCGCAGCCAGGCGCAACGATAAAGTTGCGATCCGCCGCGACGCGATCCTGCATGTCCACCACATATTTCATGTTGTCCTGCTGCGTGCCGTGCAGCATGACGGAGGTCAGCGGGATGTTGCCGCCGATGGCGATATTATAGCGATCCGTCACCTCTTTTGCGGCGACGATGTTCACGTTTTCGTCGATCGAGATGGAATCCGGCGCGGTCTTGCACATTACCTCGATGTTGCGCGTCGCGTCGCCGCAGACGAAGAACGAGGAGAACGCGCCCTTTTCGCGGATATGCGAGAAAAGCTCGGCAAACGGCTCGTGGAGAAACTCGCTGAAATGGTTCACGGAAATCTGCGACACCAAAGGATCGACCACGGCGATCACGTCCATCCCCGCCTCGATATAATAGCTGCTCATGCGCTTGCCGCACTCCGTGCAGTAGGCCAGCAGTTCCTTGACATAGTCCGCGTCATCGTACATATCCATGAAGATGTCGTTGCCGCGCAGGTGGCTTGCCAGTGTGAACGGCCCGCAAATAAGCCCGTAGAGCGCGGTTGTTTCGCCAACCGCTGCCTTCATGCGGCGCATGGCGGAGAGCACCATCGGCAGCCGCCCGTCGGTCTCGTCCGGCAGGGTGCAGTAGCACGGCACGGTCATGGTGGACTCCAGGGGATGCGTCTTGATCGACGGCGGGCCATAGTCTGCCCAGAGCAGCTCGCAGCCGAGTACCTCTGCCTCCAATTGCAGATCGAACACAACCGGCTGCCCATCGGGCTTATATAGCTTATTTACCTCCAGAAGCGCCTTGACAAGCGTGTCCTCATTCGTCAGCATCTCGGTCGCATTCGCGCCAATCAGCTTGCCGGCATGCACGCCGGCAAAGGGAACCCAGGGCGCGCGCGGCGTTTTCTCATGCCGGAGTGTAGCAAAAAGTATATCTTTCGGTTGATTCATAATAGCGCTCCTTACCGTTTGTTGCGTCCATTATAACCGCTTCCGCTCATCAATAATTGTAATCTCATGTCTTCGATTGTAGATTCATGCAGGTTTTCAAAACCCAATATGGTTTTACCATAAATCACATCAGAATACTATTCGATTCGGGTTTATGCTTGCTATAATGCATATGTAAATACGAAGCGTCTGCTTCTGAAAAAAGAAAAAATATGACGGAGGGCCCCTATGGCGATTTTAGACGAAATCTCCCTGCAGCTGCAGGAAGGGAAGGCAAAGGTTGTCAAACAGCTGGTCGCAACAGCAATTGAAGAGGGATTGAGCGCGCAGGATATTCTGGAGAACGGCCTGCTGAGCGGCATGGGCATCATCGGCGAAAAGTTCAAGAACAACGAGGTTTTTGTGCCGGAGGTTCTGGTTGCCGCGCGCGCAATGAACATGGGCGTCGAGGTGCTCAAGCCCCTGCTTCAGGAGGAGGGCGTAAAATCCGCCGGTAAGGTTATCATCGGCACCGTCAAAGGGGACCTGCATGATATCGGCAAAAACCTTGTCCGTCTGATGATGGAAGGCAAGGGTCTTGAGGTGGTCGACCTCGGAACCGATGTCCTGCCGGAAACCTTCGTAGAGGCGGCCATCGAGAGCAATTGTCAAGTCATCTGCTGTTCCGCGCTGCTCACCACCACGATGAACGTCATGAAGGATGTCGTGGAGGCTGTTGAAAAAGCGGGGCTTCGCAGCAAGGTGAAGATCATGGTTGGCGGCGCGCCGATTACGCAGTCTTTCTGCGAGCAGATTGGCGCGGATAGCTACACGCCCGACGCAACCAGCGCGGCGATTCAGGCCGTGAAGTTCTGCCAGGCGGCGAGCTGAGCCCCCGCCCCTCCAAAGGATCACAAGCGCCCTTTCGCCGTTTTGCGAAGGGGCGTATTTCTTTTTTGCCAGATCACTGCGCCCATCGCAGGATATTGCGGCCCTTCCGGCGCGATATCCGTTTTTTAAAAAGGTATTTCGAACTTCCCGTGAAAAAAATAAAATAACCCGATTAATTGTTTGAAACAAATGGAAAAGGGTGTTATCATCAATAATAGGTTTTTACGTTTCTCCATCCGTCTCGTCATGGCCGACCAACCAACACCATCTCCGGCCAAATAGGATGAACCAACAAACACGCAACCGAATACTATTGATCTTGGAGGCAAACGATTATGCAAGCGTATCCGCATCTCTTTGAACCCATCCAGATTGGCAACATGCTCGTGCCCAATCGCATTTGTCATGTGCCGACGGACGTCAGTTCTTCCAATGCCGACGGCTCTGTCAGTGAACGGGATATCTATCACCACAGCGAGATCGCCAAGGGCGGCACCGGGCTCGTCATCGTCGGCGCAACAACGCCGGACAGCGCGACCGGACGCCCGACCGTGACCTGCCTTGTGGCGGATGCCGATAATTTCATCCCCGGCCTTACGCGTCTCGCCGCGTCCATGCATCGCTACGGCGCAAAATGCGTGGTACAACTCCAACATCCCGGCCGGCAGTGCGCCATCCCGCGCTACAACACCATGAGCACAAACGACATGGTGCTCAAGCTCCCCTGGTCGGCGGGTCACGAGATCGTCTATGCCAACGCGGAGGAAAAGGGCAAGCCCGTCCGCGCGATGACAACCGAGGAAGTGCTCGACATGGTCGAGAAGTTCTCGGATGCCGCCTGGCGCGTCAAGCAGGCGGGATTTGACGGCGTGGAGCTCCACGCCGCACACGGCTATCTGATTTCGCAGTTTATGAGCCCCCTGCTCAACCGCAGGATCGATCGCTTCGGCGGCAGTTTTGAAAACCGCATGCGCTTTCCGCTCGCCATCATCGACCAGATCCAGAAAAAGTGCGGCCGGGATTTCCCGATCCTTGTGCGCTTTTCTGCGGATGAGTGGGTTGCCGGCGGACGTGAAATCGCCGAGAGCGTCGAGGTTGCAAAAGCGTTCGAGCGCGCGGGTGTTGCCGCGCTCGACCTAAGTCAGTGCATTCAGGAGAGTCCCGGCGCGGGCTTCGACCCGATGTATTATCCCGAGGGCTGGACGGCCTATGCCTCCATCGCGGTCAAACAGGCGGTCAAGATTCCCGTGATCAACAGCCACACGCTGCGCAACCCCGAATTTTGCGAGTCCATGATCGCCAAGGGCGAGACGGATATAGTCGGCCTTTCGCGCCAGATTCTTGCGGACCCCTATTGGCCGGTCAAGGCCAAGATGAACCGAGCCTGCGAGATTCGCCGCTGCATCAGCTGCCTCACCGGCTGCTGGCAGGAGAGCATGATGGCGAAAAAAGAGATCGGCTGCGCGATCAACCCCGCCTGCGGCAACGAGGCGTTTGAGTCCCTCGTCCCCGCGAAAAAGGCGCTCTCGGTCGCCATCGTAGGCGGCGGCCCCGCGGGTATGGAGGCGGCGCGCATCGCGAGTGTCCGCGGCCACCGCGTCACGCTGTTTGAAAAGACGGGGGAACTCGGCGGCGCTATCCTCGGCTGCTGCATGACACCCGGCAAGGAAAAGATGAAGTGGTATGCGGACTGGATTCGCAACCAGATCAAGAAGCTCCCCGTTGAAGTTCGCCTGAACACCATCCCCACCGTGGAGGACCTCAAGGGATTCGACGCAGTGCTCAACGCGACCGGCGCTTCCAGCTATGTGCCGGATTGCCTCGGCAGCGAGCGCGTGGTCGGCTTTGAGGGCGTGATTGCCTGCCCGAAGGTCAACTGTGAGTTCCACCCCGGCAAGCGCACCCCGGTCAAGGCGGGTGAGCGCGTGCTCGTCTGGGGCGATCATTACGCAGCGACGGACACGGCGGCCTACCTCGCCTCCATCGGCAAGGATGTCACCATCGTCACCGAGGGCAAGGAGTTCGGCAGCTCGGTTGAGGTCATCCATATGTATGTCCTCCGCAAGCGTTTTCAGCAGACGGACGCGGAGGCGCTCTCCTCCAAGCCGTTCAAGTTCCCCGTCAAGGTCATCGAGAGCAGCACGGTTTACGCCGTCCGTGAGGGCGAGGTGGAGATTCAGGATCGCGATTTCGTCCGCACGAAGCTCGCCATCGATACCGTCGTCTCCTGCCACACGCGCGCAAACGACGCGTTCTTTGCCGAGCTCAGCAAGGCGGGCATCCCCGTATTCAATGCGGGCGACGCAATCCGTCCGCGCAATCTCAACGCCGCGGTGCATGACGGCGCGATGTTCGGCTTGAATCTGGACGAGGATATGATCCTCAACCCGAACGGCGCAATCATGAACCACCTGCCGCTGGACGTATTGGGCCAGCTCAAAGGTTAATCGATACGATTGTATGACGGTAGACAGCCTTCCCGCATCTCATGCGGGAAGGCTCAGCCCATCGACAAAGTCCTGCGGACTCTGCCGATGGGTTTTACTTTGGGTTAAAATGACGCGAATCGCGCCACTTTTTCACAAATTCGGCGAATGAATCGACGAATTTGGTGGAATGTAGGGGCGGTTCGGATCCCCCCCAACCCTCCGACGCGCTTGTCTGAACAATACAAGAATGTCACTCCAGTAAAAAGTACGATACAAATTGTCCGTAACATCTTGAAACCCCCGCTCCCTTTCGCATATAATTTAGTCAGCAAATCATCTTTCTCATTTCGTAAAAGGAGGCTTGTTTTATGAAAAAGTTCAGAGCGTGCGTCATCGGCGTCGGCTTCATCGGGGCTGCGCATATCGAGGCGCTTCGGCGGCTTGGCAATGTGGAAGTGGTCGCGCTTTCCGATATTCCCAACGCGCAGGCAAAGGCGGATGCGTTCTTTGTCCCCAAAGGCTATGACGACTACAAGGAGATGCTCGACACGGAAAAGCCCGACGTCGTGCACATCTGCACCCCCAACTCCTCGCACTATGAGATGGCGATGTACGCCATGCAGCGCAACATCGCGGTCATCTGCGAAAAACCGCTGACCAAGACGCTGAACGAAGCAAAGGAACTCGCCGCCTATGCGCGCGAACATAAGATTATCACCGGCGTGAACTTTAACTGCCGCTGGTATCCGCAGATTATGCAGGCCAAGGCCATGATCGCAAGCGGAGAGGTGGGAGACATCCGCACCATCCACGGCGGATATCTGCAGGACTGGCTGTATTATGACACGGATTACAGCTGGCGTCTCGAACCGGAGGTCAGCGGAGAAAGCCGCGCTTTCGCGGACATTGGCTCGCATTGGATCGACCTCGTGGAGTCCTCAACCGGCCTGCGCGTGGTCGAGCTCATGGCCGATTTTGAAACCTTCCACAAGGTGCGTAGAAAGCCGCTCAAGCCCATCGAGACCTTCTCCGGCATGGCTCTGCGCCCCGAGGATTATGAAGAAAAACCCATTGGCACCGAGGACTACTGCACCGTTCTCTTCCGCTTTAACAACGGCGCGCACGGGACCTGCACCATCAGCCAGGTGTACGCGGGCAGAAAAAATCAGATTTTGCTCTCGATCGCAGGCAGCAAATGCTCCCTGCACTGGGACAGCGAGGACAGCAACGAGCTCTGGATCGGCCGTCGCGACACCTTCAATCAGAAGGCCGCGAAGGATCCTTCCATTCTCAGCCCGCTCGCGCGCGCTTCTATCAGCTATCCCGGCGGACATGTCGAAGGGTTCCCCGACACCTTTAAGCAAAACTTCAAGGCCATCTACGCGGCGGTGGAAGCCGGCGATACGGGCAAACGCGAGTTTGCAACCTTCGAGGACGGCCTGCGCGAGATGCAGTTGTGCGACGCGGTTGTCCGCAGCGCGCGCGCGGATCGCTGGGTCAAGGTTGACGAGTAAGGAGCCGGTATGTTCAAAATAGCAACGCTCGCAGACTGGTTTGGAGTAGGTCTTATTGAGGGAATACGCGAGTCCCAGCGCTGTGGAGCCGAAGGCGTCCAGATCTACGCCGCCGGTGAGCTCGACCCGCGCACCATCTCGCAAGAAGACGTTCAGCGCGTGAAAAACACACTGATCGAATGCGGCCAGGCGGTGACCGCGCTCTGCGGCGAGCTCGGCGGCTACGGCCTTGAGCGCACGGAGGACAATCCGGAGAAGATCGCCTACCTGAAAAAGGTGATCGACCTCGGTCTTGAGCTCGGCTGCCATGTGGTCACGACGCATATCGGCGTTGTGCCAAAAAACAGGAATCACCCGCGCTATGCAATCATGCGCGCGGCCTGCGCCGAGATCGGCGCCTATGCCGCTAAACGCGGGTGTTCGATCGCCGTCGAGACAGGGCCGGAGCCGATCGATGTGCTCAGCCGTTTTATCGACGACTGCGGCCCCGGCATCGGCATTAACTATGACCCGGCGAACATCGTGATGGTGACGGGTGTGGATCCTGTCGAAGGCGTCCGCATCGCGGGCAAGCGCATCGTGCACACGCACGCAAAGGACGGGAAAAATCTGGTTCCCGTGGATGCGGAGTCGTTCTATCACGGTTTTGCCGAGGGTGGACTGGAGTGGATGCAGTCCCAGGGCGTACTGATCGAAACCCCGCTGGGCGAGGGCGATGTGCGCTGGGGCGAGTATCTCTCGGCGCTGAAAGAGACCGGATATGACGGATACCTCACCATTGAGCGCGAGGTGAAAAACGGCGCGGAGGACATTCGCATGGCCGTCCGTTTCCTCGCCGACGCAATCGCCAAACTCTGAATCGCTCCCGCGTAAGAGAACATTAACATATTGCTTGAATTAGGAGGAACATTGCTATGATGAAACTCGGGCTTGTCTCCGCAATTTTACCCGACGAGAGCTTTGAAGCGCTCATCGACTACGCTGCGGGCGTCGGTTTTACGTGCGTCGAGGTCTGCTGCTGGCCAAAGGGCAAGGCGGTTCGCCGCTATGCCGGTATCACGCATATCGACCTGGACGAAAGCGACAGCGCAAAGCTGCTGTATTATCGCAACTATGCCGAGCAGCGCGGCGTCGCCATCTCCTCGCTTGGTTATTATCCAAATCCGATGGACGCGGACGAAGAGGCCTCCAAGGTTGCCATCGCGCATCTGTATAAGCTCATCGACGCCTCCGCGCTCATGGGCGTCAATATGATCACCACCTTCATCGGCAAGGACAAGACCAAGACCGTGGAGGAAAATCTCGACAAATTCGAGCTGGTCTGGAAGCCCATCGTCGCCTATGCCGAGCAGAAGGGCGTCCGCATCGGCATTGAGAACTGCCCGATGCTTTACACCGTCAACGAGTGGCCCGGCGGCAACAACCTCGCCAGCACGCCGTATATTTGGCGGGAGATGTTCAAGCGCATCCCCTCGGATTTTCTCGGCCTGAACTATGACCCTTCCCACCCGTATTTGATCGGCGCGGATTATGTCAAGCCGCTTTACGAGTTCAAGGACAAGATCTTCCATGTTCACTTTAAGGATATCCAGATCCATCAGGACAAGGTAGACGAATACGGTGTGTTCTCCTACCCCGCGCTCTGGCATTCGCCAAAGCTCCCCGGCCTCGGCGGCGTGGACTTCGGCGCATTCGTCTCCGCGCTCAACAACATCCGCTATAAGGGATATGCCTGCATCGAGGTGGAGGACCGCGCATTTGAAAGCTGCGTTGCCGATGTCAAGCAGGGCATTGAGCAGTCCTACCGCTTTATGAGGCAATATCTGTAATCCTTCGCAAGGCAAGCGGCAAAAAACGCCGCATCCAAACATCTGACACGAGGTAAAACATGAATCAACTTTCCCATCGCGAGCGGGTTCTTCTCGCGCTAGACCACAAGGACACCGACCGCGTACCAATGGATCTCTGCGGCAGTACCTGCAATATGGTGGACGGCCTCTATTTCAAGGTGCGCGATATGTTAGGCATTCAGGGCGATATCCCCCCCTATCGCACGGGGCGCACCTCCAGCTATTACGACGAGCGTATCCTCAACGCGTTTGATACGGATTTTCGCCATATCTCCATCAAAAGCGCAAAAAGCCAGCCCATCACCATGCAGCCGGACGGCTCGTATATCGACGAATGGGGCGTCAAGATGCGCCTCTATGCGGGCGAGGTGCAGTGCCTTGAATCCCCGCTGGAAAACGCGGAGGACGCGGACGAGGTCATGGCGCACCCCATCTGGCCAAACACGACCGACCGCAGCCGCGTGGAAGGGCTCAAGGAACGCGTAGCGTACCTGCGCAAAAACACGGACTTTGCGGTTTCGGCAAAGTTTGTCACCTCGCTGGGCTTCTTAGAGCATGGCGGCTATCTGCGCGGATTCCAAAATTTTCTGTGCGATCTGCTCACGGACGAGGATATGGCGAACGCAATCTGCGACCGCATCATGCAGGTGAAGATCGACCTGTACTGCATGATGCTCGAGGAGATCGACGGGGACGTGGACATCGTCGAGATCAGCGAAGATTTCGGCACGCAGGGCGGCCTTTTAGTCTCGCCGGATATCTTCCGCAAGTATCAGAAGCCGCGCTATCAAAAGATCATCGCAGCCATCCGCGAGCGCGCGCCCAAGGCAAAGATCTTCTTCCATACCTGCGGCGCGGTATTCCCGTTGATTCCCGACTTGATCGAGACCGGCGTGGACATTCTGAATCCCCTGCAGCCGCTCGCTACCGGTATGGACTCCGCCCTCATCAAGGCGACCTATGGCGACAAACTCTGCTTCCACGGCGCAATCGATCTGCAAAGAGCGATGCCGGGCACCATTGAGGACGTGCGCCGCGAGGTGGAGACGCGCGTTGACGCGCTCTATCGCAACGGCGGTTACATTCTCGCCCCCGCCAACCATCTGCAAATCGACACACCGGTGGAGAATGTGCAGGAACTCTTTCGCTACGCGAAGGAGTACAGCTCGCGCAAACACTAACTGGCAGGCAAACCAAACAAAAAGAGCCATATGGCTCTTTTTGTTTGGTTTGCTGCGTCATTCACTGGCTGCGCGGCCCCGAGTATTGGAAAGGGGCGCCGCAATGATTACTCGAACACGTCGTCGGTCACGCAGAACTCCGTCTGCGGGAGGTTGAGCACAAAGCTCATCGGCAGATCGACCGAGGTCTTCGCTTTGGCGAGGAGCTCGATCGCGCGTTCCACCACCGGCCGCTTCTGCGGAGAGTTTGCCATGACATAGAGCTTCCGCGCCTCGCAGGCATTGCCGATGCCGATGGTGACCCCCCGGGCAAGCTTCGGCGTCTCACCCTCGAAATACTTCTGCGCAACGTTGGCGGTCACGCTGGACACCTCGGCGACATGCGTTCTAAGCGTCGGGTCTACGCCCGGCTCATTGAGGGCAACATGCCCGTTGACGCCAACGCCGAATACAATCGCGTCGAAATTACCGTGCTTTGCGATGAAGGACTCCGCGCGAATACACTCACTTTCGGGATCCGCCATACCGTCAAAGAGGAAAACGTCCCCGAAGCCGGCCTGATCCAGAAAGTATCGTTTGAGAAAGTCAGCCATCGCGCCGTCGGCGTCCATCGATAGCCCCAGCCATTCGTCCATACCAATGAACGACGCCTGATCGAAACTGACCGTTCCGGCCGCTTTTCTGGCAAGCAGCGCCTCGAACACGGGAAACGAGGTCGTACCCGCCGCGATGCAGATCAGCGCATCCGGTTTGTTTTTTATAATTTTCGCAATGCCGCCGGCGATATATTCGCCAACGGCC
This sequence comes from Christensenella sp., assembly GCA_034926785.1. Taxonomy (GTDB): domain Bacteria; phylum Bacillota; class Clostridia; order Christensenellales; family CAG-138; genus UBA7703. The sequence goes on from JAYFQU010000036.1 coordinate 36,810, forward strand.
TTGTCATCCGTAAATCGAATCATACAGGTGTTTTATCTCCAGTTATCCACGGGTTTCTTGGCATTGGAAACATAGGGCAGCGCGACCTTTTTGCCTTCTTTTGCGGAGGTGTACGCCGCATGGATGATCTCCAGCACGCGCTTGCCGTATTCGCCGTCTGTCAGCGGAGTCGCGCCGTTGCGGATGCAGTCGATAAAATGGGTCAATTCCTGCGGGTAGCCCTGGTTGAACGCTTCCTCAAACACCGGGAATGTCCAGCCCGTGGTTGCGCCCGCCTTCTCGCTGGCGTAGTCGTATCCGTCGAGGCTATACATCTGCGAGGAGTTCCCCTGGAACAAGTCAGAATAGGCTACGCCCTTGTCGCCATATACCTCGATGCAGTCCTGCATGCCACCGTGCTTGGCCCAGCTGTCCTCACCCACGCAGAGCACGGTTTTGCCGCCGCGGGAGAACTCGATCTGCGTGATAGCGTGATCCTCCGCGTCCGTATCGTGCATCACCTTGAGGAAGTTGCCGTAGACATTGACCGGGGTCGCGTCCTTGAGCATCCAGAGAAACCAGGCAATGGCGTGGCAGCCCATGTCCATCATAACGCCGCCGCCCGCCTTGTCGCTCTCATAGAACCAGCGGCTGTGCGGCCCGCTGTGCTTCTCCGCCTGCCGGAGCATATAGACGCTGCCGACCGCGCCGCTCTCAACAATATGGCGCACGCGCTCATATTTCGGGGCAAAGCAGAGTTCCTCGGCATATAGAAGCAGCTTGCCGTTTTCCTTGCAGGCGGCGATCATCTCGTCCGCCTCGGCGATAGACAGGCAAAGCGGTTTTTCAACGATGACATGCTTCTTTGCCTTCGCGGCCTTGAGGCAGACGCCGTGGTGCAGATAGTTCGGCAGGCAAACGTCGATCACATCGCAGTCTGTCCCGGCAAGCAGCTTGTCCACGTCGTCATAGGCGGCGGGGATCCCCATCTCTTTTGCAAAGTGTTTCGCTTTTTCCAGATTGTGCGAGTAGACCGCGACAACCTCCGCATCCCGAACGAATCTCTTGTAGGAGGAGGCATGGATTTCGGCGATAAAGCCGCAGCCCAGAATGGCTACCTTGGTGCGTTCCATAGAGTGAAACCCCTTTCTGAATTGAAGTTTACAAGGTTACGTGAGGAGTAAGAACGGATGATCAAAATGGGCAAATCGGCCTCATTTGATCCATACAAATCAATCATAGCAGAGTTCATTCAAACAGGCAATGGCTCATTTTCCCAAAGTATCATCCGTCAGCCCGCGCAATCTTTTTATCCGTCTGTTTTCCGCGCCAACGCCGCCGCGCCTCCTTTACCGGTGACTTTTTTCATGTTTCATTCCGTCAATCAGTTGCATTTTCCGCTTCGGATCGGTACAATATGTATGAAACATTATTCCGATCGTACGCGCGCTTCCTAACGCCCGGCCTCTGGCGCGGTTTTCCGGCGAAACCACCTTTGGGAATTGATCGTTCGTCATCTTTCCAAAACATCTTCGCCCGTCTCCCATTCTCCGTTGTTTCGTCACCGGCCGGTGCCTTCCTGTTTAATGCTTCCAAGCACGTGAATATCAAACGCCTATGTAAGCTTTTTTCGCGTCCCAGCTCAGCAAGGAGGTTTATGATCATGGAGCAAATCATTCAAAAACTCATTGACGCAACAAAATTCCCCCAGCCAAAGCGCAAGGACTGGCGCATCGGCTGCATCGGCGCGGGGTTCATCATGGCGGACTGCCATCTCGTCGCCTACAAAAACGCAGGCTTCAACCCCGTCGCCATCGCCTCCCGCACGCCCGCTCACGCGATGAACGTTGCCGAGCTGCGCGCCATCCCGAAAACCTATGATACCTGGCAGGAGCTCATTTCGGATGAGTCGATTGAGGTTCTCGACATTGCCTTCCCGCCGGATCAACAGTTGGAGATCGTGCAGGCCGCCTGCAGGCAGGAGCATATCCACGGCATCCTCTGCCAGAAGCCAATTGAAATGTCGCTTTCCCGCGCGCGGGAGATCGTCCGCGCGGGTCAGGAATCGGGTAAGGCCATTGCGGTGAATTCCAATATGCGCTGCGATCAATCCATGCGCGCGCTGAAATACCTGTTGGATACAAAGGAACTGGGGGAACCCGTCATCGCGACCATCGAGATGCGCGCTATTCCGCACTGGCAACCGTTTTTAAAGGAATATGACAAGCTGGAAATCTTCGGCATGGGCATCCACCACGTGGACGCGTTCCGCTATCTCTTCGGCAATCCGGAGTGGGTCACCTGTGTCTGCCGCACGGATCCGCGCAGCAAGTTTCCGCATGTGGACGGCATTACGCAGTATACCTTCCAGTATGCGGACGGCCTGATGGCAACCTCGCTGGACGACGTTTGGGCCTGGCCGGAAGATCCCTGCGAAAAGGACACCTATATCAAATGGCGGATCGAAGGAACCGAAGGCATGGCGGAAGGCACCATCGGCTGGCCGAAATATCCCGAACATAACCCGAGCACCCTGCGCTTCACCAGCAAGCGTTATCCGCATGTCTGGATCGCGCCGAGCTGGGACACCGTCTGGTTCCCGGATGCGTTCGAGGGAACGATGGCCGGATTGCTCACCGCGATTGAAGAGAACCGCGCGCCGGAGATCTCCGCCGAGGACAATCTAAACACCATCGCCTGTGTTGAGGCGTGCTATCGCTCCATTCGCGAGCGCCGGTCCGTCCGTCTGGAAGAGGTTTTGGACTAAAACGATTGGATCATCCCGATCATACAGAATATTTTTTCAGGAGGTTTGCCCCATGATTCAAGTTGGTATCTTTACCGGATATTATCCCTTCGCGCTGGACGAGGTCATCCGCCGCATCAAGGCCAGCGATTTTAACTGTGTTCAACTCGATATCTCCTTTAAGGATTTTGACGCGACAAAGGAACCTCTGACCAAGGAAAAGGCGCGCTGGATTCGGGACGCGTTTCGCGACGCCAACCTGCCCATCGTCGCCGTTTCCGGCTATACCAACATCATCCATCCCGACCCCGATCATCGCAAGTCCAACATCGACTATCTCAAGATGATGCTGCGCTATGCGCGCGAGCTGGGTTGCCCATATGTCGCGAGCGAGACGGGCACCTGCAACCCGGAGAGCGACTGGGTCTGGCACGACAAAAACGCAAGCCCCGCCGTGTTTGAGGAGACCATCGAGATCATCCGCGACCTCGCGGCCTATGCCGAGGACTGGGGCGCAACGTTTATCGTTGAAAACTATGTCAACAACATCATCGGCTCCGTCGATCAGGTGGAGCAGATGTTCCGCGCGGTCAACAGCCCCGCGTTGGGTCTTCTCTGCGACCCGACGAATTATTTTGACGACAAGACCATCCGGGACGTGGACGGAACGATCGAGAGCATCTTCGCCCGCCTTTCGCCCTATATCAAGATTGCGCACGCGAAGGACATCGCCATCGCGACCGACACCGGCGAAAAACACGCTGATATCGACGCGGACGAGTCCCATACCTTCCGCGGTTCCGGCGCGGTGGAGCTTCCCGCGGCCGGACTCGGCATCCTCAACTACGATCTGTATGCCAAGCTCTTGAGTCAGGACCACCCGAACATCCCGCTCATCATCGAACACCTTGATCTGAGCGATATCCCGCGCGCCAAGGGATTTGTCGATTCCAAACTCAAGCGCGTCGGCGTATAAGGAGGAAGACAATGTCCCAATTTCGTCTGGCGATCGACATGGGCGGCACGGACATCAAGACCGGCGTCGTGGACGAGCACTACAACATCATCAAGCGGCACGTGATCCCGACGGGGCCGGAGCGCCCCTTCGAGGTGGTTGTCGCGGATATGGCGCAGGCGGCAAAGGATGTCGCCGCCATGTGCGGGCTGACGTTTGAAGATTTCCCCTGCGTGGGCGTCGGTGTTCCAAGCTGCATCAATCCGCACTCCGGCCTGCTGGTGTTTGCCAATAATACCAACTGGCGCAACGCGCCGCTTCGCGAAGAGCTGAAAAAGCATATCCCCGTTCCGGTGTATATCGGCAACGACGCAAACTGCGCGGTGGTCGGCGAAGCCATCGCGGGCGCCGGCCGCGGCAAGAAGGACGTGTTCATGATCACCCTCGGCACAGGCGTCGGCGGCGGCATCATCATGGACGGAAAGCTTTATCTCGGTGCGGACGGCATGGGCATGGAGCCCGGACACACGGTGATTGTGCACGGCGGTTTGCAGTGCACCTGCGGCCTGTACGGTTGCCTGGAGGCTTACGGTTCGGTTGCCGCCTTGATTCAGCAGGCGCACGCCGCGGCGGAGCTGCATCCGGAGAGTTGCCTCGGCGCGGCTGCGCTGCAAAATGGCGGGAGACTCAACGGCAAGATCATCTTTGACTGCGCCATCTCCGGCGACGCTACCGCACAGCAGGTGATCGACACCTATCTGGAATATGTCGCCAACGGAATCGGTTCGCTCGTCAATCTTTTCCGCCCGGAGGTCATCCTCATTGGCGGCGGCATCTGCGACGCGGGGGACTACCTCATGAAGCCGCTCAACGCAAAGCTGCCCAAGTATGTCTTTGCGTCGGATATCATCGGCTGCCCGCCCGCCATCCGCGCAACGCTCGGCAACGCCGCCGGCACCATCGGCGCGGCCTGCCTGGATTGCATGTAGTCTTTGCGCCCCTCTGTCTTCCGGCGCGGCGCGGTGATTTTCGCCTGCCGCGCCGAACGCGTCTCTTCGGCGGCCGCGCTTTGCGCATCATGTGTGCAGATTGTTATCCATGCGACCGCCTTTGCGATATAATACAGTTGTTCCGGGTCGGGGCGTCCCGACCGTTTCATCCGAATGAATCAATCAAAGGAGCGAAGATCAGCTTTGATACAGGTGCAAAATCTCGTGAAGCGCTACGGGGAAAAAGAAGCGCTCAAGGGAATTTCATTTTCCATTCAACCCGGCGAAATCGTTGGCCTGCTTGGCCTCAACGGCGCGGGTAAGAGCACGACAATGAATATCCTCACCGGCTACATCAGCGCAACTGCGGGTACGGTTTCCATCGATGGGCACGATATTCAGAAAGATCCCGCAGCCTGCAAACGCCAGATCGGTTATTTGCCGGAGCAGTTTTCGTTTTATCCGGATATGCGCGTGCTGGAGTATCTCGACTTTGTCTGCGATCTCAAGGGGTATCCCCGGGACAAGGCAAAGCGCAGACAGCATCTGCTCGATATCTGCGCGCGCGTCGGGCTCACAAAGATGACCGGCCGCATGATTCGAAACCTGAGCAAGGGCTATCGCCAGCGCGTGGGGTTTGCCCAGGCGCTCGTTGGCAGCCCGAAGGTATTGATTCTCGATGAGCCGACGGTTGGTCTTGATCCCTCGCAGATCATCGAGATTCGCCAGCTCATCAAGGACAGCGGACATGACAGCACTGTCATCGTCTCCTCCCATATTCTCTCGGAGATACAGGCGATCTGCTCGCGCGTGATCGTGATCCACGAAGGCCGCGTGATTGCGGACGCTTCACCGGACAGCCTCATGCAGAATATTCAAACCAACCACCGCCTGGCCATCCGTGTGCGCGGCACGCAGAAGGAGATTGAGGCGGCGCTTTCGGGGCTGCCGAAGGTCAAGCGCGTCTCCGCGCTTCCCCAGCGGGAGCTCGGCACGCAGGACTGCGTTGTGGAGGGCAAGGCAGGCAGCGACATCCGCGCCGACGTGTTCTTCGCGCTGGCCAAGGCGAACCTGCCGCTGCTGCATACCTATGGCGGCGAGCTCTCTCTGGAGGATGTATTCCTGCACCTGACCGGACGCGACGGAGCAAAGGAGGCGGCACAATGAACGCGATTTTTAAGCGCGAACTGCGCGCCTATTTCAACGCCCCGCTGGGCTATGTCATCATCGCGGTGGCATTCTTCTTCACCAACTATTACTTCTTCACCTATAATCTCTACGGCAATACGACGGATTTTACCACGCTCTTTGACATGCTCTTCTCCGTGGTGCTGTTTCTGGTTCCGGTGCTGACCATGCGCCTTATGAGCGAGGAGAAGCGCGCAAAGACCGATCAGCTCCTCTTAACCGCGCCCGTCTCGCGCGCGGATATCGTGCTCGGCAAATATTTTGCCGCCGTCGTCGTGTTTTTAATCGCAATCTCGGCCACGCTTTTGGACGCTGTGATTACCTCGTTTGTCGCCCCTGTGGATTGGCCGAGCGTGATTGGCAACTTCCTCGGGCTCGCGCTGCTCGGGCTCGCGCTCATCGCGGTTTGCCTCTTCCTCTCCTCTTTGACCGAAAGCCAGGTCATCGCCGCCGTGATGGGGTTTGCGGTAAGCCTGTTTCTCGTGCTGGTGGACGCGATTTCGTATGTCATCTCCAGCAAGTTCTGGCAGGCGGTCTTTTCCAATCTCTCCTTTCAAACCCGCTATGAGCCGTTTACGCTCGGTGTGGTCGATCTGCCAAACGCGGTGTTTTTTCTGAGCGTCTCCGCGCTGTTCATTCTGTTTTCCATCGTGACGCTCGAGCGCCGGCGCTGGAGCTAAGGGAGGGAAAAACATATGAAACGCATGAACCGCACCAACGAAGCCTTCAAACTCAACGCGCTGTTTGCGCTGCTCGTCGTGCTGATGATCGGAGTTGCATTCCTGCTCAACATCGTCGTCTATACGTTGGGCAACCGCTACTCCTTGAGCTATGATCTCACCGCCAACGCCGCCTATCAAATCGGCGACGACACCAAGCAGGTGCTGGATGGACTGACAGACGACATCACGCTCTACGTGCTCGCAAATGACGGCAGCTTTGCCGGTAACGCATATTTCGTTCAAGCGCAGCGCATTCTAGAGCAGTATCCGAAATACAGCCCGCGGATCAAGCTGCAATATATCGACTATACGGCGGACCCGACCTTTGCCGCGCAGTATCCCGACTTGACCCTAAAGGACGGAGATACACTGGTCAAGAGCAATCGTGGGCTCAAGCAACTCCCGCTTGCAAGCCTGTTTAACTACACCTATACGGAGGATCAGTCGCTCGCCATCGAATCCTCCCGCGCGGAGGAGGCGCTTACCAGCGCCATCGTCAGCGTGACCACCGAAAACCCGGTGAATATCGCCATTCTCTCCGGCAACGATGTGTTTACGGACACAGACGCGCTCAAAAGCGTGCTCTCGGACAACAACTTTGTCGTCTCCAGCGCAAACATGGTCACCGATCCGCTGGATCACTATGACATTCTGCTGCTGCTCGCGCCTGCGGTCGATCTCTCCACCGACGTTTTGGATAAGTTTGACGCCTTCCTCTACAACGGTGGCAACTATGGCAAGACGCTGCTCTACGCGGCGGATGTCTCCCAGCCGCCAACGCCAAACCTCGACGCATTCCTGCGCGAGTGGGGTGTTTCGGTCGGCGACGGAGCGGTATTTGAAACCAGCAAGGATCGCGCCTACAGCTATCAGCCCTATTACCCGCTGGCAAACTATACCAACGCGGACTACACGGCCAAGCTCAAGGACAGCAAAAACCCAGTGTTACTGCCACTGAGCCGCCCGCTGTCGCTGGTGTTTACCAACAAGGACAATCGATTTGTGGATACGCTGCTCTCCTTCTATGAGACGGCGGGCGTTCGCCCCAGCACGGCGGACGACAGTTTCACCGCCAGCATGGCGACGCAGTGGGGACCGATGCCCGCGCTGACGCTGACCAGTTGGAAAATCGCCTCCGGCGATCACGAAAAGCAATCCAACGTGGTCGTCAGCGCATCGAGCTATCTCTTTGCCGCAACGAGCATCTCCAATACCTCGCTCAACAACGCCTCCTATCTCGTGGCGCTGTTTAACACGCTGACCAATCGCGAGGATACGATCTCCATCGCGCCCAAATCGCTCGCGGGGAATACGCTCGGTGTGACCACGGGCGCGGCAAGCACCCTCGGCATCGTTCTCTGCGCGGGGCTGCCGCTGCTCATTCTCGGCACGGGCATCGCCGTCTGGCTCACGCGGAGGTATCGCTGACATGAGCGGAAAACTCGTCAAGTGGGTTCTCGTTTCGTTTGTCGCAGTGCTGCTACTGGGCGCGGCCTATCTGCTGCTTACGCTCAATCCCGCTTCCAATGCGGGCGCGGTTGTCGTGTTTCTTGAAAAACAGCCCTCCGACATCGCTGCGATGGAGATCACGAATCCCACGGGAACCTACAAGGTCACCGCGCAGGATGGCGGATATGTAGTGGACGATATCCCCGCGTGGCTGATCAACGTCGAAGGGTTCTACGAACTGCTCTATCATGGCAGCGCATTCGGCGCGCTCAAGCGTGTTGACGCCACTCCGGACGACCTCTCCGAATATGGTCTGGATCAGCCGCAGGCGACCATCCGCGTCGCTTTCAATGACAAGAGTGCGTTTGGCATGACCATCGGCGCCGAGGAGGTTGTCAGCGGCAACTATTACGGCCAGGTAGAGGGCGACAAGGCGGTTTATCTCTTCTCCGGTGAGGATATGGCCTATTTCCTCTGCCGTAAGGAAGCGTATATCACGCTTCAAGTTACGCCAAAACCCGCGGTCACCAGCCCGCTCTCCGCCATCACGGATATCACTTTCTCCGGCGCCATGCTTGAAAAACCGATTACCGTGGAAGCTGTGCGCGCTTCCAATGCGAAAGCGACGCTGGACGCCAAGAGCTTTGGCCCGGCGACGCACATTGTTCGCATGAAGGGAACCTATGAGCTCGACCAAACCTACGGTATCGAGATGCTCGGCTCCGTGCTCAACATGCAGGCGCTGGATGTCATCGGCTACAACCTCACCGAGGCTGATTTGAGCAAGCTCGGATTTGACGCCCCCGCAATGGTTGTGGATTTCGGCTATAAGAACAGCGAAACGGATATCGTCAACTATCGGCTGTTGCTCGTGAAGCTGAATGACACGAAATATCTCGTCACCGTGGACGGTACGCAGGTAGTCTACGTCATTGAAAAACCCGCGTTCGTCGACATTGACTACACCAAGCTTATGCTGCGCTGGTTCCTCTCTCCGCTGCGGCTTGATTTGAAGGACCTCACGGTTTCCTTTGACGGAAAAACCTATACATTCGAGAGCGGCAAAAATCAGGACGGCACGCAATATGCCCGCGTGAACGGCAAGCAGATGGATGTGGAACTCTTCTATGTGTTCTATCGGCTGATCACCAGCGCCGCCTCGGACGGGCAGTATTTAAGCGACGTCGCCCCGGGGGATTCTCCGCTGATGACCATCGCCTACCACTATCTGGACGCGGGCAAACCCGCGGATGTCATGACCCTCTACGCCGGCAGCACGCGCCGCGTGAATGTAGACATCAACGGCGTGATCGAGTTTGATATGCGCGCTTCTTTTGTAGACGCGGTCAAGCTCGCTTGCGAGCACACCGTCACCGGCGAAGCCATTGAAGAAAACTGGTAACCGGACAAGCATTCCGGCAAGAATATCATAACCTCTTCCAGAAAGGATACCTGCTATGAACGAGAGTAAACTCAAGGTTGTCGTCATCAGCGCTGGCATGATTGCCAATGCCGCGCATATCCCCGCCTATCTTGCCATCCCCGAGCTGGTGGATCTCGTCGCCATCTGCGATGTGAACCCCGTCTCCGCCGAAGGAACCGCAAAACGGCACGGCATTGCGCATTGGTATACCGATGCCGAGGAGATGATCCTCAAAGAAAAGCCCGATCTTGTCTCCGTCTGTACCCCGAACATGGGGCATAAGCCCATGACGATGCTTGCGCTTAAACACGGCTGCAACGTCGCCTGCGAAAAGCCGCTTGCCCTGACCTATGCGGACACCAAAGAGATGTTTGACTATGCCGCCAGCGTTGGCAAAACCCTCTTTGCCTGCCAAACCCTGCGCTATAACGACGAGTATCAGTTCGCGCGGGAGATGTTTGACAACGGAACCCTTGGCGATGTGTATTATTCCGAGTTTTCACTCATCCGCCGCAGAGGCGTACCCAAATGGGGTACCTTCCACAAGAAGGATACCAATGGCGGCGGCGCATTTTGCGATCTTGGCGTGCATCTGGTGGACGCTGCGCTCTGGGTCATGGGCAGCAAGCGCTTTTCCTCCATCATTGGCACGAGCGCGGACTATTTAAGCCGTCATGAAACGGATATCGTCACCAGCCTGCCGGAGAGCGGCGCGCCGAGCGGCGTGCATAACGCGCGCCCCTATTCCCCCTCGGAGTTCGAGGTGGAGGAGTTTGCGGCGGGAACCATCCTGCTGCAGGGCGGCGGACTGCTTAACTTTAAAACCAGCTGGGCCGTCAATCTGCCCAACGAATACAGCATGCGCTTTGCCGGAACCAAATCCGGCCTCGCGCTGCCAAGCATGGAGCTGTATTCCACCATGGGTCGCTATCAGGCGGACGTGAAGCCTCGCTATTTCTCCGAAGGCAAGCACGCCGGCAAGGATTTTATGGGGCACTACTATCTGATGGAGAATGCCGCCAACCACCTGCTGCACGGGTCGGAATTATTCATTAAGCCCGAGGAGACGCTGAACGTCGCCGCCGTTATCGACGCGTTTTACCGCTCCTGTTCGGAGCACCGCGAGGTGCATCTCTCCGAGATCACCGGCTGAAAACCGGCTGGTATGCCGGACATATTCACGATATGTCCGGCGCAATCGCAGGCGAGGCATAACGTTGATTTGTATCTTATTGTTTGATACAAAAAGATGTTGAAATCGCACGGAGGATCACTTATAATTGAGTTGTCTAATCCGTCTCGTGCTTCCTGTAGGAGGCCAACCCTTTGTTTAATACGTATTGTAGATGATAAAGCATCCTCCGGATGCACACGAAAGGCGTTTTTAAAAACCGTTTCTTTCGTTTGCCGAAACAGCAATCCATTCCGATCTCATTCGATCTTGCGGCTGTTTCACAATCAATAAAACCCTTATTTCCTTAACGGCGGATAGAAAACGCAGTCCGCCTGGCGAGCCCGCCTTTTTCCCTCGAGTCCCATCGGGCTTTTTCGATAATTAAAGCGAAAGCTTTGATTATACATAACAAAAGGAGGAAGTCACATGAAGAAACTAATGGCTGTTCTTCTCGTTCTCTGCATGGTGTTCGCTCTGGCCGCTTGCGCCCAGACTCCGGCGCCCGCCGCAGAAGAACCCGCAGTAGAAGAAGCGACCGAAGCCCCCGCCGCTGCGGAGGCAACCGAGGCTCCCGCTGCAGACGCCGCCCCGACGGCTCTGAAGCTGGCGTCCCACAACGCAGTTGTCGAAGGCAACCCCTACCGTGTCCGCTACGAGCTGGACATTCAGGAAGCTGCTGCCGCCGCGAAAGATTCCGGCTTTGACATCAGCTATTCGTCCTTCGTCTCCAACTGGGATGCCGCTACCGAAGCACAGCAGCTCCAGAACTCCATCAACGAGGGCTACAACATCATTCTGGTGAACCCCGTTGCGACCACCGGTCTGGACCCCATCATTGAAGCCGCGCAGGATGCAGGCATCACCTACGTCAACTGCGATTGCGCTTACATGTCCACCGATGTCAACGTGCTCAACGTTCTGACCGACCAGGAATACCTTGGCTACACCACCGCGAAGTATGCCGGTGAAGTGCTCGGCAAGGGTGCGAAGGTTGTCATGATCGCTGCCATGGACGGCGTTCAGGCGAACACCGACCGTCAGCGCGGCTTTGAAAAGGGCATCGCTGAAGCCGGCCTCGAAGTCGTTGCCACTGCCAACCACAACTGGGATCCCACGCAGTCCCAGCAGGTCATGGCGGAAATCCTCAACAGTGGCGTTCAGTTTGACGGCGTTCTCGTTTCCCAGTGCGCAGAGAATGCCCTCGCGGCGTTTGACGCGGCAGGCGTAGCGTATCCGAAGTTCATCGGCTTTGGCGATACCGGCGCTTACATGCAGAAGATGCTCGAGATCAACAAAGACGAAATCGTCACGCATTACATGGTTCTGTCCAACCCTCCGGGAGTGGGCGCAACCGGCTTGAACTTTGCTCTGAACCTGATCATGGGCAAGACCCTGAAAGATGGCGTCTATGCCGCGGGAATGGAAGACACGCACCAGATCTGGATCCCGTCCAAAGTTCAGTACACGGATGCCAATCAGGCGGACTATGTTGACTACGCCAACAGCTTTGCAGCAGGCGATTCCATCACCTTCTGGCTCACCGTTGACGAAGTTGCCGCACAGTACTTCAACTAAGCCTAACCGGACAGGTTAACAGCGAAACAAACACTTGGCCGGCGGAACCAAGTTCCGCCGGCCAATTATAGATTCTAAAAGCATCCTTTTCCCCTACGATTGCTCCTTGGACGTGATCGCCGCGTCCCAATTCATTCGCTTATTCAGCGTCGAAAGACGTTTTTGTATATGGTAAGTTTCATCATTTTGGAGGTGGTCTATCTTGTTTGAAATGCGCGGAATCGAAAAACGATTCGGTGCTGTCGTTGCTCTCAACGGCGCGTCGCTGACGGTGCGTCCCGGCGAAATCGCCGCACTGGTCGGCTCCAACGGCTCCGGCAAGTCGACGATGGTCAAAATTCTGGCCGGTCTTGTTGCCCCCAACTCCGGAGAAATTCTCTTTGACGGCAAGCCGGTGGTCATTCGCTCCGGCCTGGACTCCCGCAAGGAGTGCGTCGCAACCGCGTTTCAGGATTTAAGCCTGATTCAAACCATGACCGTAATGGACAACATTCTGCTGGGCTGCGAACCCGTCACCAAAGGCGGTTTGGTAGATGTGAAAACCTCCCGCCGCATTGTAACGGATCTGCTCAAACGCTTTAGCATTGAATGCGATCCGGATGACTACGTCCAAACACTCATGCCTTCCACCCAGAGTATGCTGGAGGTTGCCAAGGCAGTCTTTTTAAAACCGAAACTCCTGCTGCTGGACGAGGTAACCGCCGCGCTCCATCACGACGAAATCGAAACCCTGTTTCGGATCATTCAGGAGCTCAAGCAGGAAGGCGTCGCGATGATCTACGTGACGCACCGTATGCAGGAGATCTTCCGCATCTGTGACACGGCAACCGTCATGCGCAGCGGCGAAACCATCATCTCCGGCAAGGTTTCGGACTTCACGCTTGATGACATCGTCTATTACATGACCGGTAAGCGCCCGGAAAAGAATGAACACGCCCACGAGGCGACCGAGCACCACGACGAGCGCGAGCTGATTGTGGATGTGCGCAAGCTCGCCATCGATCCTAAGGTAAAGGACGTCTCTCTCAAGGCGTTCCGCGGCGAGATCGTCGGCATCGCAGGGTTGGAAGGGCAGGGTCAGCCAGAGGTGATCCGCGCAATCCTCGGTGCAGTGAGACCGGAGAGCGGCACGATTAACTACCTCGGCAACGAGGTGCATTTCCGTGATCCTGCCGACGGCGTAAAAGCCGGCATCGGCTTTATCTCCGGCGAACGGAATGTCGAGGCCATGTTCCCGGTGCGCTCCATCAGCGAGAATATCTTCGCCGGAAACGCGGCAAAGAACAAGCTGTTTACATTCCTCAAGGCCTCCACCGTGAGAAAATTCTCGCAAAACGCCGTGGATACCTATAACATCAAGATCGGCAAGCTCAAGGACCCCGCGAGTTCCCTCTCCGGCGGCAACCAGCAGAAGCTCGTCGTCGCGCGCTGGATTGCGATGAACCCCAGCCTTCTGCTGCTGGACGACCCAACCAAGGGCGTGGATATCCATTCCCGCCTCGAAATCCACGAAATTCTGCGCAATTGCACGGAAAAAGGCATGACGGTCATTATTTCCGCCAGCGACTCGGAAGAGCTCCTTCAGATTTCCGACCGCGTCTATGTCTTCTATGAAGGCCGCATTTCCGACATGCTGGTCGGCCCGGCCAAGACGCCGGAGCGGCTGGTTGCGGCAATGATGGGCATGAACACGCAGAAGGGGGAAAAAGCCGTATGAATCGCATCGTAGAATCCTTCCGCAAGTTCCGCAGGCAGCCCGCCTTCACGGGATTCATTCTCTTTATCAGCGTCGTAGTGCTCAATGTCATCATGCAGGGGGTTTCCACCTGCAAGACCGGCGGCTTTACGTTTCAGAACTTCTTTGCGTTCTTCAGCCCGGTGAGCCTGAATACGATCATCATGACGAACATGCCGTTTATCCTCGTCACCATCGGTCAGGCAATCCTCCTGATCGTCGGTCAGATGGATATTTCCATCGGCGTGCAGATTGCTATGGTAAACGTCATCTGCATCATGGTCCCGCAGGAGCTCGGCGCACCGGTTTGGGTTGGCTGGGTGGTTGCGATTGTAGCCTCCATCCTGATCTCCGCCATCGCCGGCTTTGCCTGCTCCGTGTTGCGCCTCCCGGCGCTGCTCGCGAGCTATGCGCTGACCTATGCCATCAAGGGCATCAACATCCTGATCATGCCGACGGCGCAGGGATCCGTACCAAAGGCATTCTGGAAACCGTACCAGTCCACCGTGTTCAAGCTTTTTGACAAGGATTGGGTGAAGAGCCTCGGCGAGGGCGCACAAAAACTGCTCGGCATTCTCAACTATATCCCTGTCGCAGTGTTTGTGCTCATCGCCGTGCTCATCTCCTGGAGAATCATCTCCAGAACCCGTTTCGGCAAACACATCTATGCGGTTGGTTCCAATCCCAGAAACGCATTTGCCGCGGCCATCAGCCCCGTTGGCACGCAGATGAAGGCGTTTCTCATCAAGGGCATCTACACCGGCATCGCAGGCATCTGCCTCACGTTGATGACCGCCTCCGGCAATCCGCTGCAGTGCGAAGACTACGGCATCCGCTCCCTCTCCGCCGCTATTATCGGCGGCATGGGCTGGGGCGGCTGGGGTTCGGTCGCCTGCGGTGTGTTCGGCAGCGGCTTCCTGGTACTGATTCAAAATACCGTATACTATTTCTTTACGCTGCTGAGCAAGATCTTCAGCGGGTTTGCGGTCTCCTCCTATTGGCAAAACCTCGTGTCGGATCTGATCATCTTTGGCGGCCTGCTCATGACGATCGTCACTGCCAAGGCGCAGCGCGAGACGCTCAAGCAAGGCCTCAAGCAGCAGTTCAAGAGAGGTGAATCCTATGGCAAGTAAAGAGCTTCATGTCCAGGGGGAACAGCGCGATTTCACGGCCCGCCTGAATCTGTTCGTTCAGAGCAATCCCGCGCTGATGTCCGTCGTCATCGCTGTAATTCTCTTGGTCGCAACGTTTATCATCAACCCCGCCGGATTCAATCTGGTTGCCGTCGGCAACATTCTGCTGCTGACCATCCTCTTGAGCATCGCCTCCGCAGGGCAGACCATCGTGCTCATCGGCGGCGGTATGGACTTCGGCGTCGGCGCGGTCATGTCCGCAACGGCCATCCTCACAACCTATACCATGAACGGCGAGAGCGGACATTTCCTGCAGGTGTTGGTCATCGCGCTTGCCATCGGCGCGGCGGTCGGTTTCTTGAACGGCTTTTGCGCGGTCAAGATCGGCCTGCCCGCCATGATCGTTACCATGGCGATTGCGAATATCGTCACGCGCATGCAATATGTGCTCACCCAGGGCGTGCTCTCCGGCAGCGCATCCAAGCTCTTCTCCGCGACCGTCATCTCCAAAATCGGCGGCGTGATTCCGAGCATTGTGATGTATGCCGCAATCATCTGGCCGCTGACGTTCTTCATCCTGAATCGTTCGCGCTTTGGCAAGCAGCTCTACCTTGTCGGCAACAATCCCGTCGCCGCACGCCTGAGCGGCGTCAAGGTCAACAAAATCAAGATCATCTCCTATGTCATGAGCGGCATGCTGGCCGCATTCGCGGGCATGCTGGGCGCCGCCTATATGTCCACCGCCCGCTGCCAGATCTTTGACGACTATGCATACGATTCGTTGATTGCCGTCATCATCGGCGGCACGGCGTTCTCCGGCGGCATCGGCTCCTACGAGGGCAGTATCGCGGGTTCGCTGGTCATGATTCTGCTAAGCAATCTGCTTACCACGTTGCAGCTCACCCCGCCGATTCGAAACGTCACGCAGGGCATCATCATGATTCTGCTTCTGATGCTCTACAACCGCTCGAAATCGGTTCGTCAGTAAGCAATCACTGTCGGTTCTTCGAATCACTCATCCGCGAAGGCTCGGAGCAACCCGAGCCTTCGTTTTTCAAAACAACCGGTGCGCTTGTTTTCCCTATGGCGCATGGACTCGAAAGGACAGAAACCCTCTATGGAAGTAACCCCGACCCTCGCGCGGCAAACGCGCGCAACAGGCGCGCTGACCTCCGGCATCGTCCTCCTGATTGCCATGTTTGGCCTGACCAACAGCTTCCAAAGCGTCGTCATGAACCGCGTAGTAGACGCCTACCATCTCTCCGGCGGCACCCAGGGCATCATGAGCAGTATGATCAACATCGGCAGCATATTGGCGTTTCTCGCGGCGCCGCTGCTGCAAGGACGCATCAAGAAGACCACCATGCTCCTCGCGGCCTGTGTGCTTATGGCGGTCTCGTTCTTCCTGCTCGGCACCAACAGCCTCTTTGCGAGCATGATGCTCGCCAGTGTCCTGACCGGCATCGGTTTTGGCTGGATCGACACCAACTGCAACGCCGTCATGGTGGATCTGCATGAAAAGGACAGCTCGTCCTATCTTGGTCTGCTGCACGGCGGATTCGGCGTCGGCGGCTTGATCGCGCCGATCTTGATCACCGCTTTGCTCACCGTTATCTCCTGGCAGCGGGTGAGTCTGATCATGGGCGCAATCGTCATCGCCGCCGGGCTGATCTTTTTGCTGCTGCTTTCGTTTTCGGCGAGGCGTTCCCCGTCCGCCGCTCCTGAAAAGCCCCTGACCCGGGCCGCCATCCGCGAGTTTCTTTTTCATCGGAAAAATGTGCTGATGCTGATTGCAGGCATGCTCTATGCAATCACCCAATCCGGCCTGTTGATCTGGCTGGTGCGGTACATGACACTGCGATACAATGCCGAGTCGCTCGGCGCAGCGGCGCTCTCCATCTTCTGGGTCTGCGCGACGCTGAGCCGCTTCTTTGCGCCGCGTCTGCCGATTCGGCCGCTCAAGCTGTTTCTCTATGGCACGCTGCTCTCCTGCGTGTTTCAAACTATCGGCGTGCTCTCCGGCAGCCCCGTTGTCATGTGCGTCATGGTCGGCATTATCGGGCTTGTCACGGGGCATTGCGTCCCCATGCTGATCAGCGAGATCACCGCCGCGCAGACGGGAAACACCGCGCTTGCAACCTCTGCGACGCTGGTGACTATGTGCTTCATGCGCATTATCTTTCCCGTCCTGATGGGCATGCTCGCGGACTGGACCAGCGTCTCCGTCATGATGCTGACCCCGGCGGTCAGCGGCGCGCTCGCGGCATTGTTTGCCTTCCTGATCCTGCGCTATGAGCGCAAAAGCGCCACATTAGCACCGGCACAGTAAGCCATTCTCCCCAAAGGAACGCCCATAAGAATCAAACAAACCCATGCCGAATTTCCGGCATGGGTTTGTTGTTGCTTCGGTGTTCGTCGAGCAGGCATTTCCAACTACTTTGGTTACCCTCGCAGATTGCCCTCGCCCCAGTCAAATAAAAACTGCTGCAGTTCCTGGCGGTTTGGGCTATGCGCCTGCCGAACATAATAGCCGGATGTCGCCGTGCCCAGCAACAGGCATTGTTCCGGCAGGAGCCCGCGCAAGAGCCCGTTGCAGAATCCGGCGTTGAAGTTATCGCCAGCGCCGGTGGTCAGCGCCGGTTTTTCGCAATAGGGCCCCTCTACGCGCGCAAACACGCCGCCTAGCACGCAGCAGGCCTCCTTAACCGGATGGATCACGACGCCGTACAGTCCCGTTGACTCGCTGATGCCGCGCGCCAGCGCTTCCAGCGAAGACGTATCCACGCCAAGCAAACCGCCGATCTGCTTCGCCTCCATAAGGTTTAACCCAAGCACCACGCGACGAAACGCCTGCATCTGCCCGATCAGCTCCAACGCCTCCAGAATATGCTCGGCGCAGCGTTTTCTCGGATCTGCAAGGTCGAAAAACGCAAACCCGCTCTGCCCTGATCCGGGCAATATTTCACGCATGAACCGTTCCCAGATTTCGCTCATATGCGGAATCATCGTCCAGTTCATAAAGGAAAGCATGTCTGCCGCGGCAACCTCCCGCGTCAGTTTTTCCCGGCCAACCCGCTCGAGCAGACGCTCGTATGTCACCTCGTTGAGCGAGGCGAGCTTGCTGATGATCAGCTTACCGTCATAGAACTCTACCGCGTCCGTATGCGCGCTGTTTGCGACGCTGACAACCTCTCTGCATACCTCGCAGAGCGGCGCAAAGACGGCCTCGACCGGCTCCCCCAGCGCGCCGACGTAGAGAACGTCGTTCCCCGTCCGCGCCATGGCGTTTGCGTAGATCGGGCCGTTGCCGCCGAGCTTGGTCTGAATCGGCACCAGTTCGATGTTGGTACTCACCCCCGCCGCCGCGGCGATTCGCTCCGCATATTCCGAAATGGTCTTGATGCGGGTATAATCGTTTGCATTCTGCCGCTGATCCACCACATGAATCACCTCGTCGACAAAACCGTCGAACCCGGCAAACACGCGATAGTAAGCGGGCTGGTCCAGCAGATTGCCCAACGAGCGGCATTGTTCCTGTTTGCTGACTAACATACGCGGCACCTCAAAATCCAGATTTAGCGTCTACGGGATGCTCGGCATTGGCGGATTATTGACCCGCCTTCTCCGCGCGCATCTCGTCGATCGTCCGGTTCAGTACAACGGGGGTGGATTTATATCCAATGCCCATACGATCGATGCCGAGATCAATCAGTTCGAAGAACCGCTCCCGCGTGCGGATGCCGCCGGAGCCTTTGACCTTACAGCGGCCCTCTGCCACCTCCATCATCGCGCGGATCACCTCCGGCGTCGCGCCTTCGCTCTTTTCACCAATGAAAAAGCCCGTGGATGTCTTCACAAAATCCGCGCCCGCCGCAACGGCGGCCTTGGTTGCGCACCGAATCTGGTCCATGGTGAGCGCGTCGGTTTCGAAGATGACCTTGAGCATCGTGCCGTGCTTATGGCAAACCTCTGCAACCGCGCGGATATCCTGTTCGACCTCAGTCCACATGCCACTCCGAATCCAACCGTAGTTCGCGACGATATCCAGGTCCTGAATATCCCCGTCCTTACAAATCTCCTCCGCCTGCATCACCTTAGAGGCGGTCGTGCTCAGGCCAAACGGAAAATCGCAGACCACGCAGATGCCCGTCTTCGTTCCCTTGCAGAGTTTCCTCGCGATGGGAAGCGAAGCGGGATTGATGCATACGGTTGCGCAGCCGAAATCAATGCCTTCCTGGATATACTTTATGATGTCATCCTGCGTAAACTCAGGCTTGAGCACCGACTGGTCGATATAGGCGGCGAGTTCCGCGGTTGTCATTTCCGCAGCTTTTTTGGTTGGTTTCATGGTCTTGTTTCATACGGCTCGTTTCCGGCCGTACGCTCCTTTCTTGCTTCCGCTCTTGTTATTATGGAATATTTCCGCATGCAACGGTTGCTTTTATTGCCTCTCCGGCGAAGACTCCGCGCTGCAGATGATCACGTTTTCAGGACGCTCCATTGCTTCGGGAAACGCGTCCGTAAAGACCGCGTCAAAGGTATTGATCATTTCAAATCCGAAAAAGCCCTTTGTGTTCATTTTGGTGGAGTCAACCAACAGTAGTTTGCGATTGGCGTTTCGAATCGCGATACGCTTAATGGATGCCGTTTCGATATCCGCCGTCGTGATGGCTCCATGCTGGATGTCCACCCCAACGCAGCCGATAAACGCATAGTCAAAGTTAAACTGACGCAGTAGATCGGACGTGATCTGCCCAACATTCATGCCGTATTTTGGATTGTAGTGCCCGCCGGCAACGATAATCTCCGCCTGTGCATCCTGCATCTCCCTTAGATAGAGCAGGCTATGGGTAACGATCTTGATGCGCCTATGCTTGAGGTATTGAAAGAGATATCGAAAGGTCGTCCCGCCGTCTATAAATACGCAATCCCCATCGCGGATCAGCTTCGCCGCTTCGGCGCAGAGGACGCGCTTTTTATCGTTGTTGAGAACTTCCTTCTCGTCCATATCCGGCTCAATGGCCTCGGTGAGCGTGACGCTGTCCTTGGCGCGCATCGCGCCGCCATAGACGCGAATCAGCGCGCCCGCCTTTTCCAGCTCGTCAAAGTCGCGGCGCACGGTGGATTCGGAGGCATCCAACCGCTCCGCCATCTCACGGAGCGTTAAAACGCTTCTGTTTTGCAGCTCCTGTCTGATGCGCATCAGACGCTCCGAAACCAGCATTTTGGCCCTCCAACAATTCACGCTTTCTATTGAACCAAGACTATTATAGCAACTCGCGCAAACTCATTCAAGCAACATCTTCCAAACTATTTCATTTTCAATCATCTATCTTCCCAAAAGAAGCGCCGCTCCGAATGAAATTTATATGTGTGCTTTGTCTTTGTGTTTTTAAGCGAAGAAACGGACGAAAGGGTTTTTTGGTTCTACACTATAGATTGGGGTAAGTAAAAAAAAGAAGAAGCATAACCGCTTCAAATCTTGTAGATTAAGGTTGTTCAAGCCACTACGAGAAAGGATGAAGGTTATGCTTCAAACACATCTTATCGCAGAATTACTTGGTATGGAAGCCTTTGATTTTGAAAGTGTTGAACAGGACGAAAAGAAAATCCTGTTGAACGTGCGTATGAAGCGGCGCACGCAGGAATGTCCGGCATGCCAGACACCGTGCGATCAGGTACACGACTATCGATTGCAACGTGTAAAAGACAGCCCGATTCAAGGAAAAGCCGTGATCTGGCAGTATCGAAAACGACGATATCGTTGCCCGTGCTGCGGGAAACGGTTCTACGAAGGGAATTATTTGTTGCCGAAGCGGCACCGAATCACCAACCGGCTGGCAGCATTGGGGATCGATCAATTACGGAAGAAACAATCCCGAAAGGAGATCGCAGTCACGCTCGGCGTTTCCGAATCTTCCATTGTGCGATGGA
>JAYFQU010000029.1:0-25394 GCA_034926785.1 Christensenella sp.
TTTCGAAAATCCCCCATGTTCCTTCAAATTTGGCGATTCATTCGCCGAATTTGTGAAAAAATGGCGCGATTCGCGTCATTTTAACCCAAAGTAAAACCCATCGGCAGAGTCCGCAGGACTTTGTCGATGGGCTGAGAGCCGGCTGCGTTAGCAGCCGGCCCTCTTACTTTATGATGGCTGGGATAGCGTTTGCTCTGCGAAGCGAACCCACTATCTCTTGTGGATCTCGTTGCCCTTGAGACGCATACGGTCCCAGAGACCGTAGGTCTCCGTGGTGGAGAGCGCGTGCATGAACTTTTCTTCAAAATCCGGCACCAACCCCGCCAAGTGCTGGATGAGTTGTTTCGCCTCCTCGCGCTTGGTGTGCCCCGCGACGTCGCAATTGGGGGGCAGAATCGGCAGTTCCCGCGCGCGGGCGACGGAGAGCGCGTGTTTCTCCGGCAGGAAGATCAGAGGACGAATAACGGTTACATCCCTGCGGGAAAGATAGGTTACGGGTGCAAAGGTGTTGATCCGGCCTTCATAGAGCAGGCTCATGAAAAACGTCTCGATTACATCCTCGCGGTTATGCCCAAGCGCGACCTTATTGCAGCCGTGATTGACCGCAAAGGTGTTCAACGCGCCGCGTCTGAGCTTCGCGCAGAGGGCGCAGGGGCTGCGCTCCTCGCGGTATTCGAACACGACCTTGCCGATATCGGTATATTCCACATGGAATTCCATACCGATGCGTTCCGCCAACGCCTGAATCCCGGAGACATCCTGCTGCTTGAGCCCCAGATCCAGCATGACGGCAATCACCTCGAACTTGGTGTGGGAAAACTTCTGATA
This sequence comes from Christensenella sp., assembly GCA_034926785.1. Taxonomy (GTDB): domain Bacteria; phylum Bacillota; class Clostridia; order Christensenellales; family CAG-138; genus UBA7703. Next base: position 829 of record JAYFQU010000029.1, read on the forward strand.
GAGCTTTAACGCCTCCATCAGCAACAGGGAATCCTTGCCGCCGGAGACGCCGATGCAGATCTTGTCTCCGTCTTCAATCATGTGATACCGCTCGTCTGCCCGGCGGATGCTGCCCAATACTCGCTTCATGAGGGATATTATAGGGGGTTGGAGGCATAATAGGCAAGGTTTTTTCCGTCGCGGCGGCAAAGCCACCGCAGCCGGAACCGATGGGGTAAGGGCGCGGCCCTTCACAATCCTCGGACTTTTTTGACGGGACAACCGCTCTTTGCCTCTCGTCCTCCGGACTCCGAACGGCAAAGAGCTGCGAAGAAACCGCCCGATTTCGGGCGATCCGTCGCGGCGGCAAAGCCACCGCGGCCGGAATCGATGGGTTAAGGGCTACGGCCCTTCACAATCCTCGGGCTTTTTTGACAGACAGCAAAATGCCGGCATCCGCCGGCATTTTGCTGTCATCTGTTTTTACTGGAGATTCAGGTTCTTTTTTAGAATGGATTTAGACACCAGGAAAAAGAGCACGCTGAGCCCCGCAAAGAGTACGCCATACCAGCCGAAGATCGTGGTCATGAAGGTTCCGACCTCCTGCGCGCTGTTGAGCGCGATCCGCATGGCGCCTTCGCCAAATGTCACGAGTGACATGAATACGGAGCTGATGATTCCAACGCCCATATTGATCAACAGATACATGCCGATAGCCGCGAGAATGCGATGCTTCTTGGCTACCTGCCCGCCAATGATGATGGCGAAGTAGACTTGGAGCAATTGCGCGGCGAGGGCAAGGATGCCGACGACGACACACTCGACGATCATGAGGGGAATGCTGATATACTGTGCCGCCTGCGGGAGCAGATCGGTAAAGAACGTTCGGAATGCGTTCAATACCTCCGTATTGATCAGCGTATTGGTCGTGGTGCCAAAGACCGAGTAGATCAGGAGCGCAACCATGACGACCACACCGTTGATCAGCATCCACAGCATACCGGAAAGCAGTTTGCTCCAGAGTAAATCGCGTGTCTTTACCGGAAGGGTAAAGGTCAGGTACCCCTCGTCCGAGAGAAAGCTGCGATAGAAGTGGTAGCAGATAAAGATCAGGGTGACCATGAGTGAAGCCATGATCGCAACACCGATGAGCACAGCGCTCGTCACGGTAATCGCCATGATGAGCCCTCTGAGCAAGCTGCTGCCGTTAGCGCCTGCCCAGGAGGAGCCTGCGAGCCGGATACTGAGTGCGGAAAGCAACGTTGCAACCAGTCCGCCGCCGAGAATGCCGATCTGCAGCGGAAAGAGCGTGCGCGAGAGCGCGCGGAAATCGTGCTTGAACAGTTTCTTTAGCATCTGAATACCTCCCTGAACAACTCGTCGAGCGATTTCCCCTGCGCTTCGCGAACGTTGTCCGTCGTGTCATGCATCGTGATGACGCCCTCCTTGAGGAAGAGGAACTCGTCGAGCACCTTTTCCACATCCGCAATCAGATGCGTGGAGATGAGGATGGTCGCCTCATTATCGTAGTTGCCGATGATGGTGTCGAGGATGTAATCCCGCGTGGCCGGGTCAACGCCGCCAATGGGCTCATCCAGCAGATAGAGCTTCGCCCGGCGTGACATGACGAGCACGAGCTGCATTTTTTCCCGCGTGCCTTTGCTCAGCTGCTTCATGCGTTTGTTGGCTGGAACATTGAGCCGGGAGAGCATCTCCCGTGCGCGCTGGAGGTCAAAGTCCGCATAGAAGTCCACGAAATAGTCGAGGCAGTCCTCAACCGTCATCCAGTCCGGCAGATAGGTGCGCTCCGGCAGGTAGGAAATCAGAGATTTCGTCTCCTCGCCGACGGGTTGGTTATCCACCCGGACGATCCCCTCCGTGGGTGTCAAGAGCCCTGCTACGATTTTGAGCAGCGTGGTTTTGCCGCTCCCGTTTGGCCCAAGCAGGCCAATGATCTTTCCCTTTGGCAGGGAAAGGTCTACGCTGTTGAGCGCAAGCGTCGATCCGTAACGCTTGGTGAGCGCTCTTGTCTCAAGAATTGATTGCATGTTCCCCCTCCTTGTTTTCCCCCTTGGCGAGCCGCTCGAGCACCTCTTTGCGGCTCAAGCCGAGCGCTTTCATCTGCATCAGAAATGTCTCCGCGATCAGGTCCGCTTTGATATCCCTCGCGCGGGAGACGGCAGATTCGTCTGTCGTCACCGTTCGCCCGGTGTTTCGCTGTGTAGTAACCAATCCCATTTCCTCCAGTTCCGCGAGTGCCCGCTGCATGGTATTCGGGTTCACCGCTGCCAGCACCGCGAGATCGCGAACGCTGGGCAGCCGCATTCCCATCTCATAGGTTCCGTTGAGAATCCGCAGTTCTATCTCGTCCACAATCTGCTGATAGATGGGACGGTTCGAATTAAATTGCCAGGCCAATGCATGTTCCTCCTTTCGTGTATCGCTGTATTATTATCTTAATACAGTTATACACTTGACCCGCGGGTTTGTCAATAGTCTTTTTAAAAATCGAAGTGGAAGAAGGGTTTGCATGTGTTTTTGCGGGAAATCTCGCTATTTTTGTAAACTGCGCGTAAAAAAGCGCAGACTGAGCGCAAAACTTCTTGTCGCGCCCCCATAAGAGGTTGTATAATAACTTGTTTTCGTATAAGAAAGAAGGTACTCAAATGGACATTCGAAATGTCGCCATCATTGCGCACGTTGACCACGGCAAGACAACGCTGGTCGATCAGATGCTGCGCGATGCGGGCGTATTGCGCAGGGGCGAACAGGACGTCGAGCGCATTATGGACTCCAACGATCTCGAACGGGAGAGGGGAATTACCATTCTCTCGAAAAATACGGCGGTCGTCTATGGAGGGACACGCATCAATATCGTGGATACTCCGGGTCACGCGGACTTTGGCGGCGAGGTGGAGCGCATCCTACAGATGGTGGACGGTGTTCTGCTGCTCGTGGACGCGTTCGAAGGCTGCATGCCGCAGACGCGGTTTGTGCTGCGCAAGGCGCTGGAGCTGAGCAAGATTCCGATTGTCGTCGTCAATAAGGTAGACCGCTCGGACGCGCGGCCAATGGAGGTTGTGGATGAGGCGCTGGAGCTTTTCATTGAGCTTGGTGCAACCGCGGAACAGCTCGACTTCCCTGTCGTGTATGCCTCCGCGCGGGACGGACAGAGCGGTATGTCGCCGGACAGCATGCAAAACGATATGCGTGCGCTGTTTGATACGATTATCAGCGCGATTCCCGCGCCGGCGGATCAGCCCGACGAACCGCTGCAGATTCTGTTTTCCTCCATTGATTATGACGATTATGTCGGTCGCATCGGCGTTGGCCGCGTAGAGCGCGGAACCGCGCGGCGCGGCATGCCCGTTGTCATCTGCGGCGGCGAGGATAACGCGCGCATCGACACCAAGATTACACGCCTCTATCGCTATGAGGGATTAAAGCGCACCGAGGTGGAGGAGGCGCCCTGCGGGGACATTGTCTGCGTCGCGGGTGTGGAAGGACTCAACGTTGGTCAGACGCTCTGCGACCCGGCCTGTGTTGAGCCGCTGCCGTTTGTGCATATCGACGAGCCGACCGTGAGCATGATGTTTATGCTCAACGACAGCCCCTTTGCCGGCCGTGAAGGGAAATATGTCACGGGGCGCAATCTGCGCGACCGCCTCTTTAATGAGATAAAGACAAACATCGCCATGCGTGTGGAGGAGACGGGCACTACCGACACCTTCCGCGTCAGCGGCAGGGGCGAACTGCATCTCTCGATCCTGATTGAGACCATGCGCCGCCAGGGATACGAGTTCGCCGTCTCCCGTCCGAAGGTCATCATGCGCAAGGACAACGAGGGCAACACGACCGAGCCGATTGAGGAACTGACCATCGATGTCCCGACCGAATACGTCGGCGCCGTGATGGAGAAACTCGGACAGCGCAAAGCCGAGCTCACGGACATGACCAACCTTGGCGACAGCAGCGTCCGCCTGCAATTTCTGGTTCCGGCGCGCGGGCTGATGGGCTACCGCTCGGAGCTCCTGACCGATACGCGCGGCAACGGCGTAATGAGCCATGTGTTCCACGATTATGAACCCTACAAGGGGCCGATTGAAGAGCGCAAGACCGGCTCGCTCGTCGCCCACGAAACGGGCGACACCTCCAGCTACGGCCTGTTTAACACCCAGGATCGCGGCAGACTGTTCTTCGGCTCCGGCATACCGGTTTACGAGGGACAGATTGTCGGCGAAAATGCGCGCGCGGGGGATATCGTTGTCAACGTCTGCAAAAAAAAGCATGTCACCAACATGCGTGCCTCTGGTTCGGACGAAGCCCTGCGCCTCACCCCGCCCGTTATACTTTCTCTGGAGCAGTGTTTGGAGTTTATTGCCGAGGACGAGCTGGTTGAGGTAACGCCAAAGAGCATCCGCATGCGCAAGCGCGTCCTAAACAAAGACCTGCGCATGAAGAACGCCAAGGTGTTGGAATCCTGACAGGGGTCAGACCCGTTTCCGGCGCGAAAGGAGCGGAAAGTTCCATGCTTTGCCTCGTAGAAATCGACCGTTACAACTATCTGCCGGTGCTGGATCTTCGCGTCTCGCCGGAGCAGGAGACGTTTGTCGCGAGCAATCAGTATTCGCTTGCCCAGGCGTATGCCCAGCCGGAATGCGTTCCTTTAGCGCTCTATGCGGAGAATAGGCCGGTTGGGTTCGCGATGTATGCGTTGGATGAGGACGATCACCAATACTGGATCTACCGGCTCATGATCGACCAGCGTCACCAGGGAAAAGGATACGGTAGGGCGGCGATGACGCTGCTGATCGACCGCATCCGCGGTCTTTCGGACGAGGAACACGCCAGCATACTGATCAGTTTTGAGCCGGAGAACCAAACGGCAAGACAACTCTACGAAAGCCTCGGGTTTTTGCCCGACGGACGGGTCATGTATGGCGAAGTGGTCTATCGGCTGAAGCTATAGCCGAATCGACAGATAAGAGGTTTGCGAACGTTGTGTCGCAAACCTCTTTTGTGTTGGATACGATGGCCCGCCGCCAGCGCTCCGGATCGCCCGGGATCGGGCGGTTTCTTCGCAGCTCTTTGCCGTTCGGAGTTCGGAGGATGAGAGGCAAAGAGCGGTTGCCCCGTTAAAAACTTGTTTTTTAACGGCCGCCAGCCTCCGTGACTGGCTTTGAATCGGTTATTCTCATTTGTTGCATTCTTGATTGAAAATAAAAAAGAACCAGCCTTGCGGCCGGTTCTGATTCTGCTAAGTCCTCTTTGGGGATGTGTGCTGTGTTTGCTGTCTGCTTAGTCCGAAACGTAGGGCAGCAGAGCGACGGTGCGCGCGCGCTTGATCGCGATGGCAATGTCGCGCTGATGCTTGGCGCACATGCCCGACATACGGCGGGGCATGATCTTGCCGCGCTCGGTCACGAACTTTTCAAGGGTACGGATATCCTTGTAGTCGATATTCGTGGCTTTATCTGCGCAGAACTTGCAAACCTTGCGGCGGCCACGTTTCATACGGGGACGCATTTTACGGTCTTCCATGTTGCAAGCCTCCTATTCGAAAATTTTGTTGGCAGGGTGTTTCCTGCCCTGGTTAAAAGGGAATGTCGTCAGATTGGATGTCGGTAAACCCTGCCATGTCCTGCGCGTTGTCCGCGCGTGCGGTGGAAGGCGCGGCCCCATCCTCCTGCTGCTTGGGCGAGAGGAACTCCACTTCGTCCGCCTGCACATCCAGCGACATACGCGTTGTGCCGTCCTTCGCCTCGTAGGTGCGCGCCTGGAGTTCGCCGATGACGGCGACCTTGCGGCCCTTGCTGAGGTATCTGGCGCATGTTTCGCCGAGTTGACGCCAGGCATTGATGCGGAAGAAGTCGGTCGGGCGCTCTCCGCCTGCACCGCTTGCAAAGCGGCGGTTCACCGCAATGGTGAACGAGCAGACGGTGACGCCGTTGGGCGTGGAGCGTACTTCCGGGTCATGCGTCAGGTTTCCGATGAGAGTGATTTTATTCATGCTTCATCCATCCTTTCGACACTGCGGGTTTCGTTACGCGCCCTTACGCGTGACGAGATAGCGGAGAATCGCTTCGTCGTTTTTGAAGTTACGCTCGAGTTCCTTGGGAACCTCCGGCGCACACGTAAACGACATCAAGACGTAATAGCCCTCGGTCTTGTAATCGATGGGATACGCAAGACGCTTCTTGCCCCATTCATCGATGGCCGTTACTTCACCGCCGTTGGTTTCGACGATCCCTTTGAACTTTTCGACGGATGCTTTGGTGACTTCCTCGTCCTGATTCGGGACGATGATGTAAAGAGCTTCGTATTGATTCATTCATTTCACCTCCTTATGGTCTATTGGCCCGGCGTCTCATGCGCCGAGCAAGAAGGACGTTAGCGGAAGCGAGTATATCACAACAACCCGCCTAATGCAAGGGGTTTTGTGGAGCAGATGCGGCAACATGCTGCGCTGTTTCGCGGCGCGCGGTGTTGAGAAGAAATAGAATTCCGCCAAACATCGCAACGCCAAGCCCGCGATATTGAAAGTACATATGATGATACGAGGGCTTGGCGGACGCTATGATCCAAAGAATCGGCAAAAATGCCACGAAAAGGTAGATCACGTTTTCGCGCCAGATCTCCTTTGGCGGTTTTTTGCGGGCGATAGTGAAGAGGTATGCGATAATAAGCGCGCCCTCCAGCACCGCTGGCACGAGGTCAAACAGGTTCAAACCGGTGAAAAATAACGCATTCCCGATGGATGAAAGCGCACTCTCCTGCCCCGGCGTATAGGCCATCCAGCTCGAAAGCCGATCAAATGCATCCGAAAATGCAAGAGGCCCGGATAGCAGGGCTGTGAGCGAGAGTTTCGCGAGCCACATCAGCGTATAGGCCGAAGCCCATGCGGCGAGGCAGAGAAGTACACGCTTGAGCGAGACACGAAACCGAAAATCCGCCTGCCCTTCAAACTGTCGGCGCAGCAGCAGCGCCAGAATCGGCAGACCGAATGTCAGCACCGGCGTGGTATAAAAATCAAAATACTGTGTTGCTGTGCCGAGGATGAAGAACAGCATAGGCTCGGTGATCCGCTGGAAACGGAGCGAGAGGGTCAAGAGCATACCGATTAGAGCGATGATAAAACAGATCGAAAACTGGAAACAAGCGGAGATTGCAATTGGGTTAAGCTGCGAGATTGAGAACATAAACCCCATTGCAATCCAAAAAGAGTGCGTCTTTCGATATAGTTGGAGCGTAACCGCGCCGACGAGCAGGAAAAACGTCCATTGAATCAGCTGACGCATATCCATGTAGTTCATGACCGCCATGAGCGGGCGAACCACGGCGCGAAATCCCATCCAATAGCGGGTATAGGTCAAGTTGGCAGGCGCATCGGCTAAGATGGCGTCATGCGCATCAGAAAACAGCGTTTTAACGTTGAAGCTATTCGGTGCCCAGCCCGGATTTGTCAACACGGCCCTCGGATTCTCCGCCGCGTCCATATAATAACTGTGCGTGAGAATTCGGAACTCGGAGTAATTATCCAGCGTGCTGCGCGGATGCCCGCTGTAGAGCACGCCATAGTTTGTGCCCTCCTGCTCCAGCTGGACAAGAGACTCCGCCATATGCGCTTTGAGCATGGATTGCGGAACCAGGCCGCCGGCCAGCAACAGCAGGCACGAGAACAGAACCATGGTCAGGAACAGCACAGAATAGCGGAACGCATGTTTCATCTAGGGCTCCTATCTACTTTCTGTTATGAGGCAAGACCTGCCAGTGAAACGGGGGTAAGTATTACGAGCCCATTTTCACCGGTTGAGACGCGATAATAGAGACCATCACCGATGGCGCTGCCCGCAGGGAAAAGCGACCCCATGGTTTCGAGAAAATACGAATCGATTGTTTGCAAATAGACGAGTGCGTAGCCGCCTTTGATTAACGCTGTGGACCATTCCTTTGGGGTGAGCGAGCGAGAGAAGTCGTCATATGCGCTCAGCGGCGCGCCAAAGCTCCACGTTTCGCCATAGGAAACCGCGGCAGGCATGGCTAAATAGCGAAAGATGAAAAATCCTTCGCCCGAATCCCGCTGATCGACATACCAGGTGCGCGTATCGGTTTGCGGTTCCTTCGCGAGATCTTCTGCGGCGGCGTAAGGCGCGCGGATCTTTTCGCGGCCGGATGTGTCACTGAGAAAATCAAAACTCTGGTTGAGCGGCGTAACTGGGATCAGGCAACAGCAAACCACCAGCAAAAGGAGCGTTTTTTGTTTGCGTGCCCCGGTAAACAGGTATGGAAGAAGGGCGACGGACATCAGGACCAAATAGCTGGCGAGATAGCGATCCAGAGAGCTAGCGGCAGCCATCAGCCGCGCCGAGAAACCGATCAACATCATGGCAAGCGTGCCGAACAAATAGAGAAAAAAACCGATGGCGAGGGCACCGACGAAAACGCCCGCGCTCCGCTTCTCGGAGGCGTTCTGCGCGCGATACACCAGATAGAACCCCGGAAGCAATGACAACGCAAAGCGGGATATGATAGAGAATGTGAGGTCGCCGGTTGGCCGTGCTTCGAAGAGGATGGTGACCGCGTTTCGAATTCCCACCAGATGATATGGCTGCAACCCGGAGGAAAAAATGCCGGCGGAGACGGGGTTGTTCGTTACGCCGGAGAAGCGCGTAAACAACGCCCAAACAAGCGGGAACACGAAGAGAACACAAAGGCAGGCGACGAGCGGAAGGCCGCGCGGCAGAACCGATGGCTTGCTTTCCTGAAGGGTGCGCTTTCTTTGAACCAGTAACACGTCGGCAGTGATCATCAGGAGAATCAGGAGGGTAATGACGGCTCCGCTTGGCTTTATCATCATAAGCGAACACGCAAAAGCGGAAACCGAAAGCCAGACGAACTGATCTTTCCCGGCGGCGCTGAAATAGACGAATAGCATGCCGCCTGCAACAACACCCATAAGCGCGTCAACATAGAGCAGACCGAACTCATTGGGAAAATGAAGCAGTACCGCAAAGAGCAGTGCGGCAAGCAGCAGCACGCCTTGATACCAGCGCCGCCAATTCACACCGCCGAGCGCGGGAAGCATGAACGAAACCAGAAGCAGGTTTTTTGCGAAATAAGCAACCGGTTCGGAAAACTTGCCTGCAAACGCAAGGAAGAAATATTGAAGCAGCGGAACAAACGGCGGGTATGTCGGGAAATTGACCTGCGGCAGGTAGGGCAACCCTTGTGTCGCCGTTAGCCAAAGTGCGCGCGGCGCAAGCATCCAGTGGGAAAACTCGTCCCAGGCGACGGCGATCGTTTGCCGATTTGCGAGATAGAGTGCCAGAGCCGCTGCGACAAACAGAGCGAAGCCGGGTGTGAAGAGCCGGACCCTAATGGAATTGTCTTTTTTACGGGTGGCGGAGATAATGAAAAATACCACGCAGCCCGCGCCAAGAAGCGAGAGAATCGGGGCGGCGGCAGACAGACAACCTAGGAGGAAGCAGGCAAACAGAACACCGAACACGATGAAAATCGAAAGCGGGAGAACCTCTTCAAACCGCCGCTTGAGTAAAACGGTCAGAGCGGCGGAGATCCCGATCCAGACCAAAACACCAATCAACGCCATGTGTATCCTCCTTGTGCGATATCATTCCCCCGCAAGACGGCGGATGGCCTCGGCGATGAGGCGTGTGTCGAACCGAACGCTTTCGATCGGGCATGATTCGTCCGGCATATGCGCCTGCGCGGGCTCGCCTTCCGGCTCGACGCCGAAGGCGACCGCGTTTTCAAACGAGCGCGCATAGGTTCCGCCGCCGATGGAGAGCGGCTTGGCCTTTTTGCCCGTTTCCTTGGAATAGATCTCCAATAGGGTCTTCACAAGCTCGCAGTTCGGGTCGATATAGTGCCCCTTGGAAATCTTCCGCCAGGTTCTTGCAAAACCGATCTGCTCCATCTTTTCATCCAGCGAGGAGAGCAGGCGTTCCGGCGTTACGCTGAAAGGGAAGCGGCAGTCGAGCGTGATGGACACCTCTGTTTCGCTCCATTCAATCATGTTGGCCGAGAGCGTCAGCCTGCCGGAGTCGTCGGTGACATCGAGCCCGAACGCTTCGCCGTGCTGATCAAAACCAAGCAGTGCGGCGAGCGAAGACGCGGTCGCAAGATCCTCCGCGCTCAGCGGCTGATCCTTGAGCGCGTCGAGCAGGGCCAGCAGCGCGTTTTGCGCGTCATGCGGCGTGGAGGCGTGACCCGCTCTGCCGACGGCGCGGAGTTCGTTTTCGCTGCCGGAGAGAACAAAGCCCTTCTTGGCCTCGACGGACTCCGGCGTAAACGGCAGGCTGGCAACCGCTTCGCCGGGGATCACGTTCGGCGCGGTGCCGCAGGAGATTCGAACCTCGCTGCCGCTGAGTTTTTTTGCATACGTGACCTGGCCGATGTTCTTCTCAGAGTTGATTACGGGATATTGCCCATCCGGCGTAAACGCCATCGTAGGATTCGGCTCGGTCTTCTGGTAGCGGTCAACGCAGCTCCAGCCGCGCTCTTCGTCGCAGCCTAAAAAGATGCGCACCCGGCGCTTGAGCGGGATGCCCGCTTCTTTGACGGCCCGGAGCGCGTAGAGCGAGGACATTGCGGGACCTTTGTCGTCCATCACGCCACGGCCGATGAGACGGCCGTCGCGCCGCGTGAGCGTGAAGGGATCGCTTGTCCAGCCGTTACCGGTGGGGACCACATCCAGATGCGCCATGATCATGAGCATTTCGTCGCCCTCGCCATAGTCGATCACGCCGCAGTAGCCATCCAGCGAACGTGCGGAGAAACCCATCTTCTCTCCGAGATCCAGCGTGTAGGTCAGCGCGTCATGGATGTGTTTGCCGAGCGGTTTGCCATCTTCCGGCGTACCCTGCGAGACGCTGGGGAATGAAATCAGTTTGCCGAGCGAGTCCAGCTGCTCGTCAAAATGTTGGTCAATCAGTTCGTAAAGCTTGGGTTGCATATGAAAAAAGCCTCCGTAGTTTGGGTTTAATACGCTGCATCTATCATACGCACTGAACATAAAAAAATCAACCCGCGCACACGATGGCGGCCGGATGCGTTGTTGACTTTTTCCACCGGGATTGTTACGATTCTGGGCATGGAGCAAATTCTCAATACCGTTACACAAACCCTGCCTTCGGGCGGCATACTCACGATTTCGCTTGACCGGGAGGAGGCGCAGCGCGCGCTGAATCGCGGGGAGATCGCGGTTTATGACGACCGGTTCACCGGCAATCCTTCGTTCCGCATACTGGGTTCCTACCGCGTGCGCAAAAACCGCGTAAAGAGGGAGGTGCTCGCCGCGCTGATTGCCTACGACGCGGCGCGCCCAAGCGATCCGCGCTGGCAAAGAACGCTGCCCTCGCTGGAGCAGGAGTGGCTTGCACACAACTTCGCCTATCGCGTCGGCTTTCTCAGGAGCCGCGCAAAGGATGTTGATCTCGACAACCATGCGGAGGGCAGGGGTGCGTTCGGCTATTTTATAAAGAGCGCGTGGGAGGTTGTTTCGGGATCTCTCAAACCGAAGAAACGCTGACGGCGATCGTTCGATCGAGTATCGTATTAACCCGCAAAGATTCGCTCGGATTCAGGGCGAGTCTTTTTTGATTGCAGGCGGGCCCGTGCTGCGATCCGGAGCATTTTGACCCGAGCCGCGCCGGAGGGCGGGAGAAGCAAGCGAAGGATTGCAGGCAAAAGCGTGCAGGGGCGGCGCATGCCGCCGGCTGGCAACCTCCCCCGTGCGCCCCAAACGGCGGGCAAACAAAAAGACGGCTGTTTATGAGCCGCCTTTTGCGTTGCTGTTTGGTGGGTTACATCCCCAGCGCTTCGTGCGCATCCCGCATGCCGAGGATGCTTTTTTGAATGACGTCCTCCAGCGGCAGACCGAGCATCTCGCAACCGTTCTGGATGACCTCACGATTCACGCCCGCGGCAAAGCCCTTGTCCTTGAACTTTTTCTTGACGCTGCTGACCTCCATGTCCATCACACTGCGGCTCGGGCGCATATATGCCGCCGCGGTGATGAGCCCGGTCAGCTCGTCGATCGTGTAGAGCACGATCTCCATCCTGCGCTCCGGCTTGACATCGACGCAGAGCCCCCAGCCGTGGCTGAGCACCGCGTGAATCACGTCCTCCTCAAAACCGGCCTCCGCGAGCAGACGCGGGGCGACCTTGAGGTGCTCTTCCGGCCATTGCTCATAGTCTACATCGTGCAGCAGCCCAACGATGCCCCAATATTCTTCGTCCTCTCCGAATTCGCGTGCGAAATAGCGCATCACACCCTCGACCGCATAGGCGTGCCTGAGCAGCGCTTCCGCCTTCGTGTAGGTTTTCAGGGTGCTCAACGCATCCTCTCTGGTCTGTTTCATCGGTTTTCTGCCTCGCTATTTTCAAAAATTAGGCCGGCGATCCGGCGTTACGGAGTAATTTTGTACGCCCGTCGGCCTGACAAATCCGTGCGGATGGATATTTCTCAATATCATACAATAAAATTATAAAAAAGGGCAATATATTTTAGAATCTTTTCTTGACAGGTGACAACGCGGATGATATCATTCATGATTGACTTATGATCGTATAACTGTCGCAATATGCCCAAAAACGGGTTTTTGAGCGGTGTAAACCACTCAAAACAGGAGGATGGGCAGTTTTTTACCGGTTAGGGCGATTACGGTTTTTCAGCCAAGGGTTCGACGAGAAAAAAAGCAAAGGCGCGGCTTGCAACCGTGCCGGCAAGGGGAGTACGCGATGATGCATGACGTTCAAATGGGCAGACAGACGCGAAAGAGCTTTTCCAGAATTCGGGAAGTGCTCGATATGCCGGATCTCATTGAGATCCAAAAGAATTCCTACTATCGATTTTTAAGGGAAGACCTGAGAGAGGTTTTTAACGATATTTCTCCGATTACCGACTATTCAGGCAAGCTCGTCCTGGAGTTTGTCGATTACCGCATCGATCTTGACGCCCCGAAATACTCCATGGAGGAGAGCAAAGAGCGCGACGTAAACTACGCCGCGCCGCTTCGCGTGACCGTTCGCCTGATCAACAAAGAGACGGGCGAGGTCAAGCAGCAAGAGGTCTTCATGGGCGATTTCCCGCTCATGACGCCGCAGGGTACGTTTATTATCAACGGCGCGGAGCGCGTCATCGTCTCCCAGCTGGTTCGCTCGCCCGGGGTGTATTTCTCCGAGAGCTTCGACAAGGTCGGCAAACAGCTCTTCTCCGCGCAGGTGATCCCGAACCGCGGCGCCTGGCTGGAGTATGAGACGGATTCCAACGGCGTGCTGTATGTCAAGATCGACCGTCAGCGCAAGGTTCATATCACCGCGCTGGTGCGTGCGCTGGGCTACGGTTCCAACCCGCAGATTCTCGATCTTTTCGGCGAGGATGAGCGCCTCACGGCGACCTTGCAGAAGGATCCGACGCACTCTGAGGCGGAGGGTCTCATCGAGATCTATAAGCGCCAGCGTCCGGGCGAACCGCCGACGGAAGAAAGCGCAAGATCCCTCTTAAATTCGCTGTTTTTTGACAAGCGTTACGATCTCGCGCGCGTTGGACGCTATAAATTCAATAAGAAGCTTGCCATCCGCTCGCGCATCCGCAACCATGTTGCGGCGGAGACGATCGTCCACCCGCTTACCGGCGAGATTCTTGCCGAGGCGGGGCAGACCATCGACCGCTTTGTCGCGGGAGACATTCAAAACGCCGGCATCAACGAGGTTTGGCTGATGGTTGGCGACAACCGCGTCAAGGTTATCGGCAATAACTTTGTCCGCGCGAACGAGTGGCTGGACTTTGACCCCAACGAGGCGGGCATCAACGAGGATATCCACCTGCCAACGCTCAAAGCCGTCCTGAAAGAGGGCGAAGGGCTGGGCAAGGATGAGCTTAAGGCGCTGATCAAGGCGCGTTGCTATGACCTTATCCCGCGCCACATCATCCCGGATGATATGATCGCGTCGATCTCCTACCTCATTGGCATGCCTTACGGCATCGGCCGTACGGATGATATCGACCACCTTGGCAACCGCCGTATCCGCAGCGTGGGCGAGCTGCTCCAGAACCAGATCCGCGTGGGTCTCACCCGCCTGGAGCGCGTGGTGCGCGAGCGTATGGGCCTGCAGGACATGGACGTTGCCATGCCTTCGAATCTCATCAACATCCGCCCCGTCACGGCGGCGATCAAGGAGTTCTTCGGCTCCTCGCAGCTGAGCCAGTTCATGGATCAGACCAACCCGCTGGCGGAGTTGACGCATAAGCGCCGTCTTTCGGCGCTCGGCCCTGGCGGCCTCAACCGCGAGCGCGCAACATTCGATGTGCGCGACGTTCACTTCTCGCATTACGGTCGTATGTGCCCGATCGAAACGCCGGAAGGTCCGAACATCGGACTGATCAACTCGCTCTCCACCTACGCGCGGATCAATGAATATGGTTTTATCGAGGCGCCCTACCGCCGCGTGGATGGCAAGAAGCACATCATCACGGACGAGATTGAATATCTCACCGCGGATGAAGAGGACAACTTCATCGTGGCGCAGGCCAACGAGCTGATCAACGAGGAGATCCACTGGTTTAAGAAGGATCGCGTCATCGCGCGTCTGCTCGACCAGATCATCGAAGTGAAGGCCAGCGAAGTGGACTATATGGACGTATCGCCGAAGCAGTTGGTTTCGGTTGCGACCGCGATGATCCCCTTCCTTGAAAACGACGACGCAAACCGTGCGCTGATGGGCTCGAACATGCAGCGTCAGGCGGTTCCGCTGCTCATCCCCGAGTCTCCGGTGGTGGCGACGGGTATGGAATACAAGGCGGCGCATGACTCCGGCATCGTGCTCATCGCGCAGGAGGACGGCGTGGTTTCCCGCGTTTCCGCCAAAGCGATCACGATCACGGACAAGATCGGCGTAGAGCATGTTTACAAGCTCACGAAGTTCCAGCGCAGCAACCAGGGCACCTGCCTCAACCAGCGTCCGATCGTACGAAAGGGCGACCTGGTGGTCAAGGGAGATGTAATCGCGGACGGCGCCTCCACCGAAAACGGTGAGATTGCGCTTGGCCGGAACATCCTCATCGGCTTTATGACCTGGGAAGGCTATAACTACGAGGACGCGGTCCTGATCTCCGAAAAGCTGGTCAAGGACGACGTCTTTACCTCCATCCATATTGAAGAGCACGAGGTGGAAGCGCGCGATACCAAGCTCGGGCCGGAAGAGATCACCCGGGATATCCCGAACATCGGCGAGGACGCGCTGGCGCAGCTCGACGAAAACGGCATCATCCGCCCCGGCGCAGAGGTGCGCAGCGGCGACATCCTCGTCGGCAAGGTGACCCCGAAGGGCGAGACCGAGCTGACGGCGGAAGAGCGCCTGCTTCGTGCGATCTTCGGCGAAAAAGCGCGCGACGTACGCGATACCTCGCTGCGCGTCCCGCATGGCGAGGGCGGCATCGTCGTGGACGTCAAGGTCTTCACCCGCGAGCACAAGGACGAGCTCAGCCCCGGCGTAAACCAGATGGTTCGCGTCTATATTGCCCAGAAGCGTAAGATCTCCGTCGGCGACAAGATGGCGGGACGCCATGGAAACAAGGGCGTTATCTCGCGCATTCTGCCGGAGGAGGATATGCCATTCCTGCCGGATGGCACGCCGCTGCAGATTGTGCTGAACCCCCTCGGCGTTCCCTCGCGTATGAACATCGGCCAGGTGCTGGAGCTGCACCTTGGCGCCGCATGCAAAAACCTCGGCATCAAGATTGCCACGCCGGTCTTCGACGGCGCGACCGAGTCCGACATTAAAGAACTGCTTGTCAAGGCAGGGCTGAATGAGGACGGCAAAACGACGCTCTATGACGGACGCAGCGGCGAACCCTTTGAAAACCGCGTTTCCGTCGGCTATATGTATTATCTCAAGCTCGCGCACCTTGTTGACGACAAGATCCACGCGCGCTCGACCGGACCATACTCCCTCGTCACGCAGCAGCCTCTGGGCGGCAAAGCGCAGTTCGGCGGGCAGCGTTTCGGCGAAATGGAAGTCTGGGCGCTGGAAGCCTACGGTGCGGCCTACACCCTGCAGGAGATCCTCACGGTCAAGTCGGACGACGTGGTCGGCCGCGTGAAGACCTATGAGGCGATCGTCAAGGGAGACAACGTGCCGCCCGCCGGTGTACCGGAGTCGTTCAAGGTGCTCATCAAGGAGCTCCAGTCCCTTGCGCTCGATATCAAGGTGCTGTCCGATACGCGGGAAGAAATCCTCATCGGCGAAGACGACGATGACGATATCGTTCCGATCGACATCAACATTGCCGGCCTTGAGGACACGCCTTCCTTTGCGCCGCTGGGCGAGGAGGAGGACGATCTGGAAGACTTTGATGATTTTGAAGATTTCGAGGACGCGGAGGAAGAACCGTCGGTTTCCGAGGAGGAGGAACCCTCTGACGACGAACTCAGCGGATTGGACGAGGACCTCGGCGAGCTTTCCGACGCGCTGGATCTCGAAATCGACAAGGACATCGAGTAAATGCCGGAACAGCAGACTCTGCTTCTAAAGATGAAGTTAAACAAGAGCGGCAGCAAGGAGAGATAGACTGTGTTTGAATTGACGAATTTTGACGCGTTGCAAATCGGGCTCGCATCGCCCGAAAAGATATTGGAATGGTCTCACGGCGAGGTCAAGAAACCGGAAACGATCAACTATCGTACGCTCAAGCCCGAAAAGGACGGACTCTTCTGCGAACGTATTTTCGGGCCGACGAAGGACTGGGAGTGCCACTGCGGGCGCTATAAGCGCGGCAGATATAAGGGCATCGTCTGCGAAAAGTGCGGCGTGGAGGTCACGCGCGCAAAGGTCCGCCGCGAGCGCATGGGCCATATCGAGCTCGCCGTTCCGGTGAGCCACATCTGGTACTTCAAGGGCATCCCCTGCCGCATGAAAATGCTGCTGGATATGAGTCCGCGCTCTTTGGAGCAGGTACTCTATTTCGGCGCTTATGTGGTTATCGATCCCGGCCACACCGCGCTGCAATACAAGCAGATTTTGACCGATAAAGAGTATCGCGAAGCGCAGGAGCAGTATGGCTCCAAGGCGTTCCGCGCCGGCATGGGCGCGGAGTCCATCCGTGAACTGCTCACCCAACTGGATCTGCCGAAGCTCGAAAAAGAGCTGCGCGAAGAAATCGACAACGCCTCCGGCCAGAAGCGCGCAAACGCGATCAAGCGCCTTGAGGTCGTGGAAGCGTTTATTTCCAGCGGCAACAAGCCCGAGTGGATCATCCTCACGGTCATCCCTGTGATTCCGCCGGAAATTCGCCCGATGGTGCAGCTCGACGGCGGCCGCTTTGCAACGAGCGACCTCAACGATCTGTATCGCCGCGTGATCAACCGCAACAACCGTCTCAAGCGGTTGCTGGAGCTGCGCGCGCCGGACATCATCGTGCGCAACGAAAAGCGCATGCTTCAGGAAGCGGTGGACAGCCTTATCGACAACGGCCGCCGCACCCGCCCGGTAACGGGCCCCGGCAACCGCCCGCTCAAGTCGCTTTCCGACATGCTGCGCGGCAAGCAGGGCCGTTTCCGCCAGAACTTGCTGGGCAAGCGCGTGGACTATTCCGGGCGCAGCGTTATCGTCGTCGGCCCGGATCTGCAGATGTATCAGTGCGGCCTGCCCAAGGAGATGGCGCTGGAGCTCTTTAAGCCCTTCGTGATGAAGAAGCTCGTCAAGGGCGGCTTTGCGCAGAACGTAAAGGGCGCAAAGCGTATGGTTGAGCGCGTCGATCAGGCTGTTTGGGGCGTACTTGAGGAGGTCATCAAGGATCATCCGGTGCTCCTGAACCGCGCGCCAACGCTGCACCGCCTCGGAATCCAGGCATTTGAGCCGATCCTCGTCGAGGGCCGCGCGCTCAAGCTGCATCCGCTCGTCTGCACCGCTTACAATGCGGACTTTGACGGAGACCAAATGGCCGTGCACGTTCCGCTCTCGGTTGAGGCGCAGGCGGAAGCCCGCTTCCTCATGCTCGCGAGCAATAACATTTTAAAACCGCAGGATGGCCGTCCGGTCGTTTCGCCGACGCAGGATATGGTCATGGGCTGCTACTATCTGACCATGATTCGCCCCGGCGCAAAGGGCGAGGGCAAGATCTTCCACTCCGAAGAAGAGGCGATCATGGCCTATCAGACGGGCGAAATCGCGCTGCAGGCGCGTGTGAAAATTCGCCTGGCGCGCGAATGGCAGGGAGAAAAGCGGCGCAAGGTTATGGATACCACGGTTGGCCGCGTGATCTTCAACAACGCTATTCCGCAGGATCTCGGCTTTGTGGACCGCAGCAAGGAGGAAAACCTCTTTGCGCTGGAAATCGACAAGCTGGTTGCGAAAAAGGATCTTGGCAATATCGTAGACAGCTGCTATCGCAAATATGGTCCGACGACCACCTCCCAGGTGCTTGACCGGATCAAGAAGCTCGGTTTTACCTATTCCACGCGCGGCGGCATCACCGTCGGCTTCCAGGATATTCAGGTGCCCGCCGAGAAGAAGCAGATGATTGCCGACGCGGAGGAGAAGGTCGTACTCATCGACGATCTGTTCCGCCAGGGCATGCTCAGCAACGGCGAGCGCAGAGAGCGCGTCATCAAGGTTTGGGAAGAGACGACCGACCGTGTCGCCAAGCAGCTCATGAGCTCGCTGGATGAGTTCAACCCGATCTATATGATGGCTAACTCCGGCGCGCGCGGCAGCACGGCCCAGATTCGTCAGCTCGCCGGCATGCGCGGTCTGATGGCTGATCCGAGCGGCCAGATCATCGAGGTTCCGATTCGCGCGAATTTCCGCGAGGGCCTCTCGGTTCTGGAATTCTTCATCTCCTCGCACGGCGCGCGCAAGGGCCTTGCCGACACGGCGCTGCGTACGGCGGACTCCGGTTACTTAACCCGCCGTCTGGTCGACGTTTCGCAGGATGTCATCGTGCGCGAGGACGACTGCTATGCAGCCCGCGGCGAGGCGCCCAAGGGCATGATTCTCACCGAGATCAAGGACGGCAACAAGCTCATTGAGCCGCTGAAATCCCGTGTGGTCGGCCGTTATGCGGTCGAGACGATCAAGCATCCCGAGACGGGAGAGGTGATCGTCGCCGCGGATGAGATGATCTCCTACGAGCAGGCGGAGGCCATTGAAAAGGCCGGCATCAAGAGTGCGCATTGCCGCTCGGTGTTCACCTGCCGCGCGGAGCGCGGCGTCTGCGCCAAGTGCTACGGCGCAAACTTAGCAACCGGCGAACTCGTCAACATCGGCGAGGCGGTCGGCATCATCGCGGCGCAGGCCATCGGCGAACCGGGCACGCAGCTGACGATGCGTACGTTCCATACCGGCGGCGTTGCCAGTGCGGACGATATTACGCAGGGTCTCCCGCGCGTTGAGGAGCTCTTCGAGGCGCGCAAGCCCAAGGGTCTTGCCGTCATCAGCGAGATCAACGGCGTGATGCACATTGACGACAGCAAGAAGCGCCGTGAGGCGGTCGTTACCAACGAGGATGGCGAAGCGGAGAGCTACCTCATCCCGTTTGGCAGCAAGCTTAAGGTTGCGGACGGGGACACGGTAGAGGCGGGCGACGAGCTCACCGAAGGCAGCGTGAACCCGCACGATATCCTCAAAATCAAGGGCGTCAAGGGCGTCCAAGCCTACCTGCTCAAGGAAGTGCAGAGCGTTTACCGCCTCCAGGGCGTTGAGATTTCCGATAAGCATATCGAAGTCATTATCCGCCAGATGCTGCGCAAAGTGCAGGTGGAGGAGAACGGAGATACGACGCTGCTGCCGGGCGAACTGGTTGACATCTTCCGCTTTGAAGAGGAGAACGAGCGCGTGATTCAGGCCGAAGGCCGCCCCGCGATTGCAAAACGCAAGCTGCTGGGTATCACCAAGGCTTCGCTCGCCACGGATTCCTTCCTCTCGGCTGCTTCTTTCCAGGAGACCACGCGCGTGCTGACCGAGGCTGCCATCAAGGGCAAGATCGATCCGCTCGTCGGCCTTAAGGAAAACGTCATCATCGGCAAGCTGATTCCCGCCGGCATTGGCTTAAGACGTTATCGCAACGTCACCGTGACCGAGAATAAATAACCGTCTTCCGAACGGCCGCCAAGGTGCTTCCGCTGTCAAGCTTGAAAGGAGCAGAGATGGAAAAACTGCCTGTAAACCCGAATTGCGAGCTTTCCGGCACGAAATATTGTGCGATGCTGAATATGCATACCTGCGCCGCCTGCACCGTTCGCGAGAGCGAAAACAAGGCGGAGATCAAGAGCGATCTGGATCTGTATGAGACGCTCCTGCCTGAGGGAGGAATCGCGCGGCTCTTCGAGGAGCGCGACTGCCAGTTCTGTAAAACGCCGGTCAAGGGAAAACGCCGCGGATATGCCATACTGGATATGGCGCATCCCGAGCCGCGGCGCGTGCAAAAGTGGCTCTTTGGCAAGCGCACCGCACGCATCGGAACCATGATTCCCGTACAGATGGGAATCTGTCCAAAGTGCCGTTCGCGCTTTCTGCTGATGGAGTATCTGCCCATGCTCATTCCCGTGGTTGTCGGCATCGCAGCGCTGTTCGTCTTCTCGATGGATGCGGTGAAGGGCCCGCTCGTGGATATCTCCATGTTTGCGCCGTTTGGCGGCTGGCTTATCTGCGTGCTCCTCGCCGCGCTGGTGGGCAAGCTCGTTACGGATGCGCTTGTGCGCGGTTGGTCTACGGAGATGGAGACCGACGTACTCAAGCATCCTGTCATCGCCGAGATGGTGGAAAAGGGTTGGACGCCGATCACCGCCAAGAGCCGCACAAAGTTGCTCTTTAGCAAGAGCCGGATGGCAAAAGGACTTGGCACCGGGGAAAGCGATTCAACGGCCGAATAAATCTGGTACGATTCACCCCCGCGCTACACTATATATAGGAAGCGCACGGGATGGACAAGAAAGCGTTTGACAAGCGGGAATATTGCTGATAAAATACTGCGTTGGCGGTTCCTGTTGGTAAAGATTGTCGAGTATTGCGGCAGATTTTTCCGGCGTTTTACAAGAACACGTATAAAAAGCGGACAGATTCCGAATATGGTTCGGGTATACTTGTCTGGCTGGGCCCGTGGATCGGGCAACCAAGGATACATTGCTCCCTACAGGGGTTGCAGGGAGCCGTAATACAGATAGATATTGAAGAACAAAGTTTAAGGAGATTGATTCATGCCGACCATTAACCAATTGGTTCGTAAAGGCAGAGAGCAGGTGGAGTATAAGTCCACGGCTCCTATTCTGAAGCAGTGCCCGCAGCGCCGCGGCGTTTGCACGGCGGTCCGTACGATGACCCCGAAAAAGCCGAACTCCGCGCTGCGTAAAATCGCCCGTATCCGCCTGACCGATGGTCTCGAGGGTACCGCATACATCCCCGGCATCGGCCACAACCTGCAGGAGCACTCCGTTGTGCTGATCCGCGGCGGCCGCGTAAAGGACCTTCCGGGCGTTCGTTACCACATTATCCGCGGCGCACTTGACACCGCGGGCGTTGCCAACCGCAAGCAGAGCCGCTCGCTCTACGGCGCGAAGAAGGCATCGAAGCAGAAGAAGAAATAAGGGAGGGTCGAACAATGCCGAGAAGAGGATTTATTCCCAAGCGTGAAGTACTGGCTGACCCGATCTACAACAGCCTGGTCGTGACCAAGCTGATCAATCAGGTTATGCTTGACGGCAAGCGCGGCGTCGCCCAAAAGGCGGTTTATGACGCGTTTGATTTGATTCGTGAAAAGACCGGCCGCGAGCCGGGCGAAGTGTTTGAGCAGGCGATCAATAACATCATGCCGGTGCTCGAAGTGAAAGCCCGCCGCGTCGGCGGCGCCACCTATCAGGTGCCGATCGAGATCCGGGCAGAGCGTCGCCAGACGCTGGGCCTCCGCTGGCTCGTGTCCTATGCGCGTAAGCGCGGCGAGCGCACGATCAGCGCGCGCCTCGCAGGCGAAATCATGGACGGCGCCAACAGCCAGGGCAACGCCTTCAAAAAGAAGGAAGACACCCACAAGATGGCCGAGGCGAACAAGGCGTTCGCGCATTATCGCTGGTAAGCGGGGTTTTCCGCGTACTGCGAAGAGGCACATGATGGGATTGTCCCGGTTCATCCCGGCGAAAGCGGCATGATCACGGGAAGCAATTAAGGAATCAACAGCCACGGGCCTGCGGTTCGGAGCAGTCAATCCGAACCGCAGACCCGCGCAATACTGAAAGGAACAAATTTGTAACGAGTAAAGGGAAACGATTTTGCCTAGAGAAACCTCACTTGAAAAAACCCGCAATATCGGGATCATGGCGCATATTGACGCAGGCAAGACCACGACGACCGAGCGAATCCTGTATTATACAGGCAAGATTCACAAGATCGGCGAGGTTCATGAAGGCGCGGCCGCCATGGACTATATGATTCAGGAGCAGGAGCGCGGCATTACGATTACATCCGCCGCGACGACCGCTTACTGGCGCGCGCACCGCATCAACATCATTGACACGCCGGGCCACGTTGACTTCACCGTAGAGGTCGAGCGTTCGCTTCGCGTATTGGATGGCGCGGTTGCCGTTTTCTGCGCGAAGGGCGGCGTTGAGCCGCAATCCGAAACCGTTTGGCGTCAGGCGAGAAAGTACGGCGTGCCGTGCATTGCCTATGTCAACAAGATGGACATCACCGGCGCAAACTTCGAAAACGTCTGCAAGATGATGCGTGAGCGCCTCGGTGCAAACGCGCTGCCCATCCAGCTCCCCATTGGCGCGGAGTCGGATTTTCGCGGTATCATCGACCTTGTGTCGATGAAAGCGGAGGTTTACTACAACGACGACGGCACCGATGTGCGCGAGGAGGAGATCCCCGCGGACATGCTGCCGCTTGTCAAGGAGCAGCGCGCGCTGCTGCTGGATTCCATCATCGAAGAAGACGAAAACCTGATGGAGCGTTACTTCGCCGGTGAGTGGTTTAAGGCGGAGGAGCTGATCCCCTGCATCCGTAAAGCGACGCTCTCAGGCAGAATCGTACCTGTCACCTGTGGTACATCCTATCGTAACAAGGGCGTTCAGCCCCTGCTCAACGCGATTGTGGACTATCTGCCAAGTCCGTTGGACATCGAACCCGCCAAGGGAACGGACAAGAACGGCGAGGGCGAGATTGTGGTGGAGCCGCGCGACGATGCCCCGTTTGCAGCGTTGGCATTCAAAATTCTCTCCGACCCGTTTGTCGGTAAGCTTTCGTTCATCCGCGTATACGGCGGGACGCTCAAGAGCGGATCCTATGTCTATAACGCGAGTAAGAATAAGCGCGAGCGCGTTGGCCGCATTATGATGATGCATGCCGATACCCGCACCGAGATTGAAGAAGCGCACGCGGGCGATATCGTAGCCCTCGTCGGCATGAAGGACACCGGCACGGGCGACACGCTCTGCGTGGAGAGCCATCAGATTCTTCTCGAGAGCATGGAGTTCCCGGATCCCGTCATCCAGGTTGCCATTGAGCCCAAGACCAAGGCCGGCCAGGAAAAGATGGGCATCGCGCTCGTCAAACTGGCGGAGGAGGATCCGACTTTCCGTACCTATACGGACGGAGACACCGGGCAGACCATCATCGCCGGAATGGGCGAGTTGCATCTGGAGATCATCGTGGATCGTCTGATTCGCGAATTCCATGTGGAAGCGCGCGTAGGCAATCCGCAGGTTTCCTATAAGGAGAGCATTAAGGCGCCCGTCAAGACGGAGATGCGCTATGTCCGCCAGAGCGGCGGCCGCGGCCAGTATGGTCATGTCGTGATCGAACTTGCCCCCCGCGAGCCGGGCGCAGGTTATGAGTTCGTCGACAAGATCGTCGGCGGCGTAATCCCCCGCGAGTACATTCCGGCGGTCGATAAGGGCATGCGCGAAGCGCTCAAGAGCGGCAAGCTCGGCGGCTACGAGGTTGTGGACGTTCAGGCGACGCTGCTTGACGGCTCCTATCACGAGGTGGACTCCTCTGAAATGGCGTTCACCATTGCGGGCTCGCTCGCGGTGAAGGACGCGTTGGACAAGGCGCAGTGCGCGCTGCTTGAGCCGATGATGAAGGTGGAAGTGCAGGTTCCCGAGGATTACCTCGGAGATGTCATGGGTAACATCACCGCCCGCCGCGGCAAGCTCAGCGCGATGGAAACGCGCGACACCATCCAGGTGATCAACGCGCTTGTGCCGCTCTCGGAGATGTTTGGCTACGCAACCGACCTTCGCAGCCGCACGCAGGGACGCGGAACATTCGTCATGCAGTTTGCGCATTATGAAGAGGTTCCCAAATCGATCGCGGAGACGGTTGTCGGGAAAAAGGACTATCGGCTGTAAGAGACACTTTCATTGCCGGATGGCAATCAAGCACAATATTATCGTTTTTGTAACGATGGAAAGAGAAAAGAGGAAAGTTTTATGGCAAAGGCAAAATTCGAACGTACGAAGCCGCACGTAAACATCGGCACGATCGGGCACGTAGATCACGGCAAGACGACGCTGACGGCGGCGATCACGATGGCGCTGTCGCAGCAGGGCGAAGCGAAAGCGATGCGCTAT
>JAYFQU010000032.1:0-120459 GCA_034926785.1 Christensenella sp.
GGGGATTTCGAAAATCCCCCATGTTCCTTCAAATTTGGCGATTCATTCGCCGAATTTGTGAAAAAATGGCGCGATTCGCGTCATTTTAACCCAAAGTAAAACCCATCGGCAGAGTCCGCAGGACTTTGTCGATGGGCTGAAAACAGGCGTAAGCCTGTTTTTTGCTTCTGCCAAATCCCATTCTGTTCCATCCGGTATTCGTTCGGCCAGTTGTTGCAAGGCATAAGAGAGAACCGCTTGAGATCGTCTTAGCCGGTGCGAAAGGTTGCGATGGAACCAATGTTGAGATGGGTGCAAACAGCGGGTCCCTTCGCTTGTGCGGCGGCGATTTCGTCCTTTGTGAAGCATTGCGCGTCGATGACCGCGATTTTATAGTTGGCGAGGATTTCAATGCCTTTCGGGGTGAGACCGAGAAGGGCGGCATAGGAGCGCGCTGCGGCGATGATACGCAGGCACGCAGCGAAAACGGGCAGGCGATCATCAATAACGCAAGCCTCCGGAATAAGACGTACCCCATATCTCCGTTTTTTTCATTCGTCCGATCGGTTAGTGTATCCGTATGCGCCCAAATAGTAAGAAAAATCCTGCGGTAGTGATAACGGTCAAAGTGATGACGATACCGAAAGCCATCACGGCTCTATTCATATTTTTACCAAAAAGCCTCGAGAAGATGGAGAAGAGCACGATTCCGATGGCCCCGCCAAGGGTGTTGAGCATTAAATCGGTGATATCGCTGTAACCAATTGCCAGAACATATTGAGCCAGTTCCAGGAGGGCGCTTGCCGTGACCAGAATCAAAAGATTTCGAACCACCATAATCCTTGGCGCAAGAGCGGAAAGATAGAACCCCAACGGCAGAAAAACCAAAACATTAAAACGCATCTCAGGGAACGAATGATCATTAAAAGGGATAAGGTTGATCGAACGCAACACACCATCTCCAATGTAAGGCACCCCCAATTTCCAGAGGATCGCCCAGATCAGAAAAAGCAGGTAGATTAGAAACAGGATTTTGACAACCCCGTTCCCCTTATGCGTGCGGATGGCGCTCTCACTCTCCGTCATAATACCCAACCTGATCCCGCGTGAAATAGAGCTGCCGAATGTCTGTGCACCAAACGCCAATCTTTTCCGAATCGGGGTAGAAGCAGATTTCCGGAATATTGCTCGTATCGAAATCGATATAGATCAATGGCTCGGTATCGGAAATATTCGTGAGTTTATGCGCGCCGTCCTCACCGCGTGGGAAGAAAATATAATCCCCCGGTAAAACCTCCTGCTCGCCATCCGGCGTACGCAAAAGCCCTTTTCCGTTCAAGATAAAGAAATTTTCCTCGTTGAGAATATGATAGTGATAGGGAAATGCCGCTTGGTGCGGTGGAATTTTCATAAGCGAAACTGTGCACTGCTGCGCATCGCTCTTTCCAACCAGTTCCTGCTTTTCAAACTCCAGACCCGGGTGCTCCGCACGGCGTGTCCACGTTGCATCCGCCGAATTTGTGTGTCGAATAATAGGCATAATTTTCTCCCTTTCAGTTCGTTTTTTGATGCAAGCATTCTCGTAAAATCGTTAATGAACGATGCGGAAACGGATGACCCCAGTTCGTTTCATAGGATTCGTAACCATATCGAAATACATAATCGTCAAATATCTTTAAGACTTGCCTTGCTAATCTTGTCTTTGTTCCATAGAACCGAACGTTGGCGATCTCAGCGGAAAACTCGGAATCACCAGTTGATTTGAGGATAAGCGCCAGCATATCCGGTTCCAAATAGAACATTATTTCGCTGTTGCGATGATCCAGCAATCGAATGGCCCCTTGAATCAGGTCTTCCAAAGAATCTGCGGGCACATAGGAACAAGCAACCGAGCAGTCGCCATATGGGCCGAAAAAAGATAACGTCGCCCAACCATGCAAAAGAGAATCAAGATTGATTTGAAAGCCCATGATACTCCCACAAACTGCAACGCTATTTTCGTGCGCTGACGATTTGAATATGATTCGATATGGTATAGGTTGCATCGTGAAACCCCGCTTTGTTCAGCGTGCAAACAATTTGCTCAGGTGAATAAAACCTTACGTCACCCTCCTTAAGCAGCGGTACGAAAGGATTGCAAAGGATCCGGATCGCAGCAGGGTAATAGACGTCGGCGATATAGATGGCTCCATCTTTCTTCATTAAACGATACGCTTCTTTTGCAAAAAGGTTTACATGAGGAAAATGATGATACGCTGCACAAACCGTAATCACATCGCATGTTTGATCCGGCAGGGGAACCTGCTCACAACTCCCGATAAAAAAGCGCATCGCTGGATTCAAGCCTTTTGCCTGCTCAATCATCCGTTCGGAGATATCCGCGCCGTATCCATTGAATGAGAACCTCTCCGCGAACATGCAAAGAAGCCTGCCATTGCCGCATGCGATGTCCAGCACATGATCATCCGGCTGTATTGTGACTGCGTCCAACAGCAATTCCTTGAACCTTGCGGTGAACCTGCCCTCAAAGCTTGCATCATATCCGGCCGCTTTTTTGTTATAAGCTTCTTTGGAGCGTTTCTCAAATTTGTTCACAAGCACCTCCTGCATGATTCGGGTAGCCTTAATATTGATTATAGGATTGGTAACCGGATAGTCAATTCTAAAATCGCGGAGGCAAATGATAAAAGAAGAAGGCCGGGGATATCAGCCTTCGCATTGCTTGGCTTTTAAGTTTCGGGGCCGAAACAGGGGGGCATGCCCCGCAATCCATTTACATGGATTTGGCTTTTTCCTCCAGATACGATCGTAAAACAATAGCATGATTGATTTGAGGATCTTTTGCCCCGTACAACAGGGTGACCGTCGCGCTCTGGCTTTGACGAATAACCTGCCGAGCTGCTTCCTGCGCTTGGACGCTTGCCTCCAACTCTGCGCGATAAAGCACAGAAAACTCCGCAAAATTCTCCGCTTTATGCCCAAACCACACCCGAAGCTGATGGCTAGGGGCCAGATCTTTCAGCCATCCGTCAAGGTGCGAATCCTCTTTGGAAACACCTCGCGGCCATAAGCGGTCGACCAACAAGCGCGTTCCGTCACTCTCAAGAAACGCATCATAAATCCGTTTGATTTTCAGTGCCATTCGATGTTCCTCCACGACAGTTCAAAAGAAAATCGATACCATTTGAGCATTATATCACAAAAAAAATCGTTCCTATGAAAATGATTGCTCATTTCCTATAGAAACGATTTTGGTGCAGGAAACAGGACTTGAACCTGCATGAGTGTGACCTCACACGGACCTGAACCGTGCGCGTCTGCCAATTCCGCCATTCCTGCAAGAGTTTTAAAAAGTTGGTGGATGGGGATGGATTCGAACCATCGAAGTCTGTGACAACGGATTTACAGTCCGCTCCCTTTGGCCACTCGGGAACCCATCCACGTAAAGTAGGGGATTGACGATTCGATTTTCAAGGAAATCTTGGAGCTGGTGATGGGACTCGAACCCGCAACCTGCTGATTACAAATCAGCTGCTCTGCCAATTGAGCTACACCAGCCAGCAAATCTGGTGCCTCAGAGTGGACTTGAACCACCGACACAGGGATTTTCAGTCCCTTGCTCTACCAGCTGAGCTACCGAGGCAAGATAGATGGCGACCCGGAGGGGGCTCGAACCCCTGACCTCCAGCGTGACAGGCTGGCGTACTAACCAACTGTACTACCGGGCCATAAAACACGTCATTGCCAACCGGTATCAAAACGGGGGATTTGGTGGGCCTTCAGGGACTCGAACCCCGGACCAACCGGTTATGAGCCGGCCGCTCTAACCAACTGAGCTAAAGGCCCAAGTCCTGATAAAAAGTGGTGACCCCGAGGAGAATCGAACTCCTGTTACCGCCGTGAAAGGGCGGTGTCTTGACCGCTTGACCACGGGGCCACTTCTGGTCGGGGTGAAAGGATTTGAACCTTCGGCCCCATGCTCCCAAAGCACGTGCGCTACCGGACTGCGCTACACCCCGAAGATGGTACGCACCGCTTTTCGCGACTTTCATAATATACAACAAGCTTATAAAATTGTCAACACGGAAAATGCAAAAAACTTACTTTCGGGTTGACAAAACATGCTATAATGGATCGGAGTTCGTATGGAGAGTATTAACATGGAACAGAAATCGCCGCAAGGGACATCTTCCAGCAGAGGAGACCGCCTTTACTATATTGAAACATTTGGCTGCCAAATGAATGTCAGGGACAGCGAAACTGCCGCAGGATTACTGGAAACACTGGGCTTTTCACGTGGAACGGACAAGGATACTGCGGATCTGATTCTCTTCAACACCTGCTGTGTGAGAGATCATGCGGAGAAGCGGGTGTTTGGCAACATCGGTGCGCTAAAAGAGCGAAAAGACGAAAAACCGAACCTGATTTTGGGCGTGTTTGGCTGCATGATGCAGCAGCAGGAGGTTGCCGAAAAACTGTATAAACGCTTCCCATTTGTGGATATTGTATTCGGAACCAACCTGCTTTCCCGACTGCCCCTGTTTGTAGAAAGCGCGCAATCAGGTTCTCGAACGCTTGCAGTCGATGAAAACAACATTCAAATAGAGGACGACCTGCCGAGCATCCGCACGGGGAAGATCAATGCCTTCGTTAACATCAACTACGGCTGCGATAATTTTTGTACCTATTGCATCGTGCCCTATGTGCGCGGCAGGGAGCGCTCCCGCGATGCGCTGGCCGTCGCCGCGGAGTGCGAAAAACTTGTTGACGAAGGGTATTCCGAGATCACGCTGCTTGGACAGAATGTCAACTCCTATGGCAAGGACCTGGAAAACGCGTCGTTCGCAAAGCTGCTGACGCTGGTCTCCGGCGTGGAGGGGCTCAAACGTATTCGCTTCATGACCTCGCACCCGAAGGACCTGACCGACGAGATGATCGATGCTATGGCAACTTTGCCAAACGTCTGCCATCATGTGCATCTGCCACTGCAAAGCGGATCCAACGAGGTCTTAAGCCGCATGAACCGCAAATATACGCGGGAACGCTATCTGGAGATTGTGGGAAAACTGCATGCCGCAATGGCCGATGTGGAGCTGACAACAGATATTATCGTAGGATTTCCGGGCGAAACGGAGGAGGATTTTCTCCAGACGCTCGATATGGTGCGAAAAGTGGGGTATGCCTCCGCATTTACCTTCCAGTATTCGCCCAGAAAGGGCACGCGCGCGGCAACGATGGAGGATCAGGTGCCGGAGACGGTGAAGCACGAGCGGCTCCAGCGGCTCAACGCCCTGCAGGAGCAGATGGCCTTTCAGAACAACGAACAATATGTCGGCAAGGTCGGCATTGTGCATGTGGAGGACTGCGACACGCGAAAAGATCCCGTGTGCTATGGCAAGTTTTCCAACTTTAAGATGGTGTATTTTTCCGGTACGCCCGAATTGATCGGGCAATATGTGCCGGTTCGGATTACAAACGTGAGAAAGAACTCGCTTTACGGCAAAATGGAGGAGACAATATGATTGAATTAGCAAGAGAACTCGGGCTGGCGCTTGCCAACTCTTCTGAATTTATCTGCATGAAGCAGGCGCAGGGCGCCTTTGAACAAAATGAAGCCATCGGCGCGCTCATGTCGGAGCTCAGTGAAAAACGCGAACGGCTCATTGCCATCTTAACCAGCGATGAAGAGAACGATCTTGAGGCGGTTTCACTGACCAACGACATCGATCGGCTTGAATTGCAGCTTAAAGAAAGCCCGCTCTACAGCGATTTAGTCGTTGCTCAGTCCGCGTTTTCAACCCTGCTCACCGCGGTGAACGACGAGATCAACGCCTGCATCGGCGCCGAAACGAGCGCAAGTGGCGGTTGCAGCGGTGATTGCGGCGGCTGCGGCGGATGTAAACACTGACAAGCGGAGGAACGAATGCCTGCTTCGATGACGCCGATGATGCGGCAATATCTCGAACTCAAGGAAAAATATAGCGATTGCTTGCTGTTCTTTCGCCTCGGGGACTTCTATGAGATGTTCTTTGAGGATGCAAAAACCGCCGCAAAAGAACTCGACCTTGTGCTTACCGGACGCGATTGCGGATTGAGCGAACGCGCGCCGATGTGCGGGGTTCCCTATCATGCGGTGGATAATTACATCTCCAAACTCATTGAAAAGGGATATAAGGTTGCCGTCTGCGAGCAGATGGAGGATCCGACGCTCGCAAAGGGGCTCGTGGAGCGGGATGTCATCCGCATCATCACCCCCGGCACGGTCATTGAAGATCGCATGCTCGAAGAGGGACAGAACAGCTATATTGCCTCCATCTCCATCGGGGAGAGCATCATCGGGCTCGCTTATGCGGATGTTTCCACGGGCGAGTTCTATCTCTTGCAGTTGGATGGAAAACAACCCGCAGTTGCGCTGCTGGACGAGCTGGAACGCATCCGCCCGAGGGAGATCATCGCCGAGCCGTCGCTCTTTATGCAGCAGTTGCTCGCACGGCAAATCTCTTCCTCCTACTATCTTGAACAATACGGCGCGAGTGCGTTTTTGCCGGAGAGCGCACGGGATATTCTCAAGCGGCATTTTAACGTTAATTCTCTCGCCGGATTTGGCGCTGATGACGCGCCGTATGCCGTCTCCGCCGCAGGCGCGCTCATGCGCTATCTCGACGAAACGCAGAAAAACGCGCTCTCCCATATCAACGGCATGCGCCTCTTAAACCGCAGCAGTTATATGGTGCTGGATGCAACCACGCGGCGCAACCTCGAACTGACGCAGCCGCTCCGATACGGCGCAAACAAGAAGAACACGCTGATCCATCTGTTGGATCAGGCGAAGACCGGCATGGGCGGCAGAATGCTTCGAGACTGGATCGACCGCCCGCTTCAATCGATTGATGAAATTGAGCGGCGGCTTGATGCGGTGGGGGAGTTAAAGGACAACCTCACGCAGCGCAAGCAGCTTCAGGAGTTGCTGCATGGCATATATGACATTGAGCGCCTTTGCAGCAAGATTGTCTATGGCACGGTCAACGCGCGGGACTGCGTTGCGCTGATTCTCACCCTGGAGCGAATTCCACTCATTCAGGAAACAACGCGGAACGCCGGCAGCGCCGCGTTGAGGGATATCTCGCGCGATCTGGACGAGATGTCCGATGTTCTGTCACTGCTTATGAATGCGATTGTGGACGAACCTCCCTCGAACTTGAAGGAGGGCGGGTTCATTCGCGCCGGTTATCATGCGGAGGTGGATGAACTGCGCAGCATCGCAGAAAACTCGCAAGCTTGGCTAGAGCAATTCGAGGCCAACGAACGTGAAAACACGAAGATCAAGTCCTTGCGCGTGAGCTATAATCGCGTTTTTGGTTACTATATCGAGGTGACCAAGTCCTATCTTGCGCAGGTTCCGTATGAATACGAGCGGAAGCAGACGCTGGCCAATGCGGAGCGGTATGTCACGCCGGAGCTCAAGGAGATGGAGCAGAAAATTCTCGGCGCAAAGGATCGGTTGATTGCGCTGGAAGCGGAACTTTTTGCCGCAATCCGTGACGTTTTGCTGAATTGCACCGGCAGGCTGCAACTCGACGGTGCCTTGCTTGCGGAGCTCGACGCCTATGTTTCGCTTGCCGAGGTTGCTTCCAACAACGGCTATAGCCGCCCAACCCTCAATCAGCAGGGGCGCATCAAGATCGTCAACGGCCGTCATCCCGTAATCGAACGCGCGATGAAGGAGCCGTTTGTGCCGAACGACGTTTTGCTCAACCGATCTGAGGATCGGCTGCTCATCATCACCGGCCCGAATATGGCAGGCAAAAGCACCTACATGCGTCAGACCGCGCTGATTGCGCTCATGGCGCATATCGGATCGTTCGTTCCGGCGACGGAAGCGGACGTCTGCATCGTGGACCGGATCTTCACGCGCATTGGTGCAAGCGACGATCTCTCCTCCGGTCAGAGTACGTTTATGGTGGAGATGAGCGAGGTTGCCAATATTCTGCACAACGCAAGCGCAAACAGCCTGCTGATTCTGGACGAAATCGGCCGCGGAACCAGTACATTTGACGGGCTAAGCATTGCCTGGTCGGTGCTGGAATACATCGCAGATGCCAAACGCTGCGGCGCAAAAGCGCTGTTTGCAACACATTATCACGAGCTTACCGAGCTGGAAGGCGAGCTGCCCGGTGTAAAAAACTACCGTGTCACCGTCCGCGAAATCGGCGAAGATATTGTGTTTTTACGTAAGATCGTCCGTGGAGGAGCGGATCAGAGCTTCGGCATTCAGGTTGCCCGACTTGCGGGTCTGCCGGAGGCGGTGCTCTCCCGCGCGAAGGACATATTGGAGAAGTTGGAGACGGCGGATATCGCTGCAAAGCGCGAACCCGCAAAGATTGAAATCAGCGTTCAACCTTCCCTGCTCGATGAAAGCAGAGAGGAAAGTGCGCTGCGCATACTCAAAGAGATGGATGTCAACCACTTAACGCCGCTGGAGGCGCTTAACCAGCTCTTTGCGCTTCACGCCATGCTGGAACAATAACGGAGAACGCTATGCCCAAGGTACATGTACTTCCACCCAGAATTGCGAACCAGATTGCCGCCGGCGAGGTTGTCGAGCGGCCGAGTTCGGTTGTCAAGGAATTGGTTGAAAACTCGATTGACGCGGGCGCGACAAATGTCACCATCGAGATAGAAAACGGCGGAATCGACAGCATCCGCATCATCGACAACGGTGGCGGGATTGCGGACGACGACTGCGAAACCGCGTTTCTACGGCATGCAACAAGTAAAATTTCAACGGCAAACGACCTGTTTTCGATTCGCTCACTCGGATTCCGCGGCGAAGCGCTGGCGTCTATCGCGGCGGTTTCGCGCGTGACGCTGCAAACGCAGATCGAGGGAGATGAGCTGGGCTCGCTGATTCGCTACGAGGGCGGAGAGCTCATGGAGCATAAGCGCGTTGCCGGAACGCGGGGCACGAGCGTTGAGGTGCGAAATCTGTTTTTCAACGTTCCCGCAAGGCTCAAGTTCATCAAGAGCAGCCGCGCCGAGAGCGCCGCAATCGGCGACTATGTCGCCAGGCTGATTCTCTCGGCACCGCAGATCGCCGTGCATTATATCAGCGGTGGCAAGACCGTCTACCGCTCGACGGGAAACGGAAACGCGAAGGATGCGCTGGTCTCGGTATACGGCGTGAGTACGGAGCGGCAGATCTGTCCTGTTTTGTTCGACGATGGATATCTTAAGATTACGGGATTTGTTGGCGTGCCGGATCTGGCGCGCGCCAACCGTTCCGGGCAGACTTTTTTACTCAACGGGCGCATCATCCGTTCCAACGAGCTTAGCAACGCGCTCTCCCGCTCTTTTGACACACGGGTGCTGATCGGGCGGTTTCCGTTTGCGGTACTTTACCTGAACATCGCCTTTGCGGAGGTGGACGTCAACGTTCACCCGACCAAGATGGAGGTTCGCTTTACCGACGAACAGCGGGTGAGCAGAAGCGTCGTCGCCGCATGTTCGGAAGCACTGATTCGCAGCTATGTTCCGACGATCGAACAAAAAAGCGAATTATTGGAAGAGAAGCTCCGGTTTGAGCCAAATGTACCCGAGCGGGACGATGCACCGTATCACCCGGAAGAGAAAATAGACCTGCGCGCGCCGTTTCAGCGCCCCAGCGGCACCCTACGGGAAAGCGGCTATGTCGGCCTCCCGCCCCGTGTTCCGACCTTTCGAATGCCGAGCCGCGACCCGGAGCCGCCTGCAAACCCGGATCCAATCTTTCTCTCAACCCCTGTGGAATCGTTTGACAATCCCTATCACATCATCGGCTGCGCGTTTGACAGCTATTGGTATGTTCAGCAGGGAGAGAACGTTTACTGCATCGACCAGCACGCGGCGCATGAGCGGCTGCTCTATGACGCGCTGATGACGCGCAGCGCCGCCGTGGTTTCGCAGACGCTGTTTTTGCCGGAGGATGTTCGCTTGCTGCCCAGCGAGTCGGATGTTTTTTTCACAAACAAGGAGGAGTTGGAGCGCTTTGGCTTTGTCTTCTCGGACGCAGGGGAGACGAGCGTAACGCTGCTCGCCGTGCCGCAGGTCAACGGCAGCGCGCTCAAGAGCGCGTTTCTGCACGATGTGCTGGAGTTTCTCTCCGGCTCAGACGAGGCGCGACCGAACGACTGGTTTCGCGACGCGATTGCACAATCCGCCTGCAAGCACGCGGTGAAGGCGGGGGAACGGCTCAGCCACGACGAGATCAAGCAATTGCTGGAGAAGATACGCGAACAGGATACGCTCCTAACCTGCCCGCACGGACGCCCGGTTGCGATTCGTTTCAGCAAGACAGAAATTGAAAAGATGTTTAAGCGCATTCTATAGGCACATGGAAACAGCAGTTCAAAGGCAAAGGATCGTCTGCATCGTCGGGCCGACCGCCTGCCACAAAACCGAAGTCTCGATCGAGCTTGCTAAACGTGTAAACGGTGAAATCGTTTCCGCGGATTCCGTGCAGGTTTATTTGGGCATGGACATCGGCTCCGCAAAGCCAACAATTGAAGAACGGCAGGGGATTGTTCATCACCTCATCGACTGCTTCCCGATTGATACGCCGGAGTGTTCGGTTTCCATGTTTCGTACGATGGCGTCTGAGGCAATCGATGGCACGATCCGCCGAAACCATGTCCCGATCGTCGTAGGCGGCAGCGGTTTGTATGTTAACTCCCTGACGTATCCGCTTGGGTTTGCGATTCCACGTGACGACGAGATCCGCGAGCGGATTTCAGGCGAGTACGACAAAGACCCGGGTAGAGTATACGCACGGCTAAAATCTGTCGATCCCCGAACGGCTGACCGACTCCATGTCAATGACAAGAAGCGGGTGATCCGCGCGCTTGAGGTGTTTGAATGCGCCGGGAAACCGCTCAGCGAATACGGCGGAGATTTTCAAAACAGCGCGGGGGAACAGCCGCCCTATGAACCACTCCTGTTCGGACTGAATATGGATCGAGAAAGGCTTTACGGCCGAATCAACCTGCGCGTGGATCTTATGATGAAAGCGGGACTTTTAGAAGAAGCGCGTCGCATCTATGACGCGCGTTATGAAAAAAGCCTTCCTGCCATGCGATCGATTGGTTACCAGCAGCTATTCGCCTATTTTGACGGAACCTGCTCGCTCGAGGAAGCGGTGGAGCAAATCAAACTTGACACACGGCATTTTGCAAAGCGCCAACTCACCTGGTTTAAACGAGATGAACGCATCCGCTGGCACGACGTGACTAATTGGGATAATGAAAAGAGCAGCCTGCTGAACGAGCTGACAAAGCAGGCAAAAGACTGGATGAATGCTTAGGCATCATAAACAGATAAGAACCAAGCATTGAGGGGATCAATCAAATGATAGAAATTTCCGATCGCGCGCGAGAATTGGTCTGGAGCGCGGAACAATCTTGCAAAGATGTCTTTCGCCGAATCGACGCGATTGAGATGGTAACCCAACAGCGCGTGCTGGAGGCCTTCTGGAGTGAGCGCGTGAGCACGCGTCACTTCGCGCCGACCACGGGATATGGATATGACGACATCGGTCGGGATACCCTCGACCGCGTGTTTGCGCGCGCGCTGCAGGCTGAGCAGGCTCTCGTTCGCCCGCAGTTTGTCAACGGCACGCATGCGATCTTTACCGCGCTCGCGGGAATCGTGGAACCGGGGGACAGAATCGTCTCCATCACGGGGGAGCCGTACGACACACTGCTGGAGGCGATCGGGACGCGCGGCGATGCGCCGAATTCGCTCAAGCGTTTGGGCGTTTCGTTCCGGGCGATTTCGCTAACCGGTAATAACGAGATGGATATGGCCACGCTGGCAACGCTTTCCGGCGAACCGGTTCGTGTGATCTATGCACAGCGCTCGCGCGGCTACGCCTGGCGGGAGGCAATCTCAATGGCGCAGCTAAAGACGGCGCTTGAGGCAGCGCGTGGGCTGTTCCCCGAAGCGATCGTATTGATTGACAATTGCTATGGCGAGTTCGTTGAGGCGATGGAGCCCACGATGGTGGGCGCGGATCTCATCGCAGGGTCGCTGATCAAAAATCCCGGCGGCGGGCTGGCGCCTACCGGCGGCTATATCGCCGGAAAATCGGAGCTCATTGAGCGTATTGCCCAACGCATGACCGTGCCCGGAATGGGCGCGGAGGTTGGTTCTTATGCGGGCGACTATCGGTTGTTTTATCAGGGGCTGTTCCTCGCGCCGCATGTGACAGCGCAGTGCGTTAAGGGCGCGGCGCTCTTTGCGCGGATGTTTGAGCAGTTAAACTTGCTGACGATGCCGCTATACGACACACATCGGTCGGATATCATTCAAGCGGTCCAGTTTCCGGATGCGGCGTCTCTTGTCGCCTTCTGCCGGAGCATACAAAAAGCGGCCCCGGTGGACAGCTTTGTGTCTCCGGAACCGTGGGATATGCCGGGTTATGAGGATCAGGTGGTCATGGCGGCAGGTGCATTTGTGCAGGGAGCGACAACGGAGCTCAGCGCCGACGGGCCCATTCGCGCGCCGTATACGGCCTATCTGCAGGGGTCGCTGACCTATGCGCACGCGAGAATCGCCTGTATGCTTGCCTGCGACGAGTTAATTCGTCAGGGATTGTAAGCTAGATCGAGCGGAGCAAGCCGATGACCTTGCCGGATATTTCTACGTCTTCAAAGGCAACATAGATTGGCTCAAATAGATCATTTTCCGGCTGAAGGCGGATGCGCCCCTTTTCGCGAAAAAAACGCTTAACCGTCGCGCTCTCGCCGTTGACACGGGCGACGACGATATCTCCATTGGTGCAGGCGCAGTTGTGGTTGACGACGAGGATGTCCCCGTCCCGAATGCCTGCATCCCGCATGCTCTCGCCGTCTACGCGGAGCATATACACTTCTTCCGGCTCCTTGCCGCGCATGAGTACGTCCGGCAGGGGGAATGCATCTTCAATATTCTCTGTCGCAAGCATCGGAACGCCGGCTGCGACACGGCCAATGAGCGGCACGGCAAACGGTTTTTCCTCCGCGCGATCCGGCAGGTTTTCGGTGTTGACAAACACGGCGCGCTGCTTGGAAGGATCGCGCGTGATCAATCCCTTTTTCTCCAGATTCCTCAGGTGGGTGTGTACCGTAGCCGTGGATTTTAACCCGACTGCGGCGCAGATTTCACGAACCGAAGGGGGATAGGCATGTTCCTCAGTAAAGGAAATCATATATTCCAGAATAACCTGTTGAGGATCGGATAGCTTTTTCATGAGAAACCACAACCTCCGTTTACGCATTACCCACAGAAAAACAAGCTCTGGCCGCTAGCGAACGCACCGAGTACACGCTTGACTTTGGCGAGATTATACCATATACTGCACCTGATTGCAAACATATGTTCGGAAGACTGGTGATTTTTTTATGAAGCAATGTGTTTTACACGCGGATAAGGTTTGTAACGACTGCGGCGAGTGTGACGACCGCTGCGAGCTCGACCCGCAAAAAATCTGCGATAACTGTTTCCGCTGTCTCGACGCGATGACGGAGGGGTATGCGAAGATACCGATCTCCGGGGTCTATCTGGATGATGAATTCAGCCCGGAGCGAAATGGCGCGGCAGAGGATCGCTTTGAGGAAAGCTACGTGCTTGACTCGGACGAAGACTGGAAAGCGGACGAAAACTGGCGCGTTCGCACCCTGCCGGAGAGTTACTTTGGCGAGCGGGTGAGAAGAACGCACCGGCGCCATTAATCGTCCCTGAGCTTGATTTTTTTTGCGGCGATTCGCTTATGCTCCTCGCTTGATGCGGCATAGTGTTTTCTGGTGGTGTTGACATCCTTATGACCCAGTACATCCGCGACCAGATAAATATCCTCGGTCTCATGATAGAGCATGGTTCCATAGGTGCTGCGGAGTTTATGCGGCGTGATCTTCTTAAGCGGAGCGGCGAGTCTCGCGTATTTTTTCACAAGATTTTCGACGGCGCGCGTACTGATGCGCCGCATCTGCATTGAGAGAAAGAGGGCGCGCTCGTGCCCTTCCATGGCAGACTGCTGCTCACGCCAGTGATAATAGTCGTATAGCGCGACATGAACCTCTTCGCCAAAGTTCAAAATATCCTCACTGCCACCTTTTCGCGTCACCACAAATGCGTCGCTTTCAAAGTCGATATCGCCCATATCGATTCCGACCAACTCACTGATACGAATTCCCGTGCCGAGGAAGAGCGTAAGAATCGCGACGTCCCGCAGTTTTGTCGCATTGTGATATTGTTTCTGTCGGTCGGAGAGACCTTCGCCGTTTTCCGCGAGATCCAGCAGATCCGCAACCTCGTTTGGCTCCAGCCGGATAATTGCCTTATCATAGAGCTTTGGAATATCGACCAGAGCCGCAACATTCGTCGGCAGATATTCCTGCTTATGCAAAAATTTAAAAAAGGAGCGAATGGATGAGAGTTTTCTCGCCTTTGCGCGCTCCTGATTGACCCATTCGCGCTCGCCTTTCTGATAAAACGAAACTTCATTGAGATACAGCTCGATATGATACGCCTGCACCTTTTCCAAGTCGGCTGCGGTGAGGGAGGGGATGCTTTTCCCGGGAAAGAGGTCCTCCTGTTGGGATGCGAATTGAAAGAATCCCCTGAGATCAATTGCGTACGCGTATCGCGTCAACACGGAAGTTTGACTGTCGATTGCGCGAAAAAACGATCCGCAAAGCACCGGAAGTTCGGCTAACAGCGCGCGAATTTTAAGGGTGTAATCCTTGTGTTGCTCGGCATGATAGGCGTTAGCCATTCAAAACGCTCCCAAATACTCCAATTTGAACGATTTCATTCTAGCATAACTATTCGTTAAAGACAAGTTTAACGAATAGTTTGATCCAAAACTCACAGATTGCCGTTTAAAGCGACTGTGAATCCAACGCCTGACGGATTGCAAGCCTTGCCAGTTCGTCACAGCGATTGTTGTAGGGATTGTCCGAATGACCTTTGACCTTGACGAATGAAACCGTATGCTGACGCAGCACATCGAGCAATATCCGCCAGAGATCCTGATTTTCCACGTCGCGTTTGGACGCGGTTTTCCAACCGTTGGCCTGCCAGTTGTTCAGCCAGTTTTGATGAAATGCGTTGCAGACATATGCGCTGTCCGAATGAACCGCAATTTCACAGGGTTGTTTCAGCGCGCGTGCCGCTTCAATAACCGCCATGAGTTCCATGCGGTTATTCGTCGTCTCCGGCTCAAATCCGGATAATTCCTTGGTTTGATTTTGATACATGAGGATTGCGCCCCAGCCGCCTGGGCCAGGATTGCCGGAGCATGCGCCGTCCGTATAGATCGTAACCTGTTTCTTCATGCCTTCTTTTCAAATAATATATTATATATTATTTGCTCATTCGTTCAGATTTTTCGCGGCAGGCGTCCACGGCGGCGATTATCGCTCCGCGAAGGCCTTTCTGCTCCAATACGGCAACCGCTTCAATGGTGGTTCCGCCGGGCGAGCAGACGCGATCCTTCAGTTCGCCTGGGTGAACGCCGGTTTCGGAGACCATCATCGCCGCGCCCTTGACCGTTTGAGCCGCGAGTTTAAGGGCGATCGGCCTTGGCAGCCCCGCCTTTACCCCGCCGTCCGCCAACGCTTCGATAAAAAGATAGACGTAAGCAGGGCCGCTTCCGCTGACCGCAGTTACGGCGTCCATGAGCTTCGGTTCCAGGCTGATGACGTCGCCGACCGAACCAAACAAAGCCTTGGCAAATTCCCGTTCGATTTCCGTGAGCGAATCTCCGCTTTCAAACACAATCATGCCCTGACCGATCATCGCAGGCGTATTCGGCATCACGCGCAGAATGCGAGCGGTGGAGGGAAGCGCATGTTTCAGGCGCTCCCCTCCCCACCCCGCCGCAATGGAAACGACGGCTTTGCCGGCGAAGCGGTCATATTGTTCGGAGAACAAATGCGCACAAACGTTTGGTTTCACAGCGATGAGCAGCAAATCGCTGCGATCGATCAGTTCCTCCAACGAAGAAGCGACTGACACGCCGAATTCCTGCTCCAGCGCGAGGCATTTTTGTTGATCGAGATCGAACACGGCGGTTATGGCTTCCGCCGCATAGCCGCTGTTGAGATATCCGCGGAGGATGGCCTCCCCCATGTTCCCCGCGCCGATGACGCCGAGGCGAATCACATTGGAACGCATACACAGTTCTCCTTTTTGGTGGAATCTCTGTTAGAATTTCAATACTATTATACCAGAGTTTCGATCCGTTCGCGCAGTTTGCCTAGTATCTCTTCTGCGAGAGCAAGCTTCGCCTTCTCTTCGTCAACAACGCTCTGCGGCGCTTTTGCCAGAAAGCCCTCGTTATTCAGCTTTGCAGTTGCGCGGGAGATATCCGTGCCGACGCGCTCGATCTCCTTCTGAATCCGTGCCTTTTCCTTTTCCGGATCCACCAGCGAAGAGAGCGGTATGACCGCCTCAATGCCCTCGCAGACGATGTGGACATCGTTCTTCGGAATTTCACCTGTTTCGGAAGAAACGCTGACCTGCTCCACACCGGCAAGCTTGTTGAGATAGCCCGTCATTGTCGAAAACGCGTCTACCTCCTGCTTGTCAACGATCAGTCTCGCGCCGATTCGCTGCGCCGGCGGCACCTTCATCTCCGCGCGGAGATTGCGAATCGAGCGAATGAGCTCCATCATCCGCGTCATCCGCGCGCAGTCCTCCGCATAGGCGTTGAAACGCGCATCTTGCTTCGGCCAGTCGGAACGCATGATGGTTTCCTCATTGGAGAGCTTGGTGAAGATCTCCTCCGTGATAAACGGCATAAACGGATGCAACAGCTTCAGGCTGGACTTGAGCACGTGGATCAACACCGCGCTGACCGTTGCCTTTGCCTCCGCGTCCTCGCCATAGAGACGGGATTTCGCGATTTCAATATACCAGTCGCAATATTCCGACCAGATGAAGTCATAGATCTTTTGCGCCGCCATCCCGAGCTCGTAACCATCGAGGTTCTTTGTCACCTCGGAGATGATCTCGTTGAGCCGGCTCAGGATCCACTTATCCGCGATCTCCAGTTTGCTCTCATCCGGCAACTCCCCGGCCGATTCGTCCGTGCCCATGAGCACGAAGCGCGAGGCATTGTAGATTTTGTTGCAGAAGTTTCTCGCGGCCTCGACCTTCTCCCAATAGAAGCGCATGTCATTGCCCGCGGAGTTACCTGCCAGCAATGAAAACCGCAGGGAATCGGCGCCGTGCTTTTCAATCACCTCCAATGGATCGATGCCATTGCCGAGGGATTTGCTCATCTTGCGGCCCTGACTGTCACGCATGATGCCATGAACATAGACCGTTTCAAACGGACGCTCATGCATGACTTCGTAGCCAAACACAATCATACGCGCGACCCAAAAGAAGATGATGTCATAACCCGTGACCAACGTGTTCGTCGGGTAGAAATATTGAAGTTCCTCCGTCTTCTCCGGATATCCCAGCGTGGAGAAGGGCCACATGCCAGAACTAAACCATGTATCGAGAACATCCTCGTCCTGCCGCACAGGCGCGCCGCAATCGGGGCACTGATCCGGCGCTTCTTCGGAGACGATCATCTTTCCGCAGGCATCGCAATAATATGCCGGGATGCGGTGACCCCACCAGAGCTGGCGCGAGATGCACCAATCGCGAATATTATCCATCCAGTTGAAATAGGTCTTCTCGAACCGTTCGGGAACAAACTTGACCTCGCCGTTTTTCACCGCCTCGATTGCGGGTGCGGCGAGCGGCTTCATATCCACAAACCATTGTTTGGATACGATGGGCTCGATGGTCGTGTGGCAGCGATAGCAGGTGCCGACATTATGCGCATACGGCTCAATCTTGATGAGATTCCCGCTCTCTTCGAGCTCTTTAACAATCGCTTTACGGCACTCGAAACGCTCCATGCCGACAAATTTGCCGCCGTTCTCGTTGATATAGCCGCCGTCGGTATAGACGCGCAGCACAGGCAGTCCCTGGCGCATCGCGACTTCAAAGTCGTTCGGGTCATGCGCGGGCGTAATCTTCACCGCGCCCGTGCCAAACTCCATCTCGCAGTATTCGTCGCCGACGATAGGAATCTCGCGGCCCACGGCGGGGATAATGACCGTCTTGCCGATCAGGTGCCGGTATCTGTGGTCCTCCGGGTTCACCGCAACGCCGGTGTCGCCCAGCATGGTTTCCGGACGTGTCGTGGCAACGGTGATCGAGTAGCTCTTGTCCGGCGCATCATAACGCACATGCCAGAGATGGCTGTGCTGTTCTTCATATTCCACCTCGGCGTCGGAGAGCGCGGTTTTGCAGTCCGGGCACCAGTTGATAATGCGGTCGCCGCGATAGATCAGTCCCTTGTTATAGAGGCTGACGAACACCTTTGTCACAGCCTTACTGCAACCTTCGTCCATGGTGAAACGCTCCCGCTCCCAGTCGCAGGAGGAGCCAAGATAACGCAGCTGTTTTACAATGGTCGAGCCGTACTCTTCCCGCCAGGCCCAAGCGCGTTTGAGGAACCCATCGCGGCCGATATCCTTCTTCGTGATGCCCTCTTTCGCCATCTGTTCCACGATCTTAACCTCGGTGGCAATCGACGCGTGATCCGTACCCGGCATCCAGAGCGCCTCGTAGCCATCCATCCGCTTATAGCGAATCAGGACATCCTGCAAGGTTTCGTCGATTGCGTGGCCCATATGCAGCCGGCCTGTGATGTTTGGCGGTGGTATTACGATGGTATACGGCGGTTTGCCGGTGTTGGGACGCGCATGAAAATATCCGCTCTCTTCCCATTTCTTGTACAGTGCGGATTCCACGCGCGCGTGGTCATAGGTTTTTTCCATTTCTGGGCGCATAATCGATCTCTTCCTGCCTTCCAACGTATCTATTGTTTCATAATAAAAACACCCGCCTCGTCAAAGGACGAAGCGGATGCTCGCGGTACCACCTTTGTTGAATGCCGCAGCAATCTGCAGGCATTCCTCTTGTGTTTCCTTAACGCGGACAATCGGAAAACGCTAATCATTCCCTTCGCGTTTCCAGCTCCGATGCGACCTTCCGCATGTCTCCGCCAACCGTTTTTCAGCGCATGAACGGTCTCTCTGCCGCGGCGAGGATGCGTACTCCTCATCTTCCAAGCCATTATCAATGCTTCAATTGTTGTCAGTCTAGCTGAAGCGGACGTTTTTGTCAAGCTCCTTACGCCGCGTCCTGCAGGACGCCGTCCGCCCAGACATCCATCTGTTCCCTGATCAGGTCAAAGTTACCCGGTCCAAGGTTCAAA
Organism: Christensenella sp.; assembly: GCA_034926785.1. Lineage (GTDB taxonomy): Bacteria > Bacillota > Clostridia > Christensenellales > CAG-138 > UBA7703. The sequence goes on from JAYFQU010000032.1 coordinate 19,277, forward strand.
TATGTTGTCAGGAACGCACTCATATCAAAGCTTTCGCCAATATCGTTCGACTCATCACGGTAGAGCTGGGCGAGTTGTGCATACCCAACCGCATAGGCAAAGAAATAGTACGGCTGATCGACTACCATGGTGAAATAAGCATGCGCGTTGTCCTTATTCAGGCCTATCCCGGACAAGTAGTTGCCGAGTGCCTCTTCGGAATAACCGTAGTAATTGACCATAATGCTGAGGATTGCCGGAAGAATAGAGCTCTGCATTGCGCTATATTCAAATTGGAAACGAACATATTCCTGGTCGTACTGGGTTTGATACTGGGTCACCAAAAATTCGGCAAACTGCGCCCATCCTTCCGCATAGCCGCTGAAATCCGAAGCGCGCTGCATCAACCCAAGGTCGTCGTTACTGCGCTGATAGAGATATTGATACATGTGTCCGGGATATCCTTCATGCGCAAGCGTCAGCAGCAGAGCGGGATCTTCCGTCGCGGTATTGATATAGATAATGTTATCCTTCCAGTCATCCAGCGAAGGCACGACATATGCCGCGGGCGCAAACTGGCTCTGGAGCTCCTCTGGAACATCGGCCAGCGTCAGATTGTGCTCCGGCAATTCCGGAAGCAACGGGGCGATCAGGCTTTGAAGGTAATCCAAGTCCGTTTGCATATTTCCGCTTGAGAGCTCAATGCGCTCGTCATAGATACCTGGATTCTTGGTTTGAATATCGACAATATCATTGATCAGGTAGGTCATTTCGTTTTTCAGCATCTCCAGCGTTTCCTCCACGCTGAGGGAGTTGTTTCCGGCGCTTTGCATGCTGTATTCGAAAAAGCGTTTTTGCAGATCCGAATAGGTTGCCGCCTCTTCATAGCTCCGGCAATACTTGCGCAGGGCGGATAACCCGTCATAGAGCGTTTGATAGGAATTCACATATTCGTTTTGAATCAGGCTGGCGTTACGATCCTTATAGGCCTGCGCCTGCTCGGGCGTCAGGTCGGTCAGCAGATCGATTGCGTCGTCAAACGTGACATAGAGGAACGAATTATCGCGGGAGTCGATAATCTGTTTGCAGTCCTCAAGAATCGCGTTAAGCGCGTCTTCCGTCATGAAGATGCCCATCTCCGCACGCTTCTGCTCAAAGGCGAGAACCTGCCCCATATAGCGCGGCATATCGGCAAGCAGTGTCAGATAATCTTCCACATCCACCGTGTTTTTCAGTTCAAACAGCGCAAACGAGAGCGGCAGGTTGGAGTGAAGGCCGGAGTATTCCGTTAACGGCTCGCCAAGGTAATAAAAATCGCTGCCATCCATCGCATAGTCGGTCAAAATATCATGCAGCACATCATAGGAAAACTGCTTGTTCTGCGGCAGTTGCTCGCGGTTGATTGCGTTCAGCCGATCCAAAAACACAGCGGCTTCCTGTGTCAGCCGCACGCTGTCCTCCGCGGTAAATTCGCCGAGCGTCATGTTTACGCTCTTTGGATCCACGCCAAAGTTGGCGGGGTCGTCCATAAACATATGCAGCGAATAGCCGTCCATGGTCGCATACCAGCGAAACACATCCAGATCGAGTGCGCTATATGCGCTGGTCGCCTCATCGCTCACTTGAAAACCGGGCGTCGGCGCGGCTGTTGCCTCAGAGGTATCCTGCGAAGCCGTGGCGCCGGATTCTAATGTTACGGTCTGCGTATTACCGTCGGGCAGTTTGCAGCCGGAAAACACACCTGTGAGTAGCATGAGCGCCAGAATCAGCGCGGCAAATCTGGGAAACTGTTTCATTCTGATCTCCTTTGCTGTCGAGGTTATGGGCCGCCTGGCCACAATACCGTGTTATGAGGGGTTCCCGCACTCCAGCTCTTTGAGCAGGTTCAAGATATACTCCCCGCTCCCCGGCTCCCCCGCTTTTTTTAAGGCTTGCAAAAAATAATCCGGCAACGGCGCATAAAACGTCATGCGCTCTCCGGTTTTCGGGTGGACAAACGTCAGCCGATAACCATGCAGCGCCTGGCCGACGAGGCCGAACGGCTGCTTCTCGCGGCCATACACCACATCCCCCGTTACCGGGTGCTGAAGGCTGGCCAGATGAACGCGAATCTGGTGCGTTCGCCCGGTTTCAAGATCGAGTTGCAAAAGGGTATATTGGCCGTATCGCGCGGCAACGCGCCAATGGGTAATGGCATCTCGCCCGCCGGGTACAATCGCCATGCGCTTTCTGTCTACAGGATGCCGCGCGATTGGGGCGTCAACCTTTCCCGCATCGGCTTTGATGTTGCCATCCACCAGTGCGGCATAACTGCGATGCGCCGTGTGGTCCCGAAACTGATTGCTCAATGCGCGGTGTGCGGCGTCGTTTTTTGCAACCACCAGCAAGCCGGAGGTCATCCGATCGATGCGGTGCACGATGCCCGGCCGCAGCTCGCCGCCGATGCCGGAAAGATCGCGAATATGATACAAGAGCGCGTTGACGAGCGTCCCGCTCAAGTGCCCCGGCGCCGGATGCACCACCATCCCCTGCGGCTTATTCAGCACGAGCAAATTCGCGTCTTCAAAGAGAATCTCCAGCGGAATATTCTCCGCCTCGACATCCGTTTCGACTGGATCGGGATAGGCGATCTCTACGCAATCTCCGGTTTGCGTGAGCGCGTTTGGCTTTGCCGGTTTTCCGTTGAGTTGGATGGCGCCGTCACGAATCATACGCTGCGCCTGCGTGCGTGAAAGCTCCGTCTCCGCGGCGATGAACGCATCCAGCCGCATGGAGGCGGAGCAAATTACGGTCTCACGCTCAGGCATGGTTCTCTTCCGAAGGCGTCTCCTTCGGTTGACCGTCTTCTTCGTTCTTTGATCCGCCTGCGGAGTGTTCCTTCTTCGGGAGTTGCAGTGAAACGCGATCAAAAAGCGATTGATCCTTTAAGAACAAAGCGTCGATCACCAGAAATACGCATCCGATGGAGAGCGCGCTGTCGGCGACATTGAACACCGGAAAGCTGAACCAAGGCGTGATGTCGATAAAATCCCGCACATAGCCAAGAAGCAACCGGTCGATAAAGTTCCCGATCGCACCCGAAAAGAGCAGCGCCAGCGTAACGCGGGAAAACACGCAGAGCTTTTTGTGAAAGCGAATGACGATCAGCAGCAAAATTCCGGCTACGATCAGCGTCATCGGGATAAACAGCCAACGGAAGCCCGAGAGCATCCCCCATGCGGCGCCGGTGTTATGCACGTTGGTGAACTGAACAAATCCATCGATCAGCGGAAGCGATGTCCCCACCGGCGAAAGATTCACATGAATCAGATACTTGGACACCTGATCGAGAGCGAGCAGGCATACGATGATGATGAGTTCCAGCAAGTGTTTACCCTCCGGATAATTTGATACAGTATAGCATGCTTCCTACCCGGCAACAACAGGCGTTGCTGCCGCGTCACTTGAAAAAAGATCGGGATACAGCGTCGTATAGTTTTCATATGCGGCGGTCACTTTTTCATAATACCGCGCAGTGTCTTCAAATGGAATCGTAGTCAACTCGCCGTTTTGGGAAAAACGAGGATCATCGAGCCAATCCTCTACGCTGCCGTGACCCGCGTTATACGCGGCGATCATCTGCTTTTCGTTGCCGTGAAAACGGCCGCTGAGAAACCGCAGATACCAGCAGCCAAACTCGATGTTTGTCTCGGGGTCATAGAGCATCTGCCCGGTATACACGTCATCCAAACCAAGCTTGTGCGCAATCCACTTTCCAGTATCCGGCATAATCTGCATGAGACCGATGGCGCCCACTTTGCTCTCAGCGCCGGGATCGTTGCTGCTTTCGCACCTCATGATGGACTGTACAAGATAGGGATCCAGCTCATACGCTTTGGAATACTGAGAAATCAAGTCCGCATAGGCGACGGGGTAGTTCCGCAGCGCCTTTTGATACTGCGCGTCTTCATAGATTAGATATCCGCTGAAGGCAGCCGCGCAGAGAAACACGATTGAACCAAGCAGAATCACGGCAATCTGCATGGCGTTTAGGCGGCGGCGCGGTTTCCTTCGTTGTTTTAACGGTGCGCTCCTGTCCTGCCTCAATTGTGCTGCCCCTCCGCCGTCAGTTTCTGATAGAGCGCGTCCACCTGAACCAAAAATTCCGCCTCCGAGCCGTTGTTGTCTAAGAGATAGTCGGCGCGAAGGCGCTTCTCTTCCTCCGGCATCTGGGCGCGTATGCGCGCCTCAACCTGCTCACGCAGGAGCCCGTCGCGCTCCATCACACGCTGCACGCGCGTCTCCTGATCGCAGGAGACCATAACGCAGAAATCCATCGCGGAATCCATCCCGCTCTCAAACAGCAAGGGCACTTCAAAGACGGCGACGCGATAGGCTTTCTCCTGAAAATCGCGCTCTGCAAGCGCCAATAGTTCGCCGATCACATAGGGGTGAATGATTTCGTTCAGCATTTTTCGCTTTTCATCGCTGGCAAATACGATTGCGCCTAGTTGTTTTCGGTCTATGGTTCTATCCGGCAGTAAAATCCTCTCGCCAAATGCGGAGACAACGCGATCATAACACAGAGCGCCGGGATCCAACGCATGACGGGAGAGCTCGTCCGCGTGATAAACCCGCGCGCCAAGCCCGGCAAAGCGCCGCGCGGCGGTGGATTTTCCCGAGCCAATTCCGCCCGTCAGCCCAATTTTTAAATAACCGTTTGTCCGCCGGCTCATTTGGTTTCATACCAGCTGCGCCCGACCTTCACATCCGCATCCAGCGGTACGGAGAGCTCAGCCACATGTTCCATGCAGTCATGCACCAGCGTGACCACCTCGTCCGCCTCCGACTTTGGCACATCAAAGATGAGTTCGTCGTGCACCTGCAAAATCAGTTTGGTTTTGAGCCCCCGTTCCTTGAGCATCTGGCTGACTTTGACCATCGCAAGCTTGATGATATCTGCCGCGGTGCCTTGAATCGGCATATTCATCGCAACGCGTTCGCCGAATGAGCGCGTGTTATAGTTGGAGCTTTTTAATTCCAGCATGGCGCGCCGGCGCTCATACATGGTGACGGCGTAACCCTGTTGCTTCGCCTCTTCAACGCTGCGATCCAGATATTTCTTCACGCCGGGATAGCGGTCGAAATAAAGCTTGATGTATTCTGCGGCACGCTTGACCGGGATATCGAGATTTCGCGCAAGGCCAAAGTCACTGATGCCGTAAACGATACCGAAGTTAACTGCCTTCGCCGCATTTCTCAGCTCGCTCGTCACCTCGTCAAACGGAACGCGGAAGACCTCGCTCGCGGTCGTACGGTGGATGTCCTTGCCGGTGTTGAAGGCTTGAATCATGCCCTCGTCTCCGCTGATATGCGCCAGCAGACGAAGCTCAATCTGCGAATAGTCAGCATCCACGAGCACATTCCCCTCGGAGGCAATAAACGCGCGGCGGATTTCGCGTCCCTGTGCCGTGCGCACGGGGATGTTCTGCATGTTGGGCTCGGTGCTGGAGATGCGCCCCGTCGCGGTGACACACTGGTTAAACTGCGTTCGGACACGGTCGTTCTCCGCGCTGACGACGTTGAGAAGACCGTCCACAAATGTGCTCTTAAGCTTTGTAAGGAAGCGGTATTCCTGAATCAGCGGAATCGCCGGGTGACGGTCCATGAGCGATTCCAGCGTCTCCGCATCGGTGGAGAATCCGCTCTTGTTCTTCTTTCCCGTCGGCAGGCCGAGTTTTTCAAACAGAACCTCGCCAAGCTGCTTGGGCGAGAGGATATTAAATGTTTCGCCAGTCAGTTCATAGATGCGCTTTGCCAGGGATTCACTCTGCTCGTTAAACTGGATCTGCAGCTGCTTAAGGATCTCGCGATCGACGCGGAACCCCTCGCGCTCCATCTCAAAGAGCACCTTTGCGAGCGGCAGTTCCATCTCGTCGTAGAGCTTCATCATGTTCGCTTCCCGCAGCGCGTGCATCATCCGCTCCTTTAGCGAAAGAAGCATGGCGGCGTTCGGTTTTGTGTGCGTGTCAAAACGCTCGCAGAGCATCGCAAAGCTTGTTGAAGGCCGCGTCGCATCCAGCAGGTAGTCGGCAATCATCGCGTCGAAAACCGTGGCGTTGAGCGAGATCTGAAACTTTGACAAAAGGTGTCGCAGGCGCTTTGTGTCGAAGGCAAATACTTCCGTATTTGCGTCTTCGAAGACGGACTTGAATGCGCCGTAAAGCTCCGTTTCATCAATCGGCGTGCAGAAGAGATCCGCGCCCTGTACGACTTCGTAATACGTCTCCGGCTGGAACGCGAATTGCACCGTCTCGCCCGCCTCAATGGCAAGGCGCGTGACAGGGGCGGCTTTTTTCAGCGCGTCCCGTACGGCCTCGATGGAGTCCAGTTCCATCCTCTGCGCAGCCACGCCGGGCTGCGAAGGTGCGGTTTGTTCCACTTCTCCGCCGATGCGGGCGGCGATGCCGCGCATTTCCAGTTCCAGCAGCATTGCGCGCGCGCCGGAAAGCGCCTCCGGCCGAAACGCGCAGTCCGCGATCTCCACCGGAATGGGTGCGTTGGTGCAGATGGTGCCAATTTCAAAGCTCATGCGTGCGGAATCCGCTCCGGCAGCAATCTTTTCTCCGAGTTTTCCTTTGATTTCACCTGCATGCGAAAGTACGTCCTCTAACGTACCATATTCTTCCAATAGCTTCAGCGCGGTCTTTTCGCCAACACCCGCGATGCCGGGGATATTGTCGGAGCTGTCGCCCATCAGCCCCTTGAGATCGCGCATGCGTTCGGGCGCAAGACCGTATTGTTCCTTGAGAACCTCCCGGTCGAACTCAACCGTCTCGCTGATCCCCTTCTTTGTCATGAGTACGTGCGTGCGCTCGCTGATGAGCTGCAGTGCGTCGCGGTCCCCCGTGACGAGCAGCGCGTCGATTCCCTCCGCCTCACATTTTTTCGCAAAGGTGCCCAGGATATCGTCCGCCTCATAGCGCGGCGTTTCACAGACGGTGATGCCCATCTTTTGCAGCAGCTCCTTAAGCACGGGAAACTGCGCGCGCAGATCTTCCTCCGTCTCCCTGCGCCCCGCCTTGTACGCCTCAAACTGCTCGTGACGAAAGGTGGGACCATGCATATCGAACGCGACAACCAGATAGTCCGGATTGCGCTCGATAAGCTTGAGGAGCATACTGATAAACCCGTGCAGCGCGCCTGTCGGCACGCCGGCGCGCGTCGTCATCGGCGGCAGCGCGTGATATGCGCGGTGCATCAGGCTGTTACCGTCAATTGCGATGAGCTGTTTCAAGCGGCTCCTCCTTTTTAGTCGGTCGGGTGCGTATTTCTTCAGTGAATGACAGCGTACACCATGGGCGCGACGCTGTCCGGCTTTGCGCCGATGCAGACCGCCTCGTACATGGTTGAAATCGCGTCCTCAAGGTTGGTTTCATCGTTGACATAGAGCGTGCAGATCGCCTCGCCTTCGTCAATCTTATCACCGACTCGTTTGTGCATCACGAGGCCAACCGCGGGATCAATGTCGTCTGTCATGGTTGCGCGGCCCGCGCCAAGCACCTGCGCCGCGCGGCCGATGAGCTCCGCCTGCATGCCGATGATATAACCGCCGGCCTTAGCGCAAACAGGAATCTGCCGCTTCACAGCGCAGAGGCGATCCATTCCCTCAAGGGTCAACAGCGTTTCATCCCCACCGAGCTCGTGAATCATCGCACGGAGTTTTTCAAGCCCCTTGCCGTTCGCAATCGCCTGTTTCACCATCACGCGCGCATCCTCCTCGGTTTGCGCGAGCTTGGAAAGCAGCAGCATCTGCGCGCCGAGCAGCACGCAAACCTCATAAAGCGCATCGCCTTCCGGCACCTTGCCGGAGAGCAGCTGCACCGCTTCGCGAAATTCCAGCGCATTGCCAACCGAGAGGCCGAGCGGTTGGTTCATATCCGTCACAACGGCGACGATTCGCTTGTTAAGACGTTTCCCCATCTGCACCATGAGATTGGCAAGGCGCGTCGCCTCGTCCAACGTCTTCATAAACGCGCCGCTGCCAACCTTGACATCCAGAACAATGGCGTCAGGACCGGCCGCGAGCTTCTTGCTCATGATGCTAGCGGCAATCAGGGGAACGCTCTGTACGGTTCCCGTCACATCCCGAAGGGCATACATCTTTTTATCGGCGGGATCGAGATCGCCCGACTGGCCGATGACGCAGACGCCGGTCTTGCGGACGATTTCCTTAAATCGCGGGATCGGCTGCGCCACGACAACGCCGGGGATGGATTCGAGTTTATCAAGGGTGCCGCCGGAGAAGGCCAGCCCTCTGCCGGACATCTTGGCAACCGTGCCGCCGCAGGCCGCGACCAGAGGCGCGACCACAAGCGTCGTCGTATCCCCCACGCCGCCGGAGGAATGCTTGTCTACCTTGATGCCGGGCAGGTCGCTGAGGTCAACCACATCGCCGGAGTGCATCATGCTCAGCGTCAAATCCGACGCTTCACGTTCGTTCATGTCGTTGAGCACGATTGCCATCAGCAGCGCAGAGGCCTGATAATCCGGAATGCTGCCATCAACAAAGGCCTTCACAAAATACTGGATCTCCTCGCTTGAGAGCTCCTCGCGCTGTACTTTCTTTTCAATCAGGTCTACCATTCTCATTGCAAAAAATCTCCAATCGCTCCAATTTCAAATGATTAAGGTTAAATTTAACGTCGATCGTATTCTCGATATCGTACCCGCTTACAGCTCGCCGTTCACACTCTCCGCGCACGGAATGCGAAACACTGGCGCGGGCAAAGCAGCGGTATTTCGAATGATCAAGAAGAGCGCGTTTGCCGCCTCGTCAAACGAAGATGTCTCTATGGGAACCAGCGGATCGTCGTCAATCTTCGCAAAGAAGTGGCCGTCGTCCGTAAAGGCGAGAATAGCGGCGTGTTTCTTCTGCGCGCGGCAGTGGAAGAGCAGCGCGTCCGTGGTAGGATCGTTGATCGAGCCCGCATCATCCAGGAGACGCATCAAAGCAATCAGCCAATCCGCCGCGGCTAGATGATGGTGAAACTCGCAGATATCCAGCACGGTTTCGATGCCGTTGCGGTATTCAATCTGCGCGCTGTTCCGGCGGGAGGCTGGAATGCGCTTGCCCAACACGGTGGCGTCAATCCCTTCCGGCATACTCTCGGGCAGTATTCCGTTTCCGGCAGCAACGATATAGTTGCGAAACCCCTTGTTCTGAGGGAGCGTCAGAGCCTGCTGCAACTCATTTTGCGTCAGCTCTTCCGATTCCAAAACTATGGTTCTGTCCGGAAGAATTCCATATCGAATGGCCTTCTCTTCGCCGGAATCCGCCTTAATCTTCGCCTTGTGATAACGCCCGTTAATGGAGCAGACCAGCGCGTCCATCGTGCCCTGACCGCCATCGGCAATCAGCTGCGTGCGCAGTTTTGCCTTTGGCAATATCTGTGCGGCGGAACGGAGCATATGACGAGCGGCGTCCGCGGAGGTGAACTTCCCCGTCCAGGCATCCGGCGCAATCAAAATATTTCTGCATGCTCCGGTTTTATCGCAAATCTCCGGAAGCGTCCCTAAAATCTTCATATCCCCATAGGCGACTTCGCCGCCGGATACGGTGCCGTCCTCCTGAACCTTACCCAGATACTCCACCTCGCTGCATTTTTCAACGCGGTTGTTCTGGATAAACGGACGATAGATCGTCAGGAAGGATAGCAGCGCCGGCTTTTGCTGCAGCTGATCGTAAAGCGCTTTTCCCGCCTTGAGCGGAAGGTTTGAGAACATGCAAATATAGGCGGCCTCACTATCCGCCGCTCCAACGTCGTCCCAGGCGCCAAACAACGTTGCATCTACGACATGCGTAATCGGCACTTCGGAGAACACGGTGTTCCAGCAGTCCTCCGGTGCGAGATTGGAGTCGCTCGTCATTGCAAAGCGCAGTCCCAATGAAAACTTTGAATACTCCATGCGATTCTCTGTCGTCCTTCCCGTTCGGTGTATGCCCCTCCGATGATTGCAAAACCATCAGCCTAGTCTACTTCGTCGCCTTCGTCCAGCAGTGCGCTGTGCTCCGCTTCCGCCCGCTCCCAGGCAGCGTAGCAGGTTTCAATGAGTTGCCTTTGTTCGTCCATCTCCAAATAGATAGCTTTTGCGGACTCAAAGTCGCTCGCAATCTCCGGGAGGCTGGCCTTGCGCTCCAACATTTTTAGGGTTTCCTCTTCCGTGTGGACGCGCTCCTCCGCGCGTTTTAAGGCGCTTCTCGCCTTCAAAAGCGCGCTTTTTCGCTCCTTGGCCAACTGATAGTCATTCTTGGACGGCGACTCTTCTTTTTCCTTCGGCGACGCACTCTCTGCAAGGAACGCCTTATAGGCATCCCAATCGCCTTCAAATTCCCGAACTCCGTCCTCATCCATGATGATAATGCGGTCGGCAATCCTGTTTGCCAGATAACGGTCGTGGGTAACGATCATCATCGTCCCGCCATACCCATTCAGCGCCTGCTCCAGCGCCTCGCAGGACGGGATGTCGAGGTGGTTGGTCGGCTCATCCAAAAAGAGGACGTTACTGCCGCTGAGCATCAGCTTTAGAAGTTGAATGCGGGCGTATTCCCCGCCGGAGAGGTCGCTCATGCGCTTAAAGACATCGTCTCCGCGAAAGAGAAAGGAACCCAGCAGGTTTCTAAGTTGCTTGGTGTCATAGCGCGGAAACATGGCGTTGAGCGCTTCCAGCACCGTGCGCGGATCATTGGGGCGCACCGACCCCTGTTCGTAGTACCCGATATGCACATTGGAGCCAAGCTTATAGCTTCCGGAATCCGGCTCGATCTTGTTGGTTAAAATCTTGAGCAGGGTGGTCTTTCCGCAACCGTTGGCACCCAATAGACAGACCTTTTCGTCACGACGAACCATGAGATTCAGATTTCGAAAGATCTCGCGCTCACCAAAGCGTTTGCTTAAATCTTTGCAAACGACAACCTCGTTCGCCGTCAGCGCGTCCGCCTTGAGATGAAAATGGATCCCATCCGGCTGATCCTCCGGCCGAACAAGCGTGCTCTTGATCCGCTCGATCTGTTTTTGTTTCGAGGCGATCGTGACGTAATTCCTCGCCTGATTCCAGCGGCGCTGCTGCTCAATAATTCCCTCAATGCGCTTGATTTCGCGCAGCGTATTTTGATATTTCCGTATGGCGAACTCACGTTCATCCATCTTCTTCTCCATGGAAGTGCTGTAGTTTCCGTTAAATAGATGCATCGATCCGTTTTCCAGCTCAAAGATGCGATTACAAACCCTGTCCAGAAAATAGCGGTCATGCGAGATGAGCACAAAAGCGCCGCGAAATGCGGAGAGATACGTTTCCAGCCACTCCAGCGATGCAATATCCAGATGGTTGGTCGGTTCGTCGAGCAGCAGCAGGTCCGCATCGGACATCAAAATCTTTGCCAGCGCCGCCTTTCGCATCTGTCCGCCGCTCATCACGGAGATCGGGCGGCTAAGCTGTTCCTCGGAAAAGCCGAGACCGATCAGCGTCGATCTCGTGCGCGCGCGATAGGTCAACCCGCCGCCGGCCTGGTAGCGATCCTGCAGGTCGGCCTGCCGCCGAATCATGGCTTCGTTTGCGCCGCTTCGCTCAATCGTTTCTGCAATCTCGTGCAGTTCCCGCTCCATCGACATCCATTTTCCAGAGGCCTCCAGCGTCGCCTCATAGAGGGTCATCCCCGGCTCCCAGCGCGGCGACTGATCCAGCATCGCAATTGATGCGCTCTTTGATACGGAAAGCTGGCCGCGTCCGTCATGCGGTTCCGCGCCGGCAATCATGCGCATGAGCGTACTTTTGCCGCAGCCATTTACGCCGACAAGGCCCACATGGTCCTGCTCAAAAACATCAAATGCGACATCTGAAAATAAAATTCGTTCTCCAAAGCTTTTTTCAAGCTCTTGTGCGTGTATCAGCGACATTGTATTTCTCCAATAATTTGACAGTTTATTTTACCATAGTAGGCAGACAAAAGCAAAAGAGCATATGGCGCTCTTTCGTTCAAAAAGCAAACGATAGGAGAACGCCGTGTACAAGATTTTGTTACATTTTGCGGTTTAATTTCGAATTTGTTCAAACCAAACGCATGACAAATTCGTTATAATGAGGTATACCATTCGATAAATGTTGGGCCTATGTCTAATGTTTAAATCGATTACAGACTTTTTCACTTGCGAGGTATCCCAAATGAGTGTCCCGCGTTTACCATCGGGGAAAAAGCAAAAGAGGCTGTTTCCCTCCTCCGCCCGCACTTGGATTCTCACCATCGCCGGCGGATGCATCATTGCGTTTGTTTTCATTCCGCTTGCCGTAGATCGCTTCTCCGGCGCCAATGCGGTCGCCATGGAGGCAGAACACGAGGTTCGCGAGATTACGCCATCTCCCATTCCGTTTAATGCGGAGGTGCTTGCGCCGGAATCCTGCGTGAGCGCCACGCCGGAACCGCAACCCAAACCTACCGATGGCATCCTCGTTTCACAATACAATATCCTGCAGGAAAATGATAACTATGCAACCGTCTCGCAGCTGCAGGTACGCCTGATGGAGCTCGGTTATCTCGATTCCGACGAACCTTCCACCGTATACAACAAGGCAACAACCGTTGCCGTCACGCTCTTTCAACGAACCGTTGAGGAGCCAATGGACGGTGTTGCGACCAGTGAATTGCAGGAACGGCTGTTCAGCTCGGATGCAAAACCATATGAAATCAAGCTTGGGGACAGCGGAACCGACGTAGAAAGCATGCAATCCCGCCTCAACGAGCTTGGTTACTACGAAGGCAAGATCAATGGTTATTTCGGCGTCGCAACCGAAGACTCTTTGCAGGCTTTTCAAACGAAAAACAAACTGGATGTAGACAGCGTTTTCAACGTTTCCGATCGCGACTTATTGTATTCTCCGGAAGCGCGGCCAAAGATTGACCCGACGCCAACGCCAAAACCCACGGCGAAACCAACGCCGAAGCCGACGAAAAAGCCTTCGTCTTCCTCCGGTTCTTCCGGCGGCTCCTCATCGTCAGATAATTCCTCCTCCAGCGGATCATCCTCCGGCGGATCGTCCTCCGGCGGATCGTCCTCCAATGGCTCGGACAGCAGTTCCAGCAACGATTCCTCCTCCAGTTCCGATGTCTCCTATTCCGCCTCTTATAGCGCGGACGGATTGGTTTCGGTCGCAACCGCCATGATCGGTAAGCCGTACTCATGGTCTGAAGAAAGCCCGAATAAAGGGTTCGATTGCTCCGGATTGGTCTATTTCAGCCTTCGCACCTGTGGTGTAAGTACGAGCCGCTATAGCGCCGCCGGGTTTTCTTCCGTCAGCAAATGGACGGAGATTACATCCACCGGCGATCTGCAGAAAGGCGATCTGATATTCTTTAAAAACGATACCTCGTCCAATGTCAGCCATACCGGCATCTATATGGGCGGCGGGAAATTTGTTCACGCATCCTCCAGCGCGGGAAAGGTGATCACAAGCTCACTCTCGACCTCCTATTGGACACGAAACTTTGTGAACGGCAGGCGCGTATTCTGATGGCAAACTGTATGCTTTGCCCGCGCGCCTGCGGAGCCGACCGTTCCCTTTCGCGGGGATTCTGCGGCGCGGAACGCCTGCCTCGCGTTGCAAAAATCATGCTACATGAGTGGGAGGAACCGTTTATCAGCGGTACGCGCGGTTCCGGCGCGGTGTTTTTCTCCGGCTGTAACCTCGGTTGCGTCTATTGCCAAAACCATGAGATTCGCGACGGATTGATTGGCGAAACCTATGATGAAGATCGTCTCTCCGAGGCATATCTCTCTTTACAGAGGCGCGGCGCGCATACTATAAACCTCGTCACGGCGGCGCACTATGTCCCGCAGGTTGCCGAGAGCCTCCGTCGCGCGAAGGCCCGGGGTCTTTCCATACCGGTGGTGTATAACTCCAGCGGATATGAAAACACCGCAGCCATTCGCGCATTAGATGGTCTTGTTGACGTTTATCTGCCGGATTGGAAGTATGTCTCCCCCCTGCTCTCGGAACGGTTTTCCAACGCGCCGGACTATTGCGCGGTTGCATCGGAGGCCATCTGCGAGATGTATCGTCAGGTCGGCGATCTGATGCTCGACGGCGATGGCATCGCAACGCGCGGCCTCACGATTCGGCATTTGGTGCTTCCTGGATGCGTGGACGATTCCCGGCGCGTGCTGGATGAGATCGCCATGCGCCTCTCAAAAGCAACGCATATTTCGCTCATGAGCCAATATACCCCTCAGCCGGGCACGACGGCGTTCCCGCTGAACCGCAGAATTACCCAGCGCGAATATGACCGCGTGATCTCGTATGCGCTCTCGATTGGACTACACAACATCTTGATTCAACGGCTTGATTCCGCGCAGTCGGTTTTTACGCCACAGTTCACAGATAATATAAAATAATGCCACAATCATCGCATAGAATTGCTTGCAATTGCATAATTTGGGTGATATACTAAGTCCAAGAAAAGTAAATAAAGTTTCCGTCCGTTGTGTTCGTTTTTTCATTACCGATTTCCTCCTTAAACCGCGTAACCGAACTACTACGTAACTTCATAATTACTTTCTGGTGGATAGGGCACCATCGGAAAGGCTTAACGGACGGAAAGTACAAAGGAGCCAAGAAATTGGCTCCTTGTCTATTGTTATTCAGCAGTTTTAAACTGTCTCCACATTTAGGTTTTACTCCCGAAAAGAAATTGGCTCCTTGTCTATTGTTATTCAGCAGTTTTAAACTGTCTCCACATTTAGGTTTTACTTCCGAAAAGAAATTGGCGTTATTGGGTCGTTTAAAACGTCTGCAATCAGTCGTACCAGCATAAAAACAGGGGTTGCGATGCAACCCCTGTTTTCTTATCACTTATCTCTGCAAATAGAGCATTGCGGCGCCAATGATGCCCGCATCGTTCTTCATCTCCGCGGAAACAATTTTTGCATGATTGCGGAAGAAAGCATACCTCTCCGCATATTCCCGAATTGGGCCGAGCAGAAACTCCCCGTCATTGCTCACGCCGCCGCCAAAGGCAATAATTTCCGGGTCAAAGAGCGCAATCGCCGTGCAGGCGGTCGCGCCGAGATAATCGGTAAACTGTTTGTATACCGCGGAGGCGGTCTCGTCCCCTTCCCGCGCGCAATCCATAACAAGCTTTGCGTTAATCTTCGTCAAATCTCCCTGCGCGCGCTGAAACATTGCGCTTTCGTGATGGAGGGTTGCCGCCTTTCGTCCCTCGCGTACCAACGCCGCCGCCGAGCAATAGGATTCAATGCAGCCAAGCTGGCCGCAGGAACAGCGTTCGCCGCCGAAAACCAGTACTCCATGGCCAAATTCGAAGCCATTCTTCTTTCCGCCGATAAACAGCTTTCCATCCAGAACAAGCCCGCCGCCGATGCCGGTGCCAATCGTGATCAGCAGCCCGGAGGAACAACCGCGGAACGCGCCGCAGTAATACTCCGCCAGCGCAGCAGCATTGGCGTCATTTTCAACATAAACGGTCACGCATGGGTAGTGCTCGCTAATAGATCGGCAAAGCGGAAAATCATGATAGTCCAGATTATGCGCGTCAATCACGACGCCACGGTCATAGTCAATACTGCCCGGAACCGCAAGACCGATGCATTTCATATCCTCAATCTTCAGGTGATTTTCGGATATTAAACCGTTGATCAGCGTAACCATCGTCTGAATTGAATCCATCGGTTTACCGGTATGCGGAAATGGCAGCGATTTTTTGCTGACGAGGGTCATATCCCCCGACACAATGCCCGCCGCGATCTTGCTTCCGCCAATATCAATCCCTATGCTATACATCCGTGATCCTCCCGCCGATTCAAAAATCGTGCCTGTATTTATCTCAAAATTGTATGTTCAATAAAATCGGATACGCCATCCTCGTCGCAAGACGGAATGATCAGATCGGCGATTGCCTTTACCTCTTCTGCGCCATTCTCCACACACACGCCAAGGCCCGCCCACTCGATCATTTCACGGTCAAGATAGTTGTCGCCAACGGCGGCAACCTCCTCCCGCCGGATTCCGAGCGTCTGAGAAAGCTCCTCCAGAGCGGTGGCCTTCGTCACACCTAGACTGTTAATCTCGATGAAATGCGGGTTGGAACGGGAAACCTGCGCCGCGCCGGAGAAACGCTCCCGATACAGCTGAAACAGCGCCTCTTCCCTTCCCGTTTCGGCAAAGACCAGAATCTTTGGCACATGATGGTAGGCCTTCTTTCGGATATCAGGGTCAATGACGTACGGCAGTTGATGCCGGCCGATATATCCTTCCGCAGACGGATTCATCCGCTCCAGAATCACAACGTCATCCACATAAATCTGCGCTCTGGCGTCCATCTCGTTGGAAAATTCCAATACGTCGCGGATCACATCCGGTGGTAGTTCGTAGAGCTTAATCACCCGCTCTGTGTCGATATCTGTAATCATTGCGCCGCCAAACTGGATGGACGGGCCATGCAGATCTAATTCTTTCCAAATGGGGCGGGTTGCGATGCGGCCCCTGCCGGTGGCAAGCGTTACGATGATGCCTGCCTGTTCCGCGCGCTTGATGGACGCGCGATTCTTAGCGCTGACAGCGTAAAGCTGGTTTGTCAGGGTACCGTCAATATCCAGCGCGATGAGCTTAATTGCCATTCCAATCTCCCGTGTATGTGATTGCAAAGCCGAAATCAACGCTTAGCGAATCTGTCCCTCGCCGCGAATCGCATACTTCACCGTGGTCAGTTCATCCAGCCCCATCGGGCCGCGCGCATGCAGCTTTTGTGTGCTGATGCCAATCTCCGCCCCAAAGCCAAACTCCTCCCCGTCTGTAAAGCGTGTGGAGGCGTTGACATAGACCGCCGCGGAATTCACCTCGTTAAGGAACCGCTCCGCAACGTCATATCGACTCGTGATAATTGCATCACTGTGGTGCGTTCCGTAGGTTTCAATGTGCTTCACCGCTTCGTCAAATGAATCTACTACCTTGACCGAAAGAATCAGGTCGTTGTATTCCGTGGACCAGTCCTCCTCCGTCGCCTCGATAGACCCCGGCATCAGCGGCTTCGCCCGCGCGTCACAGCGCAGCTCTACCCCGCGTGACAGCAGGCGCTTTGCAATCTCCGGCAGGGCGGCGCCGGCGGCACTCGCGTGTACCAGAAGCGTTTCTGCCGCATTGCAGACGGATGGACGCGAGCATTTCGCGTTTTCAATAATATCCGCGGCCATCGCCAGATCCGCGCTCTCGTCGATATAGACATGGCAAACGCCAACGCCGGTTTCAATGACGGGGACCGTGGCGTTTTTTATAATGCTCTGAATCAGTCCGGCGCCCCCGCGCGGAATCAGCACGTCGATGAGCCCGTTGAGCTGCATCAATTCGTTGGCGGCGGCTCGATCCGTATCCCGCAGCAATTGAATGGCACCTCTGGGAATGCCGCTTTTCTCGGCCGCCTCAGACAGCGCGTCACAGATGGCGGAGTTGCTGAGGATCGCCTCGGATCCCCCGCGCAGCACGCAGGCATTGCCGCTCTTGAGGCAAAGAGCGATCGCATCCGCGGTGACATTAGGCCGCGCTTCATAGATTATGCCGATGACGCCAAGCGGCACGCGCCGCTTTTCGATTCGAAGCCCGTTCGGGCGCACCACAACGCCGTCGCTCTTACCAATGGGGTCGGGCAGTAGCGCTACCTTGCGCATGCCGTCCGCCATGCCCTCGACGCGCGCTGCATCCAACGTAAGACGGTCGATAAAGGAAGGCTTCACGCCGCGCTCCTTGGCGAGGCGAACATCCTCCGCGTTGGCTTGGAGCACGGCAGGAACAGCCGCCAACAAAGCATCCGCCATATGGACGAGCGCGTCGTTTCGCGCTCTTGCGGATGTGATAGCGAGTTTAACGGAGGCATTTTTTGCCTGTTGCGCCAGTTCACGTACGAGCATGTGAATATCCCTCCAAACTTTCCAAATATTATATCGTATCCGGCTGAGAATCACAAGCCGGACATGTCGTATTTGTTTGGAACAATTTAACTGCCGTGAATCACACATCGCGTCCGCTTCTATTCCGCTTCTGCACGCGATCTACCTTATTGCCGGAAACGCGGGCTAAAGTCGGCGGCGTAGAAGAATCACCGCAAGCAAAAAGGCTTGTATCGAAAATCTTACGTGTGTTCATTCGGTGCATTCCGCGCTGAAACATAAACGAACCGCCGATCTTCCGGCGGTTCGTATGTTTTGGGGTGAATGGAGAAACGGTTACTCTTCGCGCAGTTTGTTTTTGCCAAAGAAAATGCCAATGACCATAATGACCGCAAACAGGACAAGATACCAGACAACAGCCATCTTATGCGATACAATTGCGGCATACACCATGAACAGGCAACCCAGCACACCGAGAATCGGCATAAAGATGCGCTTGAAGAAGCCCAGGTCTTTTTGCTTGATCAAGAACGCGATAAACATCGGGATATACATGGCATATACCGTGATGATCGGCAGTTCCGAAGAGTCGAATGAGAGCACGCCGAACCAGGATTTCTCTACGAGATTCGCGCCAAAGAAGTAGGCGAGCCAAACGCCGCAGAGCAGCAGACCCAGCACAGAGGAGTTGGTTGCCATGTTGGTCTTCGGGCTTACTTCGCAGTATACGTCCGGCTCCGGCCCGACATTGCGCGCCGCGAGCGAATAGAAACCGCGCGTGCAGCCCATCATGAGGCCGTTGAGGGTGCCAAGGCAGGAGATGATAACGAACACGAACAGCAATGTGCCTGCCGCGCTGGAGAAGAGCGAAGAGAACGCGAGCTTTGCGCCCTCCTGGCCGTTTTCCATGAGTGTTGCATTCGGAACAACGCCGGCAAGACCGACATAGTAGAGAATGTAGACTACGATTACGATAGCAGCGCCAACAACGAGCGCGATCGGCAGGTTTTTCTTCGCGTCACGCAGTTCCGCGTTGATGCTGGTTGCGATAACCCAGCCTTCATAGGCAAAGGCAGTTGCGCAGACCGCGGTTAGCAGCGCGCTGCTCTTCGAAGTGACCTCGGCAACCGCATTGGTGAAATTCTGCACCGTCATGCCGTTGGCCAGGCCAACAATAACGCCGACCACACCCATGAGCACAAGCGGGATGAGCTTGATAACCGTTGTGGTTACCTGGAATTTTCCGGCAATCTTCGGCGAAAGCGCGTTGACGGCATAGCTCGCAATGAGGAAGAACGCGGAGAGCACCATGCACTCCGGCCCAACGATAGACCAACCGAACAGCACGGCGGTATAGCGCGCGGAAACCCATGCTAAAACGCTGGTCAGCGTCGGATAATAGATGGTTGCAAAAAACCAACCCATCATGTAGCCGTACTTTTTGCCGACCGTCACTTCGGAGTAGTCGACAACGCCGTTGACGTACTCATACTTGGTAGCCATGACGGCAAACACATAGGAGCAGACCATCATGATAACGCCGCCGATGATCCAAGCGAGGATGCCAAGCGGCAGGTTGCCGCCGGTAACGTTGAGAATCTTTTCAGCCTTAAAGAATACGCCGCTGCCGATGACGATACCAACGACCATCGAAATAGCGGTGAAAAGGCCATACTTCTTTTTCAATTGTGTTTCCATTGCCCAAACCCCTTTTTCATATAAAATATATTCACTCATCCCCGATACATTTATACCGTATGCCATATATGTTGTCAATAAACTTTCGAAATTGATTTCATTGGAAAGCGCATTTTTTAAAAGATTGACTGATCATTGACGGCAATTTCTCATAAAGATACAATAAGACCAACGATTCAATAAGCTGTTTTCTGTCGTTTCAACTCGGGAAAGGACGCAATATGATTGATTTTCAAAATCAGATTTTTACGCTCGAGACAGAGCATACGAGCTACCTGTTTCGCGTGACGGAATACGGGCACCTCGAACACATCCATTATGGTGAACCTATTTCGCGCGGAGAGATCGAGCCGCGCCTTTATAAACGCACAATCATGCACGGGAGTTCCGTCCTTTATGATACAAAGAAGGATTCCTCCTATTGTCTTGACAGTATCCCGCTGGAATGGTCAGGCGTCGGGTGCGGGGACTATCGTCAGACGCCAATGGAAATCAAGCTTTCCGACGGCACGTTTCGCAACGACTTTATCTACGACTCACATGAAATCCTCTCCGGCTGCGTGCCAATGGAAACGCTGCCGAGCGCCTACGACGACGCAAACGCAGCGGAAACGCTCTGTATTACGCTGCTGGATCGGCCCGCAAAGCTGAAGCTGCTGCTCTACTATACGGTGTTTCCAACTGCCGATGTTATCTCGCGCCGTACGGTGTTGATCAACTCCGGCGATGGAGACGTTTTTTTACGCCGGATGATGAGCATGCAGCTCGACCTGGAAAACGAGGGCTTCTCCCTCGTCACCTTTGACGGCGCGTGGATTAAGGAGACGCACCGGCACGACCGCAAGCTGCAATATGGCCAGTATATCAACTCCTCCGTCACCGGAGCCTCCAGCAATCGCCATAACCCCGGGTTCCTGCTTTGTGCCGAAGGCGCAACGGAATCCCACGGAAAGGTATACGGTTTTAATCTCATCTACAGCGGAAATCATTTCGGTTTGGCGGAACGCAGTCCCTTTGATCTGGTTCGCGTGCAGCTCGGCATAAATCCGCACTGCTTCGAGTGGCGTATTCCTTCCGGCGAGCGCTTCGAAACGCCGGAGGCGATCATGACGTTCTCGCCGGATGGTTTTAACGGCATGAGCGCGCATTTTCACGACTTTGTGAACCGGAATATCGTTCGCGGGGACTGGAAGGGCAAAGAGCGTCCCGTGCTCATCAACAACTGGGAATCCTGTTTTTTTCACTTTCGCCGGGATAAGCTTCTCCGTTTAGCCCGGCAGTCAAAACGTCTGGGCGTAGAGCTGTTTGTTTTGGACGATGGCTGGTTTGGCAAGCGAAACGACGATTATGCCGGGCTTGGCGATTACCAGGTCAATCGAAAAAAGCTGCCGGGCGGGATGCGCGCTTTTTCTGCTAGGATCCATGCGCTCGGCATGCGGTTTGGCCTCTGGTTTGAGCCGGAGATGGTGAACCAGGACAGCGACCTGTTTCGAGCGCACCCGGAGTATGCGGTGACCACGCCGGGGCGTACGCCGCTTTTGGGGCGAAATCAGCTCGTGCTGGATCTTTGCAACCCCGACGTGTGTGACTATATCGTTAAGAACGTCAGTCAGATCCTCGATGAATCAAACATTGATTACGTCAAGTGGGATATGAACCGTCATATCAGCGATGCCTATTCCCCGCTGCTCCAGAATCAGGGTGAATTTTACCACCGCTATATTCTCGGTCTATATGATGTGCTCTCGCGCATCTTTTATCCGCGTCCCCATATTTTGTTGGAATCCTGTTCCAGCGGAGGCAATCGATTTGATCTGGGGATGCTTTGCTTTTCTCCGCAGGTTTGGGCAAGCGACGACACCGACGCATTGGAACGCCTCAAAATCCAGGCCGGGCTGAGCTACCTCTACCCGCTTTCAACGATTGGCGCGCATGTCTCTGCCGCGCCAAATCAGCAGACGCTTCGTTTAACCTCCATTTCAACGCGTTTTAACGTTGCGAGCTTTGGCTGTCTTGGCTATGAACTGGACCTCAAGCACCTCACGCAGCTGGAGCGAAAAGAGGTTCGCGAACAGATATCCTATTACAAAGCACATCGAAAAACGCTGCAATACGGACGTTTTTTTCGCAGCGAAACACCAAAGACGAATAAGGTATACTGGCAGGCTGTCTCCGCCGAACAATCCGAGAGCATTGCCGGATCCTTTCAAACGCTGGCACAAGCCGCCGAAGGAAACGATACCCTTCCCTTAACCGGATTGGAGAAGGAAGCGCGCTATCGGGTCCGTACCAAGCCCCAGCGTGTGTTTGTGCATCGTTTTGGCGGCCTCATCAACCATCTTTTGCCGTTTACCATCAATCCAAATGGCGCAATCTTCCGTTGGATTGATCGCTTGATTACGCTGCACGACGCCGTGGAGACCTACGAGGCAAGCGGCCAAACGCTAATGCAGGGCGTTCGCATGAATAATCAGTTCATTGGTACAGGATATCATGCTCAGCTTCGAATGTTGGGCGACTTCGGGGCCAATCTTTACACAATCGAAAAAGTTCCGCGAAACTAATATTTGAACTATAAGTATAATATAACCCGCTTATCTTGCGCGCCGTTGCGATATTAATCAACATATTAACTTGGTTTCGTATTGTATCGCAGCGTTTAAGGATAACTTGTGAATTGACGAGCCAAGCTGGCATTTGCTAGAATAAGGAAACCCTTTTTCAAGGAGGATACCTCTGCATGATGTCGGCATCTAAAATTCTGCTGAGCGCGGATACGCCTTGTGATATCGGCGGCGAACTAAAGGAGCGCTATCAGGTTTCACTTTTTCCCCTGCATATCATTCTAAACGATAAACAATTTACCGATGGATTGGATATTACCTCCGCCGAATTATACAAAGCCTGGTGGAATGATAAGCAATTGCCGCGTACCGCCGCGATCAATCCGGAAGAGTATGAAAGCTACTTTTTAGCACATCTGGAGCAGGGATATGATGTCATTCACATTTCGCTTGGGTCCGGGCTTTCCAGTTCCTGCCAGAATGCGCAGGTTGCCGCGCGGTCACTCAAGGGAAAAGGCAACGTATTTATAATCGATTCCTGTTCGCTCTCAACAGGCTTCGGCCTTCTCGTTTGCGAAGCGGGCGAGCGAATCAAATCAGGGATGCCCGCGCAACAAATCGTGGAAGAGGTGACAAAGCTCGCACCCGACACACGCGCGAGCTTTGTTTTGGACACGTTAGAATTCATGCGCGCCGGTGGGCGCTGTTCCAGCATCATGCAGATTGGCGCCGCTATCATGAATTTAAAGCCCACAATATTGGTGAAGAATGACCGTCAGGGCACTATGGTTGTCGGGAAAAAATACATGGGAAAACTCGCTCCGACACTGATGAAATATGTGGACGATCAGCTCAAGGATAGAAATGACCTGGTGCTTGACCGCGTATTTGTGACGCACTCCGGCATGGATGATCCGGAGATTATCGACAAAGTGGTCGCGCGCATTCGTGAATTGCAGCCGTTTCAGGAAGTCTTTGTCACGCAGGCCAGCTGCACCATCAGCAGCCATTGCGGGCCAAATACCCTCGGCGTTTTATTTTTAACAAAGCCGGGCTCAGAGCCAAACTAACATCGGCCGCTTAAGGGCCGGAGGGGATATAAAAAAGACGGCATGCAACTTGCCGTCTTTTTCTTTATTGAAACACGGATGACCGGCTCGCCGTCAAAGGTCGTTCTGCTCCAGTATCTGGAGAAAAACTCCCGCAATTTGGGGATCAAACTGCGATCCGGCGTTCGTTTTGATTTCGCGTACCGCAACCTCGCGCGGCAATGCCTTGCGATAGATGCGATCTTTTGTCATGGCGTCATAGGCGTCTGCGATGGCTAAAATACGCGATAACAAGGGGATTTTTTCGCCCGAAATCCGATTGGGATATCCCGCTCCATCCCAGCGCTCATGGTGGGTCAGGATGAGTTCTGCAATCGATGCAAACTCCGGCGAAGCCATCGCAATTCGGTAACCGATCTCCGGGTGCGTTTTCATCACCGCAAACTCCTCCTCATTCAGGCTGGAGGGTTTGTTCAAAATTTGATCGCTGATACCGATTTTCCCGATATCGTGCAGGATTGCAAACAGATGCAGCTTGTCCATCTCCTCATGCGAGAGGCCGAGTTTTCTACCGACGATTGCACAGATCTGGTCAATGCGTTCCGCGTGTTCCTCCGTCTCAAAGCTTCGCTCAAATAGTGTTGTCATGATGGAGGATAGAACCGCATTATGATGACTCTTTTGATCAAAGAGTTTCCTGCGCGCCATATTTGCCTCGGCTTCCTTCTCCACCTGTGAAAAATCCATCCATTCATCTGCCTTGGTGCAATACCCAATGGAGAGATTGATGATCATTGCGCGATCCTTCACCGAGTCATTGTACATGCTAAATGCGCTTTTAATCGTCTGCATTCGCTCAATGCTCCCCTGCGAGCCGGAGTTCGGCATTAAAATGCCGAATTCATCGCCGCCGATACGCGCCACAATATCCTGGTCGCGAATATTCGCTTTGAGTATCGTGGCCGTTGTTTGAATCATGCGGTCCCCCGCCTCGCTGCCAAACGCGTCGTTGATGAGTTTCAGTCCATTAATATCGACATACATGACGGAAAGCGGTAAATATTGCGCTTGATCCAAGCGTTTTTTCGCATTGTCGTAATACTGTCTGTTGTGCAGGCCGGTCAGCTGGTCATGATTGCTTAAGTACTGGATCTGCAAAAACTGCAGTTTCGAATTTGTGATGTCGATGATGATCCCTTCCAGAGCGATCAATTTGCCGGACGGTTCAAAAACGCCTTGATTGATATCCAAGACCCATTTTCGCTCTCCGGATGCCGTTAATATCTCATACTCATAGCGATTGCCTTGATGCTCGCTCAAATGAGCGCTACTCTCCATCCAAATTGGCTCGCGGTATTCCTGGCAAATAATTTCATTAAACGAAATGCAAGCATTGCCAATCAATTCATTGGGAAGATATCCGGTTAAATCAAAACAGCCGCTGGAGACAAATTGCATTGTCCAGTTCCGGTCATAGGCGCAGCGATACGCCATGCCCGGCAGGTTGGCAAGCAGAACCGACTTGCTGCGCTCGCTTTCCTGAAGCGCCCGCATCGTCCGCTTTAGTTCGGTTATGTCAACCCCGGCTGAAAGCATGCCGGAGATTTCGCCCTGCGGACTGTGCAGCACGGTATTTCTCCACTCGATAATTCGTATTTCACCGCCGGCGGTTACGATTTCATTTTCATGAATTTCCGTATCGCAAATCGTTCCGTCAGAAATCCGACGGATGATATTCTGAACGCCTTCCCGATCTTGCTCCGGCACAAAATGATCGACCCAGGACTTCCCGATAATCTCGTTCTTACTCAGCCCCAACGTTTCGCATCCCGCCTGATTGATCATGGACACAATGCCTTCACTGGTAAACACAACGAATAGAATGGACGCGATATCAAAATAGGTCTGCGCACGGTCGCGCTCTTCTATCACCGCGGCTTCAATCAGCCTGCGGGAGGTAATATCGCGCGAAATTCCACCGACGCCGCGCTTGTTGTTTGACATGTCCACGGGAAAGATGATCGTTTCAAACGTCTTCTCTCCGTGCACCTCTTCCGTAAAGAGTGGCTTCCCGCTAATCAGTACGCTCCTGTCCCGCGCTTCCCAAATGCGGGATTCCTCATCCGGCTTCAGTTCCGATATCGTATGCCCAAGCAGGCATTCCTCATGCAGGCCGTAATACCGCTGCATGTTGGTATTCGCTGCAATATAGCGTAAAGCGCTATCCTTAAAGTAGACCAAATCATAACTGGAATTAATCAGCGCTTGATAGATTGCCTCGTTTTCCCGCGCAGCAGTCTCCGCCTGTACGCGGTCAGTCAAATCCTGTAACGTACCGATCAGCTGTAGCTCCCGCTGCTTATTTTGGCGAGACGAATGGATGCGTACTTGAACGGTGCGCCCCGGCTCGTTCGCGCGAAGGACGCGGCACAAAAACGTCGCGCTTGTTTCGTTTTCCAGCGTGTCAAAGATTCTGGCCCGCACGTGTTCCCTGTCTTCGATTTGCACATGTCTCAGCAGCGTTTCAAAATCAAAGGGGGTCGGATCGCCGCAAAGATCCAGCATGCGCAAAGCCTCATCCGAGAACTCAATACGATTGTTTTTCGAATAAAAAGCAAAACTGCCGACATGCGCAATCTGCTGCGCTTCCTTTAAGGCAGTTTCACTCTGTTCTCGTTCTTTGCTTTCCGCGATCAGTTTTGAAAAGTTTTGATAGATTAATATAAAGATTAAAATTGCAGTGGCGCTGACAAATCCAAGTCCCTTTGAAATGCTGATGATGAAGATCTCCGGGCTCTCAGGCTGCACAGCTGAAAGGACAAGCTCCGACCCTATGATCCAGGCGTAGCCAACCAACGCATAAACAGCCGTAATAAAAAACGAGCGGCCCAGCGCGCTGCGTATTGGTTTATTCCGGCTGCGATCTTTGCTTTCCATATGCATTCCTTACTGCGGCAATAGACCGTTTTCTGTTACAGCGACTGCACAAATGATACCACAAGGAATCACCCAAGCAATACTATCATACTGTTTTGTTGCGTAATAGGCAATCAGTAAATTCATATTGAAATATAGATTGACAGCTCAAAAACGAAGATGTTTCGCGGGTTTGTATTTCGCTGACTCATTCGGAAAGATAGGAAAATCTTGGATAGCGCCGGCCGTCCCGCTCCACCACCTCGTTCCACATGCTGGCCGGACGAACCCAAACGCCACGCTCGCCATAGAGCGCACGATATACCACCATCGGCTCTAAAGTTTCGGAATGTTTTGCGAGATAAAGCACCTCATATTCGTTTCCCTTAAAGTGACGATAGCGTCCTATTCTGATTTCTTCCATATTTCATCCCCACCGTTCGACTGTTTGTTTAGCAAAAGACCATTTGTACCAGAACCATATAGAATACGGTCCCGCAGCCAATGCTCAAGAGGACATTCTTCCGCCAGATATGAATCAAAATCACGAACAAAATCGCAATCAGTTCCAGCAGCCCATGCGGACTTTCCTGAAAAGAAACATCCTTGAGGCCATATACGACCAGCAGCCCCATCATGACCGGCGGAAGTACGCGCCCGAGATAAATTACCACCTCAGGCGGGTTCTTGCCCTCCGGAAAGAGTAAAAACGGCACAAATCGCGTGGCCATTGCACCAAGCGCAACCGCTATGATTGTTATTATAATCTCAAACGCTGTCAGCGGCATAGCAGTTTTCTCCCTGCAATCAGGATCGCCAGGATTCCGGCAAGCGCGGGAAGTACGAGGCCCTCCGCGCCAAACAAAAAACGCGACGCAGCCGTAACCGAAACACCGATCACGCCGAAGATGCGGTTTTCCCGTTTCTTCATTTGCTCAATAAACAAAACGACAAACAAAGCGGTAAGCGAAAAATCCAGCCCCTTCGTGTTAAACGGAATAAGTCCGCCGAGCAATCCGCCAAGCAGTGTCCCCAGAACCCAATAGAGATAGTCCAGCACCGAGATCGCAAGATAAAAGCGTTTCGGCTCGACGCCTTCCGGCGGCATCGTACTTGAAACAATCGAAAACGTCTCGTCGCAGAGTGCATAGATCAAAAACGCCTTGATCCTGCCAACCCCCTTATACTTCTCGAGCATGGATAGGCCATAGAACAGGTGCCGCGCATTGACGAGGAGGCTGAGTAAGAACGCCTCCAACGGATG
Source organism: Christensenella sp. (assembly GCA_034926785.1). Taxonomy (GTDB): domain Bacteria; phylum Bacillota; class Clostridia; order Christensenellales; family CAG-138; genus UBA7703. Next base: position 46,677 of record JAYFQU010000032.1, read on the forward strand.
AAACACTGTGGTCAGCAGCGTAATGGCAACAAACTGCATGCTCCCGCAGAACGCCACCGCGCTCATGAGCACCGACCACTGCGGGCCATATCCCTTGCTCAGCATCAGCATTCCATATGCGATGCCTAGCACAAAGAATCCCGCAAGCACGGGTACGGTATGCGGAAACGCGGCGGACAGCGCGCGCGCAAATTCCCTTCTTTTTCCAGTGCCCAATGGTTTCCATCCCCTTAAAAAACTATAAAAAGGCGGCGACAGACCGCCGCCGGTTGCCACACGCGTCGATTCACGATTGCTCTAATAAGGAGCCGCCTTTTTGCAGTTGTACCGTCGCCCAATCAACAAACTGCTTCGCTGTTCTGGGCGATCTTCCGCCTGCACGGATTGCCCACTGCACCGCGCCGCGTTCGAGCGTCTCGATGGGTAGGTCAAGCGCCCGCTCCTCGGCAAGCGTCCGGATGATCGAGAGATATTTCGCCTGATCCGGCGCAAAAAAATTGACGGTTTGGTCAAAGCGGTCGTAGAGCGCGAGCTTCTCCTGCATGGTATCGCCCGCGTGAACATCATCCGGATTACGGTCGGCAAAGGATTCCTTGACCAGATGCCTGCGATTCGAGGTCGCGTAAACCAGGCAGTTCTCCGGTCTCGCCGCAACGCCGCCTTCCAGAATGGACTTGAGCGCGGAGAATTCTGAATCGTCGGTTGAAAATGTAAGATCGTCGAGAAACAGGAGGAACCGCATCGGTACATTCCGCAGAACATCCATAATCTCATGAAAGTCCGCAATCGCTTCCTTCGAGAGTTCCACAATGCGAAGACCTCGTGAGCGATATTCGTTCGCAAGCGCCTTGACCGTGCTGCTTTTCCCCGTACCCCGGTCGCCATAGAGGAGAAGGTTTCCGCCGCCGCGCCGTTCGACAAAATCGAGCGTATTTGCGGCGACCAGCCCGCGTTCATAGTCATATTCCTTGAGGTTACTCAAGCAAACCGGATCGGGTTGCGCCACGCCGATCAACCCCCTGCCCGTGAGCCAGCGGAATGCACCGTATTTTGCGTAAATACCATAGCCATTCTTCTGATAAAACCGTTCCAACTCAGCAACAGAAGCGTCGCTTTCCGTACCGGCGGAAAAAACGGTTTGTGAGCTTATTGCATACTCCGGCAAGCACGATAGCCCTTCGGCTCCACCACAGAGATTGCGGATGGGCTTCACGAGATGCTCAAACGAGAGGTACGCAAGCTTCCGAATCGCCAGCAAGTCCCGCTGCGCCGCCTTGCGCAGCAATGGATACGAAGCGGCCCCATCTCCCCTCGCAGCCGCACGGGAAAAGGCGTTGTCGTCATAGCGCACCAACGTTTCCAGATGCGCGGCAAAATCGGCTTCCCGGTTGGCCTCCGTCAAGGCATAGAAAAACTCGCCATACAGCGCGGAAAAACGCGCGGCGTCGCCGCCCTCCGCCGCCGCAAGGAGGCGGAGAAAGCGGGCCACCGTTTCATCGGAAAGCAGTTTTCGATAGACCGTCAGCGAGTCAAGCGGAATCCTCGCCCTGGTTCGTTCCTCCATGGCGCTATTTTTTAAGGAAGGTCATCTGGCTTCTAAGCTGCTGGCCGACCTTGACCAACTGCGTCTCCGCCTGCTGGCGTTTCATTGCGTTGAAGTGCGGCCGGCCGACACGGTTTTCAAGGATCCAGTTGCGAGCAAACGTGCCGTCCTGAATCTCATGCAGCACACGCTTCATCTCTTTGCGCGTTTCCTCGGTGATGATACGGGTGCCGGTAACATAGTCGCCATACTCCGCGGTATCGCTGATGGAGTAGCGCATCCGCTCAAATCCACCGGCATAGATAAGATCCACGATGAGCTTCATCTCGTGAATGCACTCAAAATAGGCGTTCTCGGGCGCATATCCAGCCTCGACGAGGGTCTCAAACCCCGCGAGCATCAGCTCCGTTACGCCGCCGCAGAGCACGGCCTGTTCGCCGAACAGGTCGGTTTCCGTCTCTTCGCGGAAGGTGGTCTCGAGAATGCCCGCACGCGCCGCGCCGATACCGGCGGCATACGCAAGGGCGGTTTCCTTCGCCTTGCCCGTATAGTCCTGCTCCATTGCAATCAGCGCCGGAACGCCCGCGCCGCGCTGATATTCGCTGCGGACGGTGTGGCCGGGGCCCTTTGGCGCAACCATGATGACATCCACATTTGCAGGCGGTACAATCTGGCCGAAGTGGATGTTGAACCCGTGCGCAAACACGAGCGTGTTGCCTTCCGCCAGGCCGGCGGCGATGCTCTCGGTATAGAGCGCAGCCTGCTTTTCGTCGTTGACCAGAATCATGACGACATCCGCCATCTTCGCCGCATCCTTCGCGGTTGCAACCTTCAGCCCGGCCTCTTCCGCGAGCTTCCAGGATTTGCTCCCCTCATAGAGGCCGACGACGACGCTGACGCCGCTCTCTTTCAGGTTGAGCGCGTGCGCATGTCCCTGGCTGCCGTAGCCGATAACGGCGACGGTTTTGTTCTTCAGGTGCGCGAGGTTACAGTCGCTTTCGTAATACATCTTAGCCATTGAATTCTTCCTCCATCTATTTCTCAATCGTTAGAAATACCAGACGGCACATGCCGCAATTGTCTCTTGAAAATACCTCTATGATTCTTTGACCGCCATCACATGCGCGTTCTCGATGGCGATCGTACCCGTGCGAACCGTCTCGCGTATGCCATAGCGCTCCAGCATGCTCTCGAGCCTGCGCACCTGATCGGAGGTGTCCGCATATTCCACAATCAGCATTTCGTGTGAAACATCGATGACCTTCGCGCCAAAGATCTTCGTAATCTGCAGCAGGTCGGAGCGGTTCTCCGAGGTGGCGCTGACCTTGAGCAGGATGAGTTCGCGGTTGATGAACTCCCCTTCGGTCAAAATCTTAACCTCTATGACGTCGATAAGCTTACAGAGCTGCTTTTCCACCTGCTCAAAGATATCCTCGTCGCCATCCACCACAATCGTCATGCGGGACACCGCCGGATCGCTCGTAGTTCCAACCGCGAGGCTGTGGATGTTGTAGGCACGCCGGGAGAAGAGGCCGACTACCTTATAGAGAATACCCGCGTGGTTTTTCACAAGCACGGACATGGTCAGCTTCATGGGTTTTCCTTCCATTTTTCAAACACCTTCCTTATGCCGTCTCAATCAATCGGCAGACAATGTCTCCCATTTCCTTTGTTCCGATCTGCGGCTTGCCAGCGGCGATATCCGCCGTGCGGTACCCCTGTTCCAGCGCGAGCAATACCGCACGTTCGATGGCGTCTGCCGCCTCCTGCCGGTTTAAAGAATAGCGCAGCAGCATTGCGGCGGAGAGAATGGTTGCCAGCGGATTTGCGCTGCCTGTCCCCGCAATGTCGGGCGCAGAGCCGTGGATCGGTTCGTAGAGGCCGAGCGTGCCGTCGCCCAGCGAAGCAGAGGGCAGCATGCCGATCGATCCCGTTATCATGCTGGCTTCATCCGAGAGGATGTCGCCAAACAGATTGCTCGTCACCATCACGTCAAAGCGCGAAGGATTGCGAACCAGCTGCATCGCGGCGTTGTCCACGAGCATATCGTCATAGGTCACATCCGGGTATTCTTTCGCCAGACGGTGCATGGTCTCACGCCAGAGGCGAGAACTTTCCAGTACGTTTGCTTTGTCCACGCTGGTGAGCGTTCCCGCGCGTTTTCTCGCCGCCTCAAAGCCGATGTGGCCGATGCGTTCCACCTCCATGACGGAGTAGCGCTCGGTGTCATAGGCCTCTTCGCCGCGCTCGCCCTTGCGCCTGCCGCGCTCGCCAAAGTAGATGCCGCCCGTGAGCTCGCGAACCATCAGGATATCGAGCCCGTCCGGTACGATTTCGCTCTTAAGCGGGCAGGCGTCCTTGAGCGGTTTAAACAGCACAGCGGGGCGCAGGTTGGCGTAGAGGCCAAGCGCCGCGCGGATGCCGAGAAGGCCCGCTTCGGGCCTGAGATGCCCCGGTAACGTATCCCATTTTGGCCCTCCGACCGCGCCAAGCAGAACCGCGTCGCTTGCCTTGCAGACGCGCACCGTCTCCTCCGGCAGAGGAACGCCCGTTGCATCGATTGCCGCGCCGCCCATCAGCACATCGTGATAACTCAGCGCAAAGTCGAATCGCTTTGCCGCAACATCCAACGCTCGGATGGCTTCCCCAACAATTTCGGGGCCGATTCCATCCCCGCGGATCACCGCAATGTTAGCGTTCATCATTATCCTCCCCTCTGCTTACAGCTTTCCCGCTTGGATTGCCTTCATGAGTCCGCCGGCGCTGATGATCCCCTGAATGAACGCTGGGAACGGCTCGCCCTGATACGATTCTCCGTTCGTCAAATTCTGTATGACGCCGGTATCAAAGTTTACGCTGACCTGATCCCCTGCCTGAATCCGTTCGCTCGCCTCCGGGCACTCTACGATAGGCAGGCCGATATTGATCGCATTGCGATAAAAGATGCGCGCAAACGTCGCCGCGATGACGCAGGAGACGCCCGATTCTTTAATTGCGATCGGCGCATGCTCGCGTGAACTGCCGCAGCCGAAATTCTTGCCGCCCACCATAATATCCCCTTGCTTGACACGAGTGGAGAACGTTTTGTCGATATCCTCCATACAATGCGAAGCGAGCTCCTTTGCGTCGGTTGTGTTTAAGTAACGCGCGGGGATGATGACATCCGTATCGATATTGTCGCCATACTTGATAGCGGTTCCTGTTGCGTTCATGATTTCCCTCCTAAAACGGATTCCGGCGTGACGAGTTTTCCCGCGATGGCGGATGCGGCGGCGACAGCCGGAGACGCGAGATAGACCTCCGACCCGGTATGTCCCATGCGGCCGACAAAGTTGCGGTTGGTGGTTGCCACCGCGCGCTCGCCCTTTGCGAGGATGCCCATATGCCCGCCAAGGCAGGGGCCGCATGTGGGCGTACTCACCGCGCAGCCGGCTTCAATAAACGTTTTCACGAGCCCCTCCTCCATCGCCTGCAGCATGATTTTCTGCGTTGCGGGGATTACAATACAACGAACGCCATCCTTTACGTGCTTGCCCTCAAATATCTTTGCCGCAACGCGCAGATCCTCGATTCTGCCGTTTGTGCAGCTGCCGATAACCGCCTGATCGATGGTGATCTCGCCGACCGCGGCGACGGATTTTGCGTTCTCCGGCAAATGCGGCAAAGAAACCGTCGGCTCGATGGAGGATAAATCGATCTCATAGGTTGCGGTATATTCCGCATCCGCGTCGGCCTGATAGACCGTCCAGGCCGCGCAGTGATGCGCTCTGGCAAACTCTGCGGTTTGCTCGTCATATTCGAATATGCCGTTCTTTGCGCCCGCTTCGATCGCCATATTTGCCATGCAGAGGCGATCCTCCATCGTGAGGTTGCCGACGCCCTCGCCCGTGAACTCCATAGACTGATAGAGCGCGCCGTCCACGCCAACCATGCCGATGATATGCAGGATGATATCCTTGCCGGAGACCCAGGGCTTCATCCTGCCCTTTAGCACGAAGCGCATCGCGGTCGGCACCTTAAGCCAGCAATAGCCCGTCGCCATGCCCGCCGCCATATCCGTGCTGCCCACGCCGGTGGAGAATGCGCCGAGCGCACCGTAGGTGCAGGTGTGCGAATCCGCGCCAATAATCAGGTCGCCGGGCTTCACGAGGCCCATCTCCGGCAAAAGCGCGTGTTCCACGCCGACCTTGCCGACATCGAAAAAGTTTACGATGGAATATTTCTTTGCAAAATCGCGGACGACCTTGCATTGCTCCGCCGCCTTGATATCCTTATTGGGCGTAAAATGATCCATAACCAGCGCGATCTTCTCGCGGTCGAATACGGAATCCAGCCCCGCTTTTTCAAATTCCTTAATCGCGACGGGCGCCGTGATGTCGTTGCCGAGCACCAAATCAACCCTCGCCTGAATCAGTTGCCCCGCGCCGACGGAATCCAGCCCCGCATGCGCAGCGAGTATCTTCTGCGTCATTGTCATTCCCATGTTGTTTATTGCTCCTCTCGCGCACTCTCATAAATGAGGTTGTTAATCGCATTGATATAGGCGAGGATGCTCGCCTCGATGACGTCTGTGCTCAGGCCGTATCCCTTTGCGGTTGCCATATCGCTGGAAATCTTTACGCTAACCTCGCCCTGCGCGTCCCGTCCCTCGGTGACCGCGCCGATGGAGTATTCCTCCAGCTTGACCGCGCGCCCGATGATCTTGTTGATGGCGTTAAAGGACGCTTCAATCGGGCCAAAGCCGATGGCAACCTTCTCCGTTCGGGTTCCGTCCCGCGCGGTTAAGGCGATGCTGGAGGTCGGCGTAATCGTGTTGCCGGAGTTGATGACATAGCGCTCCAGCGCATACGACTTCGGTATCTCCTGTACCAGAATACTGCGTACCAGCGCTTCAATGTCCTTGTCATTGACGTTCTTCTTTTTATCCGCCAAATCTTTAAATCGCTTAAACAGAGTATTGGCGAGCTCATAATCCACGTTGTAGCCCAGTTCTCTGACTCGTTCTTGGAAGGCGTGCCTGCCGGACTGTTTGCCAAGCACCATCCTGCCCTGCGTCAAACCGATCGATTCCGGTTTCATCAGCATATAGGGTTGATTGACGTGGAGCAGCATTCCGCTCTCCAGGGTAAAGGCGTTTTCTCCAACGATCGCCTTATTTGGCTGCACCTTTAAACCGGTAATCGTACTGATTAGGCGACTCGTTTTATAGATCTGCGCCGCTTCAACCGTAGTATCCGCACCATAGCGATCCGAACGGACCCGCAAGTTCATCACGATCTCTTCGAGCGAGGCGTTTCCCGCGCGCTCGCCGATGCCGTTAACGGTGCATTCCACCTGCTCCGCCCCCGCCTGTATGGCGGCAAGCGAATTGGCGACCGCCATGCCAAGATCGTTGTGGCAGTGGCAGGAGAACCGAACGCCCTCCGCGCCCTTTACCGCGTTGCGCAAATACCGAAATAGATTGCCATATTCCTCCGACGTTGCGTAGCCGGCCGAATCGGGGATGTTGATCACCGTCGCGCCGGACGATATCGCCGCCTCGCAGACTTGCGCGAGAAACTCCGGATCGCTTCTGGTTGCGTCCTCCGCGGAGAATTCAACCTCTTGGCAGAACCGCTTTGCGTAACGAACCATTTCCCCGGTCTGCTCGAGCACATCTTCGCGAGTTTTCTTGAGCCGCTGCTCCATCTGGATATCCGAAGTTACGATGTATAGGTGCAAGCGCGGATATCTTGCGTGGCGCAGCGCATCCCAGGTCAGATCAATCTCCTTGGCGATTGCGCGGGAGAGGCTGGTTACGCGCGTTTTCTGCAGCTCTTTTGCAACCGCGCGCACGGCGTTGAAATCCCCTTGCGATGCGGCGGCATATCCCGCCTCGACGACGCTGACGCCAAGCGCCTCCAGCTGCCGCGCCATATCCAGCTTTTCCTTCAGATTCATGCCCGCCCCGGGAAACTGCTCGCCGTCCCGCAGCGTTGTGTCGAATATCTGTATCGTTCTCATCCCTTGCCCCCATGCATGCGTGTTCGACGCCTTATTTGACGACCGCACCTTCCGAGGCCGAGGATACCATACGCGCATAACGGGCAAGATATCCCTTCTTTACCTTTGGTTCCGGCGCATGCCAGCCCTTTCTGCGCTCGGCAAATTCCGCTTCGCTGACATTCGCTTGAATCGTCCCCGCGGGGATGTCGATCTCGATCATATCTCCCGTATTGAGCAGCGCGATCGGCCCGCCGCTCGCCGCCTCCGGCGAAACATGCCCGATCGCCGCCCCGCGCGAAGCGCCGGAGAAGCGCCCGTCCGTAATCAGCGCAACCGTGCTGTCGAGCCCCATCCCCGCGATTGCGGATGTCGGCCCCAGCATCTCACGCATACCCGGCCCACCCTTGGGGCCTTCGTAGCGGATGACGACCACATCGCCAGGGACAATCTTTTGACCATAGATCGCCTGAATCGCTTCTTCTTCCGAATCGAATACCTTCGCCGGGCCGTTGTGGCGCATCATACTCTCCAGAACGGCCGCACGCTTGACCACGCCGCCTTCCGGCGCAATGTTTCCCTTAAGGATCGCGATGCCGCCGGTTTTGGAATAGGGTTCGGCAACCGTACGAATCACGTTTGGATTGCGGATTTTCGCGTTTTTAACAGCTTCTGCCATCGTAACGCCCAGAACGGTCATGGTCGAGCCATCGTAAAACCCGTTTTGAATCAACTCGTTAACCACGGCGGAAACGCCGCCCGCATGATAGAGATCCTCGACATGATGCGGACCGGAGGGCGCGAGACGGCAGAGGTTTGGCACTCTGGCGCTGGTCTCGTTGATCAAATCGAGGTTGAGTTTCACGCCTGCCTCTCGCGCAATTGCGGTGAGATGCAGCACGGAATTGGTCGAGCAGCCAAGCGCCATATCCACAGCAAGCGCGTTTTCAAACGCCTGCTTTGTGAGAATCTGGGACGGACGAATGTCCTTTTGAACAAGTTCGACAATCTGCATACCCGCGTGTTTCGCGAGACGCAGACGCTCGGCATACACCGCCGGGATCGTGCCGTTGCCGGGCAGCGCCATGCCGATGGCTTCGCTCAGGCAGGACATAGAGTTTGCCGTAAACATGCCTGAGCAGGAGCCGCAGCCCGGGCAGGCGTTATTTTCACAAAAATCCAGGTCTTCCTGCGTTGCTTTCCCGGCCTTGAATGCCCCGACCGCTTCAAATACGCTGTTCAGATCCAGGTTTTTGCCGCCGCCCTGATACGAGAGCATCGGGCCCGCCGTCACAAAGATTGCGGGCAGATCAAGTCGCGCCGCCGCCATCAGCATGCCTGGGATGATCTTGTCGCATCCGGGCAAAAACACCATGCCGTCAAAGCGATGCGCCTCGGCCATAATCTCGCATTCGTCCGCGATGATCTCGCGGCTTGCGAGGGAAAAATGCATGCCGTTGTGCCCCATCGCGATTCCGTCGCAAACACCGATGGTGCCGAACTCAATCGGCGTGCCACCCGCGAGCCGGATGCCGGCCTTGACCGCCTCCGACAGCTGATCGAGATTGAAATGCCCCGGTACGATCTCGTTGCTTGGGTTTGCGATGCCGATCAGAGGGCGGTTGAGCTCCTCGTCCGTATATCCCATCGCTTTAAACAGGGCGCGGTGCGGTGCGCGCTCCGCATGGAGTTTCACTTCGTCGCTGCGCATAGTCTCTTAGTCCCCCTTTCCGTTCCGTTCGTCCGTGTACTCGTGATCCGGTTCGTGCAGGACGAATTCCGTAATCGGTTTGCCCGGCGCAACCATTGGCGTGATTGTCTCGTCGCAGCCGATCTGGCAGTCGATCACAGCCGGTTTTCCGGAGGCAAGCGCCTGCGTGAACGCTTCGTCAAACTGTTCCACGGAGCAGACGGTTACGCCTGAAATACCATATGCCTCGGCAAGTTTTGCAAAGTCCGGCCCGCGGTCGAGATTCGTCTGGGAATACCGTTTGGAATAAAACACGGTTTGCCACTGGCGCACCATGCCGAGCACACCGTTGTTGAACACGAGGATGATCACGGGGATCCCGTAGTGCTCCATCGTCGCGAGTTCGTTGCAGTTCATACGGAAGCTGCCATCTCCCGTGATGAGCACCACTTTGCTCCCCGGTTTGGCAAGCGACGCCCCCATTGACGCGCCCGCGCCGTACCCCATCGTGCCAAATCCGCCCGAGGAGATGAACGTCCCCGGCGTATTGTATTCATAATACCGCGCAGCCCACATCTGATGCTGCCCCACGTCGGTCACGACGATGGTGTCTTTCGGGGCTAGGCGATATGCCTCGTTCAGCAGCGCCTTGGGTGAAAAACCCGCATGTCGCAGCGTGCGGGCGGGAAGTTTAAGCGCCTGAATCGAGCTCAGCCAGGCTTCGCGTGCGGTCGTGTCGGCGGGCTCCGCCTCCAGCAATTCCAGCAAACGCCGAAGAACGGTTTTCACGTCGCCCAGGACATGATGCGCGGTCTTTACGTTTTTGTTGATCTCCGCCGCGTCGATATCAATCTGAACGATATTGGCGCTCCTGCAGAATTTTTGCGTATCCCCCGTCACGCGGTCGTTAAACCGGCTGCCAAGCGCGATGAAGAGATCGCTTTGCGAAACGGCAACGTTGGTTGCGCGTGTTCCGTGCATGCCGATCATGCCCGTGAAGTTCGGGTGTGTGGAGGGGAACACGCCTACGCCCATCAGTGTCGTTCCGACCGGGGTTTTGAGCATCTCCGCCAAGCGGAGGATCTCTTCCGAAGCGCCGCTCATCAGCGCGCCGCCGCCGCAGAGTAAAAACACTTTTTCCGAGGAACGGATCATGCCTGCCAGCGTCTTTGTCGCTTCCTCCGCCGCGGCATCCAGACCGGGTTTTTCCTTTTCAGGCTTCGCCTTTGGTTCATAATTTGCCGTATCCGCCGTCACGTTTTTCGGGATATCGACGAGCACCGGACCCGGCCTGCCGGAGCGGGCAATCTCAAACGCCTCGCGCAAGGTATCCGCTAGATCGCGAACATCCTTCACGATAAAGTTATGCTTCGTAATCGGCGTCGTAATGCCGGCGATATCCGCCTCCTGAAAGCTGTCCTTGCCGATCAGGTTCACGTTGACGTTCCCGGTGATGAATACAACCGGTATGCTATCCAGATAGGCGGTTGCGATTCCCGTGACGAGGTTCGTCGCGCCCGGCCCCGAAGTTGCGATGCAGACGCCAACCTTGCCGCTTGCGCGCGCATAGCCATCCGCCGCATGCGCCGCTCCCTGCTCGTGAGACGTTAAAATGTGCTTCACCCTGTCGCTGTTTTTATAGAGCTCGTCGTAGATATTGAGCACGGAGCCGCCGGGATAACCGAACACGGTATCGACCCCCTGCTCCACCAGACATTCAATCAATATTTGCGCTCCCGTGAGTTTTGTCATATCCATACCCCTTTCGATCCTGGGAAATGCTCTTGTTATGCGGACTCCGTCCGGCTCTCGATGGACTTTGCAACGGTGCTGGACTTGAGCAGCTTATACTCGATGGAGTCCATCAGCGCGCGCGTACTCGCCTGCATGATGTCTACCGCCACGCCGACGGTGGTCCAGTATTCGCGGCCGTCGGTGGATTCGATGAGAACCCGCACCGTCGCCGCCGTTGCGCTCTCGCTGTCCAGTACGCGTACCTTGTAATCCGTCAACCGGATTTCTCCGATTTCGGGATAAAATACCTCCAGCGCTTTTCGTAAGGCTGCGTCGATTGCGTTGACGGGGCCCATCCCCTCCGCCGCCGTAATCTCCAATTGGTCGCCGACAAGCACCTTAATTGTCGCAAAGGACGGTTTCTTTCTGCTGTCGGCCTGCTGTTCATCCAGAACGCTTAGCATCTGCAGTTCAAAGAATTTATGGCGCGTGCCAAGTAATTTTCGAACCTCCAGTTCAAACGACGCTTCCGCACCTTCAAACTGATATCCTTGATGCTCCATCTGTTTGACCATGTCGATGATGCGCGCGGCCTCTTCGGAATCCTTCTTGATATCGGGATAAAACCCCTTGACCTTTTCAAGAATCGCGCTTCTCCCAGCCACTTCGGACATCATCACGCGCCGGCTGTTGCCGACGGCGGACGGAGAAACATGCTCAAACGTCAGCGAATTTTTCATCACGCCGTCCACATGCATACCACCCTTGTGCGCAAAGGCGTTTGCTCCGACATATGGCGTATTCTTCCCCACGCTGATATTGGAGATATCGGCCACCTCATGGACCGTACTGGTCAGTCGCTCCAGCGCCTCGGGCGGTACGCACGCACAGCCCGACTTGAGCTGTAGGTTCGCGAGCACCGTCGCGAGATTTGCGTTACCGCAGCGCTCGCCAAAGCCCGCCAGCGTGCCCTGCACATGGTTGGCGCCCGCCGCTACGGCAAGGACGCTGTTTGCGACGGCCATGCCCGCATCGTCATGCGCATGAATGCCGATCGAGACCGGGAAACGTTCCTTGACAAGCGTGGTTACGCTTTGTACAAAATCCGGAAAGCTCCCGCCGTTTGTGTCGCAGAGGCAGAGGCAGTCCGCCCCGCTTTCATATGCCGCCTGCAGAGTGGCTAACGCATAGTCCGGATTCGCGCGATAACCGTCAAAAAAATGCTCCGCATCGTAGATCACCTCTTTGCCCATCCGCTTCATATAGCGTATGGTGTCCCGAATCATCGCGAGGTTTTCGGCGAGCTCCGCGCGGAGAATGTCGGTTACATGAATGTCCCAGGATTTGCCGAAGATAGAGACTACCTCGGTTCCCGCCGAGAGCAGCGAGCGGAGATTCACGTCCTCCTCTGCTAAAATGTTCTTCTTCCGCGTTGCACCGAAGGCGGTAATCTTCGCATGCTTGAGCGGCAATTCGCGCAGATACTCAAAGAACTCCATGTCCTTGGGGTTTGAGCCGGGGTTTCCCGCTTCGATATAGTCCACAAAGAGATCGTCAAGAATACGGACGATCTTGAGCTTATCCTGTACGGAGAACGAGATGCCAACGCTCTGCGCGCCGTCGCGCAAGGTGGAATCCAGCAGAGATATCTTGTCCATGTCATTGCCTCCTGCATGTCCGGGCACCGCCCGTTCGGTTCCATGTTATAAAAAAATCCCCGTCTCACTATGAGACGGGGACGGATTCATCCTCGCGGTACCACTCAATTTGATCCCGTGTTCTCGGAGATCGTATATGATCTCTGGAAACGCACGGATCCTCTTTACAGGTTCTATCAAACCCTGGCATGTAACGGTGCCTGCCGTAATACGCTTACTGTTCTTCGGCGTCTCTGCTCGGGAGGGATCCGCTGTTCGCGCTGCCATCGGTTTTCACCAACCACCGACTCTCTAAAGGCGAGCTTGCGAAGAGCATGTCTCTTTCATCGCATGTACAATTTGAATTTTCGATAATATAACATATACAATCGTATGTGTCAATATCTTTTCTCGTGTGCAAACCGAATTTTGCATTTATTCTTGCAAAAACGAACTGTTTTCCTCAAATTCCAGCCGGTCTCAGATTGTTTCGACCTTAATCAAGCTGGTATTGCCGGAAATGCCGCTGACATGACCGCCGGTAATGATAATATGATCCCCCGGTTGCAGGTCAAACACCTTCTTTGCAGTCTCGGTTGCGTGATAAAACAGCACGTCGGTCGACGTAAATGTCCCGCTCATCACAGGGATCACGCCCCAGCTGAGCGCAAGCTTATACCAAGCCCGGCGATTGGTGGTAAGGCCGATGATGTCCATCGGCGGGCGGAAGCGCGAAATCATGCGCGCCGTAATCCCCGTCAAGGTGCAGGCGACAATTGCGGCCGCGTTGAGGTCGATCGCCATACCGCAGGTCGCATGCGAGATGGCATCGACGGTGTTCTTAATGTGGAACTCTGTGCTGCGAAAACGTTTGACAAAATGGATGTGTTTTTCCGTCTCTTCAGCAATCTTGGACATCGTCGCAACGGATTCCACCGGGTATTTTCCCGCCGCAGTCTCGCCGGAGAGCATGACCGCGCTTGTTCCGTCATACACCGCGTTGGCAACATCCGAAATTTCCGCGCGTGTCGGCCTCGGATTATGAATCATGCTTTCGAGCATCTCCGTAGCGGTAATGACGCGTTTTCCAAGCAGCCTGCATTCCGTAACGAGATATTTTTGAATGTATGGCAGCTCCTCAAACGGAATCTCCACGCCGAGATCTCCCCGGCCGATCATGATGCCTTCACATTCCTCGCAAATCTCATGAATGTTATGAACGCCGGTGCGATTTTCGATCTTTGCGATAATAGCGATATCCTCTCCGCCGTTTTCGGCAAGAAACGCCTTAAGATCCAATAGATTCTGTTTTGTGGAAACAAAGGAAGCGGCAACATAGTCCACATCATTCTGAATGCCAAAAAGCAAGTCCGCCTTGTCCTGCTCGCTGAGATAATCCTCACGGATGAGTTTGTTCGGAAAGCTCATGCTCTTGCGGTCGGAAAGTTCGCCGCCCACGATCACCTTGCAGACCGCGTCGGTTTCCGTAATCTCCGTAACTTCGCAGATGACGAGACCGTTGTTGACGAGAATTCTGTCGCCAACTTCCAGTGACGCGCACAAGCCGGCGAAGCTGACGGAAACCCGTTCCTTGGTGCCTTGCACGTCCTTGGAGGTAAAGATAAACGTGTCTCCTTCGTTCAACATAACCTTTCCGTTTTTAAAGGTTTTGATGCGGTATTCCGGTCCCTTGGTGTCCAGCATGATGGCGATGGGCAGGTCCAGCTCCGTACGAATCTTCTTGATTAATTCGATTCTGCGGTGATGCTCCTCCTGCGTTCCATGTGAAAAATTCAGCCTCGCCGTATTCATGCCCGCATGGCACATCGCGGCAATCGTTTCCTCGCTCTCGCACGCCGGACCGATGGTGCAGACAATCTTTGTTTTTCTCATCGTGTTTCTCCTCTTGTCACGCTGTCATAATAATCCGCTCTATTTTACTACTCGGTTTCGTCGACAACAAGGCTGGAATTGTCAATTTTTTATGTTTCGTGCGTCGATTTTGAGGATTTTTGCAATTTGGAATGCAAAAAAGCCATCAAGAGGTGCGTTTTTATCCGATCGTGCAGGATTACCTGCCGTTTTTACGGTTTTGCTTTCGCCGTTTCAAAACCCAGTTCATAGTAGTTATTCCCGTTGAACGAAAAGCTTTTGATCACGTTCAACCCTACTTTTTTTGTGTGCGCGGCAAACGACCTTGGATTGAGATGATTGATAAACGTGATTAAAAACGGATAACGCCGGCTCATCTGCCGTGCCGAAAACAGAAAGAGGTCTTTCAGCACGCCCTTTCCGCGATACGCCATATCGATGCAGACCGGCCCGTATTGGTAGGAATTTTCCGTCGTGAGTATTTCCCCCGCGTATTGTACGTTTTCCAAATCAGCAATCATGTGTTGAAACAACGGCCATTTACTCCAGTATTCCCAGGAGGCCGCCATGGCATAGGCGACGATATCTTCCCCTTCGCATGCCAGCGCAATACCATTCTCAGTTTCAATCAACTCCGTCAACTGTTCTTTTGTAAACAGCGTCGTCACAAATCCGTTCTTTTTATCCTCTTCGCTGATAAATGCAATATGATACTTCTTCTGCAGCTCTTCTATCTTGGGAATATCGACTACCGTCGCATTGCGATAAAGCATCTGTTTCCTCCAGACTGATTTGATATTGACAACGTATCATCGTCCGGTGTGTTTGTCAATTGAGTGAACCGCTGTTTTCTCGGCGCTGGATGGCAGTATGATGATCAGGTGCTATTTTTACCAATCAAAAGAGCATCCTTGCGAATGCTCTTTTGTGGCGGAGAAGGTGGGATTTGAACCCACGCACCGGTTAACCCAGTCTACTCCCTTAGCAGGGGAGCCCCTTATAGCCACTTGGGTACTTCTCCATATGTTATTGTTTGCAAGAGATGCTGGCGGAGAGAGAGGGATTCGAACCCCCGGTGCCTTTCAGCATCACTAGTTTTCAAGACTAGCTCCATAAACCACTCGGACATCTCTCCAAGAATTGCACCTTAAGAAGTATAGCAAATTCACCAAATGATTGTCAACGGCGAAATCGCATCTCTTTTTCAGAAGACAGAAAAAACCGAGATTGCCTGCCGGCGCTCCGGCAATATTTCCGTTTGGCCCGATATGACGTAATTGTGAAACTCCGGCTTCTTTGGATGGATTGGATTGCAGTTCTGCCAACAATTCAATATAATGAAATCATTCAGGCACATAGAATTACGTCCTGCCGGAGGGTTATCAGAATCAATGCGAAAACTAATTTCAATTATCCTTCTAACGCTCTCGCTGTTTTGTTTTTTAGCGGGTTGTAAAGCGGAGTCCACCACCATTTTAAATACCGAAACAAAGCTGTTTTACGGCGGAAGCCAAATTGAAGTCACCGTTCGCGAGCTCAAGGTGGACGGCGGCAAAACCACTGCGCGCATCCGCTTTCTCAACCTGGGCACAGAGGAGCTAGGGTCGATTCAGGCATTGGTTGAGTTCATCGACAAGGACGGCAACACCATCAAGAGCACGGTGCTTGACGATACCTTTGACACGCCCGTCGCCGTAGGCGAAAGCTTCAGCGAAACTGCGGAATGCGACAGCAGTTCCAAAATCACAGGCGTATATGTCGCGGAATATGTGCCGGAATCCTAATCTATCCCCCGCTTTTCGGTATTGATACTTGCCTTACGTGCCTGCGCGTGCTGTATTGCGCGCTTGATTTGATATTGCCTTCCATCCTTTACAAAATTTGCACCGGTCTGCTTAAACCGGAACGGGACATCCGCCTCAATGCACTGTCTGCGAATGTCAAGAACCCAATTGTAGTTGCAAAGGCGCGCCTCGTCGCCGGATTCCCCGCCTACGGTGACGCTCTCCACCCAGTCCCCCAGATAAGGCGAGAGATCGATGCGCTCCAACAGCGGTTCGCAGACGATCATCTTATGCCAAATTGGCAGACTGCGAAATACGGGCAGCCGCTCGTCAGCCTTTGCCTGGTTTTCTACCGTACAGCAGATGGAAACATTCGGATATCCTTCTCCCCAGTCCTCCGGAAGACACCGCTCAAACCGCGTGATTCGTTTTGTGATGAACAGAAAGCCACAGTCCGAACGCTCGCGTATCATACGCCAGGCTTCGTTTCTCCAGCCATCCGCATCCTCGAGCAAAAAATCCGAGGTGAAGCACGTCCAGAAAAATCCGCCGGAGGGTATTTTATAGGAACCATCCCTCGCGTGCGCTACCGGCAGATAAAAGTCGTTCGTTTTCCGAATCATGCTCGCATCCTTCCCGTGGCGGGCATCCATTCGATAGACATAGCAATGCGCGCATCCGGCTGAAATCTTATGGCAGCCATGCCAGGGGTTCCAGTTGATGCCTCCGCCGTACTCCGTCTTGGGTCTGATTGTTTCTTTCATGTTATTCGTTCCGTTTGCTTTTTCGCCGCTTTGGTTCACATTTGGTTCCGTTGACAATCGTAACACCGGTACAGTATAATCGGCAAGCTGAAAGGAGGTTGAACCATGAATCAGTTCTTACAGGCGATTGAAACCTTCGCCCAAGGTTCAACGATCTGGGTCTATCTTTTCATATTCTTTGGAAAAATCCTGGAGGTCTCGTTTGGCACGCTCCGTATCGTGCTCATCAACCGCGGCGAGCGTACCATTGGCTCCATGATTGCCATCGTGGAAATCACGCTCTGGCTCATCGTGGCCAGCAGCGTCCTCACCGGATTTAAAGAGGATTTTCTCAAGGGCATCGTCTATGCGTTGGCCTTTGCCTGCGGCAACTATATCGGCAGCTGGCTGGATGAGCTGCTTGCGTTTGGGTTAAGCTCCATGCAGGTTGTCCTTCCGGATCTGGCGTCCGCCAAGGAAGCGGAGTTACTCCTGCGTGCCAAAGGCTTTGGCATCACCTCGCTGGATGTGCACGGGCGCGACAACGACCGGAGCATGCTGCTGATGACGATGCAGAGAAAGCGGCTGCCAGAGGCGATTGCTATTTTAGAAGAGCACTGCAACGGCGCGGTTGTCACCGTTTCGGATATCAAAGCCCAGCGCGGCGGATATCTGGAGCGCACGCTGCGCAGCGGCCAGCTCCGCAATGGAAAATAACAGAATACGTAAGAATCGGAAAGCCGCCTTGCGCGGCTTTTTGTATGCGGTTGCCTTAAGCTTCGCCGCGCGTTTCCGCAAGTTTTAGCGACAGCAAAAGATGCAGCAGCGACTGATCCTCACCATCCAGATCGAGGCTAAACTGTTCCTTCATTCGTTCCAGACGGTAGAGAAACGTGCTTCTATGGATAAACAGCGCATTAGCGGTTTTCACCGCGTTAAAGTGATTTCTGATATACTGCTCCGCCGTCTCCAGATACCGCGTTTCATGTTCGCGGTCATAGGCCGCCATCGCGAGAACGGAGCGCAGGCAGACCAGCTCCATCGGGAACTCCGCCGTCACGCAATCCATCAGATATTCATCTGCAGTATCCAAAAAAAAGGCAACGCCGCCGAGAGCCGGCGCGCGTTTAAGCGCGCGCCTTGCCAGCGAGAGCCGCTGCGGCAAAAGCAGCAAGCCGTTCGCCTCTTCGCAAACGCCAAAACGAAGCTGGTTGCTCTTACTCAGATCGCCAAGCCTGCCGCGCAACTGCGCCAATTCTTCGGTATTTGGCCGGATAACGGCAATGATAATAGGCAGCGCGGGAAATGCGCAGCACTTGGAAAAATTCTTCTCCAGCAATTCGCAGACCGCGCCAATGCGCTGCGCACGCAGGTCGACACCATCCGGTTCCACAGCAAGCACGATAGAGTCGTCGTTCGCATGCCAGCCGCATGCTTCGAGTGTTTTTATGGCGTCCGCTTCGATCGGGATACCCTCCAGCAGCGCGCGCAATGCTTGCTCCAGCATTGCATTTTCCCGCCTGCGAAGCTGGCTCTGCGTATGAAATTTCTGTTCGGAGAGCATCATGCGAACATTGCCGGATAGGGACTCAAACACATATTCGTCGCTGCCATAGAACGCGCGCTCCTGCGCCACGCAGAGGAGCAGGAAACGCGCGCCGCCAACCGGAATGGATACCGCGAGCGCGTCTTCCCCCTCACCGCCGGAGATATGAAACGATCCGCTCTCCGTCATCGGCAAGCCCTCGCTCCTGCAAAAACGATTGGCAATCGTAACGATCTGATCTTCCGATAGCGCTTCCGTATGCTCAATGACATGATCGTGCTCGTCAAACAACAAAACCGGATTTTGCAGCATGGAAGCCGCGCGCTGTAATAGTTCCTTCACGTCCGCGCCCGTCTTGGCAATCTGCCTTAGCTGCAGAGTCCAGTCATCCAGACGGTCAAATAACCGCTGCACAAAATTCAGCACGTTTGCACGATGCTCATTCTCCGGCAGGATACACACATCCAACCGCTCAAGCGCCTCTTGCGCGGGTGTGCCAATGCAAAGATACAGCGACTTTCTCAAATCCGCGCCCTGTGGCAAGGTGAGTTCCTCCGCACGGCAGATAATGATGCGCGCGCTGGAAATTTTTCCATCCCGTTCCAGAAGCAGCGGCCGCCCCACCGACTGCTCCGGATTCTCTATGGTTTGAATCACCAAAGGATATCGGTAGTTTAATTCGCTTAAGATAAACTCTTTTCGTATCATAGGCCCCACCTCTGCTACACAGTGTATGAATTGATAAATGATTTGTCAATGCTATGTGGTATTTTAAGAACGAAAACGACCTGATATTATATACTAAATTAACTTTATCTCACATTTTTGAGGGGTTATGCGGCATGATTATCATCGGAGAAAAATTGAATGGCTTCATACCTTCTGTCGGAAAAGCGATTCACGCCAGAGATGAAGCGTTTTTACGCGATCTTGCAAAGCGGCAAGAGGAAGCCGGCGCGAACTATCTGGACGTCTGTGCGGCGGTCGATAGCGAAATTGAATCGGAAACGCTTCGCTGGCTCGTCGAGCTGGCGCAGAGTGCGTCCAATCTCCCGCTCTGCATCGATTCCCCAAATCCGCAAGTGCTTGCCGAGGTGCTCCCCTACTGTAAGAAAGAGGGCATCGTCAATTCGGTATCCATGGAGGCCGGCAA
This sequence comes from Christensenella sp., assembly GCA_034926785.1. Classification (GTDB taxonomy): domain Bacteria; phylum Bacillota; class Clostridia; order Christensenellales; family CAG-138; genus UBA7703. The sequence goes on from JAYFQU010000032.1 coordinate 66,361, forward strand.
GATCGAAACGCTGTTTCCGCTCATCGCCAACACCAGCTGGAAGGTGGTTGCACTGCTGTGTTCCAACTCCGGCGTACCTCAGTTTGCAGAGGAAAGAGTCGCTATATTCAATCAAATTCTATTGGCTGCAAAATCCTACGGCATATCGGAAAGCAGGCTCTTGATTGACCCGATTGTACATACCCTCTCGACGGACGAGCGATCATTTTCTACCTTTGCGGAATGCGCGCGCGCCATTCGCTCCCGCTCATCCGCGGTGCACATCGTCAGCGGGCTATCGAACATCTCCTTTGGCCTCCCCGCCCGCCCCGTCATCAACCATGCGTTTCTTGTGCTGGCCATGCAGGCGGGTATGGATGGCGCAATCGTAGACGTGCTGGATCGCGAGATGGTAGGGCTCCTGCACGCGACCCGCGCGCTTCTTGGCAAAGACGAGTACTGTATGGACTATATTGGCGCATTTCGAGAGGGAAGGTTCGGCACGGCAAAATCATGAACATTGCGTTTCATGCATAATATGGGTATATAATACTGTTTTGATTGCATACCACACGGAGGAATTATGACACATATCGAACAGATCTCAGCCGCTATTGAGACGGGCAAGATAAAAATCGTCGCGGAGCTGGTGCAGACCGCCATAGACGCGGGTGAAAACCCGATGGACATTCTCAATCTCGGGATGGTGGACGCGATGAGCGCCGTTGGCGAGCGGTTCAGCCGCGGCGAGGCGTTTGTCCCGGAGATGCTGATCTCCGCTCGCACGATGAAAAAAGGGGTTCAGGTACTGAAACCCTATCTTTCCAAGGACGCGACGGGGCGACTTGGCACGGCGATCATCGGCACCGTCAAAGGAGACCTGCACGACATCGGCAAAAACCTTGTCGCCATGATGATGGAAAGCGCGGGATTTGAGGTGGTCGATCTGGATGTCGATGTGCCGTATGAGCGCTTTGATGAAGCGCTGTCCACGCATGAGAATGTCCGAATTATCGCGCTCTCCACCCTGCTCACCACGACAATGCCCTCTATGAGGCAAATCGTGAGCGAACTGAATCGGCACGAGAAGCGAAACGACTTTCATATCCTTGTCGGCGGCGCGCCGATTACGGAGGAATTTGCGCGGCAGATCGGCGCGGATGGATTTGCGCCGGATGCGGCGAGCGCAACCGTACTTGCCAAGTCGTTTGTCCATTAGGCCATGATACCGTGTTCGTTTTTTCCATCGTGAGCGGACACATCAGGAAAGCATATGAACATCATCGATCAATTACGCTCCGGCCAAACGCTCTCGTTCGAGGTGTTTCCACCCAAGCAGGAGAAGCCGATTGAGCCGCTGCTGGAGACGCTGGACAGGCTCTACACGCTCAAGCCGGACTTCATCAGCTGCACCTATGGCGCGATGGGCTCCAACAAGGGCAGAAATCTCGAGGTGGTTTCCGGCATCCAGCATGTCGGTAAAAGCGAGGCGCTATCGCACTATACCTGCGTTGGAAACAGCAAGCAGGATGTTCTGCACGCATTGGAGTCCTATAGTGACGCTGGGGTTATCAATCTTCTCGCGCTTCGGGGTGATTTTCCTGCTGGAGCCGCGCATACAAACGGAGATTTTTCTCACGCAAACGAGTTGATATCGTTCATTCGCAAAACAACGGATCATTTTTGCCTTGGCGCAGCCTGCTACCCGGAAAAACATCTGCTTGCGGATTCACTGGAACGCGATATCGACGCGCTTAAGAAAAAACAGGACGCCGGCGCCTCGTTCCTAATTACGCAGCTTTGCTATAGCGTAGAAAACTATTTGCGCTTTGTGGAGCGCGTAAGAAGAAGCGGTGTAACGCTGCCGATGATCGCCGGCGTGCTCCCGCTGCTCAAAAAAGACGGCCTGGTCCGTATGACGCTGAGCAACGGGTGTTCGATCCCGGCCGAGGTCGCGGCGCTGGTCGGGCGATATGGCGAGAACGAAGAAAGCTTCCGCGCCGCGGGACATGCGTTTACCGTTTCGCTCGTCAGCCGTTTTTTACAGGAGGGAGCGAGCGGGATCCATCTTTATACGCTCAACCGATACGAGGATGTTGCGGACGTGGTATTCGACGCAAACATCAGACCCAGAGCGGAGTCTAAATAGATTCCGCTTTTCGTTTTCTGATAAATACGATATAATCAATCCATTCTTTTGAGAGCAGCTCTCAAGAGGTAAAATCATACGAATGAAGTAGAGTAGATATTGCGCGTTAAGTGGCAGAAGGATGGGAAGTCGCCTCTGCACGAAAAGCGCCAGCGCGCTTGCGGTGCAATATCGCGTCCACTACTGCACAAAAACGGGAACATCCTTCTTTGAGGCGGTTCTGCATTTGGTGCAGCGCAAAACAAGGAGGGGTTTATCATGAAGCACATCACGCCAAAGCGGCTGTCTCTGATGGCGATGCTCATCGCTCTGCAGATTGTTCTATCGAAATTTCTGATGTTGCAGCTGACGGATTCGATTCGCCTCAGCATAGACAGCGTACCGATTCTGCTCGGCGGCATCTGGTTTGGTCCGGTCGCGGGCGGCATAATCGGCACGCTGGCCGATCTGCTCGGCACGATCCTTTTCCCGACCGCCGGCGCATACTATCCCCCGCTGACCATCGCATTTCTGCTGATCGGCGTAGTCGCGGGTCTTCTTGCCAAGATAGCCAGGGTCAAAAACGCATTACTCCGCATGGCTTGCATCGTCATCCCCGCGGAGATCGTCGGTTCCTATCTTTTTAAGAGCTTCGCGCTCTCCGGCCTCATCGGGCTTCCCTTTTCCACGCTGCTCGCGGCGCGGATTCTGCCCGTCGGCGCGATCATGATCGTCAACACGATGCTCGTCACGCTGCTCCACCGCATGTTTGGCGAGAAAGCAACGCGCCAATCCGGCAGCCAAATCAGCGCGACTCCCTCCGCTGTTATCCTTGGATCGACAGATCGGATGTCCTATGAAGATGCGATGACCTACATCCATCATGTCACCTGGCGCGGCAGCCGCCTTGGACTGGAGCGCACGCGTGAGTTGCTCTCGCGCATCGGCAATCCGCACCAAAGGCTAAAATTCATTCACATTGCCGGAACCAATGGCAAGGGATCCACCGCGGCGATGCTCGCAAAGATTCTGTCCCTCGCGGGGTATAAAACCGGCTTATATATCTCCCCCTATATCAACCGTTTTAACGAGCGCATGCAGATGGATGGCGAGCTGATTGCCGATGACGAGCTGGCGCAAATCACCGCTTACATTCGTCCGCACGCAGAGGCGATGGCAGACCATCCGACCGAGTTTGAACTGATCACCGTAATTGCGTTTGAATATTTTGCCCGTCACGCGGCGGATATTGTTGTTCTGGAGGTTGGCCTCGGCGGTGAGCTGGACTCTACCAACGTGATCGATACGCCTGCGCTCGCCGTCATCACCAATATCGGTTTGGATCACACGCGTGAGCTTGGGCCGACGATCACGGACATTGCGCGCGCCAAGGCGGGCATCATCAAACCCGGCGGCGAAGTCGTAATCTACGACCAAAATGTGGAGGCGGATGCGGTGTTTGCCGAGGCGTGCCGTGCCCGCAGCGCCAAATTGATCGTGACCGATCACAGCCGCGTTTCGAATATTTCTCCCGCGCTCGACGCCCTCCGCTTTGATTGCACCCCCTACGGCACGCTGGCCAGCGGCCTGACGGGAGTTTATCAGGCGCAAAACGCAGCGGTCGTCATCACCGCTGTAGAGCGTTTGCAGAAAAAAGGATGGAATATCTCCGAACAGAACCTCCGTGACGGTCTCCTGCTCGTGCGTTGGCCCGCGAGATTTGAACTCCTGGGCAGAAATCCCATTTTTATTGCCGACGGAGGCCATAACCCGCAGGGCATTTCCGCCGTGGTGGAGAGCCTTAAGCAGCATTTTCCAAACCGCCCCATCACCTTTCTGATCGGCATCATGGCGGATAAGGACATACCGCATATGATCGACCAGCTTGCGCCGATCGCCAAAGAATTTATCACGGTAACGCCGGATAATCCGCGCGCGATGAACGCAGCGGAGCTCGCTGAGCTTCTGCTGGAGAGCAAGCTGCCCGCGGTCGCCTGTGCAAGCGTTGCGGAAGGGATTGCGCTCGCCATCTCGCACGCGGGAAAGAGCGGCGTCGTTTGCGCATTGGGCTCGCTTTATCTGCTTGGTGACGTGCGTTCCGCCCTTGGCGTCAAATAGTTTAACGGATATCGCACTGCCCTTGTCGGCTCTGAGTTGATAACATAAAATTACAGGAACCCATGCGATAGGAGGACCCAATGGCTTTTCGAGATCAAACACTGGATTCATTTTTAAACAGCCTCTCTTCTAAGGCCCCCGTCCCCGGTGGCGGCGGCGCGAGCGCGCTCGTCGGCGCGCTCTCTGCCGCACTGGCGCAAATGGTCGCATCCCTCACGGTCGGCAAGCCAAAGTACGCCGCCGTGGAGAGCGAAATGAACGCGCTGCTCCAACGGTCGGAAGCCTTGACCAATCGCTTCCTCGCGCTCATGGACGAGGACGCAACCGCGTTTGAACCGCTTGCGCAGGCCTATCGTCTGCCAAAGGGCACTGACGAGGAGATCGCCGAGAAAGCGCGCGTGATGGAACAAGCGTTAAAGAGCGCCGTACAGCCACCGCTGGAGATCATGGAAACCTGTATCCAGACGCTCCCGCTCATTCTGGCCTGTGCGGAAAGAGGAAGCGTGGTCGCCGTCAGCGACGCGGGCGTTGCCGCCTCGCTCTGCCGCGCAGCCCTGGAAAGCGCCGGCCTGAATGTATTCATCAACACGAAGACCATGCAGGACCGTGTCTATGCGGATAACCTGAATCAGCAAGCAAACGCGTTTTTGGCCGAAGGCTGCGCTGCGGCGGATGCAATCTACCGCCAGGTTGCTTTAAAAGTCGGCGTTTGATGAATTCTTCTCCATTTATCCCTGCAGTAGACTAAAATCCATTTGAGAAAGGCATTTCCATGCAAATTTGTATTCTCAACGGAAGCCCGCGACTTCACGGCAACACTGCCGAACTGCTTAAGCCCTTTTTAGAGGAACTTTGCGCCGGTGGCGCAACAACCTGCACGCATACATTGGTGCAGATGAATATCGCATCCTGCAAGGGTTGCTATCGCTGTCAGGACGTATCCGGCGAATATGGTTGTTTTCAAAAAGACGATATGGATCAAATCGTGACGAACATTCTCAAAAGCGATTTAATCGTTCTGGCGACGCCAATCTACACGTGGTTTTGCACGACAGAATTAAAAGCGGTTTTGGATCGCTTTTATGGGCTGGCGAAGTATTATCGCTCCGCAAAGGGAAACCTGGTCGAGGGAAAGCGCATTGCGATTCTGGCAACGCATGGCTATGACGCCGCATATGCGGCCGATCCGTTTGTAATCGGTATTCAGCGCATGTGTGAGCACTATCATCTGCGTTATGACGGCATGTATTCCGTGCGGGATGTCGATGATCTTGCCTCGTTTCAAACCAAACAGGCGCAAAACGGCGCAAAGGATTTTGCGCGATACCTGCTGCAAAAAAAGGCATAAACACAGATTCGCTCCCTCGCGAACGGATCCCATGAGAAAGCGGTGTCAATATGGCTGCCCCCAAGAAGGATAACGTTAAACAGCAGATTCTCGATGCGGCTGTCGCGCTCTTCCAGGAGAAGCACGATGTTTCCCTCGCGGAGATAGCAACGGCGGCGCATGTAAGCAAAGGAACGCTGTTTTACCATTATCGCAGCAAGGCGGAGATCTATCTCGATCTTGGGGAGCGATATTGGAACCGCCTTTCGGACGATCTTCTCTCATGGGTGGATAATCGCGAAAAGGATACCTCGCTCCCCCGCCTTACACGCTATACGTTCATACGCGGTGCATTTGATGAAAGCGGGCAGCTGAGGCTTCGGTTGATCGTGGAGGCCATCTCCGGCGAAGAGGAGAACCTGATTCGATCCAAGCTCAACGAGCAATACACCCATTTTAAAAACATCCTTAAGTCGCGCATACTGGAGCGTGCGCCGGGTGCGGACGGCGAGCAGCTCGCCTGGCTTCTGCTCACGCTTGTAGATGGGCTTGTGGTGCAAAGCACGATACAAAATGATGGTATGGATGTCAACGCATTCATTGAATGGATGGCGAGAAATTTTCATAAGCTGGCGCTTTAAAACGCCAGCTTATGTGGTTGCATCAAAAGCATGCGGTTTTTCGCGTTGAACAGCGCGTTTGCGGCCGTCAAGAATCGGTTTTTGACAGTATAGTCGCTACTGACTCTCATCCTTCCGGCTCTGAACGGCAAAGAGACGCGAAGGAACCGCCCGATTCCGGGCGATCCGTCACGGTGGCAAGATTAACGCGGCCGGAACCAATTGGGTAAGGACTGCCGCCCTTAACAATCCCGGGACTTTTTTAACGGACTGTTGCGCGCCAAACGGCGCGTTTTTTGTATATTCGCGGCAATGCTCTTGACTTTGTGGAACTGTTTTGATACGCTCATATCGTAAGTCGGTTGTTCGACCGACTTATGAATCCATGCTGGTTTTATGGAGCGGATCGACATGCCCTATCTCAAACATCTCAATCAAAAACTTTCCGCGCGCTTTGGCGGGCGTATTTACGCGCGCGAAGACGACGGTTGTTTGATCCTGGAGGGTTCGTTGGATTGTTGGGACGATGTCGTTGCGGCGGGGCTTATGTCGGTCAACAAGCGCCGCTATGACGGGCTTGTCAACGATATCCTGTTTACCGGCGGCGAAATCCCCCCGATGCGGTTGCCCGCTTTGCAGGACAACGCCCTGGATGGCGCAACGCCGGATGTGCTCATCGTCGGAGGCGGCATCATCGGCAGCGCGATTGCACGGGAATGTACAAAATACGACATGTCGATCCTGCTGGTCGAAAAAGAGCACGATATCGCCATGCAAACCACATGTCGAAACGATGGTATGGTGCACCCCGGCATCGATTTAATTCCCGGCCAGGTGAAGCGTCGCTACAATATGCGCGGAAATCGGATGTATGATCAGGTCTGCAAGGAGCTGGATGTCCCCTTCCGCCGCTCCGGCCAATACATCTGTTTCCACGGCTTTCTTCGCGCTGCGACTGCGTTCTTGGGGCAGTTCTACTATATGCTTGTCGGGCCCTATGGCCGTTTCCTGGGCAAACGCGCTTTTTTTAAGCGCGAGCCGAATATGAACCCCGCTATCAGCGGCGCGCTTTTCTTCCCCTCTGCGGGCGTCGTATCGCCCTATGGCCTCGCAATTGCCTATGCGGAGAACGCGGCGGAAAACGGCGCGCAGTTTTCGTTTGATACCGCCGTGCTGAGCATGCGGGTTGATCAAAATCGCATTCATTCGGTTTCAACCAATCGCGGAACCATCTACCCGAAGATTGTCGTCAACGCCGCCGGCGTGTTCTCCGATGAGATTGCAAAAATGGCGAATGACCGTTTTTTCTCGATCCACCCGCGTAAGGGAACCAATACGATTCTGGATCATAAGGCGTCTCGACGCATGATGACCATCGTCTCTTCCTTTGGCACCTCTTCCACCAAAAAGAAGCATACCAAGGGCGGCGGTTTGGTGAAAACCATCGACGATAATACCCTGGTTGGTCCGGATGCCGTGGAAACCTATTGTAAAGAAGATTTTACGACCAACGCGCAAAATGTCTGGGACGTGTTTGAGAAACAGAGGCTGACCGATCCCGCTCTGTTTGTTCGGGATGCAATCACCTATTTTTCCGGTATTCGCGCGGCAACGTATGAAGAGGATTTCGTGATTCAAAAAGGCAGACGCACGCGAAACCTCGTACATGCGGCAGGCATTCAATCCCCCGGCATCACGGCTGCTCCCGCTATCGCCTTGGATGTAAGCAAGATGGCGGCAGAGCTGCTCTCCGAGTCGCGGGAGGTACATAGGAACCCATCATTTAATCCGATCCATAAGGGTATTATTCGCATGAACGAGCTTAGCTTGGAGCATCGCGATGCCATGATCCATAAAAACCCCGATTACGGCGAAATCATCTGCCGTTGTGAGCAGATCAGCCGCGGCGAGGTGAAAGACGCGCTGCATCGCAGTATTCCCTGCGACACGCTCGACGGCGTCAAGCGCCGCGTTCGTCCCGGCATGGGGCGCTGCCAAGGCGGTTTCTGCGGACCGCTCGTGCTGCAGATTATCGCTGAAGAAACAAAAAAACCTTTTGAGGAGATCGAAAAGAGCGCACCTGGCGGAGAGATTCTCTTTGGCTCCATCAAGGAGGTGCGCCCGGAATGACCGAGTTTTTGCACTATGATGTTACGGTGATCGGCGGTGGCCCCGCAGGGCTTGCCGCGGCGTTAGCGGCGGATCAGCAAGGCGCAAAAGTCCTCCTTATCGAGCGCGAGGCACGCCTGGGCGGCATCCTCAAGCAGTGTATTCACGATGGGTTTGGTCTCGTCCGCTTTCAGGATAAGCTCTCCGGCCCGGAATATGCCGAGCGATTCATCGAAAAACTGCCAAAGAGCGATGTGGCGGTTTGGACATTGTCTTTTGTCAGCGGAATTGAGCGCGTCAGCGGGGAAAGCTATCTCACCGTCATTACGCGCGAGGGAATCCGGCATGTGCGCACGCGTTCACTGGTGTTCGCAGCCGGCTGCCGGGAGCGCACCTCACGTCAAATCGGCATCCATGGGCGGCACTGCGCGGGCGTATTCACCGCCGGAACCGCGCAATATTACACCAACATCCTCGGCAAGCTGCCAACCAAGCGCTGCGTCATTCTTGGCAGCGGAGATATCGGCCTTATTATGGCGCGGCGCCTCACATTGGAGGGCGCCCAGGTTATCGGCGTATATGAGGCGAAGTCAACGCCAAGCGGCTTAACACGGAATATCAGCCAGTGCCTTTGGGATTTTGATATTCCTCTGCACACAAGTAAGACCGTAACCCGTGTCTTTGGCGATGCAAGGCTCCGTGCGGTCGAGGTCATGAGCGTGGATGAATGGCTCTGCCCCATTGCGGGAACCGGAGAGATCATCCCCTGCGACGCGCTGATTCTCTCCGTCGGCCTGATTCCGGAAAACGAACTGGCGGAATCCATCGGCATCCCGCTCGATCCAAAGACCAAGGGCGCAATCGTGGACGAACACAACGAAACGCTGCTTGACGGCGTATTTGCCTGTGGCAATGCATTGCATGTCAACGACCTTGTGGACTATGTCTCCGAGAGCGGCGAGACGGCTGGCCTGGCAGCGGCGGGTCCGCAAAACGAACGCTCGCTTCTCCCTGTTGAATGCGATCTTTCGCTTCTCTATGTCGTACCGCAGCGGATTAACCGCAGCGCGAATCAACAGGAGCGTGTGTTTTTCTTTCGTTCCTCCGCAGATCTGGACGGCGCAACCCTGACCGTACGAAAGGGGGCAAAAACACTCCTGCGAAAGCGGTACTCCCATCTTAGACCGCCTGAAATGGAGCGGCTGACACTCTCCCTGTCGCCCGAGCAGCTGCTCGGAGACGAGCCAATCATGTTTTCACTGGAGGAACTCATGCATGACTGATTCCATTGATCTATCGATCCCGCGCGTGATCGTCTGCATTGTATGTCCCAACGGATGTCGCATCCACTGTGAAGGAACCGAGGACGGCGTTCGTTTCACGGGGCAAAAATGCAAGCGCGGGGAAAGTTACGCCGCCGCCGAACTCACGCGTCCCATGCGCTCGCTGACCACCAGCGTAAGAACCGCCTTTGCCGAAGCGCCCGTCGTCAGCGTTCGCACCGATGGCGAGGTTGAGAAATCGATGCTTCAGGAGATCTCGTCTGCGTTAGGCCAAATCGTTGTGACAAGCCGCGTGAAAATCGGCGATGTGATTGCAAAGAACATCTGCGGTACGGGCGTAAACGTCATCTGCACCAGCGACCGCCTCGTCCACCCCTACTAATACCGGAACCGAAAGGAGCGAATCTAACATGTCTCATCCATATAAAGGCTTTGAACCCAACTGGGTACACGGCGAATTTCCAAAGGACAGCTATCGATCCATCTTTAAATGGGGCGATCCGCTGGAGATCAAGGCGCCGCGGGAATCGCTCTTCAAGCTCATGCAGCAGAAATTTCATCTAACCAACGCAGATTTCCAAGCCTATACGGAGGATATCGGCTTTGATCACGTATCGTTTGATCTCCCAATATCGCTTTCCGAAAGCGATATTCAAGCATTCGCGGGAATCGTGGGTCAGGATTTTGTGCGTACCGACGACTACGCCCGCCTCTCCGTCGCCTATGGCAAGACCATGTACGATGTTCTTCGTCTGCGCAACAAGATCGTAGAAAATGTGCCGGACGCTGTTCTCTATCCCGATACAAAAGAACAAATTGAAGACATTGTCGCTTATTGCGCCGTACGAAAAATCCCCGTCTATGTCTATGGCGGCGGCTCCTCCGTCACTCGCGGAGTGGAATGCGTCAAGGGCGGTATCTCGCTGGATTTGCGTCTGCGCTTCAACAAGGTACTTTCATTTAACGAGATCGACCAGACCATCACCGTGGAGGCGGGGATGAGCGGGCCGAAGCTGGAGCAGGTTCTCAACGACGCAAAATCGCTCTTTGGGGCCAAACGGGCCTATACCTGCGGTCATTTTCCGCAGAGCTTTGAGTATTCCTCCGTCGGCGGTTGGGTGGTGACCCGCGGCGCGGGACAAAACTCAACCTATTACGGCTGCATATCGGATATCGTCCTCGCACAGGAGTATGCAACGCCTATTGGCGTGATCAAGACCGACCGCTACCCGCGCAAGGCGACCGGAAGCGATCTGGGGCAAATTCTCATGGGCGGCGAGGGCGCTTATGGCGTACTCACGCATGTGACGCTTAAAGTGTTTCGTCACATGCCGGAAACAATCCATCGCTATTCCTTCATGTTTCGCAACTGGGAAACCGCGCAGGCGGCCGCGAGAGAGATTATGCAAAGCGAGGCGGGTTACCCCTCCGTCTTTCGCCTGTCCGATCCGGAGGAAACCAGCGTAATGCTTCATCTCTATGGCGTGATGGACTCCCCGCTCAAACATCTGTTTCAACTGCGGAACTTCAAAGAGAACGAAATGTGTCTCTTCCTAGGCTTTACCAATGGCGAAGCGGGTTTTTCCCGCAACGCCGCGCGCAACGCGCGGCGCGTCGCCCGAAGATTCGGCGGCATGAGCCTGACGGGCTACGTCACGCGCGGCTGGGAAAAGGGGCGGTTCAATGATCCCTATATGCGGGATACCTTACAGGATTTCGGCATCGTCATGGACACGATGGAGTGCACGGTCAACTGGAGCAACATGTCTCAGGTACATGCGGATGTCCGCGCATTCTGCAAATCCCGCCCGGATACGATCTGCATGACGCACATGTCCCATGTCTATCCGCAGGGCGCCAACCTCTACTTTATCTTCATCATCAAAGAGAGCGATCCCGAGGCATTTAAGGCGTACCACGCCGGGATTCTTTCGGCGATTCAGAAATCCGGCGCATCTATGAGCCATCATCACGGCATCGGCAAGATGTTCGCTCCCTGGCTGGAGGGGTCTCTCGGCAAAAATGAATACGACGTCCTCCGCACGCTCAAGCAACACTTTGATCCGGATAACATCATGAATCCAGGCGGAACACTGGGCTTTGATTTGCCCGAAAACGAAAAACACTATCCGAACAACTAGCATGTCTGCCCCGCCCCGCGCGGGGCTTTGCCTTTTCCCTTCATTGCGAAAAATGCGGATTTATGCTACAGTCATGATGTCTGATCCCATCCCGCCACATCCAGAATGCTGTTCAGAGGAGACTGGATTCATGCCATATTTTATCACTGAAGCTTGCAACGGCTGCACCGCCTGCGCGCGGCAATGCCCCGTGCTCGCCATTGACGGCGCGCCGAAGGAACGGCACGTGATCAACATTCGCCGCTGCGTTTCCTGCGGCGTTTGCGGGCGCGTCTGCCCCAAAGGGGCGCTGCTCGACGGGCATGGGAACCCCTGCGTCAGCGTACCGCGCGCGCAATGGAAAAAGCCCGTCGTGAACTCCACGCTTTGCAGCGCATGCGGCATCTGCGTGACCTGGTGCCGTGCGGAGGCACTGCGCATCTCTCTGCCGGCCTTTCGCGGGGATATCCATGTGTTTGCCGAGCTATACCAGCCAAAGAACTGCGTGAGTTGCGCGCTCTGTGAGGAAAACTGTCCGCTTGGCGCCATTCACATGGCGGAGGTAGCACTATGAGAACGCCTGTCTATGCCTTGATTGACCTAACCAATCGAACCAGCCGGCGCTATGAGATCGGCGAGGCCACCTATCGCCGCTATATCGGCGGGAAGACGCTCGGCGCGCGGCTGCTCTATGACCTTACGCCCGCTGGCGTAGACCCGCTGGGTAAGGACGCCGTCGTTATTATCAACACCAGTCCCGCCAACGGAACAGGCGCGCCCTGTTCCAGCCGGTTTAATATGACGTTTAAAAATGTGCTCACGGGCGGTATTGCCAGCAGCAACTGCGGCGGGCAATTCGGCGTAATGTTGAAGCGCGCGGGTTACGATGGAATCATCCTCACCGGTCAAAGCGAATCGCCGTGTATCATCAAAATTCTGGATCGGGAGATCACCCTCTCCGACGCTGAGGAGCTCTGGGGTCAAAACACGGAGGACACCCAGCACGCGTTCCCAAAGATCTATGGCAAGCTGGTCATCGGTCCGGCTGGCGAAAACCTCGTCCGCTATGCGGCCGCCGTCTCCGGCGAACGCGTCGCGGGGCGATGCGGCGCGGGCGCGGTGCTCGGCGCAAAAAAGATTAAGGCCATCGTCGCCTATGGTACGCAGTCGCCGTATGTGCACGATCGAAAGAAATTTTCCAGGTATGTATCCAAATGGGTAGCATTTCTACGGAATCACCCGATGACCGGCGAAGCATTGCCAAACTATGGCAGTGCGGGGCTCGTCAATAAAGCGAACGCCACCAACGCCCTGCCCACGCATAATTTTAAATACGGCCATTTTAAGGAGGCCAATGCGGTCAGCGGCGAAACGCTCGCGGATCAATATCTGACGCGGAATAGCTCCTGCATCTCCTGCCCCATCCGCTGTGAGCGCCGTGTGATGGTGGACGGAAAGGAGGTCAAGGGACCGGAATATGAAACCTGCGGGTTCTTCGGGCCGAATATTGACGCGGTTAGCATGGAAAACATGCTTCGGCTGAACTATCTTTGCGATCTCTATGGCATGGACACGATTTCACTCGCCTCCACCCTCGCCTTTGCAATGGAACTCAAGGAGAACAGCGTAAAGGACTATGGCGTTTCGTTCGGCAACTCGGAGAATCTTTTTGAAATCGTTGAAAAGATCGCAAAGCGGGAAGGCATCTATAGCGACCTCGCCAACGGCTCCAAATGGATGAGTGAACAATACGGCGGCAAGGAATACGCCATGCACTCCAAGGGCCTGGAGATGGCGAGTTATGAACCGCGCCGCTCGGTCGGCATGGGACTTGGCTACGCAACCAGCAACCGCGGCGGCTGCCACCTCAACGGCGGCTATCTGGCTCTGTTGGAATCCGTCGGCGTGCTGTCGATGGATGCGCAATCCACCGCCGCGAAGCCGGCGTTCACCGCCTTTTTCCAGAACGCGCTGGAGGCAATCTCCGCCTCGGGGTTCTGTCTGTTCTCCGCGCAGTCGTTCGTTCCGGCCGTTTTGTTCAAACTCGGCCCGCATCATGCCGTGACGCGCGTCGTTGGCAAGGTTGCGACGCACCTGGGTCTGGGCGTTCGTACGCTTCTTTGGATGGCTCCCGTCCTGCGCTTTAATTCCGTCTACCTCTTCCCGCATGCGGAGGCGCTTCGCCTCATCACGGGGTTGCCCTTCTACACCGGCTCGTTCATCCGGCTTGGCGAACGTGGCTTTAACCTGGAGCGGCTCTATAACTATCGCGAGGGGTTAAGCCGCGCGGATGATTCCCTGCCGGATCGCCTGACCAAGACGCCACAGGATGAAAAGAATCCAAAAACTGTTGTTCGGTTGGATCGAATGCTGCCCGTTTATTATCATATTCGCGGTTGGGATGAGAACGGCGCGCCAAGAAAGCGCACGTTGAAACGGCTGGGGATCAGCGTATGAAGACAATTGTGTACTATGCGCCAATCCGCGCAATCGTCAAAAAAGAGCGCGAGCAAACGGACGCCCGCTCCGTGAAAGACGTGCTTGAATCGATCAAACACGCCTATGGAAAAGAGGCATATGCCGCTGCAAAGAGCGCGCTCATCGTCGTTAACGGCGTGAGTATTGGCCTGAACAGCGGGCTGAAGACTCCGTTGAACGACGGAGACGAGGTGGGCTTCCTCCCCGTCTGCGGCGGCGGCTGACGCGCAAGAGTATAAAAAGGCGATCCTGTAAAGGATCGCCTGAGGCCGTCAAAAAACAAGTTTTTTGACGGGACAACCGCTCTTTGCCTCTCGTCCTCCGGACTCCGAACGGCAAAGAGCTGTGAAGAAACCGCCCGATTTTGGGCGATCCGTCGCGGCGGCAAAGCCACCGCGGCCGGAGTCGATGGGTTAAGGGCTACGGCCCTTAACAATCCCGGAACTTTTTTGACAGACTGAGGCGATCCTTGTAAAGGATCGCCTTTTATGATTCGACGGTTGACCTCTGTTTAGGGATTGGGCGTCGCCTGTGGGTCGCCGCTCGGCTCCGGTGTCGGCGTTGGCGCGGGTGTAAAGAGCACCCATTCCTGCGTGTTGCACTGGCCCATGTCGCTCGCCCCGCGCGAAAGAACACGCCCGTCGGAGGTAACGCCGGCCACATGCGTAGCGCTTGCGGAAATTGCGACAATATGGCTCCAGTCCGAAACATCGGGCAAATGCGCATAGGAGAACGCGCGCGTCGTCACCGTTCCTTCCGTGTCCAGTGCAAATAGTCCGTTAGAGGTGCAATCGATCGCAAGTATACCGGACAGGGTTGAGACATCCAGTCCATTGGAAACGACTGTGCCATCCGCCTTTAACCCCGCGCTGTTTGCCGTCGCCGCGTCGAAGGCCACAAGGTCATAGTAGTTGTCCGTAGTCAATCCACTATGAGTTACGAGAGGCTGCCCGTTGTCCATCACGCCGCAGAGCGCATAGTCGCCTATGCTTAACCGGGCAACCTCATGCCATTTGAGCGTGTTCCATGTTTGATATCCGGTATTAAGGATTTTGCCGTCCTTGGTAATCGCCGCCGTATTGTATGCGCCGGCGTAGACCGCCTTTACGTTTGTCCAATTACCCACGTTACATTGCCCATAGGTGTTCATCCCCGTGGCAACAACCGTACCATCCGCGCGTAGGCCAACCGTGTGATACGCCCCCGCCGCAACGGACACGATATCGGCCCACTCGGCCGTGTTGCATTGCCCGGAAAGGTTGGAACCCGTAGCGAGCACCGTTCCGTCTTCTTTCCGCGCAACCGTATGTTTATACCCTGTCGCAATCATACCCTGCGGCAGCGCGTCCCGTTGCGCCTTAAGCGCCGCGCGCTGGGCGAGTTGTTCGTCTGTCAAGCCCACGAGCAAAGAGACCAGCTCTCCTGCGCCGTCGTTTTCGGAGAGGGCGGCAGCCGCCTCTTTTGCGTATCCCTCCGCGTTTTCATAGCTGCCGAGGGAATAGAAAAGCCGCATGGCCTCATCGTAATACCCATATTCCAATCGCTCTTTCGCATAAGCGTAGCTCGTTGCCTCGCTCTTTTGCGCCGCATCGAGGTAGTCGCCAAGCGCATTGTAGGTTTCGCTTGCCTCCAGATAATCCCCGTCCGCTTCATACATCTGGGCGAGCGTATAGCCCGCGCGGCGCAGTGCCTCCAGCGCGCCGGGATAATCCCCCGCTGCCTGATACAACGGCACGGCGTCCGAAAGCCTTCCCTCTTTCTCATAGGCTGTCGCGCAAACATAAGCGTTTTTTTTGAGCAGTTCTGTTCTCACATCCAAATCGTCAAGGGACAATATCTGCGTTTGCGCTTTTTTATAATCGCCGCGTTCCATTAGCAGTTCCGCGTAGGCCCGGCGAAGCGAGCCAAAGTTTCGCGCGGCCAATACGCCGAGCAAAATCAGCAGAATCAACGCGACGGCCGAACCAACCAGCGCGCGACGAATAAACCTTTGATCTCCGGCGGATACAGAAGAGCCAATCGGCTCTCCTTGTTTGCGCCAAATCAATGTCGTGTTGGCATGCTGCTCCATTTGACGAATTACTTCGTGTTTGTTCTTCGGCTGTTCGCTCATATGCCGCGTTTCTCTTGCACCGGTTTACTCCATATTTGCAGGCATCATTCGGTCGATATAAGCCGAGCCGATGCCGTTCGTTTCAGAGAGCACAATATAGATATCGTTGATGCCGCAGCGACGGATATAATCCTTTACGCTGCCTCTTGCCTCCTCGCGCGTGTAGTATTCATCCCGAAAATCGACCATATAGACATTGTCATAATAGGGCAGGAAGAACGGCGCAATGCTGTTGCCAAACGAATCGCAGATCATTAACATATTTCGCCCGGTCTGATAGCCGCCCTCCAGCAGACGATAAGGCCCGTAAGTGCCGCCAAGAAACACAAGATAATTGGTCTGAGCCTCGTCTATCACCGGCAGCGCGCCTTTTTTATAGGTGTTCGACACACGATACGATTGCGCAGGCAGCAATGGATAAAACACCTCGATCGTATCGGTCAAATCCTTGAGCTTTGCGTTTCGCGCGTGCAGATAGATCGACCCCAGGTAACCGGAGATCGACTTTTCCTGATAGTCCGATAAGGGAACCGTCTGGTATCCCTCGCTGCCAAGCATTGCGTTCGCCGCGAGATAAGCGCCCCGCGCCGTCCAGTGATGATCGGTGCGGAAATAGATATATTCCCCACTTATTATGGAATTCTGCAATATATCATATGCGGAATGCACCACAATGTTCTTATTGACCAACGTCTGGAGCGTGGGTTCCACCGTACTGTACCAGCCGCTCTCCGTGTCCAGATGGAGCGCTAACTTGTTTGCCGTCTGCGCACGCGGCGCGATCAGCACATGCAGTTTGCCTCCGGATGGCAGCAGCGCGGCGTAGGCATTTAGCGTGTCTGCCGTGCGCTGAATCTCTTCTTCGGAATAGGTAAAGAGCGCGCTCTTCGTCCCATCCTTATGATCCAGCCAAACGCTGGCAGAACCTCCGGCCGGGGTAGCGTTCTCTGCGGTGTCCGGCTCCGTCAGGTCTGCGCCCGCCTGCAATTGCTCGGCAGCCGCATTTGTGCTTGGCGTGTCCCCCTCGGATGTATCGGTCAGGTCACGCGCGGGCACAAAAACCTCGTCACCTTCCTCGCCAAGCAGGTCGTCCACCGTCAGTGCGGAAAAAACGTGCTTCAGCGCCGTCGCACCATCCACCATTTCGGAGCGCAGAAAAAACTGATCCGAAAGAAATTGTTCAAACGATTCGCTGATCTCGCCTTCCTGGATAGCCTGGAGGGTGAGCTTTGGCAGTCCCGCAAGCGTGCGGTTTTCCTCCTCGGAAACCACGGGGTCTCGATTGGCGAAGAGCAGCATGCATGCGCCAACTACGCCGCAGAGGATGACCCACCAAAGCGTAACAAGAAACGTTGCCTTTCGTCGCATGCTCCTCCCTCCTTTCTCCGCCTAAAACCGAAAATATAGAAATGGCTGATAGCTATTCGCAACAAGATTCATTATGCTCACCGCAACTCCAATGGTCAGCAATGCCGTGGAGACGAGATGCACCGTTCGCTGCAGCCGAAGACGATGGCGCAAAAGCCGGTCTGCGGCAGGTAAAATCGGCAAGCATAGAATCGCGGCAATCAGCGGAAACACCGTATAGGTGCGAATTGTGTATAGCGTTGCGCTGTCCATCAACGGGGCAAAGGCAACCGCACCGCCCCCATAGGCAAGCCCAAGCATTGCGAGCACCTGGCGCGCACACAGTGTTAAGTCGGTCTGGTAAAACAGCGCCCAGCCAAAGAGTACCGCAATCAGCGTAAGCAAGATTCCCACGCCGCGCGGGATCTTTTTTATCGCACGCTTGAGTACGCCGTGTTCCAGCGCAATCAGAATGCCGTAATAGAATCCCCAAAGTAAAAAATTCCAGCTTGCGCCGTGCCAAAACCCCGTAAGCGCCCAAACAAACAGCAGGTTAAACGTGGTTCTATGCCGATCCTTTCTGCTTCCGCCCAGCGGAAAATAAACATATTCGCGGAAGAACTGTCCAAGCGAAATATGCCATCTGCGCCAGAATTCTGAAACGGAGCGCGCAATATAAGGGTAGTTGAAATTTTCCAGGTAGCGAAACCCGAGAATGCGGCCCAGACCGATAGCCATATCGGAATAAGCTGAAAAATCAAAATAGATCTGGAGTGCAAACAGCCCGCTTGTAAGCCAAGCCGCGGCGACGGATGTGCCCGCCTCCGGGAGCGTGTTCAGCATTTCGCCAAGGATATTGGCGATGAGCACTTTTTTACAGAGCCCGACGGCAAAGCGGCGCATGCCGCCGGAAAAATCATCCAGCGTGGTTTGCCGCTCGGACAGTTCATATTCAATATCGGAATACTGCACAATCGGCCCTGCGATCAGCTGAGGAAAGCAGGATACATACAGCAAGAGTAACGCATAATTTTTTTGTACCCGGACGGTCCCTCGATAGGCATCCACCGCGTACGTGAGCGACTGGAATGTGAAAAAAGAGATGCCGATGGGAAGCCGCGGTGTATGCATAGCTCCCGCAAGCCCCAAAACAGGCAATATTTGGTTTACGAGAAACGCCGCATATTTAAAATAGATCAGCGCTCCAAGCGCAAGAATGATCGTAAGAATATAGAGCGCTTTCTTCACCGCTTTCGATTTTGCGGCGGAAAACAAGATCGTCCCGGCATAGACGATGAATGTTACACCCGCCATAACAAGCACAAATACGGGTTCGCCCCAGGCGTAGAAAAAAAGCGACCCAATCAGGAGAACCGTGTTTCGCCACCAGATGTTACGGCAGACAAAATAGACCGCAAACATCGCGGGCAAGAACAGCAACAGGAATGTCAAGCTTGAAAACACCATGAGGGTATTATATCATAAAATATCGTTGTTGATTTCGATGGAATCCGTGTAAGCGCTCCTATAAAAAGTCAGCTTCATATTAACTGAAAAAGGAATTCCTATCTATGAAGCATTCCGGCAAGGCGCTCCGGCGCTGGCTTGTCTCAGGTGGTGTCCTGATTTTTGTCGCGCTTGTCGCCGGCGTGATTCTAGCGACGCTCTCCTCGCGCGCCAAGCTTTTGCCTTCCCTGTCGTTTGCCGAATGCCTCGCCTATACAACAAAGGGAAAAGAAAACGCGCGCATCGCCGTTGCGGTGATTCAAATCAGGAAGACAATTGCTGATCGGGTCATTCTCCACTCAGCTGGACACCAATCGCAAATCCATTTTTCATCCCTAAAACAGAACCCCGGAGCAGCGTTGCTCCGGGGTCAGCCCATCGACAAAGTCCTGCGGACTCTGCCGATGGGTTTTACTTTGGGTTAAAATGGCGCGAATCGCGCCATTTTTTCACAAATTCGGCGAATGAATCGCCAAATTTGAAGGAACATGGGGGATTTTCGAAATCCCCCAAACCCCCTACTGGGTTTGTTGATGCTTTGACCCCGGAGCAGCGTTGCTCCGGGGTTTGCTCTTGTCGTGCTCTTTTCTTTAGTTTAAGTCGATCAGTTTTGCCTGGATGCCGTCAAGCACGTTGAGCTCCGCAACCAGCTGCTCAATTTCGTCCTTTTCTCCATAGGGCTGGAGAACGATTAGTCCATCTGTCGCGCATAAATCCTCGCTGACTTCGTGTAGCCCTAGCCTCGCCTTGATCTTGCAGCCGTTCCTGGTCAACACCTGCTGAAAATTCGCCGCGTTGCCAACTCTGTTGTCCATGCGGACGCCGATCACATAGTAGTAAGACACCGTTGTACCCTCCAATCTATGATGATTGATTTACTCCCACTCGATCGTTCCCGGGGGTTTGCTCGTGATATCGTAGACCACGCGATTCACATGCGGCACTTCGCCAATAATCCGCTCGCTGATGCGCCGGAGTACGGGATATGGAATCTCTGCCCATTCAACCGTCATCGCGTCGGTCGAGGTCACCGCGCGAACGCCGATGATGTAGTCATACGTGCGTTGATCTCCCATGACACCAACGGTTCGCATTCCGGTGAACACCGTAAAATACTGCCAGATAGCCTCAGCCAACCCCGCTTTTTTTACCTCGTCACGAAAAATCGCATCGCTTCGACGCAGAATTGCGAGCTTCTCCTCGGTCACATCCCCCAACACGCGGATTGCCAGACCCGGGCCCGGAAACGGTTGCCGCCAGACGAGCTCATGCGGGATGCCAAGCGATTCGCCAAGCGCGCGCACCTCGTCCTTAAACAGCATACGAAGTGGCTCGACCAGCCCGATAAAGCCAATGTCCTTTGGCAAGCCGCCGACGTTGTGGTGACTTTTGATCGTGCTCGCGCTGCTCGTGCCGCTCTCGATCACGTCTGGATAGATCGTCCCCTGCAGCAGAAATTCCGCGCCGCCGAGTTTTTTTGATTCCTCCTCAAACACGCGGATAAACTCTTCGCCGATGATTTTGCGCTTACGCTCCGGCTCCGTCACTCCAGCCAGTTTTGAGAGGAACCGCTCCTTCGCATCAACCTTGATGATGTTGAGCGAAAGCGTATCGCGATAGGCGCGCATGACGTCCTCCGCCTCGTTCTCGCGCAGGAGGCCATGATCGACAAAGATGCAGGTCAGCTGGTCTCCTACGGCCTCATGCACCAGCACACTCGCGACAGAGGAGTCAACGCCGCCGGACAGCGCACCAATCACACGGCCGCCGCCAACCTGTTTACGCACGCCGGCAATCAGCTCTTCCTTCAAGTTTGCTGCGCTGTAATCGCAACGAAGGTTACAGATCTTCTTCAGAAAGTTTTCAAACAGCTTTTGACCGTTCTGGGTATGCGTCACTTCCGCGTGGAACTGAATTCCATAAAAACTTCTTTTTTCATCTGCAAATGCCGCAACGGGGCAGGCCTCTGTGGAAGCGATTGCGATAAACCCTTCCGGTGCGCGCGTTACGGAATCGTTATGGTTCATCCATACCACATCGCCCATATCATCAAACAGCGGGTGCCGCACAAAGCGAATTTTGGTATGCCCGTATTCACGAATCGGCGCGGAGGCAATCTCGCCGCCAAACACCTTCGCGAGATATTGCATGCCATAACAAATGCCAAGCACAGGTACGCCAAGCGAAAAAACGGCGTTGTCGCAAGCCTTTGCGCCCTCTTCATAGGCGCTGTCCGGCCCGCCGGTAAGGATGATCGCGCTCAGCGTGTCGCCCTGGATGCGCTCCAACGGTGCGTCATGCGGGATTAACTCGCTATAAACCCCCGCCTCGCGTACGCGGCGCGCAATGAGCTGGTTGTATTGGCCTCCAAAATCGAGTACTACGACACGTTCCCGCATTGCTTACTCCCCGCGAAAGACGATGCCCGTCTCGTCCGCGCTCTCAATGATAGCAAGGGACTCCAGATGGATGCCTGCGTCCCGCATCCGCTGGCCACCGGGCTGAAATCCCTTTTCAATGGCGACCCCAATTCCCAGCAGCGTCGCCCCCGCCTCGTCAGCGATCTCCACCAGCCCGCGCAGCGCCTCGCCGTTGGCGAGAAAATCGTCTATGATCAGCACCTTATCGTTCGGCCCGAGCCACTGGCTCGCAACGATCAGCGTAAATTTCTTTTTATAGGTGTAAGAGTAGATGTCGCTTTTATAGAGTCCGCCTTCAATGTTGTCCGACTTTGCCTTTTTTGCGAAAACCATCGGCACGCCAAACTCTTCTGCGCAGATGGTCGCCAGCGCAATTCCGGAAGCTTCCACCGTTAAAATCGCGGTCAGTCCCGATAAATCAAAACGGCTTTTGAATTCCTTCGCCATGTCGCGCATCAGCGCCGTATCCACGCGGTGGTTCAAAAAGCCGTCAACCTTTATGATGTTACCGGGAAGAACGCGCCCCTCGGCGCGGATTCGATCATACAATTGCTTCATTCTGCACCAACTCCTCACCTAAACAAATAATGCGTTTATTATCGCGCAAAAACTGCCCGAAATCAAGCAATTGCATAAATTTCCTTTTTTTCGGCGAAAGCGTTGCTCTTTGCCGTCCCTATGCCCGATCGACCAGCCGGCGGCTTTGCTCTTTTTCGTTTTTACTCTCAGCGTCTGAAAAAAGCAGAAACGCCGCAGGGGACCTCCCCTGCGGCGTAAGAAACACGATTCTTTTTAGTTGAGCGAATCCTTAAGCGCTTTGCCGGCCTTGAAGGTGGGCAGTTTGGACGCCGGGATATCGATCTCTTTGCGGGTCTGCGGATTGTGTCCCTTGCGGGCGGGGCGAACCTTTGCCTCAAAGGTGCCAAAGCCAACGATGGAAACCTTCTCGCCAGCCTTCAGAGACTCCTCGACGGAGGTCAGAAAAGCGATGACTGCTTTTTCAGCATCCTTTTTCGAGAGTTCGCTCTTCTCCGCGACGGCCGCGATTAAATCGGTTTTATTCATTGTGAAATATCCTCCATGAATTTTTGGTTGCTGAGATATTGTATCAATCTTAGCGTAGAATGGCAAGTCTTAAATTGTAAATTATCTCGTAATTCGGCACTTTTTGGCCTCATCCCAGAGTTTATCCTGTTCGGAAAAAGGCAACTCTTTTAACACATGTCCCTGCATAAGAGCAAGTTGTTCCATGTGTTCAAAGCGGGCGATGAATTTATCCGTCGCCTGCATTAGCAAAAACTCCGGCTCCAGTTTTAAAAGACGCGCGACATTTACCACAGCAAAAAGCAAATCGCCCATCTCTTCTTCAATATTGCTTCCCTGCTCCATCGCCTGGCGGAGTTCCTCCGTCTCCTCCGCGATTTTATAAAAAGCTTCTTTTGCGCTGCTCCAGTCAAAACCAATATCTGCCGCTTTCTTTTGGACCTTGCGGCTTCGCAGCAACGCGGGGAAGCTTTTGGGCACCCCTTTGAGCACTTCTGTCTGAGTGGTCTGCTTGCGCTGCGCCATTTTGAGCGCGTCCCAGTTTTTCAAAACCTCGTCCGAACCGCTCACGCGAATAGATCCGAACACATGCGGATGACGATAAATCAATTTTTCTACAAGATCCGTACAGGCATCCCGCGCGGTAAAAGCGCTTTGTTCCTCCGCAATCGCCGCATGCAGCGCAAATTGAAGCAACACATCGCCCATCTCCTCACAGATGTGCGCGTCGTCATCTTCATCGATTGCATCTAGAAGTTCGTAGCTTTCCTCCAGTAACGCGTTTTTCAGAGAAACATGCGTCTGCTCCCGATCCCAGGGGCAGCCGTTCGGCGCGCGCAACCGCCGTACAATGCGCATCACATCGTCAAATCCATGCCGTGTTCGCTTCTCATAATTGCTTTTCGGAATATAGGCAATTGTCGTTGCGTCATAGGCCTGTTGCCGATCCAAATCACACAGGCAGATTTCACGGCGTAGATATGTTCCGTCCGCCTGGATACCGGCGATATAAATCTTCCAATCGTCCGGAAAAAACTCACCCAAATACAGCTTTGCTTCTCCTGCTGCGAGTGCAGAATCCATCTCTTCAACAACATAGCTCTGCTCGGGATCGACCTGATCGGGCAAGTCGTGTGCACTGATTGCAATTCCTCGCGGGCGCTCCGGGAAGGCAGCATCTCCCGCTGCAAGATAGGGCAAAACAGAAACGCCGATATCGCCGCTCTTCGCCGCTTCGCGAATCACCGGAAGCTGGCTGTTTTGAATACTTCCGGTCGCAACATAAACGCAGGGCGCGCTGCCGCAAAGCCGCTGGGCAATCGCTTTATTCAGCTCGTCAAAATCTTTGGCAGACTCAAACAGATCGTCCATTGATCGATAATTCGGGTATAACGATTCGACAACGGCGGCTGACGGATGATGACTCGTCTGTAAAAAGAGTGCGTCCGCACGCGTGATAGCCAGTTGTTGCTCCAGTGTGAGTGCGTTGGGCGCACAGAGAAAAATGACGGTGATTGCCTGCATAGAATCCCTTTCTATTGCCTGTTACGCCGACCGGATTGCAGCTTTGCCAATATCGATCCACCGGGAATAAACGCTAAATCCTCCTGCGTGAACATGCGCATGGCAAGTACGCCAATAAGATACAGCGTTACCCCGATGAGGATGGCTCCGGCGGTTGCAATCGTGTTGGAGGAAATCCGCGCATGGATCAACGCATAGCTAAAGTATGCTGCACCGCCCATGATGAGCGCGGCAATCAACGGCTTGATAAACGTATCCATGACGTTGAGTTTCAACTTGGTATAGCGAATCAGGTAGATTGCGTCCAATAAACCGGCGACCGTATAGCAGGCGGTGGTTGAAATAGCGGCGCCCTGAATCTCAATTTGGGGATTTCTCATCAGTGTCAACATCAGCACTACCTTAACGACGCCGCCAACCAACAGGTTAATCACGGGTATGTGCTGCTTTCCGGCGCCTTGCAATATCCCGGTGAGGGTCTGCACCAACGAGAGGAAGATAACGCCGACGGCGGAGGTGCGCATCAGCGCGCCGGCAATTTGGAGGCGCTGATTGTCTATCGTATACAGCAGGTCGATGACAGGCGCGGAAAGCGCAAATAACCCAACTGCGCAGGGAATCCCTATGAACATGGCCAGCTTAATCCCCATTGCGGATACGGTATGGATCGTTTTTTGATCCTTCGCCGTTCGCGCGGCGGAGATTGCCGGCACCAGACTCATCGCTAGGGCGATGGTCAGCACGGCCGGCATATTGATGATATTGGTGACATTGCTGCGCAGCGCAACATAACGCATAGAGGCGGCAGCTTCGTCAAAGCCGATGCTTAAAAGCGTACTCTTGATCAACGATGCGTCCGCAATGCCGGTGATCGGCATGATAGAAGCGCCGATGGTGACCGGAATCGCGATGGCAAGCAACCCGCGGATGATATGCCGATCGTCAACCGATTCGGCGGAATCGCCCTGTACAAGTTCAAGATCCTTCCTGCGGAAGAGATAGAACCCGCCGACAACAAGCAACGCCAAAAACTCTGAAATTGTTACACCGGCAACCGCACCCATCGCGCCGTATTCCAGTCCGCGAGGCATCCAGCGCGCCGCAAGGAAGAGCCCTATTGCAAGCTTTCCCGCCTGCTCGGCCAGTTGGGACATAGCCGTGCCCGTCATCTGCTGCAGTCCCTGTAGATAACCGCGGTAGGAACACATCAGCGAAACGATCAGCAGCGCCGGCGACATCACGCGGAAGGACGGCGCCGCCAGCGGGCCAACGGTGGTTCTCGCCAGAAAATCCGCGCCAAAATACATCAATGCCGTTGTGACAACGCCAATCCCCAGCAAAAGGATCTGCGACTTTCGAAAAACGCGTTTCGCGCCGGCGATGTCCCCCACCGCCGCATGTTCGGCGACCATGCGTGAGATTGCCGTCGGGAGACCGGCGGAACTGATGACCAGGAGTGTGGAATAGTATGGATAAACCGCCTCGTAATACTGCATGCCGTCACCCAGCATGTTGTACAGCGGTATGCGGAAGAACGCACCGATCACCTTGCAGATCAATCCGGCTATACCAAGGATAACGGCCCCTTTGACAAACGACTTCTTTTCATTTTTAGCCATGATGATAATATCCCTTTTCCGCCACGCATATCAGTCGCGGCGTAATGGTTCGCATTCTTTATGCGGTTGCCCGCACAGGCGGTATTATACCATCTTTTTTCATGGCACGCCATCTTTTCAGGCACATGGCTGGCACGTCACGCTTGCTTTCAACCATCTCGACAAATAAAACAGGTGTTGCTATAATAATTCTATTAAACATGGAGGTTAGAGCAATGGGTTTATTATCCGCAGCCAGCGGCGCGATCAGCGGCGTGTTGGCCGATCAATGGAGAGAGTATTTTTACTGTGAAGCCATGGGGCCGGATGTTCTCGTTTGCAAAGGCCAGAAGCGCGTCAATGAAAAACGCAGCTCCAACACCAAAGCTTCCGACAATATCATCACAAACGGTTCCATCGTCGCCGTCAATGACGGACAGTTTATGATGATTGTTGAACAGGGTAAAGTCGTGGATTTCACCGCCGAATCCGGCGAATATGTCTACGACAAATCCACGGAGCCCTCACTGTTTTATGGTGGCTTTGGTAAAGGCTTGCTGGAGTCGCTGAAGATCATCGGTCGCCGCTTCACCTTTGGCGGAGACACGGCGAAGGATCAGCGCGTTTATTACTTCAACACCAAGGAAATTATCGGCAACAAATACGGAACGGCCAACCCGGTGCCTTTCCGGATTGTCGATAAGAATGTCGGGCTGGACATCGATATTGCTATTCGCTGCTACGGCGAATATTCCTATAAGTTTGTCGACCCTGTTTTGTTCTATAAAAACGTCTGCGGCAACGTAGAGAGCGATTATCGTCGCGAAGAAATCGACAGTCAGCTCAAGAGCGAACTTCTCACCGCGCTTCAGCCCGCGTTCGCCAAGGTTAGCGATTTGGGTCTCCGTTATAGCGCGCTGCCCGGCCATGCAAAGGAGATTGCGGACGCGTTAAACGCCGAGCTATCCGCGGACTGGAAAGAACTGCGCGGCATCGCGATTTCCTCCTTCGGTGTGAGCTCCGTTACCGCTTCGCCTGAGGATGAGGAGAGAATCAAGCAGCTGCAGCAGGCCGCAGCGCTTAAGGATCCGACGATGGCAGCAGCGGTGCTCGCCAGTGCGCAGGCGCAGGCGATGCAGGATGCGGCAAAAAACGAGAACGGCGCCTTCATGGCGTTTGCAGGTATGAATGCCGCCGCCAACGCAGGCGGAACCAACGCCGCAACGCTCTTTGGCATGGGTCAGCAGCAGCAACAGCAGCAGCCCGCCGCCAATGGCTGGACCTGTCCGAAATGCGGCCAGACCGGCAATACCGGCAAGTTCTGCGCCAACTGCGGAGCCGCCAAGCCGGAAGCAGGCGGCTGGACCTGCGCAAAATGCGGACAGACCGGCAATACCGGAAAATTCTGCTCCAACTGCGGCGCAGCAAAACCGTAAGAAGCAAAGCGATTCAAAAAATTACCACCCGCCGGGTGGTAATTTTTTATCGAACGACTGGGTGTTTTGATCTTTCGTTGTTTACGCCGGTTCTCAATGGCGAATGAAAATACAGCTTCTTTACAATACGTTCCAAATAATAAATCCGTTAAGAATTAAGATCGGTTTTCGAGGGAAAAGAACTTGCTTTTTTATTCGATATCCGTTACAATACTGCATGCGGGCTTAATCAGTCGCACCCGCATCGGCGCATAGGGGCATGATGTAATGGTAACATAGCGGTCTCCAAAACCGTTCTTCTGGGTTCGAGTCCTAGTGCCCCTGCCAAAGCAAGAACCACCCAGCCGGGTGGTTCTTGCTTTGTTTGTCGTTCAATAGGACTCGAAGCCGCGTGAAGAAAACGATTCGGTGAATCGTTTTTAGCGGCCGGGAAGCGCCGCCAAAAGGCTGCGCTGTGCGGCGCACAAGCAGCCCGCAGGCGAAGCGCAGAGTCCTAGTGCCCCTGCCAAAGCAAGAACCACCCTGTTGGGTGGTTCTTGCTTTATCCAATTCACGCTGTTTGTTGGCTCGATGCTCTAGAGTTCATTCTTAATGCTTTCAATTGCCTCGATCACCGTGTCGATTGATGAGTGCTTGGGTTCAAACCCCAGCAACCGATTCGCTTTTTCCATAGAGGCAACGGGAGAACGGTCAATATGCTCCGCTGATACAGTGGCGTTCTCTTTGGTCAGTTCATTTAAAAATTCGTGATACGGCTTGTATTCAATCAAAGGTTCAAAGCCAAAGTGTTGATAGAGCTGCTCGCCCATGCCAGACAGAGTCAGCGCTGTTTTGCATACGCTATGGAATGACTCGCCAACCGAATTTTCATTCTCCAAGCAAGTCACTGTCAGCCTTGCAATATCCTCCGAATGCACATGATGCAGTGTGGCTTGTCCCCGCTCCGGCAGAAGAATCGGTTTGCCAGCCATGATCTCGCGAATTACCTGCGGGTCCCGATTCCCCTGGGGGCCAACGGGCATCCATCCACGACCGCAGATATGTCCGGGATGCAAAATCGTGACACGTAATCCACAGCGTTCATGCTCCTCCAGCAGGTATTGCTCAATCTCCGCTTTCCCGCGTCCATAATCATCCATTGCGGTACGCGGGTGAGATTCCGATACCGGCGCTTCCAGCTTCTTGTCGTAGATCCAGATGCTGCCAATGCTGATAAGCCGCACATTTTGCGCGGTTTTGAGCGATTTAAAGCGCGACACCAGATCTTCCGCATCCTGCCGCGTGTATGGCAGCAGGTCGCAGACCAGCTCTGTATTTCGGTCGATCACGCTCCGTATCGCCTCTTCCCTGCTGGTAAACACCTGCCGGACACCTTTCCATTCCGGCAGATCGCCGGTATAAGGCGCGCGGTTGCCGCGCGAGACGGCAAGAACGTCATATCCCGCATCAACGAGTGCGGGAACAAGATAGGAGCCAATGTGCCCCGTTGCGCCAAGTACAACCGCATTCGGCATCTGTAGCTTACCTGCCTTTCGCTCTATTCTTTGCTTTTGATAGGAACAGCGTTATTCAACAAACTGCACGATATAGTCATGCAGGTTCTGATAGGCAATTCGGTAAAGATCCGCATCCGAAAATCCTCGTTTGGAAAGCGCCTCGAACAGCACCGGAAAATCGCGGCTTGTTTTAAAGTCCTTGGGATAATGCTGCATTCCATCCAGATCGGAACCAAGCGCGCAGCAGTTAATGCCACCTATCTCCACAACACGGCAGATATGACGCACGATGTCATCAATGCACGCATCGTTCCGCTGCGAGAGGTGCAGATAATAAAAATTAACGCCGACGGTGCCGCCTTGCGACGCAATCTTGCGAATCAAATCATCGTTCAACGAGCGCGGATTGTCATGGACGCTCTTTGCGTTTGAATGAGAGGCAAACACCGGCCTCGTCGCGCGAGCAAGCACCTGCTCAATCCCGCGGTCACTCAGATGCGATACATCAATTGCCATGCCGATATTGCACATTTCGTCGATGATATCCCGTCCGATAGCTGTAAGCCCCTTGTTTCCGCGATCCAGCGCCGCGCCGGCAAGCTCGTTGTTTTCGTTCCATGTCAGCGTCATCGCGCGCACGCCGAGGCGATAGAGCATACGCAGCACCGCCATGCTGCCATCCACAGCCTCCGCGCCCTCCACGCTAAGCACGGTTGAAATCTTCCCGCTCTCCGGCGTATAGTCCCGCGTAAGCGGCACCAGTTCCGGATGCGCGGCAAGCGTTCGGTAATACGCGTCTATCATCGCGATGCACTGGTGCAGTGGCTGCGTCTTTAGGGTTGTGTCCGTCCAGCAGGCAAAAAATTGCAGCGCGACGCCGCCGCGCATCATGTCGTCCAACCGGATTGTTTGCTCTCGCTTGGGGTTGACCAAATCATAACCGGACTGCACCGCGCCGTATAGAAAGTCACAGTGCCCGTCTGCCACAGGAAACATTGTATCCTCCATTTAGTCCGCCTTCACAATTGGGTCACGGGAAGGCCTCTTGCATTTTTCAGCAGCAAACGGGGCATGGCGAACCATGCCCCGAGTTGTGTTGTGTTGATTACTTCGCGTAGTCTACCGTGCGGGTTTCGCGAATAACGCTGACCTTGATCTGGCCTGGATACTCGAGCTCCGCCTCGATTCGCTTAGCGATATCCTTCGCCAGCACGACCGCGTCGCTGTCATTCACGCGATCCGGCTTCACGATGATGCGGATCTCGCGCCCCGCCTGAATGGCAAAGGAGGTATCCACGCCTTCAAAGGAATTCGCGATCTCTTCGAGCTTTTCAAGGCGCTTAATATAGCTTTCGAGCGTTTCACGCCGTGCGCCGGGGCGCGCCGCGGAAATCGCGTCCGCCGCCTGAACCAGGATGGCTTCCACCGTCTGCGGCTCAACGTCACCATGATGCGCCATAATCGCATGGATGATGGCATTGTTCTCGCGATATTTCTTCGCAAGATCGGCGCCAATCTGCGCATGGGAACCCTCAACCTCATGGTCGATGGATTTGCCAAGGTCGTGCAACAGGCCCGCGCGCTTTGCCAGCGCAACGTTTGCGCCCAGCTCGGCCGCCATGATTCCCGCCAGATGCGCAACCTCGATAGAGTGTTTGAGCACATTCTGGCCATAGCTCGTGCGGTACTTCATGCGTCCAAGGTAGCGAACCACCTCGTGATGCAAACCGTTGACGCCAACCTCCAGAACGGCGGCCTCGCCGGCCTCCCGGATCGCGGTGTCAACTTCCTTACGCGCCTTCTCCACCATTTCTTCGATACGCGCGGGGTGGATCCGCCCATCGAGGATGAGTTTTTCGAGTGCGATGCGGGCAACCTCTCTGCGTACCGGATCGAATCCCGAAAGAATAACGGCTTCTGGGGTATCGTCGATGATGAGATCCACGCCCGTGGCTGTTTCCAGCGCACGGATGTTGCGCCCTTCGCGCCCGATGATTCGCCCCTTCATGTCGTCGTTGGGCAGCGCCACAACCGAGACCGTTGCCTCGGCAACGTGATCAGCCGCGCAGCGCTGAATGGCGAGGGTGATGATGTTTCTTGCGCGCTTGTCGGCTTCTTCCTTTGTTTTGGACTCAATGTCACGAATCAGAATCGCCGCTTCATGTCTGGTCTCCCGCTCCACATTGGCGAGCAACATGTTGCGCGCGTCCTCCATGGAAAGCCCGGAGATTTTTTCGAGTTCATGAATCTGCTGGTCGTAGAGGGCCTTAACGGATGCTTCTGCGCTCTCGATCTCCGTTTCGCGGTTCGCGATTGCGGCCTCTCGTTTATCGAGCGAATCCGCCTTTTTGTCAAGGATCTCCTCCCTCTGGAAAATGCGCCTCTCGTTTCTCTGTACCTCTCCGCGGCGCTCACGGTTTTCTCTTTCCGCTTCGGAGCGTATTTTAAATACTTCTTCTTTTGCCTCTAAGACCTTTTCTTTTTTAATCTCTTCGGCTTTGCGTTGGGCATCATCATAGAGTTTCTTTACGGCGTCCTCCGCCTTTGCCACTTTCGCTTCCGCGATATTTCGGCGATAAGCGTATCCTACGAGGAAACCGGAGAGAATTCCCAGGATGCCGATGACTGTGTAGAGCCACCACATACGATGTTTCTCCGATCTATAAAAAATGTAACCGCACATCTCTGCACGGTTACTTCATAACGAACTAGCATTTGAGCCAATTGCACACAGCGCTATTGCTTCAACACAACAATCTATTATGAACCTACCATAAGAGTGCAGGATTACCTAAAAAGTATATATCAACAATAGTGATGCGTCAAGGAAAATTGACAATATATAGGGGTTTGCTGCATAACAATCGAATGTGGTCCCCTTACTTTTTATGAGTATTTTCACGAGTAAACTGCCTGTTTGTTCGCTCGTTACATGGGGGATTCGTAAAACCCCTCTCTTCTATCCAATTCGGCGATTCATTCGCCGCCCGGAGTCGGCCTTTCCATGGATTTATTCCTGATTCGCCGCGGTATCCTTCGATTTGTCTGCCACAGGGCCATCGAGAACAAGCTCCGGCGCATAGACGGCGTGATAGGGATTTGCCGGATCGGGATCGCTTGGATCCCAGCCATATTCATGCCTAGCGTCCATATACGGTTCTTCGTAGATGAGTTTCGGCGGGGTCGGCGGCGTTGGCCCGTTGTCGTCGGTAACGATGATCGGTGTGCCGACGGTGCAGTTGATATAGACCCAATACGCGTCTACGCACCGGAGGCGGATACATCCGCCGGACGCGGTGGTACCCAATTTTTCATAGTAGGCAACATACATCTGCCGCTTTCCGTTTTCCGGGTTCTGGCGCTTTTTGCCGCCGATAGGAACCGAGTGGAACAGATAGCTTCCGGTGATGCGGCTGGCATATTGAGAATATACGTTTTCGCCTTCAATCTGCCCCATCTTCTTATAGGGGTATTGGCGCACGATTGCGAAGGAACCCCTGGGGGTCATTTCCTTGCTGCGCCCCGTGGAGCAGATCATCACGCGCTCTTGTGTCCATTCACCGTTCTCCGCCTGATAGACGACTACGCTCTGCGTGCCGATGTAGGCGACGATCATCCGGTCGCCGTCCGCCGTCGGCACTGTGTCCGGTGTGTAGGAAGGAACGCTGATGCGCTCATCGGTCGGCAGTGAGCCGGGAACCATCTTTCCACTGCTGTCGGCCGGATAGAACGCCGCTTCGCCGCCATTGAAGGAACCGTAGACAAACGTCTTTCCGTTCGTTCCGGTGATCAGCCCGCTCTCCAGCAGAGTGTAGATGCTTCTGAGCCGGAGTGTATCCGGCAGCGGCTGATTGGCGCAAACGCCGTACGATTCGGTGTCGAGATTGATAAACTCCCGCGCATCCGCCAGGATTGTCCCCGTTTCATCGGATGGATAGAACCCCTGATAGGTCTCATCCGGCGTGCCGTTGACCAGTTGCGTAAATCCGCCGTAGACGCGGTATTGCAACGTACCCGCAGCATCGGTAAAGACAAACAGAGCGATGTTCGGGTCCTCCGTTTCAACGCGCGTATACCCGGCGGGAACGCTGGCGCCCTCCGGCAGGGGCATTGTTTCAGCCTCGCCGTCGGTTACAACCGGAACTGGCGTAGGCGTAAAGAACGGGGTTGGAACCGCCTCTGCGGCGGTGCCAAGCGTGTTGAGCACCTGTCCGCAGCCGGAAACTCCCAGCAGCAGCGCGCCCATGAGCAAACCAATCCATAAGGTCTTTTTTGAAAATAAACGCTTCATAGCCTGTATTATAACGGATTTGACCATATAGTTCAACGCGTAGAATTGTGACGTTCCTGTAGAATAGGCTTTGACCCGCCCGCCTCCGTGCACGTCGCGTTCCCTTACCGTCCTGTAACAATGCCCGATGGAATGCGCTTTGCTGATGTCTTTGTTTATTGTTCCGGGCCAAGACCGCGCACGGTGCAATTGCCGATCTCCCGCGCAATCATCTCCCCCGTTTTGAGCACCATCGCCGGTGAATGCGCGCGCGGATCGCTGTCATTTCGCGGTCGATACTGCTGCAGATAAAACCGTTCGCAGCCCTTGACCAGGCGCGCCGTCTCAATTGCGTCTTCCTGCGAGAGTTGCGGCGCAAACGTCAGCCGGAACTCATGCGTCACGCCGCTGTTTCGGATGATCGCGATGCTGCGGCGAATCGCATCCAGATCTACGTCCGAACGGGCGATCTCGCCATATTTTTCAGCGGGCGCTTTGACATCCATCGCGACATAATCGATATAGCCCTTGTTCAGGAGCGCGAGCAGCGTCTGCGGCTTTGTTCCGTTGGTATCGAGTTTGATTCGATAGCCGAAGCTGCGCACGCGCTCGATAAACGCTTCCAAATTTTGCTGCAGGGTTGGCTCGCCGCCGGAGATCACCACGGCGGAGAGCAGCCCCGCGCGCTTCTCCAGGTACTCCAGCACAGGCTCCTCCTGCAAGATCGGCGCTTCCCTTCCGAGGATATGCGCGTTATGGCAATAGACGCAATTCAGGTTGCAATATGGCGTAAAGACGACCGCACACGGCTGTCCGGGATAATCGACAAACGATGTTTTTTGAAACCCTGCAATGAGCATCTGACTTTGGATCCCTTCTTCACCCTGTATGGAACGCTTCCCATTATTTTAGCATATTCTTCTGAAAAAAGTTGGAGATATGCCGGTTTTGCACATCTCCAATCGATCAATAGGATCGTTCCGTTTGATTGAATTAAATGACGAACTTCTTGCGCATCATGTATTCTTCCTTCTTGCCGGGGTTATAGTTCTGCACGGGACGCAGATAGCCAACCACACGGGACCATACCTCCGCCTTCTGTCCGCACGTCGGGCAGTTGAAGTGCTCGCCGGCGATGTACCCGTGCTCCTTGCAGATGGAAAAGGTCGGCGTAATGGAGATATACGGCATTTTATATTTGGCGAATACGCGCTGAATCAGTGTCTTTGCGGTTTCGATGTCCTCAATCCGCTCGCCAATGTAGAGATGCTGCACCGTTCCTCCCGTGTAGAGAGACTGCAACTCATCCTGCAGGTCACAGCACTCGAAGATATCATCCGTATATCCAACGGGAAGCTGCGACGAGTTGGAATACATCGGTTCGTCGATGCCGGACTGGAGGATTCCGGGATATTTCTCATGGTCGACCTTGGCGAGACGATAGCTCGTGCCTTCGGCAGGCGTCGCTTCGAGGTTATAGCTGTGCCCCGTCTCCTCCTGGAACTCGACCATCAGCGCGCGCAGATAGTGCATGATCTCAAGCGAGAACGCAAGACCCTCCGGGCTGCCGATGTCCTTGCCGATGAAGTTCAGGCAGCATTCGTTCATGCCGACAAGACCGATCGTATTGAAGTGGTTCGTCCAGTATTCCCCCGTCCGTTCCTTCACGTGCCGCAGATAATAGGAAGAGTACGGATACAGACCCTGTTCGGTCTGCGTCTCGATGATCTTGCGCTTGATCTCAAGGCTTGTCTTGCCGAGCACGGCAACCTTCTTCAGGCGCTCGAAGAAATCCTCCTTCGAGGTTGCAAGATACCCCAGCCGCGGCAGATTGATGCTATATACGCCGATGCTGCCGGTCATGGGATTGCTGCCAAAGAGGCCGCCGCCGCGTTTGCGCAGCTCGCGCTTATCCAGTCTGAGGCGGCAGCACATGGAGACCGCGTCCTCCGGCGAAAGATCGGAATTCACATAGTTCGCGAAATATGGGATACCATATTTGCAGGTGATTCGCATAAAATCGTCCACTACGGGGCTTTTCCAGTCGAAATCTTTGGTGATGTTGATGGTCGGAATCGGGAATGTGAACACGCGCCCTTTCGCGTCGCCCTCGAGCATGACCTTGCAGAACGCGTGGTTAAAGAGATCCATCTGCTCCTGAAACTCGCCGTAGGTCTTGTCCATCATCTGCCCGCCGACGAGAGCGGGTTCGTCCTTGAGCGTGGACGGCACCTTGATATCGAATGTCAGGTTGGAAAACGGGCACTGGAACCCGACGCGCGTAGGAACATTGATGTTAAAGATGAACTCCTGCAAACACTGGCAGATCTGGTCAAACGTCATCTTGTCATAATACACAAACG
This sequence comes from Christensenella sp., assembly GCA_034926785.1. Lineage (GTDB taxonomy): Bacteria > Bacillota > Clostridia > Christensenellales > CAG-138 > UBA7703. The sequence goes on from JAYFQU010000032.1 coordinate 101,640, forward strand.
GTGCGCAATAGGTATCAAACGAACTCCAAGCCTGCGCGCCGGCGGTTTCGCCCTGCGTCGTAAATGTGGAGTTGACGATTTGCCCCAAAAACGAACGCAAATGCTTTGCAGGCTTGCTTTCCACCTTTCCGTCTACGCCGCCGAACCCATCGGAGAGCAGCTGGCGAAGATCCCACCCCGCGCAATAGGGGCCAAAAAAACCGAGATCATGGATATGCGCGTCGCCCGACTCATGCGCTTTGCACACGTCGATGGGATAGACTTCATAGAGCCAGTATTTCTTCGTGAACGTCTCGCGGACATAATTGTTCAGCCCGTTGACGCTGCGTTGCATATTTGCGTTTTCCTTCACGCCCCAGTCACGGTCGTTCAGGTAATCACCGAACATATCGATCGTTGCGCCAATCAGGGCATTGATTTCGCGCGTACCACGGCGCTTTTCGCGATAGAGAATATACGCTTTCGCGGTCTTGGCGTGTCCCGCCTCGATGAGTACCTTCTCCACGAGATCCTGAATGCCCTCAACATCCGGCGTTGCGCTGCCATAGCGCGCTTCGGCAAGCCGAACAACCTCACCCGCGAGACGCTCCGAGCGTTCCTCATCCGTTCCGTTGACAGCCTGCGCCGCCTTCCAGATTGCGTTCTTTATCTTTGTGCGGTCAAACGGCTCCCTGTGACCGTCGCGCTTGATAATCTCCTGAAACATATCCTCTATACCCCCCGATCTAGCGTGTAGTATCAGTTTAACCGCCTCTATATTTTGTGTCAAGTGATGCTCATGCATACAAAATATTGATATATTCAGTGGATAGTCTGTGGACAATTTCGTGTAAAATTAGGCCAGTCTTCAAATCGATGTTAAATATGGCAAAATATCGACTTCTTGCAATTGTAACATGCTCACGCAAACTGTATAATGACTGTATAACGTGCATAAACAACAAGAATGTTTCGAAAGAATTCATAAATTATCTGATGCTTTGTTACAATATTTTGTGTTTGAATTTGATTATAGTTCCATATATTGTGTTTCTGGTTTCCGATTTGGGGTCACCGATATCCTGGATGTAACAGAGAAAAGCTCCGGCGCATCAGCACCGGAGCTTTTTTGTTGAAGGATTGAACCTTACAGATTAAATGCCTTTGCGATCAGATCCACAATCTCCGCGCCGATACGCGCCTGCGCCTCTGCCGTGGAAGCGCCAATATGCGGCGTGCTGCTCACGCGCGGGTGTTTGTAGAGCGCCTCGTTCTTGCTCGGCTCCTCGGCGAACACGTCGAGACCCGCGCCGTAGACCTTGCCGCTTTCAAGCGCTTCGAGAAGCGCCGCTTCGTCGACGTTGGTGCCGCGCGAGGTGTTGATGATGATCACGCCGTCCTTCATCTGGGCGAGGGTTTCGCGGCTCACGAGCGGCTGACCCGGCAGAGAAGGAACATGCAGGGAGATGAAATCGGAGCTCTTGAGCAGCTCATCCATCTCGGCATAGCGCATGGTTGCGCATTCCAGCTCCGGAACCTTAAAGATGTCATATGCGAGCACATTCATGCCCAGAGCCTGGCAGCGACGGCCGAGTGCCTGGCCGATACGGCCATAGCCGACGATGCCAACGGTCTTGCCGTTGAGCTCGATGCCTTCGTAGGCTTTCTTTTCCCATTTGCCTTCGCGCATGCTGTGACCGGCGGCGGAGATGAAGCGCGCGCAGGAGAGCATATGCGCCAGCGCCAGCTCAGCAACCGCGTCCGAACTCGCCTTTGGCGTATTGCAGACGGAGATTCCTCTGCCCTCGGCGCAGACCTTATCGATATTGTCGATGCCAACGCCTGCGCGAATGACGAGCTTGAGCCGTCCCGTCATGCAGGCGGCGTTGATCTGCGGCTCGCGAACCTTGGTCGCGCTGCGGACGACGAGCACATCATAGTCCTTCACCGCTTCGCAGAGCGCGTCCGGCTCGAAAAACTTCACGTCTACCTGGCACCCCTTGGCTTCGAGAGCGGCGATCGCGCTCTTTTCCATGCCGTCGCTGGCAAGAATTTTAATCATATCTGTTCTCCTCTTTCTATTGCTCGGTTATTTGTTCTCAGCTTCGAATTTCTTGAGGAAATCGACCAGCGCGACAACGCCCTCTTTGGGCATAGCGTTATAGGTGGAGGCGCGCAGGCCGCCAACGCTCTTGTGTCCCTTGAGGTTGTCATATCCTGCTGCCTTCGTCGCGGAGACGACCTTTGCGTCCAGCGCTTCGTCGCCGGTTACGAACGGAATATTCATCCGCGAACGATATTTCTTCTCCACGGTACCGTGGAACATCTTGCTGGAATCGAGGAAGTCGTAGAGAACCTTTGCCTTGTCCTCGTTGATCGCCTGCATGGCGGAGAGACCGCCGATCTTCTTGAGATATTTAAACACTTTGCCGCAGACGTAGATTGCCCAGCAGTTCGGCGTGTTATACATGGAGCCGTTCTCCGCGTGGATATCATAGCGCATATAGGTGGGCACCCATTCCGGCAGATCCGTACGGATGAGATCTTCGCGGATAATGACGACGACCATGCCCGCGGGCCCAACATTCTTCTGCACGCCGGCATAGATCATGCCGTAATCACTTACGTTGCAGGGTTTGGAGAGAAACATGGAGGACTGGTCGGAAACCAAAATCTTGCCCTTTGTATTCGGGAGCTCGGCATAGGTGGTTCCGTGAATCGTCTCGTTTTCGCAGATATAAACATAGTCCGCGTTCTCGCTGATCGGCAGATCGCTCACATCGGGAACATAGCTGAAATTTTTGTCCTTGCTGCTAGCAATAATGTTGACGGTGCCATATTTCTTGGCCTCTTCGGCGGCTTTCTTGGACCATGCGCCGGTGACGATATAGTCCGCAACGCCATTCTTCATCAGATTCATCGGAATCATGGCAAATTGCAGCGTCGCGCCACCCTGAACAAAGAGCACTTTGTAGTTGCTCGGAATCCCCATAAGCTCGCGCAGATCGGCTTCTGCTTCGTCAATGATGGTCTGATACACCTTGGAACGGTGCGACATCTCCATCACGCACATACCGCTGCCCTTGTAGTTGAGCATTTCCGCCGCGACTTCCTCCAGAACCTCTTCGGGCATCGTCGCCGGGCCTGCCGAGAAATTGTAAATTCGATCGTACTTCATACCACACGCTCCTGATAAAATTTTGAAATGTTGAATTGTTTTCCGATTGTACAAATACATTATATCGTTGATATATCAGCAATTCAACCAGAATTCTCTAAAAATTTGAGGTTTCAAAATATATTTTTATATATGTTTGGTCAAAACCAGGACCTCACAAAAAGCCCGCGCAACTTTTTGCGCGGGCTGAATGTGTAAACCGTTATTTTTAGCGTTCTTCGCGGAAATACGCGGTCCCGAGGCTATGCGGCGGCTGGTCTTCGCGCTTTCTGCGAAGCGCCACCATGATGAGCACAAAGAGCGTAACAAGATACGGCAGCATCTTGAAAATCTCCTGCGAACTTCTCGTGAGTCCCGGGATGTAGAAATACAGCCAGAACAACGCGCCGAAGAGATAAGCACCCCAAATACTGCGGCGCGGTTTCCATGTTGCAAAGATGACAAGCGCAACGGCGAGCCAGCCGAGCGCCTCAATTGCGCCATCATTCGCCCACGTACCTTTGGTATAATCCATTACGTAATACAAACCACCTAGCCCAGAAATGCCTGCGCCTATACAAGTCGCTAAATATTTATACTTAGCAACTGATATTCCTGCCGCATCCGCTGTAGCCGGGTTTTCGCCAACTGCGCGGAGGTTTAGTCCAATGCTCGTTTTATTAATAAACCACCCGACCAGCACAGCTAAGAAAATTGCTAGATACACCATAAATCCATAGTTGAAAAAAAGTTGATCTATAATTCCCCATCCATCCGTAAACGTCTGAGTTGCACGGAAAGCAGCGCTTGTCGTTGAAACGGAAATCTGACCAACACCGCCGGCTAGTTTCATCAAAGAACCGCCGAAGAAGTTCGCAACACCGCCGGAGAAAATAGTCAACGTTAAGCCGGTCACATTCTGGTTGGTTCGCAGCGTTATGGTTAGGAAGCTAAAGATAAGCCCCCCCAGCATAGCGGCGGAACATGCGCAAGCCAGAGCGATGACAATGCAGAGAAACTTACTGGGGTCAGGAACTGCATTTTCATAGAAAAATACACCAGCTAAGCCTGCAATTCCACCAAGATACATCACTCCCGGAACGCCGAGGTTCAGATTTCCGGATTTCTCCGTCAAAATCTCGCCAACCGCTCCAAAGATAATAATTGTTCCAAAGACAACAGCAGCCTGAAACAGAGAAATTATGCCAGTCATTTGCTACCTCCCCTGAACTTTGAAGCGCGCATTTTTATCTTATAATTGATAAAAAACTCACTTCCGAGGATGAAAAAGAGAATGATACCCGTAATCATTTCAGAAACATAATCATTGAGCTGGAATTGCGATGCAATCTCTATCGCACCGCGCTCGAGAAACACAATCAACGCCGAAATTAAAATCATGACGAAGCTGTTAAACTTGGCCAGCCACGCAATAATAATCGCCGTGAACCCGCGACCTCCGGCTGTGCTTGTCGATATGGTATGGCTTGCGCCAGCAACCGCAAGAAATCCCGCAATACCGCAAATCGCACCGGAGATCACCATAGAGCGAATAATAACGCTGCGAACGTTAATTGCAGCATAGCGAGCGGTGTTTTCGCTCTCGCCGACAACGGCAATCTCATATCCTTGCTTCGTAAATTTCAGATAGATATACATAAGTATCACAACCGTCATAACGATGATGATATTCAGTGTATACGCCTGCCCGAATATTGATGGAAACCAGCCAATCTTTGTAGTGGGATTGATGATCCCAACCGAATTACTGCCAAACGGATGTTCCCAAAGCGCAACGCAGAATGAGGTCAACTGAATTGCGATATAGTTCATCATGAGAGTAAAGAGCGTTTCATTTGCATTCCAACGCGCTTTAAAAACAGCGGGAATACCACCCCAAAGACCGCCAGCCACTGCGCTGCCTACAAACATGAGAATCATCAAAAGAACAACAGGAACCGAGTTGCTCAAATAAATCATACATGCTGCGGCAACAACCCCGCCCAGCAAAACCTGTCCTTCCGCACCAATATTCCAAAATCGCATTTTAAACGCCGGTGCAAGGCCGACCGAAATGCACAAGAGCATCATAATGTCGCGAATCCAGACCCAAGTGCGTTTTTGAGTGCCAAACGAGCCTTTAAACATCGCCCGATAAACTTCAATCGGGTCAAGCTTTGTTATGGCAAAGATGATGACGCCGCAGATTACCAGCGACAGCACAATCGCAATCAGGCGGATCAACCAGGCATGCCAAAAAGAAACGCCGTCTCTTTTACTAATGGCAATCAACGGTTCTTTCATTTCTTTCTTCATGCTGTTGCCCCTCCATTTAAGTGCGTCATCAACAGACCCACTTCTTCTTTTGTCGTTTGGCGCGCGTCTACTATGCCGCTCACTTTCCCGCTGCAAAGAACTAAAATGCGATCGCACAGCTCCAGCAATACGTCAAGGTCCTCGCCAACATAAATTACCGCAGCGCCACGACTTTTCTGTTCGCTGAGCAAATGATATATATTGTAGGACGTGTTAATGTCCAAGCCGCGAACCGCATACGCGGACATCAGCAGCTGCGGTTTTTGTGCGATCTCTCGCCCAACAAGAACTTTTTGCACATTTCCGCCGGAGAGCCTGCGAACAGGCGTATTTAGGTTCGGCGTAACCACTTCCAGTTCCCGAACAACAGTCTCGGCCAATTTCTTTGGTTTTATGCGATCAACAAACGGCCCGCGTCCGCTGGAATAACTGCGCAGCATCATATTGTCCGTTAAGTTCATGCTGCCAACTAACCCCATACCAAGCCGATCCTCAGGAACAAATGCAAGCGCAATTCCCAGATCTTTAATATCGATCGGATGCATCCCGGAGAGCTCTTTCTCGGAATCACTTCCCTCGGCAATAAACCTGATGCTGCTGCAATCGCGGCATCCCTGCAATCCGGCGATTGCCTCCAGCAGTTCCTTCTGTCCGCTGCCGGAAATACCCGCAATACCAAGGATTTCTCCACTGTAAGCGGTAAAGCAAATATCATCAAGCCGCTTGACCCCATCCGAATCGCATACGGTCAGATTTTTAACGACCAAACGCGGTTTAGGATTCATCGGCTCGCAACGTTGAATGTCAAGAACAACTGCGCGTCCAACCATCATCTCCGTTAGCTTCATGGCGTCGGTTTCGCTTGTTGGCACATCACCAATATAATTTCCCTTGCGCAAGACGGCTACGCGGTCGGAAATTTCCAATACTTCATGTAGTTTATGCGTAATAATGATGATGGATTTCCCGCAGGCTTTCATATTACGCATCACGCTAAATAGTTTCTGCGTTTCTTGCGGCGTTAGAACGGCGGTTGGTTCATCGAGAATCAAAATGTCAGCGCCTCGGTAGAGGACCTTTACAATCTCTAACGTCTGTTTCTCGGAAACCGACATATCATAAACTTTTTTATCTGGATTAACAACAAAGCCATACAGATCACAAATGTCTTTTACGACAGTGCGAACTTTTTTTAAATCGACAAGGGTCGATTCGTTTAGGCCAAGTATGATGTTTTCCGCAGCCGTTAAAACGTCTACCAGTTTAAAATGCTGATGAATCATGCCGATGTGGAGATCAAATGCATCCTTCGGAGAAGTGATGGAGACCTCCTTGCCATCAACATAAATTTTCCCGCTGTCCGGCAGATAGATGCCGGAGAGCATATTCATCAGCGTGGTTTTCCCGCTGCCATTCTCGCCGAGCAGCGAAAGAATCTCGCCGTGCCGAATCTCGATGTTTACCTTGTTATTTGCTATCACCGATCCAAACGTCTTGGTGATATTCTCCATACGAACAGTTGCCTTTGTTTCCAAGCGCGTCACCCTTTCTACTCTGAATGGAAGGAGCGGCCAAAAGGCCGCCCCTTCTGCCCAGGCTGATATTATTTAGCCTCCGGCTCTGTGATTCCGTCAATACGGAGTGTAAAATACGGGGCGCTTCTGAATTCGGACTCATGGAAGTAGCCATTCACGATGCATTCTTCCGTCGGCCCCTGATACTGAACTGCAGAATAATCTGCATTCATAGTGGAAAAGTCAAACGGAGCTGTGGTAACAGCAGCGCCGCCAACCGTAAATGTCGCCGCATCAAAAACATGCAGTGTGCCAGCTTTCAGACCGGCAATCACTTCCGCGACCTTTTCGGCGGTGCCAGCAGCGCAGCTCTCGCCCAGTGCGGAGATTTGAACCGCATCTTCATTGTAGCCGACAGAATAATCATGCTTCATCTCTGCACCGCTCATGAAGTCAGAGAGGATATCCTTGTACAGGACAGACCAGTTATTCTGTGCGCTTGTCAATGCAGCTGTCGGAGCAACGGAGAGCATGTCAACATTGTAACCAACGCTGTAGCAAACCTTGCCTTCGGAGAGTTTGGCCTGCACCGCCGAGGGGGCGCCGGTCGAGTCGGCGTGCTGACCGATGATCACGCACCCCATGGACATCAGGGTATTGGCGGCTTCCGCCTCTTTCGTCATATCAAACCAGCTGTTGGTATAGACAACCTGCATGTGCGCTGTTGGCACGATAGATTTGATGCCGAGGAAAAATGCGGTATAACCGCTGACAACCTCAGCATATGGATATGCGCCAACATAGCCGATGTACGGATCCGTCACACTGCCGGCATCCATGAGTTCCTTGAGCTTCATGCCAGCGACGACGCCGGACACGTAGCGGGATTCATAGGTGTAGGGGAAGAAGTTGACGACATTCTTCAGGCCGCATACGGCCGCTGTGTCGCCGGTCGCCGGGCAGAACATCACGTCCGGATATTCTTCGGCAGCTTGAACCATATAGGACTGATGGGAATAGCTGTTAGAGAAGATGATGGTGCATCCCTGTTCGGCAAGGTCTACCGCAGTATCATAGCACGTTTCATCTTCAGGAATCGAATACTTCCAAATGACTTGATCTTCGGAGATACCAAGAGCGGCAATCGCGCCTTTGATACCTTCGATGTGCGCATAGGTATAGCCTTCGTTTTCATCGCCAATGAGGATTACGCCAATTTTGATGGCGGGTGCAGCCGCTTCTTCAGCGGTCGCTTCCGTCGCGGCGGGGGCCTCGGTCGCTTCTTCCGTAGCGGGTGCTGCCGGTTCTGCTGCGGGTGCCGGGGCGGCGCAGGCTACCATCGCGAACACCATTGCCAGGACTGCCAGAAGAGCAATGAACTTTTTCATGGTTTTCCTCCTACGAATTTTGATTTATTGTAACACCATATGGGTGGAACAACCGAACCGATCCGGATCATCTGATAAAATCAGGATCACGCGAGTCTCCGTCAGAGTAATATTTCGACCATTTCCAACACACAATCCGTTTAGAACTGGCACTGCGTCATCGCAGTCCCATTCGGTTCGTCCAAGCGGATCAAAGAGTCAGCATCGCGCAACCGTTTGCCAGAATTCGAAAATTGTCAACCAGGGATACGCAACAGCCCGTATAAATTTTGATCCATTGTAACACTTGGCGCGGGGATGAAACAACCGTTTTATATCAATATTCGCAAGTAAATATTCCTTAACTCAATCAGATTATATCAAAAAAGCGGGTCGTGAACAGAGTCTTTTTCGTTTTCAAACAGATGTGTTCCCATTAGCGGCGGACTTTGCCACCTTTATAAAAATACTTCCAAATGGTTTTTGCCTTTGCTCCTACTCCGCGCGGCGCCGGCAGAGATTCGTTACCGAATCCTGCCGCTCGCTTCCAGGGCCTTGATATCCGGGTCGCATTTAAACGGCTCGCCCGCGGCAAGCATGGCATTTTTCACGTCTTTCAACCCGCTGCCGGTCGAAACAACCGTTACGCTCTCGTTCGATTTGATGATGCCGCTGTTAACCGCAGCCTTGACGCCCGCCATTGCGGTTACGCCCGCCGGCTCGCCGAAGACGCCTTCCGTCCTGCCAAGCAGGCGCATTGCGTCGAGAATCTCCTCGTCCGAAACGGCGATCCAAGATCCGTTGCTCTCCTTGACCGCGCGAATCGCCTTGACGGGATTGCGCGGAACGCCGACGGCGATGCTGTCCGCCAGGGTGTTCTCCGGCGTGGGTTCCAGCTCTCCCCCGTGCAAATCTGCGTTAACAAACGGGCAGCAGCCAGTGGACTGCACGCCGAGGATCTTCGGGATACGGTCGATCATGCCGAGTTGGAGGAGATCGTAAAAACCATTGTATACCCCGCCGATGGTGCAGCCGTCTCCAACAGAAATTGCGACCCAATCGGTCGGATTCCAGTTTAACTGCTCGGCAATCTCAAGCGCAACGGTCTTCTTCCCCTCCGTCATCACGGGGTTAATGCCCGCGTTGCGGTTATAGAATCCCCACTTTTCAATGGCGGCCTTGCTCAGTTCAAACGTCTGACGATAGTCGCCCTTGACGGAGACGACATTTGCGCCAAAGATCAACAGCTGCGCTACCTTGCCAATCGGCGCGCGCTCCGGTACAAAAATTACCGTCTTGAGGCCCATACGCGCCGCGTTACCCGCGCAGGAGCTCGCCGCGTTGCCCGTGGAAGAACAACTGATGGTATCATAGCCAAGCTCAATCGCCTTTGCGACGGCAACACCGCTTGCGCGATCCTTGAGCGAGCCCGTCGGGTTGAGGCCATCGTCCTTGATATAGAGCGTATCCAGCCCAAGCTGACGCCCAAGACGAAGGGAACGATACAGCGGCGTCCAGCCGATGCGCAGAAAGTCTCCAAGTCCCTCCCCTTTGATTGGCATCAGCGCACGATAGCGCCACATGCTGTTGTCGTTGTCCTTCTTCAGCGTTTCCTTTGAGAGGACGGACTTAATCTCAGAATAATCGTAGACGATATCCAGAATGCCTTTTTCTCCGCAAGAAGGGCATGTCATCATCTCCGGGCCAAACGGATATTCTCTTCCGCAAATGGTACAGCGATAACCTGCAATGCGTTTCATAGGAACACTCCAATATTACAGATAAAATTTCCTCAAGCCATGTGAACCGTCTGCCGATTCGCCGTGAATGGATGCTGTTAAGATCAAACTCGTTTGAGGATATAACACATCATACCTTGAAAAAATTAAAATGTACAGTAAAAAATAGCGCTGAACAAAATTATTATGCAAAAAATATTTTTGTATATTCTCGGTTGCTCATATTGCGCCGCATTTCTACGTTATAGTATAATCTAGTTGTTAATCTGCAAGTTTCTATCCATATAATTGCATTTCACGAAGGGAGAGACAATCCAATGCTTCTCATCGGCAACGGCAGACTCGTCACACGAGATCAAGGCATGTATCTGGAAAACGGAGCGGTCGCAATTGAGGACCAACTGATCAAAGAGGTCGGAACCACACAGGAACTAAAGGCGAAATATCCGCATGCGGAATGGATTGATGCGAACGGCGGCGTGATCATGCCCGGTCTTGTGAACGCGCATAACCACATCTACAGCGCGTTTGCGCGCGGTCTCTCCATTCAGGGATATAATCCGCACGATTTTAACGACATTTTAGAGGGCATGTGGTGGAAGATCGACCGCCTGCTCACAAAGGAAAACGACTATCTCTCCGCGCAGGCGGTCTATCTTGATTGCATCAAAAACGGTGTCACCACCGTGTTTGATCATCACGCAAGCTATTATGATATTCCCGGCAGCCTCGATACCCTCTCCGACGCGGCGAGGCAGCTCGGCGTTCGCACCAGCCTCTGCTACGAGGTCTCCGACCGCGACGGCGAAAAGAAAATGCACGAAGCCGTGCTCGAAAACGAACGCATGATCCTCAAGGCCAACGCGGACGAGAGCGACATGCTCAAGGGAATGATGGGTCTGCACGCGGCCTTTACCGTTTCGGACGAGACGCTCGCGCTCTGCAAAAAACACACCCCCTCCTATACCGGGTTTCATGTACACGTTGCTGAAGGCCCCGGCGACCAGATTGACTCCCTGAAAAAATATGGAAAGCGTATTGTAAACCGCCTGTTTGAAAACGGCGTGCTCGGCGAAAAGACGCTTGCCATCCACTGCGTCCATATCACGCCCGCCGAAATGCGTCTGCTCAAGGAAACCGATACGATGGTGGTGCATAACCCGGAGTCCAACATGGGCAACGCGGTCGGCTGCGGCCCCGTCATCCGCCTTTTCCAGGAAGGTGTTTTACTTGGCCTCGGCACCGACGGCTATACGAACGACATGCTCGAGAGCTACAAGGTCGGCAACATTATCCACAAGCATAATCTCTGCGACCCGACCGTCGCCTGGGGGGAAATCCCGGCCATGCTATTTGAGAACAATCCGCGCATCGCAGGCAGATTCTTCCGGCACCCGCTCGGCGTGCTTAAGCCCGGCGCCTATGCGGACGTCATCGTCACCGATTATGACCCGCTGACTCCGATGGATGGCGGTAACGTGAACGGACACATTCTGTTCGGGATGAATGGGCGCAGCGTCGTGACCACCGTCTGCAACGGCAAAGTCCTTATGAAGGATCGCAAGGTTCTCGTCACGGACGAGAAGGTCGTCATGCAGGAGTGCCGCACAAGCGCCGCGAAACTCTGGAAGTCCATCAACGGCTGATCGAAGGTCGATCAACCTCTCCAAACAAATTGTTCTGTTGGAATCACAACAGCGTATGACAAGACATCCTATTACTATTAGGAATAAGGAGGCATCCCCATGTCCGACCGTATGACCCCCATTCCCTTTGCGGAATTGATGAACTGGATTCTGGAAGAGCGCAAGCAAGGCAGCGTGTTCGGTATTCGCCGAGCATACGTCGCGCCCAAGGGCAAGCTTCTTGACCTGTTTGGCGAGCATCTGGAAACACCGTTTGGCCCGGCCGCCGGCCCGCAGACGCAGCTCACGCAGAATCTCGTCGCGGCCTACTATGCCGGATGCCGCTTCTTCGAGCTCAAGACCGTTCAAACGCTGGATGGCGAAGATCTTCCCGTCAGCAAGCCCTGTATCCTCGCCGAGGATGAGTGCTATAACGTAGAGTGGTCCACCGAGCTCCGCGTTCCGGAAGCGTTCGACGAGTATGTCAAGGCATGGTACGCGCTCAAACTCCTCAGCTGGGAATTCGACCTTGGCAGGCCGGACGGTTTCATGTTCAACATGAGTGTCGGCTATAATTTTGAAGGCATTACCAGTAAAAAGATTGACAGCTTCATCGAGGGCCTTAAAAATGCCTCCGGAACCCCGATTTGGGAGGAATGCCGTGCTTGGGCGAAGGCCAATCTTTCGCGCTTCACCAAGGTTGATGCGAAATACATCGACGCCATCTCCCCCAACGTCTGCTCCTCCATCACGCTCTCGACGCTCCACGGCTGCCCGCCGCAGGAGATCGAGCGCATCGCAAGCTACCTCATCAGCAAAAAGGGCCTCAACACCTTCGTCAAATGCAACCCGACGCTGCTTGGGTATCAGTTCGCACGCAAGACCATGGACGAAATGGGCTACGACTATCTCGTGTTCGACGATTTCCATTTCAACGACGATTTGCAATATCGCGACGCGGTGCCGATGTTCAAGCGGCTTTTGGATCTCGCCTGCGAAAACGGCGTTCAGTTTGGGCTCAAGCTGACCAACACGTTCCCCGTTGGCATCGCGCGAAACGAGCTGCCCGGCAACGAGATGTATATGAGCGGGCGCTCGCTCTATCCGCTGACCATCGAGCTGGCGCACCGCATCAGCCGCGAGTTTGACGGCAGAATGCGTCTCTCCTTCTCCGGCGGCGCAGATTTCTATAACATTACCGAGCTGTATGACGCAGGAATCTGGCCGATTACGATTGCAACCACGCTGCTCAAGCCCGGCGGCTATCAGCGCGCAAAGCAGATCGCCGAGAAGCTCGCCAAGGAAGAATACGGCCCGTTCGAAGGCGTCTCCGTCGGCAAGGTCGCCTATCTTGCCCGCGCGGCGCGCACGGACGAGCGGCACGTGAAACCGGTCAAGCCCTTGCCCGTTCGCAAGATCAAGAGCAAGGTTCCGCTGACCAACTGCTTTATTGCGCCCTGCGAGCACGGCTGCCCGATCAATCAGGACATCCCGGAATATATCCGCCTGGTCGGAGACAAGAAATATGTCGAAGCGCTGCGGCTCATTCTGGAGCGCAACCCGTTGCCCTTCATCACCGGGCGCATCTGTTCACACCGCTGCATGGATAAATGTACGCGCGGATTCTATGAGGAGAGCGTACATATTCGCGATGCAAAGCTGCTCGCCGCGCGCGAAGGATTCGACGGTATCATCGGTTCGCTCAAGCCCGGCGGCAAGAGCGACGCAAAGGTTGCCGTCATCGGCGGCGGCCCTGCCGGCATGGCGGCAGGCTATCTGCTCGGACGTCAGGGCGCGAAGGTAACCGTGTTCGAAAAACGCGCCGAGCTTGGCGGCATTGTCCGCTATGTAATCCCCGGCTTCCGCATCGGGGACTTCGGAATAGACCGCGATGTCGATCTGCTCCGTGCCATGGGCGCGGAAGTCAGGACGAATACCGTTGCGCCGAGCGTGGCCGAGCTGAAAAAAAGCGGTTATACGCATGTAATCTTTGCAACCGGCGCATGGTCGCACGGAAATCTGAAGCTCGATGCGGGCGAGAGCATGAATGTGCTCGATTTCCTCGAGCAGTACAAGTGCGAGTCGCTCAAAGATGTCGGCGAGCATGTGATCATTGTCGGCGGCGGCAACACCGCGATGGACGCCGCGCGCGCCGCAAAGCGCATCAAGGGCGTCGTCTCCTCCAGCATTGTCTATCGCCGCACACAGCGCTATATGCCGGCGGACGAGGAAGAATTACAGCTTGCGCTGGAAGACGGCGTGGCGTTTAAAGAACTGCTGAGCCCCGTTGCGCTGCGCGATGGCAAGCTCATCTGCAAGAAGTGCATCTTGGGCGCGCCCGACGCGAGCGGCAGGCGTTCCTCCGTTGAGACCGATGAGCTGGTCTCCCTCCCCTGCTCGCTGCTGATCTCCGCCATCGGCGAAAAGGTCGAGGCGAAGGATTTCGCGGACAACGGCATCGAGCTGACCGAACGCGGCGCTGTTAAGGTAAACGCAAGCACGCTGGAAACCAGCGAGGCGAATGTGTTCGTCATTGGCGACGCAAACCGCGGCCCGGCTACGGTTGTGGAAGCCATCGCGGACGCGCGCAAGGTTGCGGATGCGATCGTTGGCAAATACACCGTCACCGTACCGGAGGAATCCAAAGCATGCTCCGGCAACTGCCTGGCCAAGCAGGGTTCTCTCGCCGTCTACGACAGCGCGGGCAGAGAGACCGAGCGCTGCCTCGCCTGCTCCACCATCTGCGAATGCTGTGTGCAGGTTTGCCCGAACCGCGCGAATATCGCCATCGAGGTGGAAGGCATGCCGATGCCGCAGATCATCCACGTGGATCGTATGTGCAACGAGTGCGGCAACTGCACCGTGTTCTGCCCCTACGACAGCGCGCCCTACAAGGAAAAGTTCACCTTCTTCTCCACCGAAAAAGAATTCGACGAGAGCCAGAACAAGGGTTTCTTCGTCCTTGGCGGCGGGAAGATCAAGCTTCGCCTTGACAGCGTTTCGACCATCAAACTCGGCACAAACGCGATTGACCCGGATATCGAGAAGATCATCAACGCGGTCATCTGGGATTACAGCTATCTCTTCTAACGCAATCCCGCTCATTACGCCGCCGTTTCTGCATGCGGAGACGGCGGCACATCTTCTGATCCCGCTATCATTCCGCCTCCAGGAGGTTATTGCATGTCTACACTCATCATCAACGGTCAAACCATCATCGTTGAAAAAAATCAAAAGCTGCTTCCGTTTCTGCGGGACGAGCTTCTGCTCACCAGCGTCAAAAACGGCTGCTCCGAGGGCGCCTGCGGCACCTGTATGGTCCTGATCGACGGCAAAGCCGTCAAAGCCTGCGTTCAGCAGACGGATAAGCTTGACGGAAAACGCATCGTCACGGTAGAGGGCTTAAGCCCCCGTGAGAGGGATGTCTATGCATATGCGTTCGCCGTCTCCGGCGCGGTGCAGTGTGGGTTTTGCACGCCGGGCATGGTCATCAGCGCCAAGGGTTTAATCGATCAAAACCCCGATCCAACGAGGGCGGACGTCAAGGAAGCAATCAAAAACAATATCTGCCGTTGCACGGGTTATAAGAAGATTGAAGATGCGGTTCTTTTGAGCGCCAGACTCTTCCGCGAAAACGCCAAGGTTCCCGAGGCGGAGCTGCCAGGCACGGTTGGCGACAGCATCAAGCGCATCGAGGTGATTGATAAGACCCTTGGCACCGCGATGTATGCAGACGACATCCATCTGCCCGGCATGCTGCTTGGTTCCGCCGTGCGCAGTGTCTACCCGCGCGCAAAAGTGCTTTCCATTGACACCAGCGCGGCAAGGGCGACGGAAGGGGTTGTCGCCGTCTTCACGGCGGAGGACGTTCCCGGCGCCAAAAAGATCGGACATCTGGTGCAGGATTACGACGTGATGATTCCCGTCGGATCCATTACGCACTTTTTAGGCGATGCAATCGCGTTGGTCGTTGCGGAAACACCTGAAGCGCTCGAAGCCGGCAAGCTTGCAATCAAGGTCGAGTATGAACCGCTCACCCCGATTCTCTCCGCCGACGATGCGCGCAAGGAAGGCTTTGAGCTCGTCCATCTGGATCGTCCGGACAACCTGCTTTCCTATCAGTTCGTCAAGCGTGGCAATGCGGACGAGGCGATTAAAAACAGCGCGCACGTGGTCACCAATCATTACAGCGTGCCGTTTACCGACCATGCGTTCTTGGAGCCGGAATGCGCGGTTGCGGATGTGGAAGGCGATGGCGTTCATGTCTTCAGTGGTGATCAGGGTATCTATCAAACCCGCAAGGAATGCTCCATGATGCTCGGCCTCGCGCCGGAGCAGGTTCGCGTCACGGCGATGATGGTCGGCGGCGGCTTTGGCGGCAAAGAGGACAT
This sequence comes from Christensenella sp., assembly GCA_034926785.1. Classification (GTDB taxonomy): domain Bacteria; phylum Bacillota; class Clostridia; order Christensenellales; family CAG-138; genus UBA7703. The sequence continues at coordinate 117,728 of JAYFQU010000032.1, forward strand.
GAGCGTTCAGCATCACGCCGCGCTTGCCTGCTATCTGCTCAAGCGTCCCGTTAAGGTTCGTTTCACCCGTACGGACAGCCTGCTGATTCACCCGAAGCGCCATGCGATGGAGATGGATTTCACCACCGCCTGCGACGAAACCGGCAAATTAACCGCCATGCGCGCGCGCATTCTCGCGGACAGCGGAGCCTATGCCTCCCTCGGCGGCCCCGTGCTCCAGCGCGCCTGCACGCACGCAGCGGGCCCGTATAACTATCAGGATGTGGATATTGAAGGCTATGCCTACTATACCAACAATCCGCCGGGCGGCGCCTTCCGCGGATTCGGCGTAACCCAGAGCTGTTTCGCGACGGAGTGCAACTTAAACCTGCTTGCGGAAATGGTTGGCATGACCCCGTTTGAATTCCGTTACCGCAATGCGATCCGTCCGGGTCAGATTCTGCCCAACGGTCAGGTTGCGGACGAAACCACCGCTCTGGTGGAGACGCTGGATGCGGTTCGCCCGATTCTCGAAAAAAACCCGAAGGCTGGCATCGCCTGCGCAATGAAAAACAGTGGCCTCGGCGTCGGCGTGCCGGATGTCGGCCGCTGCCGTATCGAAGTGTTGGATGGCAAGCTGCACCTGCACTCCTCCGCAGCCTGTATCGGCCAGGGTATGGGTACGGTTCAGACACAGTTTGTAAAAGAGATCACCGGCCTGCCGCTGGAGCAGATCATCTATCATGTCCCCGACACCGCCAGTGCGCCGAACGCGGGCAATACGACGGCATCCCGGCAAACGCTCTTTACGGGCGAGGCGGCCGTCCGCGCGGCGAAGATGGTCAAGAACGCGATGGATCAAGCCGGTTCGCTTGCCGCGCTGGAAGGGCAAAGCTTTCTCGGCGAGTATGAGGGTAAAACCGACTCGATGGGCTCCGACAAACCAAATCCCGTCTCGCATATTGCCTATGGCTACGCCACGCAGGTTGTAGAGCTTGGCGAAGACGGCAAGGTCTGCTGTGTAACCGCCGCACACGACGTTGGGCAGGCGGTGAACCCGGTCTCTCTGGAGGGACAAATCGAGGGCGGCGTTGTCATGAGCCTTGGTTATGCGCTGACCGAGGATTTCCCGCTGGAAAACGGAAAACCGATGAGGAAGTTTGGTACACTCGGCCTGTTTAAGTCGACCATGGCGCCAGAGCTAAATGCCGTTATCGTCGGCAAAGCCAGCAAGGACGGTCTTGCCTGCGGAGCAAAGGGTGTCGGCGAGATCTGCTCCATCCCAACGCCCCCCGCAGTACAGCTTGCCTATTATAACCGGGATGGTATCTTTCGGAAAAAACTACCGTTGGAAAACACACCCTATTCCAAGAAATAAAGTAATTTCTCTCTTCTTGGCAGATTCTATGGTCGGATTTGTCAAGTCGATTCCGGCGGCCGCACGCATCGGTCGCATGGATCCTCCTAGATCGGCGGCGGGGCATTCCCCCGCCGCTTTCCGTTTCAATCAATGGACTGGCTCAAATTCACAATTTGGTTGCAATCCGGGGATAATGCCAAATTCTGTGATCGTGGAGAATATGCTATAATATTCTCAATTAACATATAAAGGAGTTGTTCTATGTTCAGAGATAAAGCGGGGAATATTGCAACAGGTAAGATCATCGGCGCGGTCGTTGTGCTCTTGCTTGTCCTGATCATTCTTGGGGGCAGCATTGTTGTCGTTGAGGCTGGTCAAACCGGTGTTGTGTTGACGTTCGGCAAGGTCAGTCCTGTCGTTCTTCAGGAGGGGTTTCATGTAAAAGTTCCGTTTGCCCAAAATATTGTCATGATCAATAATCGAATTGTGAAGACGGAAGTGACGACCGAGGCATTCAGCAAGGACCTGCAAACGGTTTCAACCGTGATTGCGGTGAACTACCACATCAATAAATCCTCCAGTGCGGACATCTATAAACAGGTCGGCCTTGGATTTGAAGACGTCCTGGTGATGCCCGCAATCAACGAAGTGCTCAAGGCTGTTACGGCAAACTACACTGCGCAGCAGCTCGTCAGCAGTCGCGGAGAAGTCAGCCTTCTTCTGGACGAAACGCTGAATGCAAAGCTCAATGAATATGGAATCATGGTTGACGACCTCAATATCATCAACTGGGATTTCTCCGAGGAGTATATTCAGGCAATTGAAGCCAAGCAGGTTGCCGAGCAAAACCTGATCAAGACCCGCACCGAGCAGGAACAGGCGCTCGTCATCGCCAACACGGAGGCACAAAAACAGGTTATCGCCGCTCAAGCGGAAGCCGACAAAATTAAACTGCTCGCAGACGCGACGGCAAGCAGCAACCGCACCATTGCGGAATCGCTCACCGATATTTTAATTCGTTACGAAACGCTGCAAAAATGGGACGGGCAATTGCCCAAGGTCACCAGCGGCAGCGATACATTGGTCGATATCGGACTGGGCCAGTAAGCCAAGGCTGAGCATAACGCGAAAGAGGCGGGTCACCCCGCCTCTTTCAGAGCATCAACAAACCCAGTAGGGGGTTTGGGGGATTTCGAAAATCCCCCATGTTCCTTCAAATTTGGCGATTCATTCGCCGAATTTGTGAAAAAAAGGTTCTACACTATAGATTGGGGTAAGTAAAAAAAAGAAGAAGCATAACCGCTTCAAATCTTGTAGATTAAGGTTGTTCAAGCCACTACGAGAAAGGACGAAGGTTATGCTTCAAACACATCTTATCGCAGAATTACTTGGT
>JAYFQU010000063.1:0-6218 GCA_034926785.1 Christensenella sp.
GTGGACGAAGCGACGGGCAAAACCAGCCGCGAGCACGTCTACGCGGGCGGCGACACCGTCACCGGCGCTGCGACGGTCATCCTCGCGATGGGCGCGGGCAAGACGGCCGCCCAGGCCATCCATGAGGAATTGAGCAAGTAATCCCTCCTTTTCTTGCAAGAAAAGAAACCAAAGAATTCTCCTTTGATGTACAATAACAGGTATATCAAAGGAGTTTTTCTATACCGTCATGCAAATTACCATTCCAGAATCGCTTTCTCCGCTTGCGGAGGCGTTTCAAAAAGAGAAGATCAATATTTATGCCGTTGGCGGGCTGGTGCGGAACGCGTTGTTGCACCTGCCGCCGTCGGATATCGACGTATGCTCCCGCCTCACGCCGGAGGAGGTCTCGCTGGCGATGCCGAAATATGGCATCCGCGTGATCGGGAAGGCTGCGGAGATGGGCACGGTGGAGCTGCACTTCGGCGCGGTGCGCGTGGAGCACACCACCTTCCGGCGGGAGACCTATGGCGGGGACGGCGCGCACCGCCCGCACACGGTCGCATTCGGCGAGAGTTTGCGTGACGACGCGTGGCGGCGGGATTTTTCGGTCAATGCGATGTATGCCGATCTCTCAACCGGCGAGGTGGAGGATCCGACGGGCGGCATCGCCGATCTGGAGCAGCGCATGATTCGCACCACGAGCGCGGAGCCGGACGACATTCTGCGCTCGGACGCGCTGCGCGTGCTGCGCCTTGTGCGTTTTGCCTGCGAGCTGGGGTTTGCGATTGACGAAGGCACCTGGGCGGCGGCGAAGCGAAACGCGCCGAAGCTGAAGGACATCGCCGCCGAGCGAAGGCGGGAGGAGTTTGTCAAGATTCTTCTGACCGATGCGCGCTATCCCGACTTGGGCAGGGACGAGATGCGCTCTCCCCTGCGCGGGCTGAGGCTGCTGGACGAGCTGGACGTCTGGGGTGTGCTCGTGCCGGAGTTTAACTTTGCGCGCGGGATGGCGCAGCGGACGGATCACCACCGCTACGATGTGCTGGAGCATAGCTTCCAGGTCTGCGCCGCCGCCCCGCCGACAGAGAAACTGCGCCTCGCCGGACTCCTGCACGACGTCGGCAAGCCGGACTGTAAGCGTGAGACGGGCGTGCAATACGAGCACGATAGATACGGCGAGCGCATCAGCAGGCGCGTGCTGGGCGATCTAAGGTTTCCGGCGCGGACGATTTCCGAAGTCAGCGCGCTCGTGCGCGGGCATATGTACGACATCCAGCATATGGCGAAACAGGACACTCTGCGGGAGCGGTTCGCCACTTGGGGCAGGGAACGTACACTGGAGCAGATTCTCCTGCGGGAGGCGGATATCCGCGGTTGCGGGTATGACGCCGACTATGTTGCGGAGGACTGGCGCGCGCTCTATGGGACCATGCTGGCGGACGGAACGCCGTTTAGCGAGCGGGAGTTGGCGATCACGGGCGAGGAGCTCATGGCGGTCTCCGGTTTGCCGGAGGGCAGGGAGTTGGGCGATTTGAAAAAGAAGCTTTTTCTGCACTGCGTAAAACACCCGAAGGATAATAATCCCGCGCGCCTGCGCCAGCTTGCCAAAAGACGCTGACGCGAGAAATTGAGTCTGCGCGCTCCCCTTTCATTGACATTTCGGGGCGGTTACCCGATAATGTATGAAGTAAATTTGGAGGCAAACGGCAATGGAAGAGGTAAAACGCCCAAAGAACTTTATTGAGGAGTTCATCGAAGAGGATATGCGCACGAAAGAACCGCGTGTGCAGACCCGGTTTCCGCCCGAACCGAACGGCTATCTGCATATCGGCCACGCGAAAGCGCTCGCCATCGATTTCGGCATGGCCGAAAAATACGGTGGCATCTGCAACCTCCGCTATGATGACACGAACCCCGCTAAAGAGGATGTGGAGTATGTAGACGCCATCCAGGCGGACATCCAGTGGCTGGGATTCCAGTGGAACGAGATCCTCTTCGGCTCTTCCTATTTTGACCAGTGCTATGACCTTGCGGTCAAGCTCATCCAAAAGGGCGTCGCCTATGTGGACGAGCTGACGAAGGAGGACATGCGCGCCTATCGCGGGACGCTGACGCAGCCGGGCAAAAACAGCCCGTATCGCGACCGTCCGATCGCGGAAAGCCTCGATCTCTTTGCGCGGATGCGCGCGGGCGAGTTTGAGGATGGGGCAAAGACCCTACGCGCCAAAATCGATATGACGTCGCCGAACATCAACATGCGTGACCCCGCGCTGTATCGCATCAAGCACGTCGCCCATCACCAGACAGGGGATAAATGGTGCATTTACCCGATGTATGATTTCGCGCACCCGATTCAGGATGCGATCGAGGGCGTGACGCACTCGCTCTGCTCGCTGGAATATGAGGCGCACCGCCCGCTGTATGACTGGGTGGTCGAACAGTGCGAGTTTAACCCCAAGCCGCGGCAGATCGAGTTTGCGCGGCTGAACATGACGGACACCATCATGAGCAAGCGTTATCTGCGCCGTCTTGTGGAGGAAGGGTTCGTCTCCGGCTGGGACGATCCGCGCATGCCGACCCTCTGCGGCATGAGGCGGCGCGGTTATACGCCCGCCGCGATTCGCGATTTCCTGGAGCGCATCGGCGTTGCCAAGGCGGATAGCGTGGTGGACGCCGCGATGCTGGAGCATTGTGTACGTGAGGATCTCAATGAAAACGCCGTCCGCCGCATGGCGGTACTCGATCCCGTTCTCGTCGAAATCGATAACTGGGAAGAGGGAAAAATGGAAACCATCGAGATGGAAAACCATCCGAATCACCCGGAGATGGGTTCCCGCATCGTGCGCTTTGGCAAGCGCGCCTATATCGAGCGCGACGACTTTGCCGAGGTGCCGCCGAGCAAGTTTTTCCGGCTTAAGCCGGAGGGTGAGGTGCGGCTCAAGGGCGCATACATCATCAAGTGCGTCGGTTGGGAAGCCAAGGATGACGGCACGGTAACCAAGATCCACTGCACCTATGACCCCACGAGCCACAGCGGCGAGGATGCGCGCAAGGTCAAGGGCACGCTGCACTGGGTGAATGCGGAGGACGCGATCGCCGCCGAGTTCCGTCTCTACGAAACCCTCATGAAGAGCGAAAGCGAAGAGCAGGAGGACGAAGAGGAGGAAGGAGCGGTTGAGAAGGACTTTATCGACAAGCTCAACCCCGATTCTCTGGTGACGGTGCGCGGTTTTGTCGAGCCCGCGCTGGGCGCCTCCGCCGCGGGAGACCGCTTCCAGTTCATGCGGGAGGGGTATTTCTGTACCGACCAGAACAGCACCCCGGCAGCCCCGATCTTTAACCGCACCGTCGGATTAAAGGACAGCTATAAAGCATAACGTCAAAATTTTTTGTTTGCCTTTCGTTTCGGAAAAGCAAAGTTGGGAGATATTCATGGTTCGAACCCGGTTTGCCCCGTCGCCGACGGGCTATATGCACCTCGGCAACCTGCGCAGCGCGCTGTATACCTATCTATATGCCAAGAAGCACGGTGGCAAGTTCATCCTGCGCATCGAGGACACCGACCAGAGCCGCTTTGTCGAGGGCGCGGTGGATGTTATCTACAATACCCTCAAGGACATCGGTATGGATTGGGACGAAGGCCCCGACGTCGGCGGCGACTACGGCCCCTATGTGCAAAGCGAGAGAAAGGCGATGTATCGTCCGTATGCCGAGCAACTGGTGAAGACCGGTAAGGCGTACTATTGCTTCTGCACCAATGAGGAACTGGACGCGCGCAGGGAGGAATCCTCTCAAAAGGGCGAGGTCTGGAAATATGACAAACACTGTCTCCATCTCTCGCCGGAAGAGGTGCAAAAACGCATTGCCGCGGGCGAACCGCACGTCATCCGCCAGAACGTCCCGCTCACGGGCGAAGCATCGTTTGACGACGTGATCTACGGGCATATCAGTGTGGATTGCGCGGAGCTGGACGACATGGTGCTCATCAAGGCGGACGGCATGCCGACGTATAACTTTGCCAACGTGATCGACGACCACACAATGGCGATTACGCATGTCATGCGCGGCAATGAGTACCTCGCCAGCACGCCGAAATACAACCTGCTCTACGAGGCGTTCGGCTGGGAGAAGCCAACCTATATCCATATGACGCCAATCATGCGGGACGCGAGCCATAAGCTCAGCAAACGGGACGGGGACGCGTATTACGAGGACTATCTCAAGAAGGGATACCTTAAGGAAGCGATCATTAACTATGTTGCTTTGCTCGGCTGGAACCCCGGCGATGAGCGGGAGTTTTTCACGCTGGACGAGCTCAAGGATGCGTTCGATGTGGATGGCATGTCCAAGTCGCCCGCGATCTTTGACGTCAATAAGCTCACCTGGATGAACGCGGAATATGTGCGGAGGCTTTCACCGGAGGCATTCACGCGGCATGCGCTGCCCTATTACAGGCAGGCGGGGGTAGAGCGGATGGATCGGGACATCCTTTGCCGTATTCTGCAGCCGCGCACGGAGATTTTCACCCAGATCCCCGAGATGGTGGATTTCCTGGCCGCCCTGCCGGAATATGACGTGGAGATCTTCACCAATAAGAAGAGCAAAACGGACGCGACGGTCTCCGCCGAGGTTCTGGATTTTGTGATCCCCGCGCTCGCGGCCCTGCCGGCGTGGACGGAGCCGGCGCTGCACGAGACCCTGCTTGGCATGGCGGAAGCGCGCGGCATGAAGAATGGAACCCTGCTCTGGCCGGTGCGCATTTCGCTCGCGGGTAAGCTGGTTACCCCCGGCGGCGCGATTGAGATCGCCACCCTGCTTGGCAGGGAGGAATCCCTCAGACGCTTAAACTTCGGAAGAAGCAAGCTGTAACTTTCTTTTGAAGAAACAAAGAAATCATCACAAAAGTTCTTTTGCTGCCTTTTTCGGTAAGGGAAGGCAGAGAAAAGAAAAGGAGAACCCATTATGAAACTTGGAGTGATCGGCCTGCCGAATGTCGGCAAGAGCACGCTCTTTAACGCGATTACGCAGGCGGGCGCACAGGCTGCGAACTATCCGTTTTGCACCATCGAGCCGAACGTCGGCGTCGTTGCCGTACCGGATGAACGGCTGGATGTGCTCGCGAAGATGTATAACCCCGAAAAATACACGCCCACGACGATTGAGTTTGTGGACATCGCGGGCCTCGTACGCGGCGCGAGCCGGGGCGAGGGGCTGGGGAATAAGTTTCTCTCGCATATTCGCGAGGTGGACGCGGTGGTGCATGTCGTCCGCTGCTTTGAGGACGAGAACATCGTACATGTGGACGGCAGCGTGAATCCCGCGCGGGATGTTGAGACCATCTCGCTTGAGCTGATCTTTGCGGACATGGAGACGGTGGAAAAACGTCTCGACCGCGCGAGAAAGCTGCTTAAGGCGGGGGATAAGAAGACGATTGCGGAGGTTGCGCTGCTGGAGCGCCTCCAGCCGGCGCTGGAGAGCGGGAAGCCCGCCCGCAGTCTCGACCTGACCGAGGAAGAAGCGGAGCTCATGCGCGGGTTCTTTCTGCTCACCAGCAAGCCCATCATCTATGTTGCAAACGTCAGTGAGGACGAAATCGGCGGGGAGCCCAACGAGCACGTCAAGACGCTTTATGAGATCGCCAAGGCGGAGAAGGCGGAGGCGCTGACCATCTGCTGCAAGCTCGAGGAGGAGATCGCCGAGCTTGACCCCGCTGAGAAGGGCGCGTTTCTTGCCGAGCTTGGCATCCGGGAATCCGGCCTCGATCAGCTTGTCAAGGCCTGCTACCGGCTGCTTGGGTTGATCAGCTATCTTACCGCGGGGCCAAAGGAGGTTCGCGCCTGGACCATTGCGCGCGGAACCAAGGCGCCGCAGGCGGCGGGCAAAATCCATACGGATTTTGAACGCGGATTCATCCGTGCGGAGATCGTTCCCTTTGCCACTCTGGAGGAGCTGGGCTCCATGACCGCCTGCAAGGAGAAGGGTCTCATCCGCAGCGAAGGCAAGGACTACGTCATGCAGGATGGTGACGTAACGCTGTTTCGGATCAATGTGTAACCCAATGGTAACGTGTATCTAACAAGAGAGCCGCAGTATTGCGGCTCTCAGCCCATCGACAAAGTCCTGCGGACTCTGCCGATGGGTTTTACTTTGGGTTAAAATGACGCGAATCGCGCCATTTTTTCACAAATTCGGCGAATGAATCGCCAAATTTGAAGGAACATGGGGGATTTTCGAAA
>JAYFQU010000023.1:0-74210 GCA_034926785.1 Christensenella sp.
TCGAAAATCCCCCATGTTCCTTCAAATTTGGCGATTCATTCGCCGAATTTGTGAAAAAATGGCGCGATTCGCGTCATTTTAACCCAAAGTAAAACCCATCGGCAGAGTCCGCAGGACTTTGCCGATGGGCTGAGGCCGCCATTTCTGGCGGCCCGATCCTGTTTGGGGGGCTTACCCCCGGTAACACCGTTCTTAGGCAATCTCCAGCTTACGCGAGGTGGGGAGGGTCTCCTGCTTCTTTGGTAGTGTGAGTTTGAGGATACCGTCCTCATACGCCGCAGAGATGTCCTCCACGCGGATGCCCGTCATGTCAAAGCTGCGGGAAAAACTGCCGTAGCAGCGTTCGCGCTTGACAAAGTTTCCCTTTCCGTCCTTCTCTTCCGTGCTCTCGCTGCGCTCCGCGCGGATGGTCAGCGTATCGCCTTCGAGATTGACGGCAATGTCTTCCTTCTTAAATCCGGGCAGTTCGGCTTCGAGCAGATAACTCTCGCCGTTGTCACGGATATCGGTCTTAAACTCGCGGACCGCGCCCTCTCCAAAGAAGCGACGCTGCATCTCTTCGAGTTCATCAAAGGGATTGTAGAAGGTCAAGTTGCGCTTTCTGCTGTAAGGTACGAGTTCGAACATATACATTCTCCTCCTTTGGAAAATTTATGGTTTTCTTCGGCGCCTCACCCCGGCGCCCGGGGTTTGTTGGTTTACAATTCCATTTCCTTATCGGAACACCTGTATCATACAAAAGAATTTTTACGGAAAAACAGACAGCTTGTAATGGAAATGTGAAATTTAGCACTCAACGATCTAGAGTGCTGATTATATGGTGTACAACTCTGTTTTTACGCGCAACCAGGCGGCAAAAAAACGGCGGCACGCAGCCGTCGTTTAAAAATAACTGGTTTTAATTCGCTTCCCCATCTTGGCGAGGCAGTCGGAGAGTTGTTCGATCAGGCGCATTTTGAGAGGAAAGCTAATCGGCAGTTCGGGGTTTTGATGCGCAGGATTAGCCGCGCAGCCAACGAAGAAGTTGATATCCGTCGCCTCCTCAAAGAGCAGCCGCGCGATGCGGGAGGCGCCGTCCCGCCCGTTACTCCAGCGCTCAAACTGACTGTTGTCCGCTAAATAGTTCCGGGCATATTCCAGAACGCGGTTAATCGTGATCACACCCTCGGTCACCAGATCCACCCCTTCAATCGTCGCCGTCGGTGGAATTTCCGGGTCGGGAAAATCCAGTTCGGCAAACAAGGGCTTGTTGAGATAGTCCGCGGCAATCGTTGAGGTGGTTCCGCCGCAGACGATATGCTTCCCCTCCTTGGTGAAAAAGAGAGACATCATCTTTCCATTGTCATCCCGGCTGGAAGGCGGGCCGCAGAGCAGATTCATCGGCACACGGGAGCGAATGCGTACGGTGCAGACCGTTGCATCGTCTCCGGGCGCCCCTGCGTAGAGTCGGTTTGTCTCCTGCAGCAGAATCGTCGAGAGCGTTTTTGCGGTGAACCCAACGTGCCACATGGTCTCTAGGTAGCGGATGATATCCTCGCGCCGCCAGCCGAAATTATAGATTCCGCCGACCCCCGCGTGTTCCACGCCGTCGCTCATCGCGATAAAAACGTCGTTCTCCTGCAATTTCACATCGGAGCGATAGATGCGCTTGGCGCCGATATTGAGCATCGTAGTCGGTATGTCCATGCTCTTTCCGTCGCGAAGCAGGATCACGGAGGGATTGTCGTATTGAATGATCTCTGCCTGCTCGTTGTTGACGAGACGCAGAATGGTAAACGTGGAATACGCGATGCCGCGCGTCGCGCAGACAGGCAGCGTCGCCGCCATGGTCTCCACGCATTCTTCCAGCCGCAGGCCGGCCGCCAGCATGGTGGACAGAATTTTCGACGTCAGCGTGGAGAGAATATTCGCCTTTACTCCACTGCCAAGCCCGTCCGCCAGAACAATGATAGTGGAGTTTTCCTCCTGATTGGCAATCTCGACATGATCCCCGCAGAGTTGTTCTCCGACGTGGTTGAGGCACATATATCCGATATCCGCACAGAGATTATTCGTTTTCCGCATTCGTGATCGATTCCTTCAGTTTGGTCAGCGCAATCTTGGTTTCAGCGGTCGTCTCCCCCAGCAGCGAGGCGATCTCCTGCACAACGCGCATCTGTTTTTCTACCACGCGGTCGGCAATCTCGACCGTCTGCCGACTGATGAGCTCCTTTTCACGGCGGCTCTCCTCCTCTGTGGTGACGTCGCGCAGAATCGCAATCAGGATATGCGTTGTTCTGTCGTGCACAATGGTGAGCTCCAGATACTTATTGTATTCCGCATAGTAATCCCGCTGTTCGCGGATGGACTTTCCGTTATCCAGCGCGTTTAAAAACGGCTGCGGATCCATGATGCGAATCAACTGCTCGCCCAGCACATCGCCCTCCTGCCGGATATGCAGCATGCTCATCGCAGCCGCGTTAACCTGCTGCACCTCAAGGTCCTCGTTAACCACGAGGATGCCGTTGGGCGTATGCCTCAGAATATTGTTGGAGAACCGCTCCGTTTTCTCCATCAGGAACGGCAGGCACATGCTGATATCCGCCTTGCCGCGGTAAACGGCTATCGCCTTTTCACGGCAGGTGTTGTAGCCGCAGCTGCCGCAGTTCAGTTCATCCTCCGGCTTCAGCTTGCCGGTTTTGGCAAGGATTTCGCGAATCTCCGACTCGGAAGGAACCACGTTGGTCACGCCAATATAACCGTGGCGCCTTGTCAGAGCGCCTTCGGAGAGCGAATCGACAGCAAAATCCCGCTTCCCGGCATAGGTGGTCACCGCCTGATAATGGCGCACGGGCGAGTTATTATATTTTTCCATCACCGGTCCGCCGATGCAGCTGCCCGCGCAGGCGCTCATCTCCAGAAAGCAGTTTTTGATGTTTCCGGCGGCGATGTCCTCCAGCGCGGCGCGGCAGTTTTCCGTGCCGTCCACGCTCAGGCAGGTGTAACCGGTCTCCGGGATGTCCATGGTCTTGAGGATCCCTCCCACGGTGGGGAAAAATCGCGCGCGGCTTTCCTCCGCATAATCCAGCCGTGCCTCCGGTTCAATGCCCGCCGCGGCAAACATGCGCGAGAGCTCGTCAAAGGTGAGCACCGCGTCTACGGGGCTGTTCTCCGCTTCGTCTTTTTTGGAGAGGCATGGGCCGATGAATACCGTCTTTGTGCCCGGCATGCGGCGCTTGATGTCCATACTGTGCGCAATCATCGGTGAAACAACCGGCGAAAGACAGCGAATCAGCTCAGGGTAGTATTTCCGAATCAGCAGATTAACCGAATGACAGCAGGAACTGATGATCACATCCTCCGTTCGGTCGCGCATCTGCTTTTCATACTCGCGCTTCACCAGCGTTGCGCCGATTGCGGTCTCCTCCGCCTCGGCAAAGCCGATCCGGAGCAGCGCCTCGCGCATCGCGGAAATGCCGACCCCTTCAAAATAGGCGGCAAACGACGGCGCAAGGCTCGCAACCACGGGCGCCTCCCCATACAGCATCGCCTGCACAATCTCGGTGCCATCCGCAATTTCCTTCGCATTTTGCGGGCAAACGACAAAACACTGGCCGCAGAGGATGCATTCCTCGCTCACAATATGCGCCTGATTCGCGGAAAACCGGATGGATTTCACCGGGCAGTGGCGAATGCATTTATAGCAGTTTTTACAGTTTGATTTTTTTAGTCTGAGGACACTCGACATTCTATTTCTTTCTTGCAGCATGCCGCCGCATTGTTTTATTTCACTTCCGCCTGGCCTCGTTTGGAAGTGAGGCGCGGTGCAATCTTCTGAATGAAAAACAGCTCCGCCGTATCCGGGGAAAGCGAGTAATATTCGCCGTCCAGCTGCACGCTGACCCCGGTTTGGCAGTGGTTCATGCAAAACGAGCCGCCAAGATGAATCTGTCCCTCCGCCGCATAATCCTGTATCATTCGTCTGAGACGTTCAACCACCTCGCGCGATCCTTTCAGGTGACAGGAACTCCCGATGCACACCGTGATGTTCATACGCCACACTCCAATCGGTCAACGAATCCATGCGATCCGCATGTTTCGATTTTGTTTTATCGATATTATAATACCGATATAAGAAATCTGTCAACCCCACGCTCCGCGTGCCTCTTCTCCTGTTCACGGGCCGCACGCAGGTTCGCCACGCGCTATCCTAACAAAAAAGGAGGCTCTTTGCAAATGCATTGAGCGCTCCATCGATGAACTGCTTTGTTGAAACCAGGGCAGCGCCGCGTTAGACGCATTTTTGTTTCAATACGCTCATGCGCTTCTTCTTCTTTTCTTCATAGAGATATCGATCCGCCTCGTTAACAATCTGGCTGATCTCCAGGTTGTGCTGGCAGGTAAAATATGCGATCCCCATGGATGCCTCCACATAATACGGGCGGGTCGAATTACGATTGTATTCGTCAAACGCCTGCCGTATCCGGCTGGTAAACACCTCTCCAAAATCCGGACTATCCACAATAAACATGCCGACGAACTCATCGCCTCCAAGGCGCGCAATCAAATCATTCCGTCGCACGGCCTGCTTGAGGATATCGCTCAGCGCGGAGAGTGCCATATCCCCCTCCGAATGGCCAAAGGTGTCGTTGATCTCCTTGAGGTGATCCAAATCCATAAAGACACAGAGCCCCGGTTTGCCCGCGTTTTCGCGGTTGAGGCGTATCGCCTGCTCGATAAACCCGCGACGGTTGAGAATGTTGCAAAGCGGATCATAGTCCGAAAGAAAGTTTAAAATCTGGTTCCGCTCCCGAATATTCTCCAGCTCACTTCCGATGATCTGTTCCTTCCGCTTCAGATCTAAAAAGTTGATGAGAATTCCGAGCTGCAGTCCAATCACATGCAGCAACGAGCTGCGCGCCATGTCCACTTCGCAAAGCAGAATGCCATATTGGATATTGCCGGAGAAAATGCTAAAGCTCATCAGATGCGTGTGCCGCTCCAGCCCAGGCAAGTCTCTGAGCGGGTGCGTTGTATCGATCACCGGCATCTGCGCCCGCGCAAAAGCGCGCACGTCGTCCTTTCGGCCATACGCGGCGAGCAAAAGCTTTTCCGGCGCATGCTGCACCTGAGAGGTTTGCAGCGGCTGCGCCTCCGGCAGCAGACAAATGTAGATAGAGTTGAGATTGATCCCGCGCAGCCGTTTCACAATATTATAAAAAATGCTTTCCTCTTCTAAATCACTGTCCACCAAATCCCGGATGAACTCCGGAATAAACCAGGACTGCGCGCGGAAATCGTCCAGATTTTTCTCCACCATCCGAGCCTTGTAGGAAAGCAAAAATCCCTGCGTAAAGCCAAGAACATCATAGAGTTTCCTCACCTTTGGAACCCGCAGGTTCTCCGCCGGCATCTGCCCCAAATACTCGTTCAGCCGCAAGGCAACATGATAGGTCGCACTGGTAAACTCATCCGTAAACGTCTGCATCCAGTCGGCGAACCCATATTGATCGATCTTCGCGTCGGTTTCAATCTCTCTCTCCAATCGGCCAATCAGCCGATCGATCATGGTCTCGCTGCGCTCCCGTTCGCTGCCGTCGTAGCAGGCCTTCAAATCGGCGGCGATTCGCTGCAGCACGCAATCCGCATACAGCGCGCAGTCGATCCCTTCCAGTGAAAACAAATTGAGTTTCGCGTCCGGCAAACAGCCGCAGGATCGACGGATCTGCAGTTTCGTCTCCAGCTTCGTCGAGGATACGGGTCTGCCGCAGACCAAATCGACCGCCTTGAATACCGCCATCTCACCCATCTCGTAGATATTCTGCGAAACCGTAGTCAACGGCGGCATCAACGTCCTGCTCGTAGAAAAGTTATCGAATCCCGTAAACGCGATATCCTTGCCAACTCTGATCCCACGTTTTGCGCATTCGCGATATCCGCCCCGCGCCATCTCGTCGTTGCAGAATGCAATCGCGTCTATGTCCGGATTCTCGTCGAACAGCCGCGACACCAGCGGATCGGAAAATTCGGAAAAATCGCCATAGGCGATCATCGATTCCTCCACCGGCAAATCGTATTTTCTCATGGTGTCGAAATACGCGCGCATCCGCTCTTTGATGTCGGGATGATTTTTTACCCCCGCGAGCAGGCAGATCTTATGGCAATGATGCGCCACGATCAAATGCTCGATACACTGGCAGAAACTCGAGTAGTTATCCACCGTAATACAGGATTTGTTTGACTGATCCATATCGATCTGTTCCTGCAAAATAACGGACGGCGTCTCGTCGAACCGCTTCAGGAACTGCTGGTAGGTATTTTCGCCGTCAAACCCCGATAGGGAACCGCAGGATAGAATGTAGGCGTCCGCGCCGAACATATAGGCATAGTCGTAGATGCTGTTGTGATGATACGCGGTTATTTGCTCACTGCCGGGCTCAATAAACCCCGCGTGCCTGGGCATCCCCATCATGTAAAGAACCTGCACGCCTTCCCGCTCAGCGGTATTCAAAATTCCCTGCATTAGTTCCATAGAAAAGTCATAGCTCACGTCGCCAATCATCACGCAAAGTGAAATTTGGTTTCTTGTTTGATGCGTCATCATGGGTGTTACAAGCTCCCTCTTCGGCAGCCCGGTGTCGCGGGCACTGCGCTTTGCCGTCTGTTTGATCTTCGGTGAAAACATCGCGCGCAAGAATAGAAATTCATACTTGATCTACAAGTACATTTTTATGTGAAAAGAACGATGTGCAACACTTCGGTTTGCTGAAACAGTAGCTGCAATCAGCAGTAAACAATCCTCATTTTTATTGTATTCTCGATCTGTGCGCACGTCAATGCTTCAATCCGTGCATTTTTAAGCTGTTCTTAAGCGTATTCGATTCGTCTTTTGCCTCATTGTCCTCCACGTCTCTATTCTTATATGTACGTTCCTTTCTTGTATGTCCGATGGTAAGCGCAGAGAATGGCCATAGAAAAACTGGCACCGCGGAATACGGCGCCAGCTTTGTAATTGAGCCAGGGTTATTTTTTATAGAACACTTTACAGATTCATTCTATTTGACGTTCCCGGTTGTCCAGCGGGCAATCTCAGCATCAGTACCCAGCACAAAATGCGTACCGTCGATATGATGCTGCGTCCCGATATTGTAATCGATATTCTCCGCTTTAAAGTCATACGCCTGTGCAACGCGTTTCTTCTCCGTGCGCGGGTTGGGATGCGGAATGGCCGAAAGTAGGCTGCGCGTATAGGGATGCACGGGGTTATTGAAAATCTCCTCCGTCGTGCCCGTCTCCACCATGTGGCCCAGATGCAGCACGCCGATGCGGTCGCTGATATATTTCACCATCGACAGATCGTGCGCAATAAAGAGATAGGCCGTGCCCGTCTCCTGCTGCAGATCGCGCATCAGGTTGACCACCTGCGCCTGGATGGAGACATCCAGCGCGCTGATGCACTCGTCGGCAATGATGAGCTTTGGGTTCATAATCAGCGCACGCGCAATGCCGACGCGCTGACGCTGCCCGCCGCTGAACTGGTGCGGATAACGGTTTGCGTGCTCGGGCGCGAGGCCGACCTTATCCAGAATCTCCCGCACCGCCTCGTGCCGTTCTTCCCGGTTTTTGCAGAGATGATGGATGTCAAGACCCAGCGCGATGATGTCCTCAACCTTTTTTCTCGGGTTAAGACAGGCCATCGGGTCCTGAAAAATCATCTGCATCTCCATGCGCAGGCGCGTTCTGCCGGCGCGGTTCATCCGCCCGGAGATGTCCATGCCGTCAAAGAGAATTTTGCCGTCGGTCGGTTCATAGAGACGAATCAGCGAACGCCCAATGGTGCTTTTCCCGCTGCCGCTCTCGCCTACCAGCCCGTAGGTCTCCCCGGGATAGATTACGAAATCCACCCCGTCCACGGCACGAACCGTGAAGTTGCGGTTGATTCGAAAATGCTGCTTCAGTCCCTTCACTTCCAGAAGAGGTGTTTTTGAACTTGCTTCAGCCATCGTTACAACCCCTCCTTTTTCATGCGTTCAATCCTTGCCTTGAGCTCCTGCGGCATCTCTACCTTTGGCGCGCGCGGATCCAACAGCCATGTTGAGGCATAGTGCGTATCCGAAATCTGAAACATCGGTGGTTCCGCGCGCTCGTCAATCTTCAGCGCATAGATGTTTCGCGGCGCGAACGCATCCCCCGGTACGGGGCGCAGCAGGTTCGGCGGGGATCCGGGAATCGTATAGAGCCGTTCGTCCCGCGTGTCCAAATCCGGCATGGCGGATAATAGCCCCCAGGTATAGGGATGGCGCGGATCAAAAAAGATCTCGTCAATCTTGCCTTTTTCCACGATCTTTCCGGCGTACATGACGTTGACATAGTCCGCAACTTTCGCGACCACGCCAAGGTCGTGCGTAATATAGATGATGCTGATGCCGCGCTCCTTCTGGATGCGCTGAATCAGTTCCAGGATCTTTGCCTGAATCGTGACATCCAGCGCGGTAGTGGGCTCGTCGCAAATCAGCAGTTCCGGGTTACAGGCCAACGCAATGGCGATGACCACCCGCTGGCGCATACCGCCGGAGAGCTGATGCGGATATTGCTTCATGCGCCGCTTCGGCTCGGGAATTCCAACCTCCTCCAGCAGCGCAAGCGCGCGCTCCTTTGCCTGCGCGGCCGGCGTGTGATAATGCCAGATCATGCCTTCCATAATCTGCCTGCCGATGGGCATGGTCGGGTCGAGACTCGTCATGGGATCCTGAAAAACCATCGCGATGCGCTTGCCGTTGATGTGCTTGCGAAATTCCTTTTTCTCCAGCTGCGCCAGATCCGTCTCAATCTCCGTACCGTCTTCGCGATGATAGCGAAAGCGGATGGTTCCGCCGTTGACGATGCTGTTTTTATCCAGTATGCCCATGATCGCCTTGGCGGTGACGGATTTCCCGCTGCCGCTCTCGCCGACGATGGCCAGCGTCTCCCCTTGAAACACATCGATGTTGACACCGCGAATCGCGTTGACAAGCCCGGCGTTTGTGGTAAACGAGATCGAGAGATTGCGCATTTCAAGCACTTTGTTTCGTTTGATTGCTTCCATTGCCGCGCTCCTCACATTTCCTTAAACTTCGGGTCAAACGCCTCGCGCAGGCCATCCGCCAGCATATTGAAGGAAAGCATCAACAGCGCCAGCACAATGATTGGCGGGATGATCTGATACGGATGCGTGGTAAAGCTGTTAAACGCGTCGGAAATCAGGCTGCCAAGGCTGCACATCGGCACCGGAATACCAAGACCGACAAAACTCAAAAACGCTTCGGTGAAGATCGCCGTCGGAATGCTGAACATAATCTGCGTAATGATCGGGCCGACGATATTCGGCAGGATCTCACGGAAGATGATGTGCAGATCCCGAGCGCCGAGGGTACGGCTCGCGAGCACAAACTCGCTTTCCTTGAGCTTGAGCATCTCGGCGCGGGCAATTCTGCTCATGCCAATCCATTCCGTAATCATCAATGCAAACACGATGGTTAAAAATCCGCGCGGGAGAATGAGCATCAGCAGCGTCACAATGACCAAACGCGGGATACCGTTGATGATCTCCGCGATGCGCTGCATTACGCTATCCACGCGCCCGCCGTAGTACCCGCTGACGAGGCCGTAGGTCATGCCTATTAAGAAATCGATCAGCGCGGCGCAGAGCGCAATGCCGAGCGAGATCCGCGTGCCTTCCCAAACGCGCGTCCAGATATCGCGTCCCAGCGTATCCGAGCCGAACCAATAGTATACATCCGTCAGATTCCGTTCCTTATAGCCGTTGATCACCTTCGAGCCCGTCGTGGTGCTGAGGGTTTCATTGCCGTCGAAGATGCCGAGTTTTTCTACCCACGGCACGCGCGGGGCAAAGTTCTTCTGCGTCAGTTTTTGGTCGGAATAGCTGTATCCGCTCATGTTCGGCCCAAATGCCGCAAAAAAGCCGATGATGAGCACCACGATCAGCGAGATCACCGCGCCTTTGTTTTTAAAGAAACGCTTGCGAACCTCTTTCCAGAAGTTTTCGCTGGCAAAGTTGGTGTCGATGCGCGTGTCATCCGCATTTGCGCGAAAGCTGAAGTCATCCGGCTGAAACTGATACGCCGCTTCAGGCGCCGAAACGGGGTTAAGCTTTTTCTTTTGATCCATATCAGTCTCCCTTCTTCGCAACGCGGATTCTCGGGTCGATCACGCCATACAGAATATCGACCAGCAGCATGATGCCGATATACATCGCGCTGTAGATAAAGCTCAGCGCGATAACGACGTTGTAATCGTTGCTTTGAATCGCCGTGACGAGCAGGCTGCCAACGCCCGGTATTGAGAATATCTTTTCCACGACGAGACTGCCCGTCATGAGGTCAACAATCAGCGGCGCAAGCACCGTAACGATCGGAATCAGCGCGTTTCTAAGCGCATGCTGCAGGATCAGCGGCGAACCGCTGATGCCCTTGCTTTCAGCCAGCAGCATATAGTCGCTGCTAAGCACCTCCAGCATCTCGGTTCGCGTAAAGCGCGCAATCGAAGCCAGCGTAAAGAGGCTCAGCGCGATGCTCGGCATCACGCTTGAGGCAAACGCCGCCTGATTGGAATACAGCATGGGAAACCAGCTGAGCTTAAAGCCCAGCGTATAGCTCAGCGCCAATGCAAACACATAGCTTGGGATCGAAACGCCGATGACCGAGATCACGGTGCAGACTGTATCCCAAATCGTGTTGTGTTTCAGCGCCGCAACAATGCCAAGCAGCAGCCCGAACACCGCGCCGAGCGAGACCGCAAACCCGCCAACGCGGATGCTGATGGGCAGCCTTGATTCGATGAGTTGGCTGATTGGCGTATTCTTGCTGATCTTGTAACTAACGCCAAAATCTCCCTTGAACATATTGACGACATAGCGGAAAAACTGAACGATGAGCGGCTGATCAAGGCCGTATTTTGCATTCAGCGCCGCATGCTGCTCGGGCGTGAGTTTCTCGTCGTTAAACGGCGAACCCGGCATCAGCTGGAGCAGAATAAACAGCACCAGCGTAATGGCGAGCAAAGTAAAAATGGATATCAGTATGCGCTTGAGAACGTATTTCCTCACGTCGTCTCCGTCCCCCTCCACAAAAACAAAATTGCGGCACGCGGCCGCCCGTTACAAAACAGCGGTTAACCCGATTTAACATACCTGTTTCGGGGCAATACGAAACAAGTACGCGCCGTACAGCAATCTTGACTGTAGATCAAAACCACTGCACGGCGCGTTCGCTGATCCGGTTTTACGCGTCAGTCGTCAAAGATCAGTTCTTGGCCGCGTCCTTGAATACGCGGTTCAGAGCGACGGGATGGAACTCAATCCCGGTAACGTTCGGGTTGATCAAGGTCGCGTTGCACTGTGTGTACAGCGGGAAGATGACCGCCTGTTCCATCACGATCTTCTCCGCGCTCTTCAGCGCCGCCCAGCGGCCGGTCGCATCCTGCGCCAGATTGCCCGTGGTGCACTGCGCAATCAGCGCATCGTAGTCCGCGTTGGACCAGAGACCGTAGTTGTTGCTGTTGCCGGTTACCCACATGCCGAGGTAGGTCATCGGGTCGGCATAGTCCGGACCCCAACGGGTCAAACCGAGGCAATAGTTGCCATCCTGCAGGTCCTGGACACGCTGTTTTTTCGGTTCAACCTTGAGGTTAATGGTCACGCCGGGGAGCGCGCTCTCCAGCATTTCCTTGATCACGGCGCCAACATTCTGCTGAATCTCGGTGTCGTCAAGCACCATTTCAAAGGTAAACGAATCCTTGCCAAGCTCCGCCTTCGCCGCTTCATAATACTGGGTCGCCTTTGCAAGATCGTATGCGCAGACATCCGCAAACTCTGCCTGATCGGCGGAGAAGTCGTCGCCCGCGGGGCCGGTTGCAAACTGCGGCGGAACCGCCGTATAGGTCGCGGTAGAGCCATCTTTCACAACGCTGTCAACAATGGTCTGGCGATCCAGCGCAAAGGTCATCGCCATGCGCAGATTCAGGTTAGCAAGTTCCGGATAGGTGGTAACGTTGGGCGTAACATACCAGAGGTACCCCGCGCCAACGCTCTTAAACGCCGGATCATCCTTCACCTGGTCGACCTGGTCGCCGGAGACGAGGATGGTGTCAAGATCGCCGCTTTGATAGCTCAAAAGCGCCTGCTGGCTCTCCTTGATGACCTGATAGTTCAGGCCGTCAATCTGAATACGAGCCGCATCATAATAGGTTGGGTTCTTCGCCAGCGTAAAATTCGTCGCCGCCGGCTCATAGCTCGTGGCAATAAACGCACCGTTGCTCAGAAGGGTTTCCGGGCTTGTGGCATAGCTGTCGCCGCAAGCCTCAAAGAACTTCTGATTGACCGGATAGAAGGTCGGGAAATACAGAATCTGATTGAAATACGCAACCGGAACCTCCAACTGCACCTGGAGGGTCTTCTCGTCCAGCGCGGTTACGCCAAGATCGGTGACCGGCAGCGTTCCCGCGATGATGGCCGCGGCGTTTTTCACCTGACCGATGTCGCTGAACATATAGGAATATTCGCTCGCAAGCGCCGGATCAACCGCACGCTGCCAGCCAAACACGAAGTCTGCCGCCGTCACCGGGTCGCCGTTGCTCCAAACCGCGTCGTCGCGGATTTTGAAGGTGTAGGTCAGGCCGTCTTCGCTAACGGTTTCATCAGCGCAGAGCGCGTCGATCACGCCGCCATTGGCATCCATCTGTTTGAGACCGTCGGTGATGTCCGCAATCACTTCAAAGCTCGTGCCGTCGGTCGCAACCTGCGGGTCGAGGCTCTCAACCTCTACCTCGATCATGACATTGACGACTTTGGGTTCCGCAGTCGCCGGGGCTTCCGCTGCGGGGGCGGCGGTCGCTTCCGCTGCGGCTGCCGTGTCCGCGCTCGCGGGGGCGGCGGTCTGGCCGCATGCCGCAAAGCTGACTACCATGGCGAGACCCAGCAGGATCGCGCCAAGACGTTTGAACAGACTCATTACCATTTTCTCCTTCCATTTTGTATTGTATGCGTCCCAAAGATCGAACTTAGGGCCTTCGGTCCTATGAACTATATACAATATATTTTATATAGAATAGCACCGCGCACAACCCAAGTCAATCATATATGTTAAATTGTTTCATCTGCCTTTTCGCGCAATGCTGCGGCGCTATTCGCCGACCCATCCGCGCCGCGAGACAAGGCGCAGGAACCTGCGGCCTGGCGAAAAAAAACCGGCGCAGACCTTTGATCTTTGTTTGGCCAATATTCGTCCGGATGCATTTTCTTTCGTTTTTAACGGCGTATTATTATTCACTAAAATCGCATATTAATACGCTCCGTTTTGGATTTCTTTTGATTTTCGGAGCTAATAGTGTATTTTCTACATAAATACCTTTCATAATTATAAATTTCTTATTGACAACGTTGCATGACTATGCTATTTTAATGCAAACAACGGAGTTGAACGTTCAGCTCCTATTTACTTTAGGAGGTTCGGATAGATGAAAAAATTACTCGCCCTAGTGCTGGCCGCTCTGATGATGATGTCCCTTGCGGCATGCGCCGCGCAGGATGCCGCCGCCGTTGCGGACGCGACCGCGGCGCCGGAAGCGACCGCCGCCACCGAAGAAGCGGCAGCCGGCGCAATCGACATGTCCGCCGTCAAGTTCATACAGGATGGCGTGCTAAGCGTCGGCATGGAGATCGGTTATCCCCCGTTTGAGGATCTGGCCGAAGACGGCACCACCCCCATCGGCTACGACGTTGATTTCGCCAAAGCGCTCGGTGAGAAGCTCGGTGTGGCGGTTACCTTCGTCAACACCGCGTGGGACGGTATTTTCCAGGGCATCGGCGTGAACTATGACTGCGTCATCTCCGCCGTTACCATCACCGACGAACGCAAGGAGTCCATGCTCTTCTCCGAGCCGTATATCAGCAACTATCAGGCCGTCGTCGTGCGCAAGGACAGCCCGCTAAAGATCAATAGCTTTCTCGATCTAAACGGCCTCGCAATCGCCGTGCAGAAGGAAACGACTTCCGATATTCTGATGTCGGACTATGTCAGCACCGGTTCGATCAACAGTACGATCTCCGCCAACGAGAAGGTTCCAACCTGCTTCACCCAGCTGGAAAACGGCGAAGTGGACGTTGTGGTCGTAGACTCCAGCGTTGCGGATGGTTACCTTGCCTCCAACCCGGATAAGTTCGTCAAGGCGTTCCAGGACGAGAGCGAGCCGCAGGAGTTCGGCGTCGCCGTGGCAAAGGACAACACCGCTCTGCAGGCTGCCATCAATCAGGCAATTACGCAGCTCACCGCAGAGGGCTACTTTGAAGAGAGCGTTGCGTATTGGTTCGGCAAATAAGCAATCGAACCACTACCCCCTACCCAACTGATAGGATAAGCGGGATAAGATGAGTATTTTCAAAAAACTCGTTACCATTAAAAACTGGAAACAGTCGTCCAAAACAGTCGCCATAATCATTATGGCGACTGTGGCGCTTGTTTTCGTATTCTCCTCCATCAACGTTTCGGAGCAGGACATGCTGAATCACGCCTCCGGCGAGGTTAAGCAGCTCATCGAGGAGGAGAAAACCAGCAGCAGAAAGTCCCTCACCATCACCTATAACGACCTCGGCGTCGTGAGTTATATCTCCTTCACCACCTCCGGCGCAAAATCGATCAAAGAAGCCTATGTCGGCTTTGCCGGCTCGATTTACAGCGCGGACGAGGGAGCGGGTAAGTTCGCAGGGCAGATGGTGAACTACACCTACCGCATGCTGGGCTCCGGCGAAAACCTTCTCCACGGCGTCAAGCTTACGCTTCTGCTGACCACGCTTTCCATGGTCATCGGCGCCGCGATGAGCATTTTTCTCGCCCTGGGCAAGATTTCGGAGAATCCGTTCATCAGCAAGATCAGCAGCGCGTATATCTTCTTCTTCCGGGGAACGCCGCTGCTCATCCAGATGTTTGTGGTCTATTTTTCAGCCCCGGTCATCTTCAATTTCTCCTGGCGGGGCCTGTTCAACGCCGCAGATCCGGAGGCCGTTTACAAGGGTGCGTTCATCGCCGCTTTGATTGCGTTTTCGCTGAACGCGGCCGCCTACTGCGCGGAGATCGTCCGCGCGGCGATCCAGTCGATCGACAAGGGTCAGAACGAGGCTGCAAAGGCGCTCGGCATGAGCTATGGCCAGATGATGCGCACCATCATCATCCCCCAGTCCTTCCGCCGCATGATTCCCCCGCTGTGCAATGAGTTTGTGATGATGATCAAGGACGTTTCGCTCGTCTTCGCCATCTCGCTGATGGACATCACAACGATTTCCAAAACCATCATGACGAGCGAGGGCAACTATCTTGTGTTTATTCCCGCACTGTTGATCTATCTTGTCATCACGGCGATCTTCACGTTTATCTTTGGCAGGATTGAAAAACGACTTTCGATATATGAGTAGGGCGCAGCAATGAGTGAATATCAGTATATCCTTCAAACAGAGCACCTCTATAAGAGCTTTGGCTCGCTGGAGGTTCTCAAAGATGTCAACCTGGCCGTGAAAAAGGGAGAGGTGATCTGCATCATCGGCCCGTCCGGCGCAGGAAAATCGACCTATCTCCGCTCGCTGAATCAACTGGAGAAAATCACGAGCGGGAAGATCTTTGTCAAGGACGAACTGTTTTTGCATCGGGAGCATAACAGGACGATCCATCGCGCGGATCCGGAGGCGCAGAAGGCCATGCTTCTGGAGATGGGCATGGTGTTCCAGCGGTTCAACCTCTTTCCGCATAAAACCGTGCTTGAAAACGTCATGATCGCGCAGGTTCTCGTCCGCAAAAAGAGCAAGGAAGCCGCAAAGGCGCTCGCGGTGGATATCATTGACCGCGTGGGTCTATCCGACAAGTTGGACGTCTATCCCAGCAAGCTCTCCGGCGGGCAGCAGCAGCGCGTTGCTATCGCGCGCGCGCTCGCAATGGAGCCTGAAATCATGCTGTTTGACGAACCCACCAGCGCGCTCGATCCGGAGCTGGTCGGCGAGGTGCTCAACGTCATGAAAGCGCTCGCCAAGCAGGGCATGACAATGCTCTGCGTCACCCACGAGATGGGGTTCGCACGCGAGGTTGCCGACCGCGTGGTCTTTATGGCGGACGGCATGATCCTCGAAGAGGGCAGCCCCAAAGATCTCTTCGATCACCCACAGAACGAGAAGGCGATCAGCTTCCTGAAGAGCGTTCTGTAGCAAGGCTGGCTCGGCTCCGCCAAAACTTCAAAACCAGATCAAGAACCCGCCGGTTGTGTCTGTGCGACAGGACCGGCGGGCGTTTTTTATTGGTTCAGCAAGAAAAGGCACTCCGATACTTTGGCATTGGCCGAGGTGTAATCCAGAATAGCGGACTCCAGCGCATCCGCCGCGTCTTTATGATCCAGCCGGCGCAGCTGGTCCGCGCAGGCCGCAAGCTCCGCGCAGCTATGGCTGATTTGCCCCAGCGGACCGCGGATCGCGTCCATCGCCTCATCCAGATCCGATTCGGTCAGGAGTTCGTGCGTATGGGAATGGTCGCCAGCGTGCGCGTGGTCGTGGTCATGCACAACCGAATGCGTGTGTTCATGCGTATGCACGGTTGCAGGCGGCAGTCCCTCGTGGCTGTGCGCGTGCTCACCCGTATGCGTGTGCAGATGTGAGTGCGCGGCTTCATGCGCGTGTTCATGCGCGTGGTGCGCGCCTCCGCTTTGGTCAACGCCGTCGTGCATCATTGATTCCCCCTCTTCCTTTATAATCCCGCCTCTTCCAGCAATTTCTCGTTCGAAAACACATCTGCCGGCAGATCATCCGCGATCAGACTTCCGTTTTTGAGCACGAGCACCCGGTTGCAGGCGCGTGAGACCAGATCGATATCGTGCGTTGCGACGATGCGCGCCGCCGCCATCGTGCGCAGCAGATGGATAAAATTCCGTTTGCTGCGCGGGTCGAGAAAAGCGGTCGGTTCGTCAAACAGCATCAGGTGCGGATCCATGCTGAGCACGGTCGCGATGGCCGCGCTCCGCTTCTCCCCGCCGGAGAGCCGATAGGGCGGGCGCTCCGCGAGATGCTCAATGTTCAGATGCCGCAAGGTGTGGCGCACCTTTTGGTCGATTGTCTCCGGGGAATAGCCGCGATGCCGCAGGCCGAAGGCGACATCCTCATAGATGGTCGGCATAAAGAGCTGATCGTCCGGGTTTTGAAACACCATGCCGATCATATTCCGAATCAAAGCAAGATTCTCCCGTTTCAACGCTACGCCGTCCACCGTCACCGTCCCTGTTTCCGGCGTCAGGAGGCCGCAGAGGATGGAGAGCAGCGTGGATTTCCCCGCTCCGTTGCCGCCAACGAGGCCGACACAGTCCGTCGTCTCCACACAAAACGAAACGCCGCCAAGCGCGCGGACGCCGTTCGGGTAGGTATAGGACAGGTTTTCTACAGACAATAGCGCCATGTTTTACTCCAGATTCCCTATAAAAACAGCCTGCCGAGCGATTCCAGCAGGGTCGAAACGCCAACCGCGCGAATAAAAATCAGCAGTGCGGATATGCCAATGGCAAATAGGCGGCTCTTTTTATCCGCCTTCTCCCTGCCCGTCTCTGGAAATGTCCCGTCAAACCCGCGACATTGCATCGCGCGGTAGACGCGCTCCGCGCGGTCGATACTGCGCAGCAGAAGCTGCCCGATAAACGCGCCGAGGTGCTCCATCTCCAGTCCGTTCTGCTTCACCGCGCGCAGATGATACGCACGCGTCATGTTTCTCGCCTCCGACGCAAGCAGGGCCAGATAGCGAAAGCAGAGCATTACCGTTGTGGTGAAGATGCGCGGCAGCCGCAACCGCTGCATTTGACCAAGCAGCGCATTCGCCGGCGTCGTTGCGGCGAGGATCACCACTGCGCTCACGGTGAGCAGCGCTTTTTCGAGCAGCACGGCGCAGGAGAGCACCCCGTAGGAAACGCCCGCCGGCGCAAGGGCCCGCTCGAAGAGGATATTGGATAACCCCGCAAACAGCACGAACGGTAGCGCCGGGAACGCTCGCTTTGCGATGGCGCCGAGCGGCAGTTCACCCAGTGCAATCAACAGCGCGGGATAAAAGAAATAGATTGTGAGTCCCGCGGCGTCATATCGGCCGGAGGAGATCACGCAGACGATGAACACCAGCGTGACGACGAGTTTTGCCATCGGATGCAGCGCATGCACCGGTGAATGCCGGTTCGCCAGCTCATCCAGAGCAAAAAACGAATCTAAGGTGTTGGAGATCTTCTGCATTGCGCTCCTGTGGCGGAACAAAACTGTCCCCGGCGTTTCTGTTTTAAGGTCACTAGCAAGGCTCACTGCGCTCCCTATTTCAATGCGGTTTCGGAATCACGTCGCTTTTTCTTTGCTCGTGAGATGGCAAACGCCGTACCCGCCGCCAAAGCAAGCACAATCCCGCCGCCGATAAGCCCCGCGCCGGAGGTGGAAACGGCCTCGGAAGCCGCCCCTATAGAATAGTCCGGCATGATGGCGGTCTTGCTTTGAATCCACTCGGATATGGCGTAGACGGGGCCGCCTGCCCGCGGTTCCTCCGCGCCCGCCACCTTGCCGATGGACCACTCCAACCCGTCGGGGCTGGCAGAGGCGAAGAGCGAGAGCCCCCCCGCGATCAGAACGGTTGCAGCCAGCAATCCCAACACAACCTTTTTGAGCGACACACTGCGATCCAACCGCCGCTTGCTTTGCGCACATTCGAGCAGTTCAGGGCGTGCCTGATGCACAAAGATCAGTATCGCGCCCGTCACAAGCCCCTCCACAAGGCCGATCGCCAGATGGATTGGCTGCATAAGCAGCACAAAGCTTTGGAACGGCAGCGCGGTGATGCCGGAGGCAAGGGTTTCCAGCACAACCGAAAATGCGCCGAGCTGCAGACCGGCCACCACGCCGAGCACCGAGGCGAGCATGATGCGCGGCTTCGTGATCCTCTTTTTCAAGATGGGTTTATAGATCAGGGGGTAGGCAACGAGGCAGGCGAGCACGCCCATGTTAAAGAGATTGCAGCCGAGCGCAAGCAGGCCCCCGTCCGCAAAGAACAAGCACTGAATCAGCAGCACCGCCGCGATGGAGATCATCCCCGGGTAGGCGCCAAGCAGCGCCGCAAGCAGAATACCCCCGCCGATATGCCCGCTGCTGCCCGTGCCGGGAATCGTAAAATTAACCATTTGCGCGGCAAAGACAAATGCGCTCATCACGCCCATGACCGGAACGGTCTTATCCTCCAATACGTGGTCACGCTTGGTTTTGACGACGGAGTAAGCAAGCGCCGCGCCGCTGACGGCGAGCATGCCGATCCCCACCGCGGGAGAGACAAGCGCATCGGACATATGCATGGCTAGGGTTTCCTTTCGAGCTGGCTGTAGAGTATTATAGCACACTTGTCCAATCAGAATCGTCTTGTTCCTCGCGGCGTAAAGCACAGCGCCCGAACAGCCGTTTCGGACAATGGCCTTATCCCCCATCTCGTCAACTCCAAAAAAACATCGCAACCCCGTTGTTGCTCTGCCCGCGCAGCTTTTGCGCTCAGATACAACTCTCATTGCGATGTTATGACCTGATTCCTATTGTGTTGAGTCCCGTGGCGGTGTTTTCTCGCCGCCAACTACCGGCGTCGTTTGATGCCGCCATTTTCGCGAATGGCGAGCACAACGCTTTGCAGCAGGATGAAGAAGCACAGCATAAGCCCTGTCGTAATGCTCTGCCAATAGGGCTCCCTAAGGCCGGATGCGATGACGATATTGCTGATGGTCTTGAGCGAGAGAACCCCAAAGAGCGTGCCGAACACATTGCCAACGCCTCCGGTGAGCAGCGTACCGCCGATGATAGAGGAGGCAATCGCCTGCATCTCCGCGGCGGTCGCGTTGGAGGCATTTCCCGCGCCCGTGTGCAGAAGGTAAACATATCCGCCGATGCCGGAGAGCAGCCCGCAGAGCAGGTAGGAGAAGAACTTCGTGCGCTTCACATTGATGCCAAGCATCAGCGCACTCTGGTTGTTTCCGCCGACCGCGTACAGGTTGCGCCCAAACCGCGTCCAGCGAAGCATGGCGAAGATCAAAAGAACGACGCACAGCGCAATAATGACGCCAAGCTCAATTCTCGCGGGGATAAAATTACCCGTCTTACCGTAGGAGCCGATGCCCGGAATGACAATCCGAAACTCTTTTAAGGAAAGAAACGCCTCGTGCACCGCGGTACGCGGCGCGGCGCTGACGATCGTCGTCATGCCCTTGGCAAAAAACATTCCCGCGAGGGACACAATAAACGGCTGAATCTCCAAATAGGAAACGAGAAATCCCTGCACCAAGCCGAATGAGAGCCCGATTGTCAATGCCAGAGCAATGGAACCGGCGACGCTGCCGGAATGATCGTCCAGATAGACGACGCAGATCATGGTGATCAGCGCCGTAATTCCGCCAACGGAGATATCGATCCCGCCCGCGATCATGACGACGGTCAATCCGCAGGACAGAACGATTAAAAACGCATTGTTGTTGAAGATATCCAGAAACTGCTGTGGGTTTAAGAATCCGCCGCCCCAAACCGCCATCGCCAGCGTATACATGCCCGCAAAGGTAAAAATTGTAATCGCAAGCAGCAGGTTGGTGTTGGAGATTGGCTCCCTTGACCGGTTTAATTGTGTTGTGGTTGATACGTCTCTATTGCTTGCCATATGATTACATCTCCGTAACTTTCATCGGTTTGGTAAACAGCTTGTCACGCAGCATAAGAACATATCGTTTCACAACCGGCGAGCCAAGCACCACAATGGCGATGATAACAATCGCCTTGTAGGCCTTTACCGCCGTGGACGAAACCTTCATGGCGTAGAGCGTAATGGTCAGCGCCTGTATGATATATGCGCCAATGACCGATCCGGTCAGGCTGAATTTTCCGCCGCCGAGCGCATTGCCGCCAATGGCAACCGCCAGAATCGCATCCATCTCAATATCCAGCAGCATGGTTTCATGGTTGATTAGGCCCATTCGGCTGACGCCGATGCAGCCCGCCATCGCCGTGCAGACGCCGAGCATCATGAAGGACATGAGCTTGATCCAAACCGGATTGATGCCGTTGAGCCGGGCGGAACGCTCGTTGATTCCAACCGTCTGCGTATAGAGGCCAAGGTTGGTGAAACGCAGCAGCAGCGACACCAGTATGCCGAATACGATGACGATTAGAATTGGCGTTGGAATCGGAATGCCCGGAATAAAGCTTCCGATATAGCCAAGAAGCGGGCTCTCTACCGTGGGCGTCGCGCCGCCGTTAATCCAGTAGGCAATCGGCCGCCCGGCTGTAAAGAGAATCAGAGTCGCGATCATCGGCTGAATTCGAAACACGGAAACCAACGTGCCGTTGAACATGCCAAACAGTATGGCGACGACGCAGCTCGCCAGAAACGCAACCAGAATCATCGGCATGGAGATGTTGTGCTCGCGCAGAATTCGGACGAATACGCTTCCGGCAATCGCGGCCAGCGCGCCAACGCTGATATCCTGCCCGCCGCAGGCCGCGGTCACCAGCGTCATGCCAATTGCAAGAATCGCGAGTTCCGACGCGCCGTTTAAAATGCTGATGATGTTGCCCGAGAGAACCGCGTTTCCCGCGTTGTTGGTTGTGATGCTGAGGGAAAAGAACCCTACGTCCCGAATGAGATTGAACACCACCAGCAACAGCAGCGCAAACAAAGGGATCACCAGCTGCGACTTCATCAGTTTTTGAAATCTGTTATCCATTTTCCGCCGTCTCCCCCGCGATCGTGCGCATAATTTTCGACTGCGTCATATCCTCGTTTCTCAGTTCGCCAACGATCTTACGATCCCGCAGCACGATCAGCCGCGAGCAGGTGCGCAGCATCTCTTCGATTTCGGACGAGATGAAGGTGACGCTAACGCCCTCCTCCGCCAGCTTGAGAACGAGTTTTTGTATCTCGACCTTGGTGCCGACGTCGATGCCGCGCGTCGGCTCGTCCAGAATCAGATATTGCGGCTTGGTCAGCAGCCAGCGCGCCAAGATCGCCTTTTGCTGGTTACCGCCGGAGAGGGACTTGATCGGCGTATCCGCCGAGGCGGTCTTGATGTCCAATAGCCGGATGTATTGGTCTGCAAATTCCTCTGCCTCCGCTTTGGAAAACGGGCGGAAGAACCCGCGTAACACCTGCAAGGCAAGGATGATATTATCCCGAACAGACAGATCCTCTACGATTCCATCCTGTTTCCGATCCTCCGGCAGGTAGCCGATGCCCTGCTTCATGGCGTCCTTCGGCTTGCCAATCTTGACGCAGTTGCCGTTGATCTTGATCTTGCCGCCCGTCACCTTGTCCGCGCCAAAGATAGCGCGCACGCATTCGCTGCGACCCGAGCCAAGCAGTCCGGTGAACCCGTTGACCTCCCCTTTGTCAATCCGGAAGTCAAACGGCTTCGTGCCCGCCGCGCTGGAGAGGCCGACCGCCTCCAGCACCGGCACGGTGTGCGCATCGTCCGGCTGCAGAACGCGGCTGTGCATGTCCGAGATATCGTCCAGCTCCTTGCCCATCATCTTAGAGATAAGCTGCACGCGCGGCAGATCCTTGATCGCATAGGCGCCGACCAGTTCGCCGTTGCGCAAAACGGTAATTCTGTCGCAAACCTCATACACCTGTTCTAGAAAATGCGTGATAAAGATAATTCCGACGCCCCTTGCCTTGAGATCGCGCATCAGCGAAAACAGCTTGCCGACCTCGCGCTCGTCCAGGGAAGATGTCGGCTCATCCAAAATGAGCACCTTGCATTCCATATCCACGGCGCGGGCTATGGCAACCATTTGCTGCACGGCCAGCGAGCAGGTAGAAAGCTGCTGCGTCGCCCTCGCCGGTATATTCAATTTTTGTAAGATTTCGTCCGTCCTGGCCTCCATCAAGCGCCAGTTGACAAAATGATCATTCCCGCGGCCGATAAACATATTCTCGGCGACGGTCAGATTTGGGCACAGCGTGATTTCCTGATAGACGGTGCTGATGCCGAGATCCTGGGCATCCTGCGGAGATTTAATCGAGATCTCACGGCTTAAATCGGAAAGATAGATTTGCCCCGAGTCCTTGGGATATACGCCCGTTAAAACCTTCACCAGAGTGGATTTGCCGGCTCCGTTTTCACCCATCAGGGCGTGGATTTCGCCTGCGGAAAGGCTAAAATCGACATTATGCAGCGCACGGACGCCGGGAAAGGATTTACAGATGCTGCGCATGGACAAAACGATGTCGTTTGGCATAGGGGTTACCATCCTTTATGCGATGCGGATTCCTGAAAATGGCGGTGCGAGTATGCAGACCGTGTCCGCATACTCCGCACCGACATCCTGATTGAAACTCCCTTAGATGGGAAGAGATCCTTTGGTTTGCCTACTCGCCGAGGCCGTAGGTGTCGATATCCGCCTGCGTAATCGTCGTGGCGTCAAAGCCGCGCTCCTCGGAGATAACCTTCTTCTGGGTCAGGGTTTCGCCAGCTTCGAGCTTTTTGATCATGTCGGAGATCACGGTCGCCTGGAAGGGGCTGCACTGGCCGTCATAGTTCCAGTTGCCGGCGAGCAGCTCGCGGAGCGCCCACTTGTTGCAGTCAAAGCCCATCACGATGACGGACTTGCCGACGCCGTGGGTGATGCCCGCTTCGTCAAGAGCCGCAACGGCGCCCTTGGCCATACCGTCGTTCTCGGCGTAGATGACGTTGAACTCTTCTTTGGCGTTGATGACGGATTCCACAATCTGCTTTGCGGTTGCTTCGTCCCAGGTGGCGGTCTGCTGCACAACCTTGGTCATGGTGCCGGCTGCGAACTCCGCATCCAGCGCCGCGGTGCGGCCGATCTGCGCGTCCGAACCCATCGCGCCCTGAATATGGATGACCTTGTAGGAGTCGAGGTTCTGCGCCTTGAGCCAGTTGACGGCGGTTACGCCTTCCTGTGACATGTCGGAGACAACGGCGGCTTCATAGTTGCTCTCGTCCGTGTTGATCATACGGTCGAAGAGGAACACCTTGATGCCGGCTTCCTTCGCGCTTGAGAGGATGGCATCCCAGCCATCGGTTGCTGCCGCGGAGATGAGCAGGTAGTCTACGCCGTCGGTGATGAACTGAGCCGCCGCATTGAGCTGCTCGTCATTCTTCAGGCTGTAGAAGGTGGAAACCGCATAGCCGTTCGCTTCCGTAAAGACTTTCTCGAAGTCTGCGACGTTTGCCGCGCGGTATCCGGACTCCGCCGGCGGGTTGTTGATGATGCCGACTTTGATCAGTTGGGCTGCTGCCGGGGCTTCGGTCGCTGCCGCTGCCGGCGCTTCAGTCGCTGCCGCTGCCGGGGCTTCGGTGGCTGCCGGTGCCGGAGCCTGCGCGCAAGCTACGGTACCAAACGCCATAAGAGCAACGAGGAGGAGAACAATAATCTTTTTCATGGTTCCGATTTCCTTTCCATTTTTTCAGATGTGTTGTATAGATGTGCGCTCGCTTTTGCGATCCCGCATTCACCTTATAACACACAAAAAATCGGAATCCAACCACTTCCGGCCAATCGCATAAGAATGTCAACCAACTTGAATAGATAACACACCAAGCGAAACGGCGACCGCGAATTTACAGAAAATCCTCCGTAATTTTTTCAACGCCGACCGTAAAAAACCGCTGACGAACGCTGAACACTTTATTCGAAAAAAACGGGGCTTTGCGTCGCACAATGCCCCGTTCCCCTCTCAATATTCCCTGCTGTCAATCATTTCCTGCGTAATGGTTTGGCTCTCAAAGTAGGTCTCGTCGACATATTTCTCCTGTTCTACCTTCTCGCCGCGCTCCATCCGCTGGATCATGTCGGCAACATACGGCCCCTGCAGCGGATTGCACTCCACATTGAGAGCGATTTTTCCCTCCTTGCAATAGGTCAGCCCCAGCTTCGTCGCGTCAAAGGAAATGACGATTACGCCGCCGTTCGTGCCGCAGCTTAAGCCCGCCTCCTCCATTGCGTCGATTGCGCCGAGCGCCTCCCCGTCGTTTTCGCAGTAGACGACGTCGATATCCTTGGTCTCTTTCAAAATCGCCCCCATCACCTCATATGCCTTGGCGCGCGTAAAATCGCCGCATTCCTGCGCCACGATCTGCCAATTCGTATTTCGCCCTAACGCTTGCTCCAGCGCGGCGGTCCGGCCAATCTGCGCGGAGGAACCGATGGTCCCCTGGATATGGACGATATTCACGGGATTTTGCGTTCGCCCCTGACGGGTGAGCAGGTTTTCCAGCCAGCGCATGGCCGTCTCACCCTCCTTGCGAAAATCCGAGCCGATATACGCGGTGTAGAGGTTTCTATCCTTCACCTCAATATCACGGTCAATGACGATTACCGGTATGCCCGCGTCCCGTGCCTCCAGAAGAATGGAGTTCCAGCCCGTTTCCACGCGCGGCGAAAACACAATATAATCCACATCCTGCTGGATGAACGTTCGGATGGCGCGAATTTGGTTTTCCTGCTCGTTGCGCGCGTCGTCGAAAATCAATTCATAGCCGTTTTCCTCGCTCAGCGCGGCTTTCATGCTCTCGGAGTTGGCGACGCGCCACTCCGACTCCGCCCCCACCTGAGAAAACCCGACCAGAATGGTATCGCGCAGATTTTCATCCGTGTCCCCTGTCTGCGGCTGCGCACCCGACACGCAGCCCGCCAACGCCCCTAGGCAGAATACTGCAAAGCAGATGATACCGAAAACCCTCTTCATGCGCCCGTCTCCTTCTCGCTGGTCTTCATGGGAATCTTGACAAATATCTTGGTGCCGATATCCGACGTGCTCTCCAGGGAGAGCCCATATTCCGTGCCAAACAAAATCTGTATTCTCTGATGCACTGTGCGTAGCCCGAATCCTTCCGGTCTGCCGTCCGCAAGCGAATCACGCAGCTCCTGCAGCCGTTCTTCGCTCATGCCGCTCCCGTCGTCCGCCACTTCAAGGATGATATTCTCGTCCTCCGCGCGCCCGCTCACGCGGATGAGCCCCTTGCGCCGCCGGATCTTGATGCCATGATAAAGCGCGTTTTCCACGAGCGGCTGGAGGGTAAGCTTTGGCAGAATGTATCGATCCAGCTCTTCCGGTATATCGATTTCATACTCCATCAGGTCGCGATAGCGCATATGCTGAATTTCCAGATAGCTCTTGATATGCTGCTGCTCCTCCTTGAGCGTGATAACGTTTTGTCCGCGGCTGAGCGAAAATCGAAAAAAGTTGGACAAACTGCCGACCATGTTGACCGATTCCGTTATCTCGCCGGACTCGATAAGCCAGACGATGGTATCCAGCGTGTTGTAGAGAAAATGCGGATTGATCTGTGCCTGTAGCAGGGCCAGTTCCGTTCGCCTGCGTTGTTTTTCCTGCTCCGTGTTGCGCTCGATCTGCCGTTTGAGATGTCCAACCATGTTTTCGATGCCGTCGGAGAGCAGCTGTACCTCCTCCACATCCGCCTGAATCGGTTCGCAGACCAGCAGCCCGCCGCGCCCGATGGTCACGAGACGGTCGCAGAGCATATCGATCGGATCCACGATCCGGCGGCTCAGCTTGCGCGAATAGCTCAGCAGGATGAAAAGCAGCACGAGTGCAAGCACAACCACAACGCCCATAAGCACCACCATGTTTGTAATCATGGTGGACTGCAGGGCGTCCAGATGCACCGCCTCATAGTAGAGATAGGTATACATGTATTCCTGAATCAAATCCGCCATGACATAGATGTTGTCATTGAGCTGGCTCATGCGGGAGTCGTATCCTTCGGTCCCCGCAATCTCCTGCATCTTATCCTCGAGGTTGTGGCAGAGGTTCAATACGCTGTTGATCGCGCGGAGGCTATCCCGTTCCGCAGTCGTCTCGATGAGCTTTCGCGCAATCGCCTCGGCGGATTTCACCTCTTCGGTCGGCATTCCGACGGAATACTGGCTGTCGATCACATAATAGTACATCTTGGTCTTGATGGTGTCCGTAAAGTCCCGGTTAAAGTCCGAGGCCGTGGTCACGTTGTTCAAGATCGAATTATACTGCAAGCCGTATCCGATGCTGATGCCAACCACCAGTATGATGATCAGCATGAGCGGTATGGTGACGATTAAAATCATCTTCCACAGCTTTTTCTGCATGGTCGTCTTTTCGTTCTTTGCCGAAGCGTTGATTTGTTCGATCACCGTTTGTCTCCTCTTCGGTATTCGCTCGGCGTACACCCGGCAACTTTTTTAAACACAAAACTGAAATAGTGGGAATCTCGAAATCCCACGGCAAACGCGATTTCGCTGGAGCGCATGTCCGTCTGCCGGAGCATGCGCTTTGCTTCGGCGATTCGCTTTCCGGTCAAATATTCGATAAACGTCTGCCCGATTTCCTGGCTGAACATGGCGGAGAAATAGTTGGGACTGATGTTCACCTTCTGCGCCACGCGGTCGAGCGACATGGTCTCTTCGGCGTAGTGTTGATCGATGAATCCGATCGCCTGCGCCAGCAGGTCGCGCTGCTGTTTTCGGCTTTCGAGGTCTCTTAGCCCGATGGCATGCAGCATGATCTGGCGCGCATACAGGCGCACCTCTTCCGGCGAGGAGATGTTGTCTCTGGGGCGCAGTTCCGGCGGCCAATAGCTCTCGCTCCGGCCGCCGATAGAATCCAAATATGCAACCGACGCAAAATAGACCGTCATGGTCAGATAGCGGCAGAACATAGGCAGCGGGGCGGTTCCGCTGCCCGCGCTCTCCAATAGTTGGTCGATAAATTGATCGATCTCCTCCGCCGTTCCCCCGCTTAAAAAGCAGCGGATGCGCTCCTGATCAATCTCCTGATTGCCGGATCGGGAATTTGAGCCGCTTTTCCCGCGCAGGTTTTGTATGCTCGCTTCCGAGAGGATATGTTCCTCCGGGCAGAGATAGCGGTAGGATAGGATGCGGCTTGCTTCGGCAAAGCAGGCGGGCAGTGCGCTGAGGCGCGAAACCGCGGTGCCGCTGGCGATATGCCAGTTTACCTCATGGCCGGCCTCTGCGCAGAGATGTTCGAGGCTGTCCAGGCAGCCCTCTGTCCGCTGGCCGATCTCCTCCTTCGCACCTTTGATCAACACCGCATAGGTCGAGATGTTCCAGCGGAACAGGATCAGTTCGGAGTGGCTGACCAGCATCTTTGTCACCTGTTCCTGCAGGGCGGCCAGCGCCTCCGAATACCCTTCCGGCGCGCTGCCGTCGTACTCCGCGCTGCTCAGCGAAAAGAGCAGAATGTTATAGTATGGCGCATTGAGTTCTATCTCCAGGGCCTTCGCAGTTTCGGAAATCTCCGAAACGCTCAGCCCTCCGGTAACAATCTGCTCAAAAAAGCGCCTGCGGGAGAACACCTCATATTCCTGCGCCTCGCGCTGGAACATCGCGAGATACTCCCGCTGCTGCTGCTCGGCCTCCATCTTCTTCTGGAGAGAAATCAGCAGCTCTACGAGTTTTTCTTTGACGACGGGTTTGAGCAGATACTGCTCCACCCCCATACGAATCGCCTGCTGTGCATAGGCAAAATCGTCATATCCGCTGATAATGACAATTTTGGTGCGGGGCAGTTCCTTTCGGATCAGCTCGCTCAGCGCGAGTCCGTCCATAAACGGCATCTTGATGTCGGTGATTAAAAGATCGGGCTGTATCTGCCGAATCAGCGGAAGCGCAAGCTCGCCGTCCGGCGCATCTCCGGCATATTCAAAGCCATACTGCTCCCATTGGATGTTTTTTCGTATTCCCTCTCGCATCACAATCTCATCTTCGACCAGAAAAACCTTAAACATGGAATATTCCCTTCTGACAGGTAAATATCTCGAATTATATGATGTGCAGAATCCCCCATAAATTATGTTCTGTTTTAAAACAATCAACAATAGATTTTTTTATGATATTGGTCGGATTTTGTGGTTTCTCCTCTTCATTTGCGAAATGCTGGCTCCTGAGCCGTACGGATCGGTATGCGCGCCGTGGCGAATCGGAATTCACAGATAAATTCTCCCCCCCCCCGTAAAGTGGTTGACAGAATTGCTATTCAGTATTATCATATCGATACATTATATCGATATCAATTAATCGATATGGATACGACCCAAGTCTTTCCTTCTGGCGTCTGTTTGCGAAGAACGAGCGCCGCACGGGCGGAACCGCGACCAGCCGCAAAAGGAAAGCGATCCGAAAACACTTCATTCACGATACTACGCCGGAGGAACGAAACACCCATGCAATCAACATTCGATTATGGCGCGCTGGATGAAATTCTGCTGGCCAACGGCACAGAGGAATCCGCCGTCATCGCCATCCTGCAGGACATTCAGGAGCGCTATCGCTATCTGCCCAGAGAGGTATTCCCCTATCTCGCGGAGAAGATGCGAATCAGCGAGGCGCGCATATTCTCTGTCGCAACCTTCTACGAGAACTTTTCCCTGGAGGCAAAAGGGCACTTCGTCATCCGCATCTGTGATGGAACGGCCTGCCATGTTCGAAAATCGATCCCAATTTTAGAGTTTTTACGCAAGGAACTGTGCTTAAGCGAGGATAAGCGAACCACCGACGACCTTGGCTTCACCGTGGAGACGGTGTCCTGCCTCGGCGCATGCGGCCTCGCGCCTGTTTTAACCGTGAACGACAAGGTCTATCCCGCCATGACGCCGGAGAAGGCCGGCGAACTGGTTCGCGCCCTGCGGGAGGAACTCGCGGCAAAGGCCGAGGAGGAAGCACGATGAAACTCAGCAGTCAAGCCGATCTTGCCGCCCTGCGAAAAACCTGCGCCTACGCACGTTCCCTCGAAACCAAGCGGATCCTGGTCTGCGCCGGAACGGGCTGCGTTTCCAGCGGCTCGATGGAGATTTTTGCGCGTCTCCAATCGCTCATGGAGGATCGAAATATACCCGTGTCCGTTGAACTGGCGGAGGAGCCGCACGGCGAGCGCGTCGGCCTCAAGGAATGCGGCTGCCACGGTTTTTGCGAGATGGGACCGCTGGTGCGCATCGAACCGCAGGGCTGGCTCTACACGAAAACGCAGCCGAACGACTGTGAGGAAATCATCGAGCGCACGATTCTGCGCGGCGAGCGCATAGAGCGGCTTGCGTTTGTCAAGGAAGGCGAACGCTATCCCCGCCAAGAGGAAATCCCGTTTTATCAGAAACAAACGCGGCTCGTGCTGGAGCACTGCGGGCAGATTGACGCCACCAGCATCCGCGAATATCTCGCAATCGGTGGCTACAGCGCGCTGGAACAGGCGCTCTTTTCGCGCACGCAGGACGAAATCATCGACGAAATCATAAAATCGAACCTGCGCGGACGCGGGGGCGGCGGTTTCCCGGCCGGACAAAAATGGTCCCAGGTACGCCGGCAGAACACGGAACAAAAATACATTGTCTGCAACGGCGACGAGGGCGATCCCGGCGCGTTTATGGATCGCAGCGTCATGGAGGGCGATCCGCACCGTATGCTTGAAGGCATGATGATCGCAGGTCTTGCCTGCGGCGCGAGCAAGGGATATATCTATGTTCGCGCGGAGTATCCGCTCGCGGTCAAGCGTCTGCGACGCGCAATCCGGCAGGCGGAAGATCTCGGGCTTCTCGGCGGGCGAATTCTTGGCACCGGCTTTTCCTTTCGCCTGCGGGTGGCGCGCGGCGCAGGCGCGTTCGTCTGCGGCGAGGGCAGCGCGCTGACCGCCTCTATCGAAGGCAAGCGCGGCATGCCACGTGTGAAACCCCCGCGCACGGTGGAGCACGGCCTGTTTGACAAACCGACCGTACTCAACAATGTCGAAACCTATGCGAATGTGCCGCTGATCATCAACCGCGGCGCAGACTGGTATCTCTCCATCGGGCCGCGGAACAGCCCCGGCACAAAGGCCTTTGCGCTGACGGGCAACATCGTCAACACGGGGCTTATCGAAGTGCCGATGGGCACCACCCTGCGCGAGGTGATCTTCGACGTCGGCGGCGGCGTTCGCGGCGGCAAGGCGTTTAAAGCGGTGCAGATCGGCGGGCCATCGGGCGGTTGCCTGACCGCGGAGGATCTCGACCTGCCGCTGGACTTTGACTCGCTCAAGAAGGCAGGCGCAATGATCGGCTCCGGCGGACTCGTCGTCATGGACGAGGACACCTGCATGGTGGAGGTCGCGCGGTTTTTCATGCACTTTACCCAGAACGAATCCTGCGGAAAGTGCGTGCCCTGCCGGGAGGGAACCAAGCGCATGCTTGCGATATTGGAGCGCATCGTTGAGGGCAAGGGCGAGGAGGGCGACATTGAATTGCTGCTGGAGCTGGCGGACACCATCTCGGCCACTGCGCTCTGCGGCCTCGGCAAATCCGCCGCTTCCCCCGTCGTGAGCACCATCCGCAGCTTCCGCGCGGAGTATGAGGCGCATATTCGGGACAAGCGCTGCCCAGCCGGCAGTTGTCAGAGGCTCAAGCGCATCCGGATCGACCCCACGCTATGCAAGGGCTGCTCCAAGTGCGCAAAAGCCTGCCCGGTCGGCGCAATCTCCGGGCAGATTAAGCATCCCTATTCGATCGATGAGACAGCATGTATCCGCTGCGGCGCATGCGCAGCGACCTGCGCATTCCACGCGGTTATGGAGGGTTAGGCCATATGCAAGAGAAAGAATTCATGACCGTGGACGGCATCCCGGTAGAGATCAACGGCGAAAAAAACCTGCTGGAGCTAATTCGAAAAATCGGCATCAAACTCCCGACGTTTTGCTATCATTCGGAACTCTCGGTCTACGGCGCCTGCCGCATGTGCATGGTGGAGACCGCGCGCGGCGACCTTGAAGCCGCCTGTTCCACCCCGCCAAAGGCCGGCATGACGATTAAAACCAACACCGAACGACTCCGCCGCTATCGCAAAAACATCCTTGAACTCCTGCTCGCCAACCATTGCCGGGACTGCACCACCTGCGGCAACAACGGAACCTGCAAACTGCAGGATCTTGCGATGCGATTCGATATCCGCGGGGTGCGTTTCCCCAATACGGCGCCCCGCCAAAAACGGGATGACTCCTCCCTCTGCATCACGCGGGACGCCAGCAAATGTATCCTCTGCGGAGACTGTGTGCGCATGTGCAGCGAGGTGCAGCATGTCGGCGCAATCGACTTTGCCTATCGCGGCTCACGGATGGAGATCAGCACCGCGTTCGGCATCCCGATTGCCGCGTCGCCCTGCGTCGGCTGCGGGCAATGCGCGGCGGTCTGCCCGACAGGCGCAATCGTCGTCAAGGACGACTTAAACAAGGTTTGGCAGGCGCTGGAGGCGACGGACGTCAAGGTGACCGCGCAGATCGCCCCCGCGGTTCGCGTTGCGCTCGGCAAGTCGTTCAACCTCCGCGACGGTGAAAACGCGATGGGTAGCATCATCGCCGCCCTGCACCGCATGGGATTTGACGAGGTATACGACACCTCGCTCGGCGCGGATCTGACCGTGCTGGAGGAGAGCGAGGAGTTGCTGGGGCATCTGGAGCGGGAGAAAGCGCTCCCGCTGTTTACCTCCTGCTGCCCCGCTTGGGTGCAGTATTGCGAAAAAAACTATCCCGACCTCCTGCCGCATATTTCCTCCTGCCGCTCGCCGATGCAGATGTTTGCCTCGGTCATCAAGGAAGACGGCAAAACCTCCTCGCGCAGGCAGTTTCACGTTGCCGTCATGCCCTGTACGGCAAAGAAGTTTGAAGCCGTGCGGGACGAGTTTTGCGTGAACGGCGCGCCGAATGTGGACGCGGTCATCACCACGCAGGAGCTCATCCGAATGATCAAGGAATCCGGCATCGTGTTTGAGGAGCTGGCGGCGGACGCAGTGGATCTTCCGTTTGGCACGGTCTCGGGCGCGGGCGTCATCTTTGGCGTCACCGGCGGCGTTACGGAGGCCGTATTGCGCCGCCTCGCCTCGGATAAATCACGCGGAGGGCTCTATTCCTCGGCCTATGCCGGCGTGCGCGGCATGGAGGGCGTCAAGGAGGCGCGGGTGCCCTATCAGGGAAGCGAACTCAGGATCGCCGTAGTCAGCGGGCTGGACCATGCCGACGCGCTGATCCAACGTATCCTCTCCGGCGAGGCGCACTATGATTTTGTCGAGGTCATGGCCTGCCCCGGCGGCTGTGTGAGCGGCGCAGGACAGCCCTACGGCTCCTCCTGCGCAAAGGCCGAGCGCGGAGACGGGCTCTACGCGGCCGACCGCCTCTCCAGCGTCAAGCGCTCCGAGGAAAACGCGCTGGTGCAGTCGCTGTACGGCGATGTACTCAAGGGCAGAGTGCACGAACTGCTGCACGTGAACTATTCGAAAAAAGGAGGTCGCGACGCATGACCCAGCTTTCGGTCTGCATTGGCAGCGCCTGCCATCTCAAGGGAGCATACAACGTCATCTCCACCTTTCAGCATATGATTGAGGACTATCAGCTCCATGATCAGATTGTATTTGCGGCAACATTCTGCACGAGGGAATGTCATAGGCCGGGCGTGAGCGTGACGCTAAACGGGACGAAGTCTGTCATCGCCGCGGAAGATGCGCGCCGCTTTTTCCGCGAAGAGGTTTTACCAGCCATCCCGCATCAGTAATCAGTTTCGTTGCTATCCCGAACCGGGAGATAAACCATGGGCGCCGGAAAGCCGGCGCCCATTCAGCCCATCGACAAAGTCCTGCGGACTCTGCCGATGGGTTTTACTTTGGGTTAAAATGACGCGAATCGCGCCATTTTTTCACAAATTCGGCGAATGAATCGCCAAATTTGAAGGAACATGGGGGATTTTCGAATCGCCCCCGACGGGTTTTGTCGATCATCCGAGTTGTGATACCCGATTGTTTCCCCGCGCGGCCTTACTGGAAAAACGCCGGCCTGCGGATATACCGGAATCCTGTGCTCCAACCGTCGGTCACGACCACGCCGTGCTGCCGGGAGGAGCAATGCGCAACCAGATAGCTTCCATCCGAATCAACAGAGACGATGATTCCAACGTGGTTGATCTGCCGCTCACCCGGCACATAGAAGAACGCGAGATCGCCTGGACGTCCCTCGTCCCAGCCGACAGAAACAGTCCGC
Organism: Christensenella sp.; assembly: GCA_034926785.1. GTDB lineage: Bacteria > Bacillota > Clostridia > Christensenellales > CAG-138 > UBA7703. The sequence continues at coordinate 34,068 of JAYFQU010000023.1, forward strand.
TTCCACTGGTTGTTGGAACCGTTCCCAATTCCGCCCAGCGCTGCGGGGTCCCCCGCCGCGTTGATAAACACCCAGCTGACAAATCCGCTGCAATCCAGGCCCTTGACGGTAGACCGGCTCGTTACGGAGCCAATCCGCTCCGCCGCTTCGTCGCTGATGCCGCCCCAGGCGCTGCTCCATCCGAGGCAGTTATATTTCCCACCCCAGACATATTTCACCTTGCCGACCAACGAGAGAGCCTTCTCCACGACCTGTTTTCGCCCCAGATTGACATTCTCCGGCAGGGTCTGCAGAACCTGCTCCGGGTCGATCTCCGATGAGCCGTCGAACGCCGTATTCCCCGTCAGCGATGCAAACGTACGCTGAAACTCCGGCTGCATGAGCTCATAGAGGAAGCTCTTGCGCCGATCGCTCAGGTGATAGTCGCTTGCCATGTCCTCATAGGTCTTCGCGGTGAGCAGAACGTTGGCCTGTCCATCGATGCGATATACCTCAATCCGGTTCATATCCCAGAACACGCTGTCCAGCCGGGAGAGCGAAATGGATTCCAGCATATCCGCGTTCAGCGGGTTTTCCTCGTCCGCTACATTTTGGGCAAGAAAGGTTGCCAGAATATCCGGCCAGTTGGTAACCGTTGCGCCGGCGACCTCCTGCACATCCCGTGCGGCTGTTGGCATCTCGTCCGTGTCGTTTTCCGCCGTCACCTCGGCGAGGATACGCGCGCCGGTATTTGCGGCGGTAGCCTCGGCAATCTTTCGCTGATAGTCGGCGGTCAACTCCGCAATCTTATCGCTCATCTGCGCGTAGATCCCGTTTCGATAGGCCAGGAGGATTTCATACCGCTCTTTGCTGCTGCCGGCCGGCGCACCGGCTTCGCGCCCGCCCACCGTCTCCTCCGCTTCCCCCTCCACCGTAACGATGCGCGTCACGGTCGTCAGCATGCCGTTCTCCAGCGCGCCGTAAACAACGGTATACACACCAGCCTCATCGGCGAGAAAACCGCCGTCGTTCACAACCCAAACCGAAACGGTCTGGTCAAACTCCGTCTTTGCACTCACGCCGTCCTTCAGAGAAAACGACGAATCTCCCGCCTGAATTGTCACATCCGCGGCAGCGATGGTAACCTTGCCCTCCGGCGCGCCCGGCACCGGCAGCGGCGTCGGCGTCGCGCCGCTTTCCTCCTCGGCGGCGGATCTGGCGAGAATGATATCCGCGCGCTTATCCTGATTGAGCGAGGCGGCATAGCTCCCGTTGTCAATCTGCCGATAGCCCGCGAGTTCCGCAAGCGCATAATACGACTGTCCGGTGGGCAGCATCCAGAAAACGCTGCCGTCATTACCGGATATCTCGGAATACAGCAGTCCGCCCGCCTGATAGAGCGCGACGCGCGCGCCGGAAAGCGCCGCGCCGGATTCATCCTTGACCAATATGGTATAGCGGCAGGTCGCTACCGGCGTTTGCTCCCCTGCGCCCGTTTCGCCAACGTCCGGCGTTGGCGTTGCGCCTGCCGCCGTTGGTTCAATGCCGGGGGAGTTCGCCGGATCCGGCGTCGCCTCAACCAACGCCGATTCGGTCGGAGCGGGAGGCGTTTCCTCCGCCGCTCCGGCTGCGCTCTCCGCCGGCGGTTGTTCGGTCTGCCCGCCTTGCTCTCCGGCGTAGAGCTCGTTTTCCAGCGTGTAGTCCAGCGCGCTCACCGTTTGATTGGTGCAACCGGTAAAAAAAGCAATCAGCAGCATGGCGACCATCAGAAATCCGATTCGGCCTTTGCAGCCTCTGTTCGGATTTCCGCTGTGCGTTTCTTTACCACGGCAGCCGTTGTATGGATTCATGTTTATGGGTTCCTTCCGCTGTTTCGGATGATGTTTATCCGCCGATTTCCCGGATGAAATTTGTAACGACACCCAGAATTGCATCCTGGCGGATGAGTCCGATCCTGCTGTCGCGGCTGTCAATCGATTCCGCGCGGTTGTCGCCAAGCACAAACACCGTTCCCGCCGCAACCGTGATTTCCTGCATGCCGCTGTTGCCCAGCTGGTCCGGCAGAATAAAGGGTTCCTCCTCGAGTACATGGTTTCGAATCAGGCGCCCATCCGCGCTGATCGATATGGTGTCTCCGGGCAGGCCAGCCACGCGCTTAACCACGCGGCCGTAGAGAGATCCGGCGTCGAAAATCACCAGATCGTTGAAGCGTAGCTTCGTAAACCCCGTATAGTAAACGCGATCTCCCGTCCGCAGGGTCGGTTCCATCGATCCGCCAACCACGGTATACTGGCGGATGCCAAGCAGCAGCACGACGACGCCGAGCAGCAGGAGCACCAGCAACGAAAGAACCACGCGCGCGGTTTTACGTTTTTTATGCGCGGGGATGCTCTGCTCGTCCGGCCGGCCTTCCGTCCAATCAATGTCCCCGTCGCTGTGTGATGAGTATGGCATGAAAACTGCCTTTCGTTCCGCCGGAAGCCGTGTTCACAATGCTTCCGAGCAAGATGATCGCGCCCTTCCCGCGCCGCGGCTTGCCTCGCCTGAGCGTAACCGGGTCAGCCGCAACCGTTAACACTGCGGCAAATGCGCTTATTTTCTGTGACATTGTATGATTTAAGGCACATTTTCAACGCCAATTTGCACATTTTTTCGCAGGATTGTCGCCCGCAATCGTTCGTTTAACGCCCGAATAAACACATTTTAACAGTTTATACTTCCGTATCCTGTTTCGCGTACGATTCAATCCGGCCTGCGGTCTTTTTGCCGAGAGCCGAAAGGCACGCCTTGCTCTGTTATCCCCAATTGTTCCTATTATACAATCGATGGCAACCGAAGTCCATATCTTTGCCTTTATCGCGGCGCTCAACAGCTTGCCCGCGCAGGAAACCATCTACCTCCGTCAATGTTTCTATGCGTAAAGCCAACGAACCAGGCCAAACGCATCGCAGTTGGGCGGCAGGTCTGCTCGGCAGGGGCTAAAATCGCACGGCAGGCGGGCAGTTGAGCGCGCAATCAGCCGCCCGTACGCCGCCCATTGTTCGCCGGTGCGCTAAATAATAGAAAGCGTCTCAACCGCTCCGGCCGTTGCTTTATCCTCGGCCAAGTCGAATTTCTGCCAGATATACCCCTCCAAAATCTCGCATTTCTTACTCAAATCGGCGCGCCACAGAACGATGCGCCTGAACCTCGCTGTTGCAGTGTGTATTCATGCCGTAAGTTACATTGTAATATTACCGTATAGTATGGCTGTATAATCACTTGACAGTAGTCCGTTTATTTGATAAGTTATGCCCTGTAGATGTTTGTAGAGTGCCGGAGTTTTTTTCATCGACGCATGGCGAACTTCCCGGAAAACTGTTAATATTTCATGAATTTTATCGGTTTTTTATGCAATCGATCTGCGTTTCGGTTACTATTGTTACAAGGTGTTTATGCAGGCAACACAGGCAATTTGGCCCGAACAGACCTATGACACGGCAGCTTAATATCACGCATAATGTTAAGTAGCCTCAGCCGAACTCCAGGCGGATCCACGGAACAGCCCGATTGCGTTTAAAACCGTCAAATTAAGTAACAATACGATGCCATGCAACCGGTTCATTTATACAGAAATCGAATGTTTTTGCTCCCACGGGTGGTATCTATGCATCGCAGAATGCCACAAAATGTTGGTATGAGTCTGGCCCGATGATCGTTGGTTTTGCGGTTTGGCTGCTTGTCTCCGCTATCCTTCGGAAGGATCGTCCGCACAAGCCCAACGGGTTAACACGTTTTTGCAGTATTTCGTTCAAAAAGACGTTTCCCCGAGATACTGTCCGGTGTCTGCCCGCAGGGGGCGTGCGCTGTCATTGCTTCCCGTGATCGGCGCACTTTGATATCCATATATTGATGCGTTTCTTCCCATGTATATGGCACACCCGGCGAAAGCCGGGGTCGCAAAGCTAAAGGGCCTACCGGCACGCAATTGCCCATGGTAGCCAGCCGCCGAATGAAGAACGCGCGTTTTCATGCGTCAGGCATGTTATTTGGTTTATCGTCTATCCATCTATAAACGCAGCGGTTCAAATTCGCGGGAATTTCGAACTGCTTTTTTTGTTCCCAAAAAGTAAACCTCTGGTGTTATTTTGAATTGAACAGGAGAACCCATGATGCAAGTTTTACTGCCGGTGCTGTCTGGCGCTGCATTGGGCGCCGCGCTGGCGGTGCCCGTCCGGCTGATCTCGGCATTTTTGCTCCGGCAGCGCGGATTAGCCCCTGAGATGGAGCAAAACCATTTCGTGATACTCCTCGCGAGCCTTGTGCTCACCGGCGGCGCCATCGGGTGGCGCGCGGGATTTTCGTTTCACGGACTGTATCTTGTGTTCGTGATGGTGATCTCCGCCTGCGCGTTTTATATTGACGCAAAGCACCGGGTCATTCCAAACGAGCTGGTGCTGGCGATCCTGCTTCTCACCGCGCTGTTTGGCTTTACGGGCGCAATCCCCTTTCGGATCTGGTCCTCTCTGCTGGGCTTTGCAGCGTGTTTTGTCATCTTTTTTCTGCCGAGTCTGTTTGGGAAAAACATCGGCGCGGGAGATGTCAAACTTGCGGCGGCAATGGGGTTTGCGCTCGGCTTAACGGGCAGCCTCTACGCGGTTGTCTGCATGGGACTTCTGGTGCTGGCATACGTGCTTCTTGACAAGCGCATGCCGCTGCCGCAGAGATTGAAGGAAATGATCCCTATGGGGCCGTTTCTTGCGCTGGCGCTGGTCGTCGTGCTATTGGTGCCTCAGGCATAGGGTTTGCAACAGCTGTGCTAGAAAGACATGATACGAGGATCTCTTTTTCAGGGTGGCGAGGTGAAAGTTGGGACTTTTCTCCCGTCCCAAAAAGGGAGAATGGATAGGGCATCGGATCCGGCCGCGTCTCAAGCGTGGCATCGTCTTCCGTTTTGCACGATGAAGCAAAGCGGCGAACTTGCTCTTAACGACATCAACGATGCGTTGATGATCGTCATTTGAGAATAAAATAATAAGGAGAAACGACACTATGAAGAACTTTCTGAAGAATGAAGCAGGTCAGGGCATGGTAGAATACGGCCTCATCATCGCGCTCGTCGCGGTCGTCGTCATCGTCGCAATCAAAGCCCTCGGCGGCAATGTTGCGAGCACCTTCAACTCCGTCGCCGGCAACCTCACCAACCCCTGATAACTCCTGATTCAAAAACAGGAAAGGCAATCCAGACCATGAAATGCTTCTGGGTCAACGAAGTCGGTCAGGGAGTCGTGGAATACGGCCTGATCATTGCGCTTGTCGCAACCGTGGTCATCGTCGGTCTCAAGCTGGTTGGCGGTAGCACGAATTCGTTTTTCTCCGGTGTCAGCGAAGACTGGCCCTCGTGATCAAAACGGGTTCGATCAACGGAGGACTCGATAATCCCATGCTCGCGAAAACAATACAGCCTTAACGCATATTTGCGTTGGGTAATTGTGTTGTTGTCTGATGTTACGCAAATGCAGGGCGAATTTCATGATTTGCGCGACTTTGCGCCCCAAAGCGATCCGGTAATTCTTGCCTGCCGCGCGCGATCGTTTATCCGCGTACGGCAAGCGGCCCATACCACAACAAATGTTTCGGAATGAGAGCGACCGCTTGATAGTCGGGCGCTCTCATTCCGGCACTTGTGAGAACGTATGCGGCATTTCCGCCTCCGTCCCGGTTCTGGCAACTCTGGAGACGTGTTTTTCGTCGGTATCTCTTCCGCCGCGAGGGAGTTCTTATCGCGGCCAAAGAAATACGGATGATCGTTGGGCGGGGACGCTGCGAAAAAAGAGGTGATCACCATGAAACAAATGCTGTTACGTAAGCGACGCGAGGGCGGGCAATCCGTCGTTGAGTTCGCTCTGGCGCTGCCTCTCGTGTTGCTGCTCATCTGCGGCATGGTGGAGTTGGGTTGGCTCGCCTCCTCCCGGCAAGTTTTGGATACCATGACGCGGGAAGGCACTCGCGCGGGGATTGTCGCCGCAACCACAACGGCCAGCAGGACGGCCGTCACCAACCGCGTTAACGCAGTAAAACCGGGCTACATGAAAAATACGGTGACCATAACGGTTACATTTTCCAACGCGGCGAGCTTTAAAGACGGCGATATCACCGTCGCCACCGCCTATGATCTGCCGCCGCTGACGCCGCTCACCGAATTTTTAACCCCGGACGGAACGTTTCATCTGCATTCAACTTATACGATGAAGATGGGCTAGCGTCCTGGTATCCCCGCTGCGAACAGCTGCCCCGATGGAGGGCGTGGCCACCCGCAGTGGTTTACGCGTTCGCCGGTTTTATCCCCGGTCTATCTGTTTCCCACAGAATATCTCTTCTCAGCCGGGATCCAACACCTCCCGGCAGATCCGTTTCGGAGGTCTGAAAGAATGAAGAAAATCGTCGTGTTCGCCCTGATCGCCGCCCTGTGCGCCGGCGTTTTGCTGTATTATTATCTCGGCAATCTCGAAGCGCAAAAGCAGGTTAAGGTAGAGTATGAGCAGGTGGTCGTCGCCGCGACGAATATCCCGGCATATACGCCAATCACCAATGAAATGGTGACGTTCAAGCAAATTCCGCAGGGGTTTGCGCATCCGCTGGCGGCCCACTCCGTAGAAGAAGTAGTCGGCTTTGTCACCGAAAGCGCGCTGATCGAAGGGGAACAAATCCTCCCGACAAAGCTAAAGCAGCTCGGTCAGACCGAAAGCGGGCTTTCTTACATCGTCCCGGAGGGCATGCGCGCGGTTACCGTTGCAGTGGATGAGGTGTCCGGTGTTGCCGGCTTTATTCAGCGCGGCGATTATGTGGACGTAATTTCCTATACCAGCACTTCCTACGACATGACCGCCGCCAAGCCGCAGCAGGATGAAGCGGCGACAGGCGAGCAGACGGCGGCAGCAGGCTCCAGCGGCGGTCCGTCTCAAGGGACAACGCTGATCGCAGCGCAAAACGTCTGCGTTGCGGCCGTCGGGACTTCACTCTCAAGTTCCGGTGCCGTCACGGAGGACGGTGGACCGGCCAGCTATACGAGTGTAACGCTGTTTTTATCGCCGGAAGACGCAATGCGCGTCATTCAAGGCTCCAGAAGCGGTTCTATCGTGCTGGTGATGCGCGCTTCGGGTGATCACACAGGCAACCTGCAGAATCCGATCGTCAACGATTCACTGCTGGAAAAGGCGGAATAGCGAAATCATGGAAAAGAACTCAACCGGTATTCGCATCATGCTCGCGGCGTTCTCCGCCGATGACAGAAAACTGATCTCCAGTCTGCTCACGGATGAAGCGCTTCGCGTCACCAGTATGTTTCGCCCGGATAACGACGGGTTAAAAAAGGCATCCTCCCAACCGGCGGATGTCCTTTTGATTGGTACACGCGGCAAGCCGGAGCAAGAGTTGGACTTTGCGGAGCGGATGTTTACCGCGCGCAGCGATATCACCATCCTTCTGCTCTCCCCTGTGCTGGACAGCCGTATGCTTGCCCGCGCGATGGAGTGCGGAATCGCCCGCGTGATCGACATCGGCAGCGGCGAACACAATATCCGGACGCAGATCCTTGCCGCCGCAAATCGGGACCAGAACCGACGCAGCAGTACACAGAAAATCGCGAGTTATGATTCCAAGATTGTTGCCTGTTACTCCCCGAAGGGCGGCGTTGGTAAAACGACGCTGGCGGTCAATCTCGCGTATGCGCTCACATCCCTGAATAAGAAAGTTGCGCTGATCGATTTAAGCCTTCAGTTTGGCGAGGTCGGCGTATATTTGGATATCCCCAAGGGGGATACCATCGCGGATATGGTGGAGGAGCACTCGTTTGAACTCTCCACGGTCAAGAGTTATCTCATTCGCCATCAGAGCGGCATACAGGTGATGCTCTCCAGCAGTTCGCCGGAGTATGCCGAGCTGATTCGCCCGGAGCATATCGACGCAATCCTCTCCTCGCTGCGAACGGAGTTTGACTATATTCTGGTCGATATGGGCGTTTCCATCGGGGACTGCGCCATTGCCGCACTGGAAACGGCGGATACGATCATGCTCGTTGTCACCGAGGACATCGCCGCTCTGCACGACGCAAAACGAAGCATTAAGGTTTTGGAGGCGCTCAACCAGCAGGATAAAATTAAACTTGTGGTCAATAAAGATGGGATCTCCACCATCAAGGTTAAGAACATTACCTCTCTATTGGAGATGACGCCGGCGCTGGTCATACCGTATGATTTAAAATCTGCGATGCTCGCCGTAAACCGCGGGATTCCGCTGCTCAACTGCGCGCCCAATTCCAAGGCGTCCAAAGAGATCTTTGCCTTTGCGCGCAGCATGATTCGGAGGGTATAACCATGGGGTTATTAGAACGGCTGGATAAAAAAACGCCGCTCACGCCAAACGGCGCAACCGTGCCGGTGGAGGCGGACGAACCTGCGCTGTTGCGCGAGCGCGTGCATTATCAAGTTGTTGAGACGCTGAACAAGCGCGATGAAAAGCACAGCGGGGGCGCAAATGAAGCGGAGACACGCGCAATTATCGATTCCGCATTGGAGCAGCAGGCCTCCAGCATGGCGCGGCCGGAGCGCATACGCATCGCCTCCGAAATCTATGATTCTATCCGTGGTCTTGGGCCGTTGGAAAAGCTGCTTGCCGACGACTCCATCAGCGAAATCATGGTGAACGGAGCCAAGCAGGTGTTCATCGAACGCCGGGGCAAACTGATTCAGAGCGACGTCTCCTTCTATGATAACGATCAGTTGCTGAACGTAATTGACCGCATCGTCTCCCCGCTGGGGCGTCATATTGACGAGGCAAACCCGATGGTGGACGCGCGTCTGTCAGACGGTTCGCGCGTCAATGCGGTGATCCCCCCGCTTTCGTTAAAAGGGCCTCTGCTCACGATTCGAAAGTTTTCCAAAACGCCTCTGACCGTGGATAACCTGATCAGCTACGGCAGCCTCACCATGAAAATGGCCGCCTTTTTGGAGGCCTGCGTCAAGGGCCGGCTCAATATCGTCGTCTCCGGCGGAACGGGCAGCGGAAAAACAACGCTGCTCAACGTGCTCTCCGCCTATATTCCATATGACGAGCGCATCGTAACCATCGAGGATGCCGCGGAAATCCAGCTGCAGCAGCGCCATGTTCTGACATTAGAGGCACGCCCGGCAAATCTCGAAGGAACCGGGCAGATCACCATACGCGATCTTGTGCGAAACGCGCTGCGTATGCGGCCGGACCGCATCATCGTTGGCGAGGTGCGCGGCGGTGAGGCGCTGGATATGTTGCAGGCCATGAATACCGGTCACGACGGCTCCCTCACCACCGGACATGCGAACTCTACCAGGGATATGCTCGCGCGATTGGAGACTATGGTGCTTATGGCGGGCATGAATTTGCCGCTATCCGCCATCCGCCAGCAGATTGCGTCCTCTATCGATATTATCGTGCAGCAATCCCGCATGCGGGACGGGAGCCGCAAGATCATCAGCGTCAGCGAGGTCGTCGGTATGGAAGGCGACGTGATTATTACGCAGGAGATCTTTACCTTTGACGCGGGCGATGGACGCTCTCCCGGGCGTTTTCGCGCAACGGGCATCAAGCCCCGCTGTGCGGAGAAGCTCTTGGCCGCAGGCGCGGGCCTCAAGGATGAATGGTTTAACTAAGAGAATGAACATGAGATTTTCTATGGAAAGGAAGCGCATCCTATGACTCGGATTCTGGTTGTCATCGTCTGCATGATTGCTTCCTATTTCATTTTTTACATCATTGCGACGGTGCGCACCAAGGAAAAGCGCGCGATGGATCAGCGCGTTCGCGCTCTGTTTGACGTTGTCCCGGAAGAGGGCGCTTCCAAACGCTTAAAAAAAGAAAGGCATAAGATTCATCCGCGCCGACTCGATCAGATTGCGGACGAGCTTTACGTCGCCGGCGTTGCGCTCCGCGCGGAAGAGTTTATCACGATCTGGATTCTGACCGGCGCCGTTATCCCTGCCGCCGTTTTGTTCCTCGGCGCGTCAACGAGTCTCTGCATCGGGCTTGTCATCATCGGCGGAGCGGCGCCCATCTCTTGGGTTACCATCAAGCGCAATAAACGCCTTACGTTGTTTGGAACACAGCTTTCCGACGCGCTGACGATCATCTGCAATGCGCTTCGGGTTGGGCAATCCTTTCAAACCGCGATGAAGAGCGTCGCCGACGAAATGGAGGAGCCGATCTCCCGCGAGTTCATGCGCGTCTATCGTGAAACGCAGTATGGCATGCCGCTCGAGACCAGCCTCGCCCGACTGGTCGCCCGAACCCAGAATTCCGATCTCGATTTGGTTTGCTCCGCAGTCGTGATCCAGCGTCAGATCGGCGGCAATCTCGCTGTCATCCTCGAGAACATCTCCGATACCATCAACCAGCGCATCCGTCTGCGCGGCGAAGTGAAAACCATGACTTCTGCCGGAAGGCTGAGCGGATATATCGTCGGCGCGTTGCCGGTCTTTATCATCGTACTGCTGATGTTTCTCAATCCCGGATATGTGGACATGTTTTTCTCCACACAATCCGGGCGGATCATGTTGATGGTTTGTGTCGTGATGGAGGCGATTGGATTCGCCTTTGTCCGGAAAATTGTCAACATCAAGATGTAGAAAGGAGCGCGCTGCATGAGGCTTGTCGTCTTGGTTTGCACCATTGCGGTATTTCTTTCTCTGCTTGCACTATTGAGCGGCGTTGGAAAGCGAATCGATCTCATGCGCCGCCGCTTTGCTCAGGTTCAGGAAACCGAGCGCATATATAGCGATGATGAACTGAGAAAATCCTTTTCCGAACGCGTCATCCGCCCGGCGATGAACCAAATTGCCAATTTGGTTCGCCGAACGGCCGGGAAAAGAAAGGTCGCCGGTCCAAGCAAAGCCAACCAGAAACTCGAAAAACAGATCAAAGCTTCCGGCCTTCCGGTGACGATGCAGGAGTTCAACTTCATCAAAAGCACGCTGATGCTTCTGTTTCTCGTTGGCGGCATTGTGATCTTCCTGCTCGCGCCCATTGATATCATGTATCGTTTGCTGATTTTGCTCGTCATGGCAAATATTCCGATGTATGGATCCGGCATCTTCCTCCGCTCCTGCGTGAAGGCGCGTAAGGAATCCATCTCGCACGATCTGCCGGACGTCATGGATGTTCTGGTTGTCAGCCTGGAGGCCGGTCTTGGACTGGATTCGGCGATTGTTCGGCAGTACGCCAAGAATAAGTCAATCGTACTCACCGAATTAAACAATGCCATTCGCGAGGTGCAGATGGGCGTTCCGCGCCGGACAGCGCTCAAAGAGATGGCAGACCGTTGCGACGTTAAGGAGATGACGGTATTTGTCACCGCGCTTTTACAGGCGGATCAGTTGGGCACATCGGTGAAAAATGTGCTGCAGGTACAGTCCGAGCGTCTTCGCGTAGAGCGAAAACAAGCCATACAGGCAAAGGCGGCAAAAGCACCGATCAAAATCATGCTGCCGACAGTCCTGTTCATCTTCCCCGTGATATTCATCATTCTGCTCGGCCCGGCCGTTGTCGATATGATGGCAACGTTTGGTAAATGAGGTAACAAACATGAAGATACTCCAAATCCGAAAGAACGGAACAACAATCGCCAATGTGTGGCACGCAAACGGATATTTCACGCGGCTTCGTGGACTATTGGGCCGCACGCTGGATCGGGACGGCGGGCTGATGCTCTCGCCCTGCTCCAGCATCCATACGATCGGCATGCGATATGCCATTGACGCCGTCTATCTGGATCGGGGGTTTCGCGTGTTGCGGGTGGATCAGGCGATCCAACCCGGCAAGGTATGCAAAGCCCAGCATGGCGCGCGGCATATTCTCGAACTGCCGGAAGGAATGGCGTCATTAAGCAATATTTCATCTGGAGATATTCTGGAGGTAACCCATGGATGAACGATTAGACCGAAGCGAACGCGGAATTGACTCGCTGCGCAGCCGGATGGATGCGGACGCGCGTTTTCGCCGCGTAATATCCGGCTACGATCCGCAGGATGTCCGCTCATACGTTGAGAATGTTAAGCGGATTTTTTCGCAGCAGGCGATGGCGGCAAAGCAGGAGCAGGAGACCTTGATTGCGCAGTTGGACTCAGCTAAAAGTGAGCTTCAGGCAAGGAACTGCGGAATTAAAAAGCTAAAGGAGCTATTGCTCGAGCGCGAAACGCAACTGACCAACTCAAATATGCGGATTAACGCGCTGCTCCAGACCGTGAAAGCGCACGGCGCGGAGCGGGAAGAGTTGGAGCGGTTGCGCCAGGAGATTGCATCCAGCGGCAGCGCGGAGCGCCTTCAGGCGTTGGAGCGCGAAGCGCAGCGGCAGCGCGCCGCCGTTGCACAGGCGACAAGCCTTGTAGAAACGTGGAAGGAGGAGCGCGAACGCCTGCTTGCGGAAAATGAGCGCCTGCATCAGGAAGTGAGTTATCTGCGCTCCATCGCCATGTTCCCCATGCCGGAGCAGGAAGCGCCCCATATCTTTGCGTTCCCTGCCGCGCCAGGCGTTACAGCGGTGCCCGGCCGGCAGCAATATGCGGATGTCATCGCCGCCGAGAACCGGTTCGCAGCGCAGGCGGCCACGTCCCAGCCCGCAGCGTCCCAATCCGCCGGTTCGCAGCAGAAGGATTTTGCGCAGATTGCGGATAAACTCGCAACTATGTTCGCAGAAGCGTATCAATTGGTCAGCCAGTTCAGAACTGCGCAGGAACCGCAGCCCGAGCCGCAGCAGCAGCGCCCCACCCAGCCATATATGCAGATTTTGCGTCCCGATGGCGGGAATGTGGACAACGTCTACAACAGAAAATAGATGTGCGCAAGAGATGATAAAGCGGTCCACCATGCGTAGTCGGTCGGGTCACAGGCGGCCTTACCCCTGCGCATTTTAATTGTTACAGCACGCGATTCCCACCCGCTGTAGGCGGCGCATCCCCCGCGCGTTTCAAAAGGGTTGGCAGCGTTGAATAGTGAGGTTGATATGAAGCAAAAGGCAAGCACAACGGTTATCATGCGTCAGGATTCCCTCGCGCCGTTATTGGCGAAGGATGGGGCTCGCCCGGGGTGGAAATCCCGCCTGCCTCTACTCCTGCTGCTTTTTTTGCCGTGCCTCTTTTTGCGTGCTTCCCTGGATAACGATCTATGGTTTCTGCTCAACAGCGGGCGCTATGTACTCGCGCATGGAATTCCCGTCGTCGAGCCGTTTACCCTGCATCATAACATGGCTTTTCTGATGCAACAGTGGCTTGCCGCCGTCGTATTCTGGCTAATCTATTCCAGTCTGGGGGCCTATGGCGTGCTCGCGTTCATCTGCCTGCTGTTTCTCTGCATTGTTTGGGTTACCTACCGTTTGACGATGCTCCTCTCCCGTCAGAATTTTTTCGCTTCGTTTGTAACAACTCTGTTGATCGCCGTGCTGCTGACGCAGTTTTTCATCACGCGCCCGATCATTTTCACCCTGCTGATTCTGATCCTGGAACTCTATTTTCTGGAGTGCTTTATCGCCTCGCACAAGGTCTCCTTTCTTTTCCCGCTGCCCATACTTTCGGCGCTGCTGATCAACTTTCAAGCCGCTATGTGGCCCATGCAGTTTATCCTGCTCCTGCCCTATGCGATTGATTCCTTTCACTTTAAGGTCGGGCGGATTCAAGGCCAGGGATATCCCAAACGGTTCTTTTTCCCTGCGGTTTTGCTGATGCTTGCCGCGGGGTTCGCTAACCCGTATGGATTTCGCGCGATGACCTATCTGTTTCGTTCCTATGGATACTCGGAGTTTTCACTGATCGACGAAATGAAGCCCGCCAACATCAACACGTTTCTTGGATTGGTCACCTTTGGCACCATCCTTGCCGTGCTTGCGGTATATCTATTTCATAAGGATGCGAAAACGCGGCTTCGCTATGCGCTATTAACGTTCGGAACGGCGATACTGTCGCTTTCCGCCATGCGAAACTATGTCGTTTTCCTCCTTTGCGGCGTCTTCCCGCTGACATATGTGCTTCGGGATATAAAGCCGCCTGCGCTCGAAGCGAACCCCTCCAAATCCGTCAAACGCTTAAGGGTGGTTCTTCTCGTGTGTTTCACGCTGGCTATGATCTGTCTTGCGAAAATACAGGTAAGCAGTATTCGGAAAGCCAACCTGCCCCCGCCCATTGCGGCGCCGGTAAACTTTCTGCTCGAAACGGAGGATCCCGAAAACGTTATACTCTATACCGGTTATAATGACGGCGCGTATGCCGAATATATGGGGTTTGCTCCCTATATCGATGCCAGAGCAGAGGTGTTTGTCCCTAAAAACAATGGCCAGAGCGATATCATGAAAGAATATTGCCAGATGCTGCTTGGGAAAAAATACTACAAAGAGGTGCTGGATCAGTATCATTTTACCCACCTTCTGGTTTCCAAGGCGGATATCTTGAGCACGTATCTCCCCTATGATACGGATTATCATCTGGTCTATCAGGATGAGCAGTATTCGGTTTACCGGTTGATCAATCCTTTGGCTTCATAGCCGGGTACTGGCGTAAAGATGTTGGATCGTTTATCTGAACTTCCTGATTCGGCTGATAAAACGCTTTTCGTCCGTCTATTTGGCAGGCAAAGGCAGGTTCCGTCCGGTTTATTACATTGTAACCGGTTGACTTTTTCGGTTGAATTACTATACTCATTGTTATATACAAAATGAGTTTAACCCTTAATAGCTGCCGAGTAAGGCCGCTAACGTTCGTAGAGGGAAGTCCATGATCCATGAATGCGACGATTCGTCAGGAGGATGTATATGCGATCCGTTTGGAAGTGGTTGAAGGGTGAGGGCGGTCAATCCACCATCATCATTGCTGTGTCCATGGTTGTGCTGTGTGGGTTTGCCGCGCTTGCAATCGATGTAAGCAGGCTATCCGTAGAGCAGAACCAGTTGCAGAACGCCGCAGATGCGGCCGCTCTTGCCGGGGCGCGATCTCTGCCATCCTCCACAACCGCGAAAAGCCAGGCCATTCACTATGCCGGGGTCAATGGCGTCCCAGCCGCCAATACAACCGTTAATACCCCTTACAACAGCAATTCTTCCAAGATCGAGGTAATCTGTAAAGGGACGGTTCGCTACACATTTGCGCGCGTACTCGGTCTGCAATCCAAGCAGGTTTCCGCACGCGCAGTCGCAGAGAAACGGGGCTTGAGCGGCGGCGCGTTCGGCTACGCGGTCTTCTCCGGCAGCACCACGGATTTGATGCAGTTCAACTCCAGTTCTCTGGATATCTCCGGCAGCACACATTCAAATGCCGATTTTCAGATGAGCGGCACACTGCAAAAGATATCGGGCAATGCGGAGGCCGTGAAAAACTTCGCCTCTTATGTCTCCTCCATCACCATCGGCGGTACCTGTCAGGGGTCCTCTATCACCATTTCCGGCAGCACCATCAACGTGCCAAACCGCGTAACCAGCCCGGCAACCGTCATTGCGATGCCGGATTTTTCCGCGGATGTCAAGAGCGAGGCCGCCGCGGCAGGCACCTATTACACCTCATCCAAGCTCTATAACGGCGGTACGATTAACGTGGATTCCTCCATCTATGTGGACGGCGGATCGCTCACCATCGCCGGAAGCAGTTTTTCCGGTCAAGGATGCATGGTGGCAACAGGCAATATCCAACTCAACGGCAGTCTGATTCGCTCTTCGTCCAGCTCCTCGGTCTGCCTCTACTCCAAAAATGGAGATATCCAATTCAATACCTCCGGCCTGCAGGTGGATGGTATCGTGTACGCGCCGAATGGGTTTATCCAGATCAACGCTTCTGACATCACCATCAATGGCCGTATAATCGCAAAAAAGGTTCAGATCAACGGCAGCAATGTGAAGATCACTTCGTCCACGGGAGATTTAGCCTGTCTGCCAGGCACGTCCGTGGTCCTCGTAGAGTAGTTTCCCCTAAAAGAGCATTCATGCTTTGTCACATGACTTGGGCAGTCCCTCTCATGATTCGGGCTTGACGCGATTGAATTCTACACAAAAGGCGTGAAAAGATTCACGCCTTTTTTGTCTCTCCTCTGCTGTTCCGCGCCGCACCGCACAGATCTGCTGTCTTTCGAATTGCTTTTTATTACATATCCGTTTCTTTATTCTATAATTCCATTGGATTGTTTCGTCACATTTCTTGACTTTTACCGCTGAACTCATATACTCATATTTAGATGTCAGGTTGCAGCCCGTCATCATAGCGCAGATCTCTTCAAACAGATATAGAGTGTGCCTGCGAACAATTTACTTGAGATTGAGTGTTCATCCACTCCGGAGGATTCGTATGCGATCAATCAGAGCATGGCTAAAAGGGGAGTCGGGACAGTCTGCAATCATAGTCGCTATATCGATGGTTGTACTGTGTGGATTTGCCGCGCTTGCCATAGACATCGGTCGAATCTCGGTGACGAGGGGCCAACTGCAAAACGCGGCCGATGCTGCCGCGCTCGCAGGCGCGCAGGCGCTGCCAACCGCCGCTGCCGCGCAATCCCAGGCGGTACTCTATGCGGGAATCAACGGCGTATCGGCCGCAAACACCACCGCCACAACCCCGTTCAGCGGAACCTCCTCAAAGATCGAGGTGGTTTGCCGGGGAACGGTGCCCTATACGTTCGCGCGGGTGTTTGGATTATCTGCCAAAGATATTTCCGCGCGCTCCGTTGCGCAGAAGCAAGGGATGAGCGGCGGCGCATTCGGATATGCCATTTTTTCCGGAAGTACGCTGGATCTCATGCAGATGAGTTCGCAGAATTTGACGATTGACGGCAGTGTACATTCCAATGCGGATATCCTGTTAACCGGTACCGTCAAGATCACCGGCAATGCGGAATCCGTCAAGAGTTTTTCCGCTTATGTTACCTCTATTATCGTCGGAGGAACTTGTCAGGGATCCTCCATCTCCGTGTCCGGAGGTTCCATCAATGTACCAACCCGCATCTCCAGCCCGGCGGTAACCATCGCGATGCCGGATTTTTCTACCGAATTGAAAGAGGATGCTTCGGCAGGGGGCAGCTATTTTACCACTTCAAAAACATATAGCGCCGGAATCATCAGTTTGGATTCCCCGATCTATGTGGACGGCGGTTCGCTCACCTTAAACGGCAACAGCTTCACCGGTCAGGGGTGCATGGTCGCGACGGGTAATATTCAGGTGAACGGAAATTTGACCCGTTCAGGCTCCAGCTCCTCCATCTGCCTGTATTCGAAAACCGGGGATATCCAAATCAACACTTCGGTTTCACGAATCGATGGCAGCCTCTATGCGCCAAACGGAATCATACAGATCAACGGAAATGTCACGATCAATGGAAGAATTATCGCCAAGAAGGTTCAAATCAACGGCAGCACGGTCAATATCATCTCCTCTTCAGGCGATCTGGCATGCCTCCCCGGAACCTCCGTCAGCCTGGTTGAATAGCCGCGCCGGGTCATTAAAAAAGACAGAACGCACGACCGATTTCTCGTGCGCTTTTTTCTTTATCAAACGGTTTGCCCATGCTTCCAGATACCCCGGCAGGGGTTGCCGCCAATGAAAGCAACCTCGTTCGCCCTCTATACTGAAAATGGCCAAGCAAAACGCGAGGTTCATTCCCGCAGCCGGTTCTATTTTTCTTAAACGGGTTGATCCGTCCTGGACTCCTTTTTGACGAGCCGGATGACTATGATATACATTGCGACGACAAACACCAGGAACAAAAGCGCGGCAAGAAGCGTGCCGAGCAGCGCGCAGGCGTCGTAAAATCCATGCAGCAGCACCGCCGACAGAAAGCCCGCCCAGAGATTCAGTCGCTTGCCGCGCGCGTTTCCCGCATCGGCGCAGAGCTTTGCCCGCGCGTAAAAATAGCCCATGAACACAGCAAACCCCATATGCGCCGGAATGGAAAGCACCGCGCGCAAAAACGCCGTCGTCAGGCCATATCCCATGACGTAGCTGATGTTCTCAAACGCGGCGAACCCAAGCGAGACGAACACCGCGTAGACGATGCCGTCAAAGCGGTAGTTAAAGTTTGGGTCGCGCCAGGTGCGCCAATAGAGAAAGACGAACTTTGCCCCCTCCTCTACCACGGCGACCACGAGAAACGCCATGATGATGGTATGCGCGGGATCATCCTCTCCTAGAAAGCGCGAGAGAATGCTCTGACCGATGGACTCCAGCATGACGGCGAACAGCGCCGCCGTAACGCCGAGAAAGACGAGGCTGACGAGCATCCCTTTCGGTTCTTTCTCGATCGTGTCCTTGCGGTAGATATAACGCATTAAAAAGAGCGCGGGCAACAGCGCCGCGACGAGATAGATCACCACCGTTGCAATGCTTGGCAATACCATAAGCATATCCTTTTCGCCTCTCCGTGCTTCCTGTTCGACGTGTTATGCGTTCGGGTTCTTGAGGTTTCTGCGCTTTCCCGTCACCTCGTCGAGTATGACGCGGTTGACCGCCGTGACGGCGATCACCTCCGCGCGGCAGACATAGCCCGGCCTGCCGCAGTGCTCCATCAAGAGGCCAAGTCCTTTCTCCGCCTCCGCGCCGCCGAGCAGTTCCACCGCCCCGTAACCGATCAGGCTTTCATAGTCGCAGGAGTATCCCCCGCCGGTCTCCCCGAATCCGTGACAGAGATCCGCTTCGATGCAGACGCGCGGGAGCGTTTTGAGCAGTTCCGCTCGCTTGCCGGCCTGCGCGCCGTGAAAATAGACCGCGATCCTGCCGCCAATCGTCTCATATCCGAACGAGACGGGGACGATATAGGGCGCGTCCGCGTCGCTGATACCAATTCGTATGGTATCGCAGCGTGAGAGCAGATCCATCATCTCTTCCAGCGATTTGATTTCGCGCATTTCTTTCCGCATCCTGTTTTCTCCCGTTGTCATTCCAAGATGGTATCCCTCGATATGTCCTGCCGGAGCAGGGCGTATATACCAATTGAGAATACCATAAATCCTCTCACCAGAAAAGACGGACATGCTTTTGATTTTTTATACAGAGCCATCACGGAGCCTTGATACCGCTTCCTGTTTCCCCGTGTGGAAATCCGCGCGGGATTGTGCTATCATTTTCTAAACCGGCCCTATCCGCCGCCCCGGGCGCCGCGCTTCGCCCCTGAGCCGATTGCTCCCAACCATTCTAGCGATAACGGGATGAATACGATGCGACCTAAACGCTCCAACGTATACAAGGCGAATCTCGCGATCCTCGCCGTCATCATTATGGCGATCGTCACGCTTCTAAGCGTGTTTGTTTACCGCGCGCTGATTGCGCGCACCTTTAAGCTGGATGCAGGCGGAACCGAGTTTTATACCTACCATGTTGCCATGATCACGGAGTCGCACGATGACCCGTTCTGGAAAAAAGTATGGTTGGCGGCCAAGGAAGAGGGCGCACTCAAGGACGCCTGCGTCGAGTGGGTCGGGAGCACGCTCACGGAACAATATCCGCTCGCCTCTCTGATGGAGATGGCGATTGCCGCGAAGGTGGATGGCATCCTGATTCAGCCCGACGGCTCGGAGGAGATTAAGTCGCTGATCGCACGCGCGATTGCCAACGGCATTCCCGTCATCACCATCATGACCGATGCGACGGACAGCGGTCGCCAGGGGTTCGTCGGTTACAATACCTACGACCTTGGACAGCTCTATGGCCAGCAGGTGCTTGCCGCCATGGCGCAAACGCCTAACCCCTATCACGCCGTCATCCTCTTTGGCAACGATGTTTCCGAGAGCGTACAAAACATCGTCTATTCCAGCATCAAGGAGCGGCTTGAAAGCAAGGACTGCACGCTGGACGTCGTCTCGATTGACAACAGCAATGTGTTCTCCGCCGAAGAAGCCATTCGCGATCTGGTTGTTACCACCCCGTCCGCGGTGGCCAGCGAAAGCACCCCGCCGCTGCTCGGCAAAACCTATGGACCGGATATGCTGATCTGCCTGAACGCAACCAACACCATCTGCGCCTATCAGGCGGTGGTCGATCATAACAAGGTCGGCCAGATTCAGATTCTGGGGTACTATGATTCGGACGAAATCCTGACCGCTGTGGAAAAACGCATCATTCAGGCAACCGTCGCCGTGGACGCGCATCGCGTCGGCGCCTCCAGCCTCGATGCCCTGCTGGAATACCTTGAGGTGAAGCGTACGAGCGACTTTACGCCGGTCGGCCTTTCGCTGGTCACCGCGTCCAATGTCGCATCCTATCGCGAGAAGAGCGCGGGAACGGAGGAAGAACCATGAAGCTCCTCTCCCGCGTCCACCGCTGGTTCATCGATTCCCCTATTCGCACCAAGCTTGTCCTTGTTTTTGCGTTTACCATGTTCATGGTCGCGTTTGTCAATATCTACATGCATATCAGCGTCAACAGCGTCGTTGGCACCATCGATAAGGTCTATGCCAGCAACATCAGCCTCAATCAGCTCATGGGTGCGCTGGACGATGTTCAAAGCAATATGTTTCGATACTTGAACACCAAGAGCACGACCGCGCTTAACGACTATTATGTCAGCGAGCAGACCTATAGCGTGCAGATTGAAGCGCTCAACGGGCAGGCTACCGACAACGAACTGAAGCTCACGGAGAAAAACATCCGCAATATCTCCGAAGCCTACCTCAAGCTCGCCGCCTCGGCGGTCGCCGCCAAGCGCGGACGGGATGTTGAGCAATATCGCTCCATTTATGAGGAGGCCAGCAAACTATACGGCTATCTTGACACCTATATCAACGAACTCAACAACGCCCGCTTTAAGACCAATGCGGAGAGCTACAATACCCTGCGCACATCGCTCGGCTATATGCAGACCTTTGGCACCGTAATCCTTCTGGTTGCCATCACCGGCAACACCATCGTGCTCCTCCTGCTCACCAGCACCATCACAAAGCCGCTGACCAAGCTCGCGCGGCAGGCGGGTCAGGTTGGCAAAGGAGAGTTTGACATCGACTTCATCTCGGTGGAATCGCGCGATGAAGTTGGCGTCCTTGCCGATGCGTTCCGGCAGATGACGGCAAGTCTGCAGGAGCACGTCGAGGAATTTAAAACGCGCATGGCTGAGGAGAGCCGACTAAAGGAAACCCAGCTGCGCATGGAGAGCAGCCTGAAGGAAAGCCAACTGATCTTTCTGCAGTCGCAGATCAACCCGCATTTTCTCTACAACACGCTCAACGCGGGCGCGCAGCTCGCGATGATGGAGGGCGCGGAGAAAACAACGCTCTTCATCGAAAATCTTGCGGACTTCTTCCGCTACAGCGTAAAGCGCACGGGCCAGGTTTCCAGTCTGGCCGACGAGATCAGTCAGGTTGAGACCTATCTGCACATCATCAACGTTCGTTTCTCGGACGAGATACAGTATATCAAGCGCATCGAAGGCTTGGTGGAACGCGTCACGCTGCCCGGCGTCATCCTGCAGCCCATCGTGGAAAACGCGATCAACCACGGTTTGCGCGATGTAAAATGGCAAAAGCAGATCGCGCTGATCGCGCGTAAGGAGGAAACGCGCATCCTTGTCACCATAACGGATAACGGCAAGGGCATGACGCAGGAGGAAATCGAGGCCGTTCTCGTCGGCCAGCCGATCGCAATCGAAATGGATGGGCAGCAGCACCGCGGCACAGGCTTGAAGAACGTCATAGAGCGGCTGCGCATCTATTACGGCCTGCACGATGTCTTTGAAATCATGAGCGA
This sequence comes from Christensenella sp., assembly GCA_034926785.1. Taxonomy (GTDB): domain Bacteria; phylum Bacillota; class Clostridia; order Christensenellales; family CAG-138; genus UBA7703. The sequence continues at coordinate 55,751 of JAYFQU010000023.1, forward strand.
CGGCCCCGGCCGCGGAACCGCCGTCACCATCATCATCCCGAAAAACGGCAATCACGCCATATAACCCAGGATTTACCGGAGAAGAGATATGTATAAAATTCTGCTGGCGGACGACGAAGGCATCGAGCTCGACGCTCTCACGTTCATCCTCGAAAAAAACTTCCCAGGCCAATGCACCATCGAGACGGCGAAGACCGGCTATGACGCGGTGGAGCTCTCGGAGCGCTTTCGCCCGGATATCGCGGTGATGGATATCCGAATGCCCGGCATCAACGGCATGGAGGCCATTCAGGCGATTCAGGCGATCTCCCCCGGCATCCTCTTCATTGTTTTGACCGCCTATGACAAGTTTGAGTACGCTAAGGAGGCAATCCGCCTCTCGGTGTTCGACTTTTTAACAAAGCCCGTCAACCGTCTGGTCTTTGCGGACGTGATCCGCCGCGCGATGACCAAGGTGGACGCGGAGCGAAAGGCGCGCACCGTTGCTCTCAAGACGCGCGAGCGCATGGAGAATATGTTACCCGTGCTGGAAAACAGCTTTATCTACATGCTGCTGATGCAAAGCGACGATCCGGCCGCGTATACGCGCCTCTTCGATATGCTGGGCATCGATTCCAGTTCGGCTACCGTCATGGTTCTGGAACTCACGAAGATGATCGGCGGGGATATTCTGGATCTCGACATTAAGGCGAGCGAGGTATATTCCTCCATTCGCGGGCTCGTGAAAGAATCGTTTGTCTGTGTGGTCGGCCCCGCGATGGCAAACCGGGTAATCGTGGTTCGCCCCGCCGCGGAATCGGAGAACGAATACTACGAACGCCTCCTGCTGATTGAGCAGGGACGCGCGCTGGCGCACCGCGTGGAGGATAAGATCGGCGTGGAGTGCAAGCTCGGCATCGGCTCCACCGTCCGCCTCAATAAGCTTTGCGAGAGCTACGCGCAGGCGGTTAAAGCCGTAAAGCACTGTAAGGGCATCGTGTCCCATTTTAACGATCTCCCCATCGTGTCCGATTATGAAACCGGCTATCCTGCCGAGCGGGAAAAGCACCTGGAGGAGATGATTGTAAAGGGCGACGCACAGGCGGCGTCCGCGGATGCCGAACAGTTTTTTCAATGGATGGTGGAACGCTATCCCGACCATGACATGGCGATTCGCCTGAAGGTGCTGGAGTTCGTCATGCGCGCGGAATACAGCGTGTTTCACGAAGGCGGCGGTATTAAATATCATTTTTTGGATCGCGAGGATTACCTGCAAACCGTACTCGCTGCCGAAAACTTTGAGGAGCTCAAGGGTTGGTTCATGCGAAAGATTGCAGAGTGCGCGCGCAATGTCAACACCAAGGCGGATGAAAAAGCAAACCGCGTCATCGCCAAGGCGCGCGCTTTTATCGACCGGAACTTTAACCGCGACCTCACGCTGGAGGAGGTTTCGCGCGAAGTGCATGTGAGCCCCTACTATTTCAGCAAGCTTTTTAAGGAGCAGACGGGCGACAATTTCATCAATTACCTGACGCTCAAGCGCGTGGAGACGGCAAAGCAGCTGCTGGCGGACGGGCGGCTCAACATCAAGAACATCTGCACGGAAATCGGCTATAACGACCCGAACTATTTTTCGCGCCTCTTCAAGCGATTTGAGGGTGTAACCCCTTCGGAGTACCGCGAACAGGTGCTCCAGATTCCGCAGGATTAATCCGCTTAAAGGCGCGTTGCTTACAGATCCCCAGCATCGGGATCCCTGCGCAAGCGAGTTGATACTTCATCCCTTCTAAAATGGACGGAGGCGAGCATGATGAAAACTTCCCTTTCTTTCAGACGGGCGTTTGCGCTTCTCGCGTTGCTTGCGCTCATGCTGTCAATAGCGGTGGGCTGCGGCGGCGAGCATTCGGAGGCGGATAAAGCGCCTGCGGGCGCTGACGTGCCGCTCATCGGATTTTCGCTGGATTCGTTTCTCATCGAACGCTGGCAGCGGGACCGGGATGTATTCGTTTCAACCGCGAGCGAACTTGGCGCCGAAGTAAATGTGCAAATCGCAAACGGCAGTTCCAAGGAGCAGATCGCGCAGATCGAGTACTTTATTCAAAAGGGCGTGGATGCAATCGTCGTTGTTGCCGTTGATTGTTACGGGCTCTCGGATATCATCAAAAAGGCGCACGACGCCGGCATCTATATCATCGCATATGACCGTTTGGTCATGAATGCAAACGTGGATCTGTATATCTCCTTTGACAACGAGATGGTCGGAACCATGATGGCGGAGGCGCTGGTCAGCAGCGTGCCGAGCGGCGGAAATATCCTGAGCATCGCGGGCTCGCCGTCGGATCAAAATGTCGCGCAGGCGCAGAAGGGATTTGACGCGGTCATCAACAAGAGCACGCTTCATGTCATCGTGCAGGAGTACGCGCCAAACTGGCTGGCAGAGACGGCTTACAACGTGGTGAACAAGGCGATCTCCTCCGGCATGACCTTCAGCGGCGTCCGCTGCGGTAACGACGACCTTGCAAGCCAGGCGTTCCTCGCGCTTTCCGAGCATCGCCTCGCCAGCGCGGTCAAGCTGGTCGGGCAGGATGCGGATCTCGCGGCCTGCCAGCGCATTGTCGAAGGCACGCAGCTCATGACCGTCTATAAGCCCGTGGAGAAGCTCGCAAAGGAGGCGGCGGAGCGCACCGTCCGCATGATTCAGGGGGATAAGGAGGAAGCTTCCACCAGCATCTTCGACGGTACCTACTATGTTCCGTATGAGAAACTTTCCCCAATCATGGTCACGCGCGATAATATTGACGAAGTGATCATCAACGGTGGGTTCCACCGGCGGGAACAGGTTTACCTGAATCTTGGCTGATTCTATTTGTCTGTAGCGTCGCAGATCCTCTGGAAAGCATCCGATTGATTTCGGGTGTTTTCTTTCATTTCATAGCACATTATTGATAAGCAGGATATTTTTGCGCTTAGTTTTTCCATGCCGTGCAATAATTTGCTATAACTAAACAGATCAAATAAAAATAAGCCAATTTTAATCAGATTTTTACAGAATTCTCCTCTTTCTGATTGCAAATCGCTGTGATAGCTTGTAGATACAGCCAAGTAGGCCATATCAAACACATCTTATCTTAAGGAGGAGAAACTATCACATGAAAAAGTTCTTTAGCGTTCTCTTGGTCGTCGCAATGCTGTTTGCGTTAGCAGCCTGCGCCGCGCCCGCCGCACCGGCAGCGACCGAAGCTCCCGCGGCAGCGACCGAAGCTCCCGCCGCAACCGAAGCCCCTGCGGCAGTACCGTTCGTTGGTATCTCGATGCCGACGCAGGATCTGCAGCGTTGGAATCAAGATGGCGCGAACATGAAGGAAAAGTTCGAAGCCGCTGGTTACAAAGTTGATCTGCAGTATGCCAACAACGAAGTTGCCACCCAGGTTAGCCAGATCGAAAACATGATCTCCGCCGGCGTGAATGCTCTCGTCATCGCGGCAATCGACGGCAAAACGCTGACCTCCGTTCTCGCAACCGCCAAGGATGCGGGCATCTATGTCATCGCCTATGACCGTCTGATCATGGACACCGACGCTGTCAACTACTACTGCACATTTGATAACTACATGGTCGGCACGATTCAGGGCCAGTACATCAAGGATCAGCTCAAGCTTGACGCAGGCGGCGCGTACAACATGGAAATCACCGCCGGCGACCCGGCCGACAACAACGCCCTCTTCTTCTATCAGGGTGCAATCGATGTCCTCCAGCCCTACATTGACAGCGGCGTGCTGAAGGTTGTCTCCGGTCAGGTTGCGTTTGCCGATGTCGCCACCGCTGCGTGGAGCACGGAAACCTCCCAGGCTCGTATGGAAGCCATCCTCGCGTCCTACTATGCCGATGGCACGCAGCTGGATGCCTGCCTCTGCTCGAACGACTCCACCGCCAAGGGCGTAACGAACGCTCTGGCCAGCTCCTACACCGGCAAGTACCCGATCGTTACCGGTCAGGATTGCGACATTGCCAACACCAAGGACATCATCGCCGGCAAACAGTCCATGTCCATCTTCAAGGACACCCGTACCCTTGCGGCGCAGACCGTCACGATGGTCAGCGACCTGCTCGCGGGCAAGACGCCGGAAGTCAACGACACCAAGACCTATAACAACGGCACGGGCATCATCCCGACCTTCCTCTGCGCGCCGGTATTCGCGGATATCAACAACTACAAAGAGCTGCTGATCGACTCCGGTTACTACACCGCAGACCAGCTCAAATAATTCAAGCGTAACTCTATCTTTACCGGTCGAAGGGCGGGCGGTTACCCGCCCGCCCTTCGAAAGTTTTTCCCTTGCCGGGTTTTCGGTGCGTCAGAGCAGGTTGATAAGGGCCGTGTGGCGCAGCGAAAACTTTGCAGGCAGTCACAATTCAGAGAAGACTCCGCATTCTATTAATCACCTATATTGGAATACGCATCTTGGAGGAGAAACATGTCGGACCACATTCTTGAAATGAGGCATATCACCAAAGAATTCCCGGGCGTAAAAGCGCTGGATGACGTCAGTCTGGAGGTTCGCCGCGGCGAAATCCACGCGTTGGTTGGCGAAAACGGCGCGGGAAAATCCACGCTGATGAACGTGCTCTCCGGTATCTATCCCTACGGCAGCTATAGCGGGGAAATTGCTTATAATGGCGCCCCTTGCCACTTCATGAAGATTCGCGACAGCGAAACCTGCGGTATCGTCATCATCCATCAGGAGCTGGCGCTGGTTCCCTACCTGTCTATCGCGGAAAATATCTTCCTCGGCAATGAACGCGGCAGTTCTGTCAATATTGACTGGAACGAGACCTATGCTAAGGCGGATGAGCTCCTGAAGATCGTTGGCCTGAATGAATCGTCTCATACGCTGATTAAGGATATCAGCGTCGGCAAACAGCAGTTGGTTGAAATCGCCAAAGCGCTGTCGAAAAACGTGCAGCTGCTCATTCTCGATGAGCCGACCGCCTCTCTCAACGAGAGCGATTCCATGAAACTCTTGAATCTCCTCAAGGATTTTAAGAAAAAGGGCGTTACCTCCATCATCATCTCCCATAAACTCAATGAAATCGCCTATGTTGCGGATCAGATTACGATCATTCGCGACGGCGCGGTCATCGAAACCCTCGATATGGCCGTCACCAAGGTGGATGAACCGCGCATCATCCGCGGCATGGTCGGCCGCGAGCTGACCAATCGGTTCCCGCCCCGCGAACATCATGTATCGGACGAAGTGGTGCTTGAGGTAGATCATTGGTCGGTGCAGCATGCGCTGTATTCGGATCGTACGGTTGTTGACGATGTCTCCTTCCATCTCAAGAAAGGCGAGGTCGTCGGCATTGCAGGGCTTATGGGCGCGGGCAGAACGGAACTCGCCATGAGCATCTTCGGCAAAAGCTACGGCAACGATATTCGCGGAACGCTGAAGATCCACGGCAAAGAGGTCACGCTGCACAATGAACGGGATGCCATTCGGCACGGCCTTGCCTACGCAACCGAGGATCGCAAGGGAAACGGATTGATTCTATCCAATCCCATCCGCGTCAACACCACGCTTGCACGGCTGGATAAGGTGAGCCATCACCATGTGCTCGACCTCGATCTTGAGCACAAGATGGCCGTCAGCATGAAGGACAAGCTGGGAATCAAGAGCCCATCTGTTGAGCAGGATGTTGGAAATCTCTCGGGCGGAAATCAGCAAAAGGTGCTGCTCTCCAAGTGGATGTTCGCCGAACCGGATATCCTGATTCTGGACGAACCAACGCGCGGCATCGACGTCGGCGCTAAATACGAAATCTACTGCATCATCAACGACCTGGTTGCAGCAGGCAAATCCGTCATCATGATCTCTTCGGAAATGCCGGAAGTGCTCGGCATGTGTGATCGAATCTATGTGATGAGCGAAGCGAAAATCGTCGGTGAGATGGATGCGCGAAACGCCACACAAGAGCTTATTATGTCCAGCATACTCAGCGTAAACAAAGGAGCTTAAACCATGAGCAGCAAAAATGCAGCAGTCTGGGAAAAAACCAAATCATTTCTTTTGAAGAACACGATGGTGATCGCGCTCGTCCTCGTGTACCTGTTCTTCATCGTCAAATCGGAAGGACGCATGTTCCTGCCGCAGAACGTCAACAACCTGATCATGCAGAACTCCTACGTGGTCATCCTCGCGGTCGGCATGCTCCTTTGCATTCTGACCGGCGGCAATATTGACCTCTCCGTCGGCGCTACGGTGTGCCTCGTCGGCGCAATCGCCGGCGTGCTGATGGTCAATATGGGATGGAATATCTATCTCGTCATGATCATCTGTCTCCTGATCGGCACCGCAATCGGCGTTTGGCAAGGATTTTGGATCGCCTATGTACGCGTTCCCCCATTCATTGTTACCCTCGCCGGCATGCTTCTCTTCCGCGGACTTGCGCAGGCAATTCTAGGCGGTCTGACCATCTCCGGCTTCTCCGAAGATTATCTCTCCATTTTCAATAACTACGTTAATATCCCCGCATTGGACAGCGGCACAATGAAGTATTCCGCGATCATCTTTGGCATTCTCTGCTGTCTGGTCTTCATCGTCGCGTCCATCATGACCAACCTCAGCAAAAAACGCAAAGGATATTCCGCAGAAAAGCCTTTCTCGCTGTACGCCAAGATTATCCTGATTTGCGCAATCGTCATGCTGCTCATGTACAAGCTCTCGCTCTATAAGGGCATCCCGTACATTCTGCTCTGGCTGATCGTTATTGTCGCAATCTATACCTACATCACGGCGAAGACCACGTTTGGCCGCCATTTCTATGCCCTCGGCGGAAATGAGAAGGCGACCAAGCTCTCCGGTATCAACACCAATCGCATCTATTTTTCGGCCTACGTCAACGTCTCCTTCCTGAGCGCTCTTGCCGCTCTGGTCGTCGCAGCCCGCTTCACCTCCGCGAACCCCGCCGCAGGCACCAACTATGAGCTCGATGCCATCGGCTCCTGCTTCATCGGCGGCGCCTCCGCTTACGGCGGCATCGGCAAAGTCAGCGGCGCAGTCGTCGGCGCGGTGCTCATGGGCGTGCTGAACCTCGGCATGAACATCATCGGCGTGGACTCGAACTTCCAGAAGGTTGTCAAAGGCGCCGTTCTTCTCGTCGCGGTTATCTTTGACGTCGTCTCCAAGCGCAGAGCCATCAAGTCTCTCGCATAACCCCCCCCACTCACCGATGATATCCGGCGCAAACGCGCGCCGGCGGTCAACGGAATTTACCAAAGGAGCACATGCAATCATGGCCTATTTTGAACAGATCGGGCAGATCCAATATGAAGGCCCCAAGAGCAAAAATCCGCTCTCGTTCAAATATTATAATCCCACAGAAGTCATCGCCGGCAAGGAAATGAAAGACCACCTGCGCTTTGCAATGAGTTGGTGGCATACCTTCACCTACCGGGGAACGGATCCCTTCGGCGGCGTCACCATCTTCCGTCCCTGGGATGAGGAGAGCAACGATGTGGAGCGCGCCAAGGCGCGCGTCCATGCGGCCTTCGAGTTCATGGAAAAGCTTCAGATCGGTTATTTCTGCTTCCATGACGCGGATATTGCGCCGAGACAGGCCAATCTCCTGGAGACCAACCGCATCCTGGATGAAATCGTCTCCGTCATCCGCCAGGAGATGGCGCGCACGGGAATCAAGTGTCTTTGGGGTACCTCAAACTGCTTTGGCGACGATAAATTCGTCCACGGTGCGGGAACCTCTCCCAACGCGAGCGTGTTCGCCTATACCGCCGCACAGATTAAGAAGGCGATTGAAATTACCCAGACGCTCGGCGGCGAAAACTATGTCTTCTGGGGCGGACGCGAAGGTTATGAAACCCTGCTGAATACGGATACCTCGCTAGAGCTGGATAATTTCGCACGCCTGCTGCAGATGGCCGTAGATTATGCGAAAAAGATTGGTTTTACGGGACAGTTTTTGATTGAACCAAAGCCCAAGGAACCGACGAAACACCAATATGACTTTGACACCGCGACGGTATTGGCTTTCCTGCGCAAATACAAGCTGGAGCCATACTTCAAGATGAACATTGAGGCGAACCACGCGACGCTCGCGGCGCATACCTTCCAGCACGAGCTCAACATGGCGCGGATCAATGGCGCGTTTGGAAGCGTAGATGCAAACACGGGCGATCCCATGCTCGGCTGGGATACCGATCAGTTCCCAACCAATGTGTATGATACGACGCTTGCCATGTATGAAGTCCTGCTCGCGGGTGGTTTCACGAGCGGCGGATTGAATTTTGACGCGAAGGTCCGCCGCGGTTCGTTTCAGGAGGACGATCTCTTCCTCGCTTACATCGCTGGCATGGATACGTTTGCCAAGGGCCTGCGCGCCGCGGCGCGTCTGCTCGACGACGGCGTTTTCGAAAGCTTTAAAGCAAAGCGTTATGAAAGCTATAACGAAGGCATCGGCAAGGACATCGTCGGCGGTAGAGTCGGTTTCTCCGAGTTGGAGGCATTTGCCCTCATTCACGGAGTCACCGGGAACGCCTCCGGTCGGCAGGAATATCTTGAAACCATTCTAAATCAATACATCCTCGAAGGCTGACCCTATTCCGGCGGAGTCGTTTATGACTCCGCCGTGACGTTTTCTCCCTCTTCGCGAGTATGCGTGGTTTGCATGCTGCATGCCGATTGTTCATTTTCCATTTGCCATGAATGGTTGGAACAGTGAGGTGGCATATGCGGTGTTGCGCGGCGGCGCACGGTGAGTCTACCTTGCGTTATTTATGCCGTAAAAGACTGAGTATCATGCTTGTTCGCGATGGTAACGGCCTAAAGGACTAAACGGAGCATATGGGCAATGCGCCGCAAGACCGAAGGGCCAGATGCGAATTCCTTCTTTCCTCTCTCCTCGAATTGTCCCCGCTTTCTCCGGCAAAGCTTCCGTTTACATCAAGCGGTCGGCCTTTGTTTGTGAGAGGGCGGGGACGATTCCTTTTTTGGCCGGTCACGGTTTCGCGTCTTGACGGTTTGCACGAAAAACAGTACGATCATTCTAACCACATGGGACAGCAAGGACGGTGAATCAAATGGGTCAGGCACTCTTATATGCGTCGGCGGGCACAGGGTTTACATTTCTGATGACAACGCTCGGCGCGGCAATGGTTTTTTTCTTTCGGAAGCAGATGAGCGGCAGCGCGCAGAAGATTTTTCTCGGCTTTGCGGCCGGGGTCATGATCGCCGCTTCGGTCTGGAGCCTCCTGATTCCCGCAATCGACGCGGCGGAGGTGGCCGGACAGATCGGCTGGATTCCGGCGGCAGGCGGATTTCTGCTCGGCATCGGCTTTTTGCTCGGGCTCGATCAGCTCATTCCGCATCTTCATCCTGGCGCAAAGGACGCGGAAGGGCCAAACAGCAAAATGAAACGCACTTCGCTGCTCGTGATGGCGGTTACGCTGCATAACATTCCCGAAGGCATGGCGGTAGGCCTCGCCTTTGCGCTTGCCGCCCAGCAGGGGGCAAGTACGCCGGCCGCCTATGCGGCCGCACTCGCGCTCGCGCTTGGCATCGGCATTCAAAACTTCCCGGAGGGCGCGGCGATTTCTCTTCCTCTGCGGCAGGAGGGCATGAGCATGGGCAAAGCGTTTACCGGTGGCATGCTCAGCGGCATCGTCGAGCCTATCTTCGGCATCCTGACGGTGCTTGTCTCCTCCTTTATCGCGCCGTATATGCCTTGGATGCTCTCGTTTGCCGCGGGCGCAATGATGTATGTCGTCGTTGAAGAACTCATCCCCGAGGCACATCTTGGGGAGCATTCAAATGTCGGAACTCTCGGCGTGATGGGCGGGTTCCTTGTGATGATGATTCTCGACGTGGCCTTGGGCTAAGCATTCTTCGGGCTGCGACAAAAAAAGAGGAAAGCTACCAGGCTTTCCTCAGAGCATCAACAAACCCAGTAGGGGGTTTGGGGGATTTCGAAAATCCCCCATGTTCCTTCAAATTTGGCGATTCATTCGCCGAATTTGTGAAAAGATGGCGCGATTCGTGTCATTTTAACCCAAAGTAAAACCCATCGGCAGAGTCCGCAGGACTTTGCCGATGGGCTGAGGAAAGCTACCAGGCTTTCCTCTTTTGCGCTGATATCGTCGATTACGAGAGCTTGCAAAATTCCTTTGCGATTTTTGCCGCAACCCGCGCGTTGTGGTAGGCCAGCTGTACGTTGGAGGCAAAGGACACTCCCTTTGTAATCTCCTTGATTTTCGCAAGCAGGAACGGCGTGATGTCCTTTCCGCGAACACCCCCCTCGTCCGCCTCGGACAGCGCCTTGTTGATCACACCCTCCATATAGTCGTAGTCCAGCGCATATTCCTCGGGAATCGGGTTGCCGATCAATACGCCGCCTTCAAGGCCGAGATCCCACTTCATCTTGAGAATGGCGGCGATCTCCGCCTCATCTTTCGCCGCGTAATCTACGCCAAAGCCGCTCTTTCTGCAATAAAACGCAGGAAAATCGCTCGTGTTGTTGCCGAGCACGGGAACGCCCATTGTCTCCAGATATTCCAGCGTGCGGCCGATATCCAAAATTTGCTTCGCCCCCGCGCAAACCACCGCCACGGATGTTTGCTTGAGCTCCTGCAGGTCGGCGGAGACGTCCATCGTCACTTCGCCGTTGCGATGCACGCCGCCAATACCGCCGGTGGCGAATACCTTCACCCCCGCCATCGCCGCGCAGATCATCGTGGTTGCAACGGTGGTCGCACCGTTTTTCTTCATGGCGAGATAGGTCGCCATATCGCGGCGGCTGACCTTGCCGACATTCTCCGCCCTGCACATGGTCTCCAACTCTGCGGGACTCAGGCCAACCTTGATGCGTCCGTCAATCAGCGCCGTTGTAGCGGGAATTGCGCCTTCCGCGCGAACGACCTTCTCCACCTCCGCCGCAAAGCCGGCATTCTCCGGATATGGCATGCCATGGCTTAAGATCGTGCTCTCCAGCGCGACCACCGGCAGGTTGTTGTCCAGCGCGTGCTGAATCTCCGGCAGCACATCCAGATATTGCTTTCGGTTCATAATTTGCTCCTTTCGGGCTCAAAGCTCGATTTAATCGTTTTTTTATCAGATACGATACCGTTCTAAGTTTTCACGCACTCGCGCGTCGCTCATCTCCGGGTTGATCGTCGTCATGCTCTGAATCGCTGTAATGCCCGAGGCAAGCGCGTAATCCAGCCGCTGCTCAATAGGCATACCATCCGCCAGTCCATGCGTAAACCCAGCCATAAACGCGTCTCCCGCGCCCGTAGCGTTTACCATATGCTCTATGGGGCGCAGCGCGCGAAAGAGCCGCACGCCGTCCGCATCCGCATAATAGCAGCCTTTCTCACCGCGGCTGACGGCGACGCAGCGCGTGCCGCGCCTGAGGAGCGCCTCGCAGGCCAGCTCAAGCTGCGCTTCGCTCTGTGTTGGCATGCCGGAGAGGATGCTCAGCTCCATCTCATTCGGTTTGATCCCATAAAACCTCCCTGCGATGGGCTCCATCTGCCGCGCATAGGCCGTTGAAACTGGGTCGATCAGCACGGGCGTTTTGTCCTCCGCAATCCAGAGGAGATCATCCAGCAGTGCCAGCGGCAGGCAAGCATCACAGACGATTGCATCCGCCTCGTGGAGCAGCGCCTTGTTTGCCTCCAAGTAGGATGTCGGCAAATCTTCAATGATGCGCATATCCGACATGCCGAGGAGCATATCTCCGCGTTCGTCCAAAATCGCGATATAGCTGGAGGAGGCTCCGCCGCGCTTGAGCAACAAGCGGGAGACGTCGATGCCCGCCGCCTTGCTGTCGCGCATGATCTTTTCCCCATACAGGTCGTCTCCTACGGCGGAGAGAAGTACGGTATTTACACCTTGGCGGGAAAGATTTTCGAGGATATTGCGCGTCACTCCGCCAACGCTGGTCGCCATATATCCGGGATTGGAATCCCGCATGACGATGGCTTTCCGGCTTTGCCCGTGCACATCTACATTGGCCGCGCCAACGCCGACGACCATGCGCCTCTTTGCGTCCATTCTGTGCATCCCTCCCCGTCTTTTTCCGCCAGACGACAGCGCGAAGGGGGGCGCCCTTCCCGCTCCATCGCGCGAGCGACCTGCCGCCGCTTTCAGTATACTCGCCAGAACGCGTTTTTTCAAGAAGGCCACCCGGCGCGCGTCTTCTGGAGGGAAAACGCAAAACCGCTTCCACAAACGTGAAAATCATGTCGAGTTATTGTAAAATTCTTTCCTGTCTCGCCGCAAACGATTGCGCAATTCCCAGCGGTCGTTTAGAATAAACGCGATTGCGCGTGCCCGCCTTTTCGCCGGGCGATTCAAGCGCAGGAGGAATCATGGGCGTTTACGACGGATATTATCTTTATTGTGATTTGGATGGAACACTGCTGGACGAGGAAAAGCGTGTTTCTGCGGAAAACTATACCGCGATCCGCTCGTTTGTGGAGCAAGGCGGACACTTTGGCGTTGCTACCGGGCGCGTGCCGCTGATTCTCGGATCTGTGGAACATCATATGCCGATCAATGCGCCTTGCATTCTCTATAACGGCGCAGGGCTCTACGATCTCACGGCAGGAGAATTCCTTGCCAGACACGCAATCTCTCCCGCTCTCGCCGCCGAAGCCGCTGCCTGCGTCATCTCCGCCAAAGGGAACGCCTGCGTGCAAATCTTCACCGACTCTGCGATCTACGAGGTAAACCCCAACCAACGGGCCGACCCGCAGACCGCGATCGAGCAGATTCCGGTCATCTCCTCCTCCATCGATCAGATCTCCGGCACAGTGCTCAAGCTGCTGATTTCGCATCTGCCGGACGAGCTTAACGAGATTCAGGCCGCCGTGGAGAAGGCCGGTTTTGCGGAGCGGTTTACGCTGGTTCGAACCTCCAGCACCTATCTGGAGTTTGTGGCGTCCGGTGTGAGCAAGGGAGCGGCGCTTTCAGATGTCCGCGCGCGCTGCGGTAATGTAAAAAAAATCCTCGCGATCGGGGACTATAACAACGACCTTGAGATGGTTTCCCTTGCGGATATCGGCGGGGCGCCCGCAAATGCAATCGACGAAGTAAAGTCCGCTGCGGATATCGTCTTAACCGCAGATCATAATCATAGCTGTGTGGCACGGTTTCTGGAAGTGGCTCTCAGTTAATGCCGCCCACTGCGGGTAGCGGCCTAGCGAAACAGCCATTTAAAAGGCAAAACAGCCGCCGCTGTAAAAACAGCGGCGGCTCAGAATATCAACACCCTCTGTCAGGGGGTTTGGGGGATTTCGAAAATCCCCCATGTTCCATCAAATTCGGCGATTCATTCGCCGAATTTGTGAAAAAATGGCGCGATTCGCGTCATTTTAACCCAAAGTAAAACCCATCGGCAGAGTCCGCAGGACTTTGCCGATGGACTAAGCCGCCGCTGTAAGAACAGCGGCGGCTGTTGATTTCGCGGGGCTAGTATTGCTGTCTTGCTCGCTGTTTTGCGCGGGCGCGGCGCTTGCGCTCATAGCGGCGTTTCCGCTCCGAGATGACGAAGATCACGATCAGCGCAATCAGCAGCACGAGCAGCAATACAAACGTCAGCGTTAGATAATCCGCCGTGCTCCAGTCCTTTCGCCCTTTATCGATCAGCGGCGTGCTGTCCGGCGAACTTGTGACCGCCGCGGTTGTCTCCGGCTGTACGGAGGCGGCCTCCGCTCCTTGGCCTACCGCAAAGTCGGCCGTCAACGCAGCGGTGTAGATGACGCTGTCGCCCAGCTTATATTCCACCGTGCCCATGGTCTGCCCCGCGGTAATCGGCGCCTTTGCATCGGTGGTAAGAACGATATTTGCGGTGATGGATGCGGCGTTGGATTTATAGTTGTTGACCTTGTCCGCCGCCGCACGGATGTTGACATTGTCAAGATTGACGCTCATCGTCAGCTGACCGTCGGATAAATCCGCAGGGTCGGCATTGACCACGCCCGTTGTAAAGATCTTTTGCAGGTTCAGTTCGCTCGCCGGAATGGTTTGATAGTCGTTTTCAAACACATATTCAAATACGTTTGCTGCGTTGACAAAGCGCGCGAGGTTTGTCGTCACCTTATCTCCGCCATAGAGATCGTCCTTGTCTCCAAACGAGGCGTAGATCACACGGGCGCCATCCTTCTCCGCGGCAGATACAAGACATTTTCCGGCCGTGTCGGTATCCCCCGTCTTGCCCGCAATGGCATAGGGATAGACGGTTTGAATCGGGTCCCCCTCCGTCGCAACGAGCAGCCGGTCGGTATTTTTTAGCACCAGTTCCGTGGGGCGGACGCTGTTCGCGGCAACGGTATAGGTCTTCGTTTCCGCAATCTTGATGAACTCCTCGTTCTTGAGCGCATAAGCCATCAGTTTAGCCATGTCGCGAGGCGTGCTGTAGTGGTCGTCGTTATGCACGCCGTGCGGATTGGTAAAATGCGTGCTGGTCATGCCGAGTTCGGCGGCCTTTTGATTCATCATCTCGACAAACCCTTCAAACGATCCGCCGACATGTTTTGCAATCGCTTCGCCGGCGTCGTTGCCGGAGACGAGCATCAGCCCGTATACGAGATCCCGCAGGGTCAGCGTCTCGCCGGGTTTAATCCCCATCAGGGAGGAATAGCTTGTGAAGGCTTTCTGCGTGCCGAGCACCTCGTCGCCAACCACGAAGGAAGCGTCAAGATTCCCGTTCTCCAGCGCAAGCAGCGTGGTCATGATCTTGGTCGTGCTCGCGGGATAAATCTTCTGGTCCGCATTGCGCTCAAAAAAGACGACGCTTGTATCGTTGGCGTCAACCACGATAACATTCGGCGTTTTGATTGAATCGTAATTATAGTCCGCCAGCGTGACCGACGGTATCACCAGAATTAAAAGCGCCATGAAAACGCTCAGGAATCGTTTCATCCTTATCTCCCGTTTGCTTGTTTATCGAATTGCAGTATAGCAAAAAGAGCCCCGCTTTGGTAGGGGTTTTTCTCTTTTGTGATTGATTGTTTACATTCCTGCGGGTATACTGAACTGTGTGATCCATCGTGCCAGCGCACGGTGGTATGATCACCGAAGTGGTTGCTGTGTACGCGAAAGGAGCGATTTTTTTATGGCAAGGCAATTCCGCTGTCCCGTCTGCGGGTATGTTCACCTGGGCGATTCCGCGCCGGCATTCTGCCCGGTCTGTAAGGCCCCGGGAGATTCATTTATCGAAGTTTCCCCGGAAGCAAAGCAGTATGCCGCCGAGCATGTCGTCGGTGTCGCGGCGGGTATAGATGCAGAGGTTTTAGAAGGACTTCGTATGAACTTTACCGGTGAATGCACCGAGGTTGGCATGTATCTCGCCATGTCCCGCGTGGCGGAGCGGGAAGGATATCCTGAGATTGCCGAGGCGTTCAAGCGTTATGCGTTTGAAGAAGCGGATCACGCCTCCCGCTTTGCAGAACTGCTTGGCGAGGTTGTCACCACATCGACCAAGACAAATCTTGAGCTGCGAGCCGCCGCCGAGTTTGGCGCCTGCGAGGGCAAAACCAAGCTCGCCAAGCGCGCCAAAGAACTCAATCTCGACGCCATCCACGACACCGTACACGAGATGGCGCGGGACGAAGCGCGCCATGGCAAGGGCTTTGATGGCTTATTGCGGAGGTATTTTGCATGAACGCACTCAACACCTATCTGGATCATACGCTGCTGAAAGCGGACGCGACCCCCGCGGATATCCGCGCGGTCGTCGCCGAGGCGAAGGAATATCACACGGCCAGCGTCTGCGTAAACACCTGCTACGCCTCGCTGGTCGCAGGTGAGCTGCGCGGCAGCGGCGTCAAAACCTGCGTCGTCGTCGGTTTTCCTCTAGGCGCGATGGCAAGCGGCGCAAAGGCGCTGGAAGCTGCTCTCGCCGTTCGTGACGGGGCGGAGGAGGTCGATATGGTCATGAACATCGGCGCGGCGAAGTCTGGCGACTGGGCAGCCGTGCAGACTGATATCGCCGCCGTCGTGCTCGCCGCTGCTCCCGCCATCGTCAAGGTCATCATCGAAACCTGTCTGCTCAGCGACGACGAAAAGGTCAAGGCCTGCCTCGCCGCGAAGGCTGCCGGCGCCGCGTTTGTAAAGACTTCCACCGGATTTTCCACCGGCGGCGCGACAACGGAGGATATCGCGCTCATGCGCAAGACCGTCGGCGCGGCGCTTGGCGTCAAAGCAAGCGGCGGCGTTCGTACGCGTGAACAGGCGCTGGCCATGATCGCCGCCGGCGCAAGCCGTATCGGTTGCAGTTCCACCAAAAAAATAATGGAGTAACGTCGTAAACTCGTTCACAATTTACAGTCTAATACTGTGTGATTCGTGGGAGTCGGATGCGAAAAAATCGCGTTTCGGCTCCTTTTTCTATGTTTCCCCCCCACTTCGCGTGTTTTAGCTGTAAAAGGATTAACAATTTATCCATAGATTCTTCACAATAACCCTGATCATTCCCCCCCGTATCCTATGTTAAACTATAGTTGCATTGGAATGGGTATTTTTCATATGTCATATATGGAACCAGCCTATCTTTGGTGAACCATTCAAACGGAGTTTTCTCCTTTCCTCCTTTGTCCGCTGTTTGATCGCATCAAATCGTCGCGGCGGGGAGTCAATGCCGGGCAACAACGATTGAACCGATTCTCAAGTGAGGAGCGTGAAACAGATGGATCAGAACGACGGCGGTTACGGATATCCGCCATACGAAGAGGACCCGCGCTTAACCGGGCAAGAATCCGGCGCGCCGCGCGCATATCGCGGCGATCCTGCATATGGGACGGATCCCTCGCAGCAGTATGATCCTAACTCCGGCGCATATGATCAAGGATATGCAAACGATCCCTCCGGCTATGGAGATCAGGGTTATTCCGTTCGCCCGACAACGCCGGATTATACCGATTCGTCCAATCCTTATGCGCCGCACCCCATCGATCCCAATTATGGGTATGATTACGCGCAGCCACCCGCCGGCGGATATGGCGTTCAGCAGGATTATTATGCCCAGCAGCAGCCCTCCGGCGGATATTCCGCGCCGCAGCAGAGCGGGCCATATTACGATGATCCGGACAGCGCATATGCTACGCGGCGGCCAAGCACAGACTATTCCCAGCGCGGCGCAACCGGGCGGACCCCCCTGCCTACCGGCAACACGGAGTACGGCGCATACACTGCGCGCGGCAACACGAGCCGCACACGCATGCCGGAAGGTGTAGACGAGTATTCGGCACGCGGCAATACGGGCCGCACGCGCATGCCGGAAGATGTTGACGAGTATTCGGCGCGTGGCAACACCACCCGTTCGCGCTATCCGCAGGCGGAGGATCGCTATTCACGTGATCTGGAGGACGAAGAGGATCGCTATGAGCGTCCGCGTTCCGGAAAGAAAAAGCGTAATAAATTTGGTAAATTCATGCATGCGCTTGGGCTCTATCTGGCGCAGCTCCCTGTAAAAACACTGGTGCTCATCGGTGGAACCTTCGCCATGGCCCTGGTCGCGGTGGTTCTGCTTGCAGTGTTGCTCCCAAATAGTCAGCGCGCGGAAAAGCCGGACGATGGCCAACTCGCCATTGCCGATCTCACGCCGACGCCTTCGCTTGCGCCGACCGACACCCCCGCCCCGACGGAGGCGATTCCTGCCACGCCAACATTGCCGGTGCTGACAGAGAACATTGTAAAAGCCGGTACAACCAACGACTTGATTCCTGCCATCCAAGAGCGTCTTGTTGAGCTTGGTTATATGGACAAACCTGTGGACGGCTATACCACCAAATATGGACCGACCACTAAGACAGCCATCCGCCTATTCCAGATGAAGAACTTTGAAAGTTCCAAGGATTGGGACGGCATTATCGGAAACGGCACCTACGCGCTGCTTATGAGCGATCAGGCCAAGGCCTATTATCTCACACGCGGCGACGGCGACGACCGCACCAAGGAAATCACGAAACTCGTTGACGACGTCACCAAGCTGCAAAACAGGCTCATCGAACTTGGCTATCTTACAGCAGGAAGCGCAACGGGGCTTTATGGAACAACCACCGCCCAGGCGGTTCAGAAGTTCCAGGAATACCACGGACTGGATCAAATTGACGGCAAGGCCGGTCAGGAGACGCTGAAGCTTATCTACAGCGCGGAGGCGATGGACGCGACTACTGGCGCGGCAAACAACAAGAGCAAAGCGCAGGCCTCCACCTCTCCGAGCGTATCCCCGAGCGCAGGCGCAACAACCACCACGAGCCCCAGCACCTCCCCTTCCGCCAACCCGTAACCCGATTTTGAGGAACACCACAAAGGACGCCTTTCAGGCGTCCTCAGCCCATCGACAAAGTCCTGCGGACTCTGCCGATGGGTTTTACTTTGGGTTAAAATGACGCGAATCGCGCCATTTTTTCACAAATTCGGCGAATGAATCGCCAAATTTGAAGGAACATGGGGGATTTTCGAAATCC
>JAYFQU010000061.1:0-24540 GCA_034926785.1 Christensenella sp.
GGATTTCGAAAATCCCCCATGTTCCTTCAAATTTGGCGATTCATTCGCCGAATTTGTGAAAAAATGGCGCGATTCGCGTCATTTTAACCCAAAGTAAAACCCATCGGCAGAGTCCGCAGGACTTTGTCGATGGGCTGAGGGCTTCGCTTTGAGAAACCCTGTTGGGAATGATTCTTTTGCTGCTTTTCTGTTAAGAGAAGCGGCTTTTGTTGATTTCCAGGGCTTTGGCGTACGCTTCCTTCTTCGCTATCCCACAGGTTTTTGCCGCCTCCGCGGCTGCGTCCCGTACAGAGACGCCGGAGGAGAGGAGCTGGCGAAGCAGCGTGTCCAGATCGGGCGCGCTCGTTTCCTGCGCCTGTGCGCGGCAATAGACGGCGATGACGCATTCCCCGCGCGGGTCTGCCTCGCTGTAGCGGGCGGCTAGCTCGCTGAGCCGCCCACGGACGACTTCCTCATGCAGCTTGGTCAGCTCACGGAGCACCGCGCCTTCAAGATCGCCAAGGGGTTCCAGCAAGGCGGCGAGCGTCGCGTGCACACGGTTTGGACTCTCATAAAACAGCGCCAGATGATCGAGGCGCTTGAGCTGCTCAAGGAGCGGCCTTTGCGCCTTCTTTTCGCGCGGGAAAAAGCCGAAGAAGCTGAATGGCATGGCGGGCAGCCCGCTCATCACCGCCGCCATGAGCACGGCGGAGGCGCCGGGCAGCACACTGTAGGGTTGATGATGCTGAATGCAGGCCTGAATGAGCGCCTCGCCGGGATCGGAGATGCCGGGCATGCCTGCGTCGGAAACATAGACGATGGTCTCGCCCGCCTCCAGACGGCGCATAACCTCCTCGGCGCGCTGCCGCTCGTTCTCCCGATAGCAGGAGACCAGCGGCTTCTTGATGCCGAGGTGGTTGAGCAGCGTCAGCGTCCGCCGCGTGTCCTCGCAATAGACCGCGTCGCAGTTCGCCAGCGCCTCGCGTACGCGCGGGGTGAGGTCGCCGAGGTTGCCGATTGGGGTTGCGCATAACAGCAGCATAGGCTTCACCGTACCGTGCGCAGGTTTTCACCCGTGAGGTGCAAAACCAGCGTGGTATTCTTGTCGCAGAGGCGGCTCATGAAGCGGTCGTCATAGCGCTGCTGCAACTGCGCTAGGGTATAGTTGGTGCTGCAGACGGTGGCAAGCCCTGCGAGCGTGCGTTCGTTGATGACCGCAAACAGCCACTCGAAGGAAACGTTGGGGATCACCGGTTCGCTGCCGAGATCGTCCAGCACCAAAAGCGGCACCGTTTGATAGCGTGCGGCGCGCTGCGTCTGCTCCCGAATGTCCTGCAGCACCGCCTGGATAAACGCATAGGCGGTGACGCGTTCCGCATCGATGCCGCGCGAGAGCGCGTCAAATGCGATGGCGTTGCCAAGGAACGATTTGCCGAGCCCCGGCATGCCAAAGAGCAGAATGTTGGGCTTTTCGGGATTCGGAAGCGAGGCGGAGAACTGCTCGCAGAGCAGCTTTGCATTGATAGTGCGTTTTTTCTGCTCCGGCGTGGGGAAGATATCTGTCAGAAAACGACCGAACGTCTCCCGCGCGTTGACTCCGTCCGATCCGCGCATCGCCTCCCTGTGCAACAAACGGCAGGAGCAGGGCTTGTTGCTTTGGCCGAGATAGCCCGTGTCGTTGCAGAGCGCGCAGCGCACATGCAGCTCCAGCGCGTCTTTTGGCAGACCGAGGGAAGCGAGAACCTGCTGTTCTTCGGCGAAGATTTCCGCGAGCCGCTGCTTGCTTTGCTCGGCGGTGATTGCGCGCTTACCCAGCTCGAAAAACAACTGCGCCCGCTCCTCGTCCAACGCCTTCAGGCGCGGCGCGCGCGCGTAGGCATCGCTGAGGCGCTGCTCGCGCGCCTCTCGTTCCTCCGCACGGATGCGGGCATATAGGTTGTCCAGCCGGTCGTTGATCATCCAATTATCCTGTTGCGGGTTGTTATTCGATATCCCGGTCGAGATCGACCAGCAGATGTTCCAGCTGCTCGTCGGTCAGGTTGTTCTGCTGATATTGCTGTCTCTGCTGGCGCGGCTTTGGCGCCGCCTGATGGGATTCCATTTTGGCGCGCGCGGCCTCGATGGTGGCGATGCCGGCGTCGTGCCACTCGTTCCAGAGTTTTTTCATCATGCCGAACGGTTCGTTTGCCCCGCGGCATTGCTCCGCGCCAAAGAGCAGGAGCTCCCGCGGCATGGCATAGTCCTTTATATACATGCGAATCTGCGCGCGCTGGGTTTTCGTTGCTGGCTCCAGCTTGCCCGCGCGTTCAAAGACGAGGCGGGCGAACGCCTGCTCCTGCGCGTTTTGTGCATCCGCAAGCTCAATTTCGGGCTTGCTGGTCTGCCCTTCCTGCCGGAGGGAGTCGAGCAGTTCGTCCAGATAAACAAAATTCGGCGTGCCGCTGACGGCGAGTTTCGGGAGGGCGGCGAGAATTGCCTCCGGCGTAAAGCCCCACTCGGAAACCCATTTTTCATAGAGTTCGGTTTCGGCCTTGGTGGGCTTTCGAAGTTTGTTCCACTGGCGCAGGATCTCGCTCGCCCCGTGTTTTCTTAGCTCATATTTGGCGAGGTGCGCGCGGGCTCCGTCCCGCGTGACCACACCGTCCTCGGACCAGGAGCGCGCGACCGCGTCGATATAGTTGACCGAGACGCGCCTGCCCTTCTGATCCATACAGTGGGAGACCAACTCCAGCACGGCTCCTTCGTCCAGCCCGTAGACCTCGATCCAGTCATAAACATGCTTGAGTTCGCGGAAGTCGAACTGCCGCGGGGCAATCAGCGAACCGAGCGCCGAGACGAGGTTTGCATATTTACCCGGAACGACTCCGCCCGCCTCGCTAGGCTCGATGTCGAGATATTCCACGATCAGCGGCGCTTCTCCGCGAATGCGAACCAGACCCTGCTGCTGCCAGTAGACATATGCCTCCGCAACGGCCTGATCGGAGAGCCCGAGCGCGTCGGAGAGTGTCGTCTCCGCGCCCGCGCCGGCATAGCAAAGCATCAGGCCATAGAGATAGACCCGGATGCAAAGATCACTCGCATGCGGCAGATAATCGAGAATAAAACGGTTGTCAACGGGCGTAAAATTGCGCCGCGCTGTTTCGAGGGCAAAGCGTACAATCATGAAGCGAGTCTTTCTGGCGCAGCGTAAGCGCCGCGGCGTTTACGCGCCGGGGGAGAAGAACGGATAGATGAGCTGACTGAACCAGCTATAGCCAAGATCAAACGGGGGCAGATATCCAAGCGACATCAGCACGCCGGCCAGCGCCCAGAGCAGGATGAGATCCAACAGCAGCACGAGGAGCTTCACGAACAATCCGGCCGGCGCGATGGGCGGGCGTTTTTTCCCGCGCTTTCGGGCAAAGAGCGCGCGCTTGGGCCTGCGATAGGTGCGCGTGCGCTCCAATATCGGCAGATCCGGCGTGGCGTCGTCTTCCGCTAAGAAAGCGCTGCGGGCGGAGCTTTGCTCCGGGTCGTCATCCGGCTTGGCGATGAGAGCTTCCGCCACCGCCTCGGCGCTTGCTTCGCCGCTGACCAGGCGCATAAGCAGTATCTCCCGTTGGGTGAGCGTACGGATGCGGACGGGGATATCAAAATCCTCCATCTCGGTCAGGATCTCTTCATAGAGGGTTAGAAATGTTTGCCGGACGGCATTTTGCGCCAGCTCGTCACTGCTGAGCGCTCTGCGCGCTGCGGCATACACGCCGCGTCCATATTCGTGGTAGATTGCGAGAAATGCCTCGCGATCACCAAAATGTATGCGCTTTTGCAGAGCGTTTGTGATCATTGCGTCGTTCCTTTAGCAGCCAAACTCACGCGGCGGTTGACCGCGCCTAACCCGTTTATTATCATATCATGGCGGGTAAAAAAAGGAAATACAAGCGGGGGTAAAATCGATAGGTGCGCTGGGGGCAATGTGCTATACTCACATCATGGAACGCATGGACGACTTGCAGCATAACGGCCTGGTGCTTTATCAGGACACGGACTACGCCTGCTTCAACGCGGACGCGCTGCTGCTGACGGGCTTTTTGCGCCTGACGCAGCGGGACACGGTGGCGGAGCTCGGCTCCGGCACGGGCGTTGTCTGCGTGCTTGGCGCGGATAACACCGGCGCGCGCTTTACGGGGGTTGAACGCCAGGCCTGCCTGGTGGAACTGGCGCAGAAGAGCGTGGCAAAAAACGGGCAGGAGATCCGGTTCCTGTGCGCGGATGTCGCCGATGCGCCGGAACTGCTGGGCCGGGGCGCGTTCAGCGCGGTTGTCATGAACCCGCCGTATTTTACGAGCGGGGAGGAGAGCCCGAATCGCTCCCGCTCCGCCGCGCGGCACGATGACGGGGATACCCTCCGCCTCTTTTTGCGCGCAGCGTTTCAGCTTTTGAACAATGGCGGCAGGCTGTTTGCCATCTATCCGGCGGATGCGCTCGCCACCCTGATAAACGCGCTGTGTACAGAGCGTCTGGAGCCGAAGCGGATGCGGCCGGTATATTCCGGCGGGCAGAAAAACGCGCTGCGTGTGCTCGTTGAGGCAAAAAAGCATGCCAAACCCGGTCTTATGATAGAGCCTCCCGAACACATCAAAAATATACCGTAAACAAAGGGGCCGTTTTCGGCCCCTTACTCTTGCATGAAATGACGGATAAGGCGGTCAGCAGGATTTGTGCTTGATCAGATCAAAGCAGACGTCAAACACGCTGTCGCGCATTTCGCACATCACGGAGCCGATTCCGTCGTCGGTGACATACGATGTCATACCGGTGGAATAGTTGGTCACGACGCCGATTGCGGAATAGTTCATGCCGAGTTCGCGCGCCAGCGGCGCTTCCGGCACCAGCGTCATGCCGATAATCTGCGCGCCCAGCATGCGGATCATGCGCACTTCCGCGGCGGTTTCAAAGCGCGGGCCTTCCACGCAGGCGTAGATTGCTCTGCCGGAATAGGGGATCTTCCGTTTTAAAATAAGCTGCTCGAGCGCATCGTTAAGCTCCGGATTGCAAACATCCTCCATGCCCGTATGCAGCGCGAGGCGGTGCTCCCGCTCAAAGGCTACCGGACGATTCTTGGTCAAGTCAATAAAATCGTTGATGAGGCACACCGTGCCAAGCTTAAAGCCGTAATCGCATGCGCCAACGGCGGATAGGCCGATGATATGGGTCACGCCGAGCATATGCATGGCGTAGATATTCGCACGATAGTTGATATCCGGCGGATCATGGCGAAAGAGCACGCCGTGGCGATAGCGGAAGATGACCTCCTGCCCGCAGTCCAGCATGCCGCGGAAAATGACAACGTCGCCATATGGCGTGCCGATCGCCTCCTCGCGATAAGGTATGGGCAGCGTTTCCATATTCGTGCCGCCGATGATCGCATACTTCATAAACCACATCACCTCCGCTAGACTATACCATAGCACCGTGAAAAAGTGTATACTAAACGGGTGATTCGTCTGCAAAAGCACGCGACAAAATCACACGGCTTTGGCCGCGCAGACAAAGGAAACAAGGAGTGACAACGATGCTGAGAGCCGACCATGACCTCGCGTTTCTATTCGGATTTGAAAATATCGCATGGTATGCGGATGGCAAGGTGCGTATTCTCGACCGGCGGATCTATCCCGCGCGGGAGGAGTTTGTGACCTGCACGACCCACCAGGAGGTCGCAAAAGCCATCACCGACATGGTGACCCAAAGCTATGGCCCCTTTCATGCGGCGGCGATGGGCATGGCGCTAGCGGCCTACGAGTGCCGCGGCAGGAACGCCGCAGAGCAGAAGGAATATCTGAAATCCGCCGCGGATCTAATTGCAAACGCCAGGCCGACCACCGCGCGGAAGATGCGCGTCTGGACGGACGACTGTCAGCGGGACGCGGGCGCCGCCATCGACGCGGGAGAGAACGCCTGCGATGCGATTATGCGCGGGGCGCTGAGCAAGTTCTCGCGCAGATATGATCGCTTTGACCGCGAAGCGCGGTATTTTATCGAGAAGATCCCGAAGAATCCAACCATCATGACGCAATGCTATGGCGATGCGGATCTAGGAATGCTTCTGCGCGCGCTGCGGGAGCGCGGGGATGAGGCGAGATTTTTTACGCCGGAGACGCGGCCATACCTGCAGGGTGCGCGGCTTACCGCGAGCGTCATCTGCGACATGGGCTTCGAGGTTTCGCTGATTACGGACAATATGCCCGGCTATGTGCTGGGGCATAAGAACGTGGATATCTTTACCACTTCGGCGGATGTGATCACGCTCGACGGGCATGTGGTGAATAAGGTCGGAACCTTTCAGATTGCGCTGGCGGCAAACTATTATGGTGTGCCATACTATGTTGCGGGGTTTCCGGATCGTACGCACCCCGACCTCACCTCGGTGCAGATCGAGGAGCGAAATGGCGACGAGGTGCGGCACGCGATGGGTGTGTGCACCTGCAAAGCGGAGGTGAAGGGATACTATCCCGCGTTTGACATCACCCCGCCGGAGTTGGTAACCGGTGTTGCAACGGATATCGGCGTACTCAGACCGACGGAACTAGGAGACTATCAACCCGCGGAATAACGAAACAACGCAAACCAAAACGCCGGCGAGTTCGCCGGCGTTTGTTTGCGTGAGACCGGATTGAGCTTCGCTTTGCCGGAAGGATTATCCCGCGTAGCGAACCTTGATATCACCGAGGTTCGGCATCATCATGATCCACGTGTTGCCGGGTTCAAGCCGCAGTACGGTGCCGTCATACAGCAGATAGGTAGTGGGTTCGTCCAGACTGGGGCGCTTCCATTTGCCGGAGACCGTGCGCCCATTGACAAAATAGGCGCAGTCGCCCTCTCCCGTGACGGAGATGCTGCGAAAATTGGAGTCAAAGGCGGAGACGCGAACAAACTGCACAATGAGGTTCTGTACGGTGACGGACTCGTTTGCGTAGCCCAGCGCGTCGTCCGTCGGCGTCAGGGATTTGCTTTCGCCTAGCACATTTTTGGAATTTTTGTCGCTTCGCACCAGTACGTTTCGCACCTTGTCATAGGTGAAGAACACGCGCTCGGGGTCGGAGCTGGAAAATGGAATGCCGACGCTTGTGAATTCCTTGCCCTTATCATAGATCACATCCGATTCAAACGTAAAGCGTGTGTTGACTGCTCTGGAGGTGAAGTTGTAATTCGCGTCCACATACTCGCGCAGCTTGAAGAAGAGCGTATGCTCCTCAATCGCAGTAATCGTCTTGTCACGGTAAAAATAATCCGCCGCGCTGCCGCGATCCGTCACCAGAAAATGGATGCCGCTCGTTGCCAGCAGCGGATAACCGCTCGCGGATATTTCAGGATCGCCCTGGGAGACATAGAGACCGTCCCATTCCAACGCGGTATCCGACAGATAGGAGCGGGACGAGCGCACGGGGCCGACGCGTTCCGGCAGTTCATCCGAAAACAGCGCAAGATAACGCGTTGCATGATCGGTTCTGTCGAGCGGGAATTCATATACGATGTCCGCAAGCATGAGCGCCGTTTGCGGCCGCGCCTGCGCCGCGTTGTCCATCGCGACCAACACGGGGCGGTACACCGCGCCCTCGGGCAGCGGGCGCCCGGTGGTTGGCGAGAGCAGCTCGTGATCCTGCGCTTCCGGCTCGTCCTCACGGGGTTTGTGATCCGGCGTATCGGCCTTAGAGGCGTTGCTCTCCGGCGCGCCGGTCGCCTCCAGCGGGGCGGAATCGGTGACGACGACGATATGTGCGTCCCCTTCGGCCGCGCCGGATTTACCACCGCCGCCGAGAACGGTGTCAAGAACCGAACAACCGGTCAGCATCAACAATAGAGCCGTGCTCAGCGGCAGGAAGAAGCGGCGGAGAACGCCGCATATGGGATTGTTCGCCGTACTATTCAATGGTCGCGGGGATGTCCGCCGGATGCACGGCGATCCAGGTATTGCCCGGCTCAAGCGTGACAAGCGTACCGTCGTCAAGGAAGTAGGACGTATAGTCGTCGGCGGTCGGGCGGGACCAGGTGCCCGTCACATGCTGACCGTTGATGAAATAGTCGCATTTTCCTTCGCCGACGAGGTCGCAGGTGCGGCGGTGTTTTGTGTCGCCCTTCACCGAGCCGTAGTTTACATACTGCACAATGAGGTTCTGCACGTTCATCTGCACGGTATCATAGCTATCGCCGTTCTCTTTCAGCACGCGCGTCATGGTCGGCTGACCGGCCTCGCTGCGGTAGATGCGGTTGTCGTCGGCGTGATAGCTGAACTGAATCCACTTCGGATCCGTGTTATTATCAAACGGCAGCGCAACGTTGGTAAATGGTTTTCCGTCCGCATATGAGACGTTTTCAAGAAAATTGAACCGCTGGCAAACCTTGGATTCATAGTCCTTGAAATAGCGGTTGACGAGCGCCGCAACGCGGTAATACAGCGCGTGGACATCGCCTCTGCCCGTCTCCGGCGCGCGGAACTTATAGCCGTTCTTGGTTTCAAAGTCGTCATAGGCGCCCTTCTTCCGGCTGAAGGTGGCGCTATAGCCGGCAAAATCTCCACTCGGCAGATAGAGTGAGATGAGATTGCTCGGGAAGCGCTTGTACGGCGCATCCAGCACGACATATCCCTCGTGCAGATACATACAGTCCCATTCATGCGCGAGGTCAATAAAATAATAGCGCGTGGAGCGAAGGGGCCCGGCGTAGAGCGGGTAGGTGTCGTTAAACACGGCCTGAAAGCGCGTGATGGTCTGCTCAACTAAAAACTCATAAACAATATCCGCATCCATCAAGGCGGTCTGCGGCTTCGCGCCGTCCGCATTGTCAATGGACATGATGAAAACCTTGCTCGGCGTACCTTCGGGGATCACCTTGCCGGAGGTTTGGGACCGGTTTTTCGGCTCCGGCGTGGGGCTTGGCGTCGGTTCCGGCGTCGCGGTCGGCGTCGGTGTCGGCGCCATGGTGACCGTTACGGCTTCGTCTGTCGGCGCGGGGGTCGCAGCGGGCTGCGCCGGGGCGGCGGAACAACCGCTGAACAGCGTTGCAAAGGCGAGTATGCCAGCGACAGCGGCGCTGAGCCGACCGGTTCGGTTCGATGCATATGGGGTCATTGTTTCGCGTCCTTTCGGGATGATTTACAAATTGATCAGCCGTTGCTCTGCTTTCGCTTCACAGAGGCAAGGGAGAGAAGAAGAATCAGAATCAAGACCAGCGCGCCGGTGACGATATATGCGGCAACAGGGATGCGTTGCGCCAGGGCAAGCGCCGCATCCGCCGCCGTGGTTGGCGTCGGCGCGGGGGTCGGGTTCGGTGTTGGCGTTGGCGTGGGGGATGGGGATGGCGTAGGCGTTGCGGGAATCCAGGGGGTTACCTTTGCGGCCGGCAGCGGCGCGCTGCCAAGGGTGACGCCGCCATTCTCCACGGTAACCAGGGATTCGGACTGGTTATAGTCCGAATCGACGCGCGTGACGACCGCGCTGGTGACGGTGACGGCGCTGCCTGATTCACTTACCAACGCAAAACGCAATGTGAGCAGCGCACCCGGCTCCTTGAGGCCCAGCGCGCTCGCGCAGGCAACGCGGACACGACCCGCCTCATCGCCGTTGTATTCACTTGCGGTGAAGAGACCGCCAAAGGTGACAAAGACGAGGGACAGCGCATCCGCGTCGTAGTTCAGATCCAGCTGAACGGAGTCCACGCCGACGCAATCGTCCAACAATACGGGGACATCCACCTCGCCGCCGGATTCGCCGGAAACCGTGTCCACCTGGATGCTCACGGGTTCCTCTTCCGCCCGCGCATGCGTCAAAGGCAGCATTGCGGCGGTGCATGCCAGCGCCAGAAGGAACAGAAGCGTCCGTTTCATTCGTTGCATCCCTTCGGGAAAAACTGTATTATATATGGTACAGCAATTTTTATATGAAGTCAATTTTGCGCGCCTGCGGCAGGGGCCGGCAGGGGCGGAAAACGGGCGATTTTCGATGCTGAAAAAAGGCGTTTTTGGAAACAATCTGAAAACGCCGTATCGGGTATGAATGGCGGACGATATGGAAAACATTGGATACTACAACGGCGTTTTTGCGCCCATAGAACAGCTGATGGTTCCCGCCTGCGACCGGGGCGTATACTTTGGGGATGGGGTTTATGAGGCGCTGCGGGTGGAACGGCATCGCTTTTTTGCCTTAGGGGAGCATCTATCGCGGTTTCGCGCGAGCCTCGCGTTCCTGCAGATCCCGCTTGCGATGACCGATGAGGCGCTTACTGCGATCCTGCAGGAGGCGGCGAATCGCGTGGAGAGCGACTCGCAACAGCTCTATTTCCAGGTGACGCGCGGCACGGGGATCCGGGGGCACTCGTTTCCGGAGAATGCCGAACCCAATCTTTTGATCTTTTCGCGCGAGGTGCCGCTGGCGGATCTTGCGGAATACCGCCGCGTCATTGTTCTGCCGGATACGCGCTGGCAGCATTGCAACATCAAGTCCCTTAACCTGATTCCGAGCGTGCTCGCCTCCGAAGCGGCGAAGCGGCGCGGGTGCAGCGAGGCGGTGTTTCACCGGGGCGGCGTCGTCACCGAGTGTTCCAGCTCCAACCTGCTCCTGCTCAAGGGCGGCGTTTTGCGCACCGCACCCGCCGATGAGCGGATTTTGCCGGGCGTGACGCGCGGACATTTTCTTATGCTCGCGCGGGAGCTTGGCATACCCGTGGACGAGACGGCGTTTACGCTGGAGGAGGCATATCACGCGGACGAACTGCTCATCACGAGCACCAGCGCGCATGGCTTGCCGGTTGGCGAGATGGAAGGCAACCCGGTCTGCGGCAAGGACGAGCCGCTGCTCCGAAGGCTTCAACAGGCCTATCGGGATTATTTTTATGACTGTTTGGCACAATAATTGGCAATTGATCCGCCGAATTTGCATAAAATGCCGCGGTAGCGGTATTTTTTCACACACGAGAAATCCATCGGTTCCGGCTGCGGCGGCTTTGCCGCCGCGACGGATCGCCCGGGGTCGGGCGGTTTCTTCGCGGCTCTTTGCCGTCCGGAGTCCGGAGGACGGGAGGCAAAGAGCGGTTGCCCCGTCAAAAATTTATTTTTTGACAACCTCAAACGGCACCCTGTGCGGGTGCCGCTCAGCCCATCGACAAAGTCCTGCGGACTCTGCCGATGGGTTTTACTTTGGGTTAAAATGATGCGAATCGCGCCATTTTTTCACAAATTCGGCGAATGAATCGCCAAATTTGAAGGAACATGGGGGATTTTCGAAATCCCCCAAACCCCCTACTGGGTTTGTTGATGCTCTGAGCGGCACCCTGTGCGGGTGCCGATTTTGTTTGGAATCAGGTTTTGAAGTTATGCCTGCGGTTCTTCTTCGTCGGAGATTAGGACCGCTCTGCAGGGGGCCCCTTCCGCACCGGAAATTTTCAGCGGAGCGGCGTAGAGCATATATCGCCCGTCGGGTACATTGCGCAATTCCAGATTTTCCAGCACCGCAACCCCGTAGCCGAGCAGGGCGACGTGAACGGAGAGTTCATCCGAATAGGAGCCGATGGACTGGCTGTCCGTGCCGATGAGCACGCAGCCCTGATTGTAAAGATATCCGATGGCGCTCTCCGTGAGCTGCCCCTTGCCGTGCAGCAGAATTCGCGGGGCAAACGGGCGTTTCATGAAATACATGGCGTCCAGCGGCGTCTTTGGTACGGTAAGCACCACGCATTCGCCAACAAACGCGCTCAGCGACATGGCGGCGATATCCTTGCCATCCGCGATGAAATGCAGCGGCGCGTCGACATGCGTGCCCGCGTGCATGCTCGTCTCCAAGCGGGAGAGATTATAGCTTTCTCCGTCCTTCATGCGGTGCACGGCGCGCAGGCGCGGCGGCTCGTCCCCGGGATACGGGAGCGACTTAATCAAATCACGGGAGATATCGTAAATCTTCATTCGAATGTTTCATCCTTCTCTTGCAGCTCCGCGCTGCCGCGCAGGGTGCGTTGCATGCACAGGGCGATTTTCACGGCAAAAAACCACGTGCTGGCCACGTTTTTCAGGCAGACCCATTATACGTTGTAACAGGAGAAAACGCAAAGTGTAATTTTATGCAGATAGCTTGAGGCAAAAGCAAGCTCCCGCCTGGGCGGGAGCATAGGATGCGCAACAAAATACGCTATTCGTTTCGAATGGCCGCAAGCGGCGAGAGCTTCATGGCGCGAATCGCGGGATACATACCCGCGGCGAGCGCAACGAGGATGGAGAATCCGACTGCGCCAAACACAAGATAGGCGGGGATGATGCTTCTTAACCCCGAGCTTGCGAGCAGTTGATTGAGCAGCACCGAAATGATGAAGCTAAGCCCCATGCCAAGCGCGCCGCCGAAGAGGCCAATATAGGCCGACTCCGCGAGAAACAGCCCCGCGATGTTGTCGATTCGGCAGCCGAGCACCTTGATGATGCCGATCTCTTTTGTGCGCTCAAAGATGCTCATCATCATCGTGTTCATGATGCCGATGGCGGCGACCAGCAACGCGACGCCGCCGATTGCGCCGAGCAGGTATTGGGTGTTTTTCGTGCTTTCTTCGGCCATCTCAACCGCGTCCTGCAGGCTGTAGGTGCCGTAGCCCATCTCAGAGATGGCGTTTTTTACGGGTTTGACATCCTCAATGTTTTCGCATTTGACGAGCACGGTTTGATACTTGTTCGACTCATAGTTCGTGAAGTCCTTGTTCGCCTTGGCGAGCTTTTGCAGCGCCTCGGCGTCCATCAGGCAATAGTAGGAGAAGTCGTTGTTATCCCGGTCCATGATGCCCGTGACCTTGAGCTTGTAAAAATTGCCGAGGGGCTTATCCGGCTCGCCGCTGCCGTCGTCCGGAACGGCAACCTCCACTTGCTTGTAGATGTTGCGATAGTCAAAGGTGAGCTGCATGCGCGAGTCGGCGGAAACCTTGGGATTCCCGTTTTTATCGACTGCCTGGCGATAGTTATCCGGACTGTAGAAGTTCTGCAGCGTCCAGGCGCCGAGCGCAACCTCATAGGTGGTAGATCCGCCGGCGCCCGGCAGACGGCCTTCGGAAAGCGTAATGCCGAATTTTTCCGCTTGCTCCTTGGTGACGCCGAGAATGCTGATATCCGTCGCGTAGCGCCCGCTTTGAAGCATGCCGTAGGTCTCAACCAGCGGCATGACCGCCTCTACGCCGTCGAGTCGCTTAAACTCGGAGACTGCCTTCTTGTTCAGCGCCGTCTGGCGCGAGGAGCCGCCGCCGTTTCCGCTGCTGACATAGGACCAGGAGTTGACGCGGATGGTCGTCAGACTGCCGGTTCCGGCAAAGCTTTCGATGGTTGCCTGCTTGATGCCGATACCGAGGGACACCATGACCACGATGGACGCAACACCGATGACCATACCGAGCACGGTCAGGAACGCCCGCATTTTTCGCCGCCACAGGTTCAGAAACGCTGTGGACAGCAGATCGCTGATTTTCATTGTTCCTCCAGTTGCGCTGTCTCGCGCCGGATGCTTACAGGTCCTCGAGCGCGCGCTCGCGTTTTTTCTTGAGCTTGATGACGAGGAAGACGAGCCCCGTTATCGCGACGATTGCGCCGAGCGTCCAGAAGATCCAGCCGATATTCGCGCTGGCGGGTTTGTCGCCGGGGATTTCCATGCCGCCGTTGCCGGGGGAGGCGATCGCACCCGGATCATCTGCGTTAACCGTCATCTTCAGCGGCAGGAGCTCTTCGGTCTCGTTGCCGTTGATGTCCTCATAGGTGACGCGAACCTTCGCTTCAAGTTCGCCGCTGACCTCGGGGGTGATGTTCAGATCCGCGCGCATCGTTGCGCCCGGGGCGACATTGCCGCCGAAGTAGGACTCCTCGAGCGTGAGCCCCTCGCCAACCACGTCCACCATGCAGTTGTACAGCGTGGATTTGCCGAGGTTATAGAGCGTGACGCCGGCGGAGACGCTGCTGCCGACCCAGGGATCGTCGTAGATGACGGGGTCGTTGATGCGCACACGCGCCTTTTGCAGCACGGGTACGCTGATGGATGCTTTTTCCTCAAAATCCGCCCGGTTCTTCGTGCCCTCGTAGGAAAGCGTGAGGGCGAGAACCTGGCTCTTTGCCTCTGCGCCGGGAACAATTTGCAACTCCAGCGTCAGTGCGCGGACGCCATTTTTATCGATGGTACCGAGATAGACGCTGCTGGAACTGCCGGGCGCAGGCAGAACCGCGCCGGCCTCGTTGGCATAGTCGAGCTGCAGATTTGTGATCGCCTCACGGCTGGAGGTATTGGCGATGATGAGATCCAGCTTCACGGTGTCTCCCGCATAGATCGTATCTTCGGAAAATTCGTAGGATTCGATGATGACTTTCGGCTTGCTCTTGTAGCTGGAACCGCCGCCGCCGGAACCGCCGCCGGTGGTGTCAACGCCGCGGCAGAAGACACGAACCTTGAGCGTCAGCGTGGATCCGCCGTTATAGGTTATGGTGACGGGGACTTCGTAATAGCTTTGCGTAGCACCGGCTGCGAAGGTGAACTTGACCTTAAAATACGCATGCTGCCCATCTTCCAGCGTCTTTCCATCCCATGCGATCAACTTCTTTGCATCGGCGTCGGCCTTCTGAAAGGGGGCGACGTCCACCGCGGTCTTGCTCGCATCGGGATTTTCAAACGGAAAATCGGCGATGTTGCTGGAAACGGCGACTGACGCGCTCAGATCGGTGAGCTGGCCGCCGCTTACGTTTTTAATCGGAACATAGAAACTGATTTCATCCCCGATGTGTCCCGCGCGGGTTTGCAGATAATCCGTTTCCAGACTGCTGATGATGTCCTTGCCGTCGTATTGTTCAATGTCCGCCGCCGCCAGCGCCATGCCCATCGGCAGCGCCGCGAGCACAAGCGCAAGCGACAAAATCAGCGCAAAGAGCCGAAGTTTCTTTGAGTTACGCATCCAATTTTACCTCAGTTTCCCGAACCTTTGGTTCGTTTTGCTTGGTGGTTTCACCTTCGGGGGCCTGGTTGATTGTAATATCCGTAATCCTGCCGTCGAGCAGGTGGATGACCTTGTCGCCAAATGAGGCGATGTGGGAATCGTGGGTAACCATGACGAGTGTCTTCCTATGCTCGCGCAAGATGTCGATGATCACGCGCATGACCTCGTCCGAGGTGCTGGAGTCGAGATTGCCCGTCGGCTCGTCGGCAAAGACGATCTCCGGATCGGTCACGAGCGCGCGCGCGATACCGACGCGCTGCTGCTGTCCGCCGGAGAGTTCGTTGGGCTTGTGCTTCATGTGCGTTTCGAGACCGACCAACTCCAGCATGCGCTTGGCCTGCTTGAGGCGGTCCACGGTCGGTACGCCGCGAAACGAGAGGGGCAGCGCAACATTTTCCAGCGCGGTATAGTAGGGCATGAGGTTGAAGGACTGAAAGATAAACCCGATATGCCGTTGACGGAAGACAATCAGCTCGCTCTGCGTCATGCGCTCCAGATGTTTTCCGGCGATGACGATCTCGCCGGAGGTTACCTGCTCAAGCCCGGCGAGCACGTTGAGCAGCGTGGACTTGCCGGAACCGCTGCGTCCGATGATGGAGCAGATGTCGCCGGAGGCGATCTGAAGGTCGGCGCCACGCAGCGCATGCACGCCTTCCGATCCAACGTGATAAACCTTTGTGACGTTGCGCACGTCGATCAGCGCGTTTTCCTGCATCGTTCCTCCCTTGTGCCTTGCGAGCGGTGCGCCTGCCTGCGGCGCGGCCGAGGTTTCGGCTGCTGCGAGACAAGTGTATTACTCGTACTAATACGCATATATCATACGCCAATGGGCACGGTGTGTCAACGTCTCTAACGACGGAGAATGCAAAGCAAATGCAAACTCCGGCGAAACAGCTTGTGTTCTGCCGCGTGGCGGATGAGCAATATTATATTGGTTCGGCAGCGAAAAATCCACGCGCGAAGCGGGAAAAAAGAGCGCTGCGCGGCAGAAAACGCCCGATTCCGCTTGAAAAAATACGGCGGGTCTGTTAGGATGGTAAAAACGCGCCAGATGCTGGCAACATTCAGGAGTATACTGGGCATGCGAAAGGCAGACACTCGGTCAAACAAAACCGTCAACCTTGACCTGCAGCGCGATTGCGCGGGTATTGTTGCCGCGCGCGCCGCATCTGCCCACGCCGCTTTTGCCGAATATCTGCTCGCCATGCGAATGCGTCAGCACGCGGAGCAAGCGAATGCGGCGGCGACAATCCCCTAAAGGGAAAATTGGGCGCTCCCGCGGTCGAGCAGGGATTTTGCGCCCGCCTGTTGGGACCATTCGTTTTTTTGCAGCGTGCGAAATAGAGATAGATCATACGGGCGCCGACGGCGAAACCGATGGCTGCGGATGTTACGCAGCATTGGGAAGAAAGCCGGACGGCGGTTTTTTATGCCCTGCGGGGCGATCTACGCCGTCTCCATCCAAACAAAGTGATGAAACGGGACAATGAAAGCAGGTTGATCATATGCCAATTAAAATACCGGACGGCTTACCCGCGGGCGATACGCTCGCCGAGGAGAATATTTTCGTTATGCCCCAGCACCGTGCGGCGACGCAGGACATCCGTCCGCTTCGCATCGCGATCTTAAACCTTATGCCGACCAAACAGACCACGGAGATGCAACTCTTGCGGCTGCTCGCCAACACGCCGCTGCAGGTGGAGGTGACGCTGCTGCGCACCGGCAGCTATCAGAGCCAGAATACCTCGCAGGACTATCTGGATTCGTTTTACCGTACCTTTGACGAGGTGAAGGAACAGCATTTCGACGGGCTGGTGATCACCGGCGCGCCCGTGGAAAACCTTGACTTTACCGATGTGCAGTATTGGGACGAGCTGGTACGCCTCATGGACTGGGCGGATCACAATGTTTTCTCTACGCTGTATATCTGCTGGGCGGCGCAGGCGGGGCTCTATCATTTTTACGGGGTGGAGAAGCATCCCTTGGCAAAAAAGATGTTCGGCATCTTCCCGCATGTGGTGCTGGATCGCTCTCATAAGCTCATGCGCGGGTTTGACGAGCAGTTTATGGCTCCGCATTCGCGGCACACCACGATCTATGTCTCCGATGCGGCGAAGATTCGCGACCTGGATATCCTCGCAACCTCGCAGGAGGCGGGGCTGTATCTTGCCGCCTCGCATGACGGGCGGCGCGTCTTTGTCACCGGGCACAGCGAATATGACGCCAAGACGCTGGAGCTGGAATATCGCCGCGATCAAGCGGCCGGCAAGCCCATTGAGATGCCGAAAAACTATTATCCCAACAACGACGATACGCTGCAGCCGGTTATCACCTGGCGCGCACACGGGGCGCTGCTGTTCTCGAACTGGCTGAACTACTTCGTCTATCAGGAGACGCCGTACGACATCGACTCAATCTCCGGTGAACACGGGAAATAAACAAAAAAGGCGATTCTTAAAAAAGGATCGCTTTTTCTTTGGGGATTCGTTCGCTCCACGGGCAAAGGGGAAGCGTCCCTTTGAACCGCATTACGTTTAAAATTGGCTTTGTGTGTTAAAATAAGAAGATCATATGGTTAGGATTGGAGCAAACCGGATGGCGAACCTGCCGGAGGCATATCGCGCGCGGATGAAGGCGCAGCTTGGCGAAGCGGGCTTCGCCGCGTATCTCGGCGCCATGGACGAGCACCCGCGCCGTGCGCTGCGCGTCAACACGCTGAAAATTTCGCCGGGGACGTTCGCCGCTATGGCGAACTTCCCGCTTACGCCGACGGGTCTGCTGCCGGAGAGCTTTCTGTTTGAGGACGACGTTGCCATTGGCCGCCATCCGCTGCACGCCGCGGGCCTGTGCTATGTGCAGGAACCCGCCGCGCAGCTACCCGCAACGCTGGCCGGCGCTGCGCCCGGCATGGCCGTGCTCGACCTTTGCGCCGCGCCGGGCGGAAAGGCCACCCAGCTCGCCGCCCAGATGCGGAACGCGGGGCTGCTCGTCGCCAACGAGCCGGTACGCAGCCGTGCGGAGGCGCTCGCGGGGAACCTGGAGCGGCTCGGTGTGCAAAACGCGATTGTGACCTGCATGCGCCCGGACGCGCTCGCCGCCCAACTCGGCGCTTGCTTTGACGTGGTGCTGGTGGACGCGCCCTGTTCCGGCGAGGGGATGTTCCGAAAGGAAGAGGCCGCCGTGCGCGAGTGGTCGCCGGAGCATGTGCTCGCCTGTGCCGCTCGGCAGGGGCAGATTTTACAGAGTGCCGCCCTGCTGCTTAAACCCTCGGGCAGGCTCGTCTACTCCACCTGCACCTTCTCACAGGAGGAAAACGAGGGCGCGGTGGAGATGTTTTTGCAGGCGCATCCTGATTTCGCGCTCGTGGAATCCCGCCGGATGTATCCGCATTCCTCCGTCGGCGAGGGGCAGTTTATGGCTCTGCTGACGCGCGCGGGCATCGGTGCGGACAACGCGGCCGCGTTCGCGGAGCCGAAGCGGGAGAGGGTTCCCCCGTTTGAGGCATTCTGGGAGGAGACGCTCCAAGGCGAACCGCCCCGCGCGATGCTTCTGCCGGATGGCCGTGTGATGCTTCCGCCGGCCCTGTTGCCGCGGGAGCGCAAGGGGTTGCATATCCTCCGTGCGGGGGTGCCTGCGGGAGAGATCAAAAACGGGCGGTTCACGCCGGATCATGCGCTCGCGCTGGCCTATCCCTCCGCCGCGTTCCGGCAGACGATGGGGCTGGAGTGCGGCGCGCTGACCCGCTTTCTCGCGGGGGAGACCGTCGCCTGCTATCCGGATCGCTCCGGCTGGTGCCCGGCAACCGTGCTGGGCTATCCCGTCGGCTGGGGCAAGGCGGTGGACGGAACTTTGAAAAACCACATCCCGAAGGGATTGAGGATACGATAGCCTACCTTTTTTTGAAAGAAAGGCAGGCAAACGAGCACTTTTGTGTTTTGGTTTACAGTGAAAGAAAGGCAGGCAAACAAATGCCCCCTTTGCTTGGCGAACTGCTATTTGTGGATGCCCCTCCTTTTATTTCGCTTTCGCGCGAGAAAAAGAAAGAGTTCCACCCTTGCCAATACCATACTCATGCGTCCACAAACCATTTCGGGTCCTCGTAATATAGGTAGGTTTCCTTGCGCCCGACGCGGCAGGTATAGCGCATGCCGCTGCCGCCGGCCTTGAGGCTCGCCGCACGCCGTACATCCAAAATAGCCGTGATTTCAAACTTTCGCCCATCCTCCCAAACGACGCGCTGCGGGTGCATCACCCCCGCTTCGTCTGTGGTGAGTTCCACCGCAACATAGACCTTCATATTCGCCAACTCCTTGTGCCGTTATTCAATGGCGCCGTGTCAGCGCCTGCCGATGACGCTGTCCATCGTCGCGTTTTGCAGATATCCAACCGGATGGATTGTGTGGTCGTCCTTCGGCGCCATGAGGCCGATGGCACGATCCTTAAGGAACAGCGCGCGCCCGATGGCACGGTAGCCAAAACGCCTGCGGATATCGTCCACGGCGATCTCCGCCGCCTCCGCCCTCCGGCGCGAAGCCTCGTCGTCAAAGAGCGAGAGTTGAACGGGGTTATCCATGCCGACCAGGTCGGAGCAGGAGACGCTCAGCGAGCGTACGGGCACCTGCCAGGTATAGTTTTCGCGAAAGAGCTGCATGCACGCGCGGGCGATCTCCACGGAGATATTCGTCGGTTTCTCCAGCTTGGTTTGCCGGATCAGTGAGAACAGCCCGGCATCCCGCACACCCAGGTGCGCGGTTTTTGCACGCATACCATGCTCGCGCAGCCTGGCGGCGACGCTCTCGGACAGCATGGTGACGGTGAGGTAGATGTCCTCGTCGTTGACGAGGTCGCGCGGGGTGGTGATGCCGTTGCCGACGCTCTTCACCGGCTGCTGGTCGACGGTGTGCATCACGGGCGCGGCATCGAGGCCGTTGGCAAAAGCGCTGAGCATCGTTCCACATTTGCCGAACTGCGCGCGCAGAAACGCCTCCGGCGTGTTGGCGAGGTCGCCAATCGTGACGATGCCGTATTTGAGCAGTTTCGCTTCCGTCGCGCGGCCGACATAGAGCAACTCCCGCGCGGGCAG
The DNA here is from genome assembly GCA_034926785.1 of Christensenella sp. Taxonomy (GTDB): domain Bacteria; phylum Bacillota; class Clostridia; order Christensenellales; family CAG-138; genus UBA7703. The sequence continues at coordinate 20,036 of JAYFQU010000061.1, forward strand.
CGGCCAGGCCACCTGCTTGTAGTTATCCGGCGAAACGAGCGTTACCGCGTCGGGCTTCTTGATATCCGAACCGAGTTTGGAAAACACCTTGTTGTCCGCAACGCCGATGGAGACCGTGATGCCCAGCTCGTTGTGAATGCGGTTTCGGATGACGTCTGCGAGGCGTCTTGCGTCCGCCATATCGGTGGTGGAGGCGGTGACGTCCACCCAGTTTTCGTCGAGGCCGAAAGCCTCCACCCGGTCGGAATATTCCCCGTAGATCTCCCGCCCCAGCGCGGAGAATTTTTGGTAGGAGGCGAAGTCCGGCTTGACCGTGACCAACAGCGGACATTTTTGCTTGGCCTGCCAGATGGCCTCCCCGGTTTTGACGCCGAACTGTTTTGCCAGCCCGTTTTTGGCGAGGATAATGCCGTGCCGCGCTTCGGGGTTGCCCGCCACCGCCACGGGATATGGGCGCAGCGCGGGGTCGAGAAAGCACGCCACCGAAGCATAGAAACTATTGAAATCCGCGTGTAAAATACGGCGTCCCATGGCGGGCGCCCTTTCCGCCGCGCTTCCGCAGGAAGCAGGGCAATGATATTAATACGAACGAATGTTTGTATCCATAGTATACGCCGTCTGCGCGGGATGTCAAGCCTCATTTTTCTCTGCTGTCGCGTGGGGGACTTTTGTCAAAGCGCGGCGAATGTTCGCCTTGCCGCCCGCCTTGTGATATACTGAACCATACGATGCAAAAGCAGGATGGAAAAGAACGCAAACAGGCGTATGTGGAAGATCCGGACAGCGGGCGGGCGATGCTTCGCTTTGGCTGGCGGTTGTTAAAAACACGCTTCTTTGCCCGCCTTGGCGCATTTTATCTGCGCGGCGGGCTTGCGTTGCTCGTGCTCGTCACGGCGGCGGTTTTTCTCGCGGCGGCACTTTGGGAGCCGGATCTGCTGGGCAGCGTCCGTGGGGGATACCGCGCGGATGTCATCCTGATCTTCGGCGGCGGATGTTCAATCCTGCTTGCGGGTTTGACCGTGGCCTATCTTTTGCCGCGTGCGGTCACGGCGGCGTATGAGGAATATGTGCCTCTGTGCTTTGGCCAGCCACGGGTGGCAGTCTCCGGTGCGGGGGCGACGCGCGCGTTCTCGCGGCTTAAGGGCGTTTATTGGTGGGCGTTGCTGGCCCGCATTGGCATGGCGCTTCTGCTTGGCCTGCTTGGCTGGCTGGCGTCGCGTCTTCTTGGCGGTCTGGCTCCGGCCAATCGCTGGGGCGGCCCGCTGCTTGGGGCGCTTGGCATTGTGCTCTTCTGGCAATCTCGCGCGCCGGTGATGCTCTCGCTCGCCGCTGCCGCGCGGGAGCAGGCAGCGGGGCCCCATGCGCTCCGGCGAGGATTCCGGCTTTTTTGCCGCGTGCGGTTTGCCGCGTCGCTGGCGGGGCTTGTGTCGTTTTGCGTGGCCATGCTGCTGACAGCCGGCATCCTCGCGCTCTCCATGGTTCTCACCCGCGGGCATTTGCTCGCGCAATATTCCATTGCGGCGTTTCTGCTTACGCTGCTGATCCCGCCAATGCGGCTGCTGCTCGCGGCTTTTGATACGGCGCTGTATGCGCAAGCCTGCCGCGACTGTCCGGGCATAGTCCGCTGGCATTACAGCGTGAAGGGTGCGCGCACAAAGAGTGAAGGACGAAAGGGACAAATCGGAATGAACACAAGGGATCAAATTGACGCTTCCCTAGAATGGAAGCTGGAGGACATCTATGAAAGCGAAGCGCTCTGGGAGGCGGACTATGCCGCCGCGCAGGCGTTGGCCGCCACGTTTTCGGCGCACGAAGGAAAGCTGACCGGGAGTGCGGATGCGCTCTATGCCGCGCTCTGCGACGAGAGCAGGTTAGAATATCTGCTTGAGCGGGTCTATAGCTACGCCCACCTGCACAAGGACGAGGATAATGGCAACGCGCATTTTCAGGGCATGACCGACCGCGCGATCCAGCTCTATGTTTCCGCGCAGGCGGCCTCTTCGTTTCTGGAGCCGGAGCTGCTGACGATCCCGGAGGAAACGCTGCTTCGGTGGGTCGCGGAGGAGCGCTTCGCCCGCTTCCGTTTCCGCATTGCGGATGTGGATCGCCGACGCGCGCATACGCTCTCAACCGCGGAGGAACGCCTGCTTGCCATGGCGGAGGAACCGCTTGCCGGGGCCGACAACGTGTTTACGATGCTGACGGATGTGGATCTCGACTACGGTACGGTGGTCGATGAAAACGGCAAAGCGGTGAAGCTCACCCACGGCAGCTATAATATGTTCCTCGTCAACCCCGACCGACGCGTGCGAAAAGAGGCCTATGAAGCCTTCTATCAGGCCTATCGCGGGATTAAAAACACACTCAACGCAACCTACTCCACCTCCGTTAAGGCGGACGTGTTTCGCGCGCGGACGCATCGCTTCAGCCGCGCGCTGGAGGCCATGCTGCATGGTAACGGCGTACCCGTCGCGGTATATGAGCAGCTCATCGAGGCGGTGCACGAGCGCCTGCCGGTGCTGAGGCAGTATCTGGAGATTCGCAAGCGCGTCCTTGCGGTGGATCAGTTGGAGATGTACGACCTCTATGTGCCGATCGCGCCGGACTGCGACGACGATATGCCCTATGATGAGGCAAAGGCGCTCGTGAAGGCGGCGCTTCAGCCGCTTGGAACGGAATATGCCGCCCTGCTGGACGAGGCGTATGGCAAGGGCTGGATCGATGTTTACGAAACGCCGGGCAAAACCAGCGGTGCGTTTTGTGCGGAGACCTATGGAACGCATCCGTTTGTGCTGCTCAACTATCAGGGGAAGATGGACGACGCCTTCACCCTCGGACACGAGTTGGGCCACGCGATGCATTCGCACTATTCCATGACCACGCAGCCCTACGAAACCTCGCACTATCGCATTCTTGCGGCGGAGGTTGCCTCCACGGTGAACGAGACGCTCATGACGCACTATCTGCTCAAAAACGAGCGGGATCGCGTCAAGCGCGCTTATTATATGACCCAGTTTTTGGAGTCCTTCCGCACCACCTGTTTCCGGCAGACGATGTTTGCGGAGTTTGAACGCAAAGCGCATCAGATGGCGGAGAATGGCGAACCCCTCACGGTGGACAGCCTCTCAGCCGTATATCGCCAGCTCAACGAGCTGTATTATGCGGGCGTACATGTGGACGATAACATCGCGCTGGAGTGGATGCGTATTCCGCATTTTTACAACGCGTTTTATGTCTATCAATACGCAACGGGCCTTTGCTCGGCGGTGAAGCTCGCGGACGATATCCTGCACGGCGGCGCGGTGGAACGTTATATTGCCTTCCTCCGGAGCGGCGGCAGCGATTATCCGATTGAGGAGCTCAAAGCGGCGGGCGTCGACCTGACGAAGAAGGAGAGCATTCTGGCGTCTCTGGATGTCTTTGAACAGTATGTCAATGAGCTCGACGCGCTCATGCAAGAAACGAACATCCGAACAACAAAAAAATGAACCGATAAAGGAGCTGTAATGACGTGGAAACCAAAGAATACAGTGAAGTAGAAGCCAAGGCGTATATCCTCAACTGCTTCCGCGAACAGGGGGATTTTTCCGAGATCGTGGATGAGAAGACGCTCGACGAGATGGTCGGCGCGGTGATGGCGCACGACGCGGCGTTTATGAAGCAGAGCGGCGCAGACGAGGGCGCGGTCTATGATGACGACGCGGCCTATGACTACATGCATGAGAAGATGAGCGCGCAGTTTTCGGAGCATAAGATGTACATGCTCCGGCTTGTGGAGGACTATATGGACTACAACGAGCGCTATCTGGACAGCCTCGGCTTGATCGACTGGGAGTAAGCGAACGCAACGGACAAGGTCGAAACCCGGAAACAGGGTTTCGACCTTATTGCATCCGGCGGATCTTCATGAATGAACGGCGCAAAGAAAAGCATTCCGCATGCAAAATGGGGCAAGAAAATCGGAAGCGATGGAGGCGGCCCTGATGCGGGCGCGAATAGTGGGATCCTTTCGGAAAGACGGGCGAAAGGGGCCGGCGTTTGCTCCGCCTTGCGTCGCGGGCAAAGGAATGCGGGCGGCAGGCTGAATTTTACGAAAATGTCCGCATTTCATTCGTTTTTCTGTTGAGCGGAAGAAGGCCACGTGGTAGAATAAGCGCAACTGAAAAAAATAGATGCGACATAATTCTTTTTGCATCAACCAGCTGCCTCTGGGGCCTGCATTTTACCTCCCCCGGCGGGATATCGATAAAATAAGATCGATTGACTTCCATTTTGGAAATCATCGCAGTATAATAGGCAAGGCGAATTTTTGCATGCGAAATCGTGCAATTTATGTTTTGGCGTATCTGTGCCAAGCAAGGGAAAGGAGACCCTATGTACCGAATCGTAACCAAGCGGGCGCTGCATGAGACGGTCACGCTCATGGAGGTAGAGGCCCCATATATCGCAAAGAAAGCGAAACCGGGACAATTTATCATCCTGCGTGTGGATGAAAACGGAGAGCG
>JAYFQU010000022.1:0-29324 GCA_034926785.1 Christensenella sp.
CACCGCGCGCTCGCCCAGCGACTCCGCGACGCTCTTGGCCAGCGGCTCATTCAAGTCCGCAACCACCACGCTGGCGCCCTCGCGATAGAGTTCCTCCGCGATGCCCTTGCCAAACCCCTGCGCGCTGCCCGTCACGACCGCGATCTTGCCGCCCAACCGGCCCGCGATCCGCGCTCTGCTGTGAACCTCCCGCGCAGCCTTTTGCTCCCATTTCGTTAGATCAATCATGCCTGTTTCATCTCCATATCGTTCCGCAACCGCCCGTATGCGTCCTCCCATTGCTGGGAGTGGCGGCTTTCATACCGCTCCGTGGCAAACGAAGCGCGAACAACCGCGCGCGCGTCCTCCACGCCGCCCAATTCGCCCAACGCGACCGCCTGCAAAAGCAGGTTGCCGACGCAGGCGCTCTCCACCGGCCCAGCGATAACGGTTCGCCCCGTCGCATCCGCTGCGAGCTGGTTCATCAGCTTGTTCTTGGTTCCACCGCCAACGATATTCAGACGGTCGATTCTTGCGCCGCTGAACGTCTCCAGCGTTTCCAGCGCGTATCGATACTTCAGCGCCAGACTATCGTAGATGCAGCGGGCGACCTGCCCGACCGTCTGCGGTACGGGTTGATTGGTTCGCGCGCAATAGTCCTGAATCTTCCTTTGCATGTTGCCTGCGGCGTAGAAGCCGAGGTCGTCGGTATCGATGATGCTCACGAGCCCCTCGCTCTGGCGAGCCTGCTCGTCGATCTCGTCATAGCTCAGGAAAATCCCTTGCTTCTGCCAATCCCGGCGGCACTCCTGCACGAGCCAGAGTCCCATGATGTTTTTAAGCAATCGAAACGTGCCTTGCACCGTACCTTCGTTGGAAAAGTTCGCACGGAGCACCGCGCTGCTCTTGACCGGTTTTTCGGTCTCCACGCCGAAGAGCGACCAGGTGCCGCTGGAGCAAAACGCAAAGCTTCCCTCCCCCGGAATCGCCGCGACGGCGGACGCCGTATCGTGTGTGCCAACCGCCGCGAACGGAACGCGCGAGATGCCGAGTTCCTCCGCAACCGCCTCGCGGATCTTGCCGCGCAGCGTGCCCGCGAAATCCACAGAGGTAAAGAGGTTTTTCGGAATTCCGAACATGCGCATCGTCTCCTCGTCCCAGCGGCGACGTTCGCCGTCGTAGAGCATGCTGGTGGTGGCGATGGTATACTCCGTCTGCCGCTCGCCCGTGAAGAAATAGCCGTAAAGATCCGGCGAGAAGAGCAGTGTTTCGGCGTGTTGCAGCGCGGGATCGGCCTCCTGCACGCGCGCATAGAGCTGATAGACCGTGTTAAACGGCATGCTCGCAATGCCCGTGCGGGAAAAAAGCGCCTGCTGCGGCACCACGCCGTGCACCAGCGCCATCTGCGCCTCCGTCCCGTTGCGATAGCAGCGGGGATTGCCCAGCAGCGCGCCGTTTTTATCGATCAGGCCGAAGTCCACGCCCCAGGTGTCGATGCCGAAGCAGTCCGCCTCCAGCCCGTCATGCTTGAGCTTGAGGAAGGACTCCTTGAGGTTTCGATAAAGCCCCAGTGCATCCCAATAATACAGTCCGTTTTGCTCGACCATCGGGTTGTCAAAGCGATGCACCTCGGAGAGTTCGACACGGGCGCCATCGAACGCGCCTAGCACGGCGCGCCCGTTAGACGCGCCCAGATCAAACGCGAGCAGCCGCTTCTTCTTCATTTGATAACGCCCTTTTGCAGAATAATGTTGGCATAGATCGCTTCTTCGCCCGTCTGGACGATCACCGCGCAGGAGTCCGCCTTATCGTAAAAGGCATAGCGCTCATACCGCGCCACGGCGGACGCGCCGCGCGCATCGTGCTTTGCGACGATGGTACGGTAGGTGTCGTGGATCGGAATCTGCAGACCCGCGTCACGCGCGTCCACATCCATGACGATCGCCGGTTCGTCGGTGTATCGATCCAGCGGCATGAGCTGGAGAATCGCTTCCATCAGCGCGGGTACGCCAAGACCATCCGCGCGGATAAACGTCGCCCCGCAGCGTGCGGCCGCACTCTTGCCGGGATAGTTCGCGTCTGCCAACAGCAGCTTGTCCCCGTGCCCCAGTTCGCAAAGCGCCTTGATGAGCTCCGGCGAGAGAATTTTTGGAATATTCAGCAGCATAATTCGTTCCCCTCATTCAATCACATTCATACAGTTTCCCGGGATCTATCCACTGCTATGCGGCCTTGCCCCGGAAAAAAACGTTCGCGCCGACGGCTGCATGACGCAAGACCGGCAGCGCGAACGCATCCTTGACCGATTAAACCAATCGGTGTCCCTTATTTGTACATGGGTCCGTAGGCGGCGCAGGCGCGATAGTCCGCTCCCTCCAGATCATCCGTGCCAAACGCACTCCACGCGGCGGGCCGGAAGACCCGGTCGCTTGAGACATTGTGCATGGAAACAGGAATGCGCAGCATGGAGGCCATGGAGATCAAGCGATCCCCAATGTGCCCGTAGCAGAACGCGCCGTGGTTCGCACCCCAGTTGGCCATGACGCTGTACACATCCGTGAACGCGCCCTTGCCGGTCAGGATCGGCGCAAACCAGGTCGTCGGCCAGGTCTTATCCGTGCGCTCGTCGAGCGTCTTATGCACATCCGCATCCAGCTCGCAGGTATATCCTTCCGCCAACTGCAGAACGGGGCCGAGGCCCTTGACGATATTCAGCCGCGCCATGGTGACAGGCATGCCGCCGCGCGTACCGTTGATAAAGTGCGAAGAATATCCGCCCCCACGAAAATAGAACTGATCCGCCGCGCACCAGTCGGTGCTCTTAAGGCAGGCTTTTGCGTCGGCATCGATCATGTCATAAAAGGGCTTGATAACAGGGCTGCCACCCTTGTCCGAAACTGCGCCCGTACCGTCGAGGGAGGCTGCGCCGGAGTTAATCAGGTGGATGATGCCGTTCTTGGCATGTCCCTTGAGCTCCTTGCCGGTGACGCGCTTGACCGCTTCGGGGCTCCAGTAGGTGCGGACATCCGCAAAGATTCCGGGCCGGTTGGTCAGCAGGTGCTCGAAGAGCATCGTCATGGCGTTAAGCGTGTCATTCTCGGTACCGACCACAAATGCTTCTCTGAGTCCGTTCCAGTCAAACTGGCTGTTGAGCATCGCCTCTAAAAAATCAAAGTTCGGCTTATAGTCCGTCCACTGGCGCTGGCCCTGGATGCCGGCGACAATGGCGTTGTGCCCACAGGATTCCTCAACGAATCCCATCTCGGCCAGGCGCGGGTTACCGATCATCAGATCGCGCACGATCAGCATGCTCTTGACGACAAACGCCCACTGCTCGTCCTTCTCCGCACGGGTGAACTGCATGTCCGCCGGGTTTTTGTCCAGACCCTCGTGGCAGAATTCACGCGTCCATTTCAGCGCGCGCTCAAACTCCTCGTGATCGTAGATTCCCTTGTCAATGCGACGGAGGATCTCGGTCTCGTCGACGCTCTCGCTGCGCATGCCGAAATATTCGTACATGGTTTCCTGATTCAGAATACTGCCCGCGATGCCCATACACATGGAGCCGATCTGCAGATAGCTGTTCTGGCGCATCGCCTTTGCCGCAATCGCTGCCTGCGCAAAGAGCAATATCTTTTTTGCGACATCCTCCGGAATCTCGGTGTCGGTCGCGTCTTTTACGTCGTGTCCATAAATGCCGAAAGCGGGCAGACCCTTCTGTGCGTGCGCCGCGAGCACCGCCGCGAGGAACACCGCACCCGGGCGTTCTGTTCCGTTAAAGCCCCAGACCGCCTTGACCGTCAGCGGATCAAAGTCCATAACCTCCGTAGAATAGCACCAGCAGGGCGAAACGCTCAGGGTAATACCCACGCCCGACTTTTCAAACTTCGCCTGGCAGGCCGCCGCCTCCTTGACGCCGCCGATGGTGGTATCCGCAAGGATGACCTCAACCGGATCCCCGTTGGGATAGCGCAGATTGTCGCGAATCAGCTTTGCCGCGGCCTTCGCCATATTCATCGTCTGGTCTTCCAGACCCTCACGCACGCCGTTTCTCCGCCCGTCGATGCAGGGACGGATGCCGATTTTCGGCAGATCGATCGCATATCGGTTCATACTGTTTCTCCTTCTGTTTGCTGTAGCTTATCTTGTTTCCGCCGGTTTCAACCTGCGGGATTTGCCGGAGGGGATGGGATCGTTTTCCCGACGTCTGCTCAGCGCGGAATCAAGAATCGTACGGCGCGCAGCCATTATTCCTGATAGATCCGGTTGTGCAGATAGCTCTTGAGGCGAATGACCTGCGGATGCGGCAGGGTCTCGCCTGCCATCCGTTTGAGCAGAATCTCGGCCGCCTTCTGGCCCATCAACTGGGTGGGCTGCTCTACAATGGAGAGCGGCGGGGAGACGATTCGGCAGAGATCCACCGCGTCAAACCCGACAAACCCGATATCCTTGCCCAGGATGACGTTGCGTTCGTGCGCCGCGGTGACGGCGCCCATGGTCATGTCGTAGTTGGTGACGCAAAGCGCGGTGGGCGGGGTCTCCATATCCATAAAATTATTAAACTGACGATAGCCGGATTCAAAGTCATAGCGCCCAATCTGGATGAGGTCCTCTTTTTGGCCGGATTTGGCATTTTTTCCCGTCTCAATCTGGATTCCATAGTCCTCCAGCGCACGCCGATAGCCGACCATTCTCTCGTTTGCAGTGGAGATATCCAGCGGGCCGACGATGATGCCGATGTGGCGGTGCCCCGCGTTGATGAGCTGCTCCACCGCGCCATAGGTCGCGTTGAGGTTGTCAATCACGATGCTGTCACAGACAAAGCCCGGGATGGTTCGATCTACAAGCACCATAGGCATCTCGCTGCCGCGCGCATTGCGAATTTCGTTGAGCTCTTTTGCCGAAACATGCTGCGCGGCAAGGACGATTCCGTCTACATTATTGTTGCAAAGCACGCGGAGCTTCTCAAGCTCCAGATCCCGGTCAAAATCGTAGCTGCAGACAAAGGACGTATATCCCGCCTCGCGCAGCGTCTGATCCAGAGAGGAGATTACGCTTCCGAAAAAGGGGACGGACAACGTTGGCATCACAACGCCGACGGTCAGCGTCCGGTTGGTTTTCAGGCTTCTCGCGTTTCGGTTGACGCGATAACCCAAAGCCTCGACCGCTTCATCGATTCTCTGGCGGTTCTCATCGCGGACATTACCGCCGTTGAGATATTTCGAAATAGTCGCAAGCGATAATCCCGAAATTTTTGAAACATCTTTTATGGTTGACAATGTGGTTACCTGCCATGCCGTATTAACGGTATTTAAATTTTGATCGCATAAAACGAGGTCGCGGCCGTTCTGCCCGAATAAAGTTTCTCAATATTATACTATAAACTGCTGAAAACGCACTGTTTTCTTCGATATAACGGGCACTTTTGCCGTTTTTACAAGCAGGTTTCTTGTCGTATCACGCCCTGGAGTTTGCCAAACGGATGCTGCACCGCAGTCCATAAACGAACCGTTTCGTCCACTTTGTGTTGTTTATTCACCACTTATTGGATATATCGTCCGTTTTCATCGAATTGTCATGCGGCGATCCGCCCATTTGGCTATGGTTCGATAAGAATATAACGAAACGTTTTTAGTTTCGGTTTATTCTAGCATTCTATTCTGCACTCTGTCAAGCGGAATCTCTACCGTTCGCTCGCAATTCACCAATAAAAACGCAAATAAACTGTTGTATTTGTCTGTTTGCAAGGGATCTACACGCAAATTGGGTCTTGACTTCAAAAAACGCAAGTGTTACAATTCAAAAAGATGAAACGTTTCGCTTTCATCCTTCTGCATGTTCTGCTCAATCAGTCTCCGACAAATCGCGAGAAACCGCAGGTGTTTTCCAGCAAACCGGCCGCCGGGTCGCCGATTCAACCCGCTTTATTCATTATTTATGGGTACGATCCATCGCGGCATTCGAACACAACCACCAAACCAATCCGGAACGAGCAAGAATATCTGGCCGCAAAACACCAGCGCATCGGTCTCTGTTTCGCTGAAATGAACGCGCGCTGCTGATTCGCCAGCCTATTTTACTCCGTCAGTTCCCTTTTTCGCAGGTTTTCTGTTATAAGAATCCATAGATGATGAGGTGATACTTTGTCTGAAACCGTATTGCAAATGACAGGGATTCAGAAGTTCTTTCCCGGCGTACATGCGCTCGACGGCGTGGATCTGACGCTCCACGCGGGCGAGGTGCTCGCGCTGGTCGGTGAAAACGGCGCGGGCAAAAGCACGTTGATGAAGATTTTGACCGGTATCTACGCCAAGGATGGCGGTACGATCGAACTCTTCGGCAAAGAAGTTGAAATCCACTCCCCCGCGGAGGCGCAGAGCCTCGGCATCAGCATTATCCATCAGGAGCTCAACCTGCTCAAGGATCTCACCGTTGCGGAGAATATCTTCATCGGGCGCGAATCCACACGCGGTATCTTTCTTAATAAGAAAGAACAGAACCAAAAGGCGCAGGCGCTGCTCGATTCGCTCAACCTGAAGCTCAGCGCGACGACGCCGATCAAACGCCTCACCGTCGCCAAGCAGCAGATGGTTGAGATTGCAAAGGCGCTCTCGTTCCCGAGTACGCGCATCATGATTATGGATGAGCCTTCCGCCCCGCTGACGGATGCCGAGATACAAGAACTCTTCACCTTTATTCGTCAGCTCAAGGCAAAGGGCGTCGGTATCATCTACATCTCGCATCGCATGGACGAGCTTAAGCAGATCTCCGACCGGATCACGGTCATGCGGGACGGTCACACCGTCGGCACCGTGGATACCGCGGACGCGACGATGGACCAGATCATCAAGATGATGGTCGGCCGCGTGATCTACGAGGACCCGAAATCCACATCCAACGTGACAGAGGACTGCGAAGTCGTTCTGGAGGCGCGTAACCTCCGCTCGGACGATGTCAAAGACGTGTCTTTTGTTCTCCGCCGCGGCGAAATTCTCGGCTTTGCGGGCCTGATGGGCGCCGGGCGCACGGAGACGGCGCGCCTGCTCTTCGGCGCGGATAAGCGCGACGGCGGCGAAATTCTAGTCAAGGGTCAACCCGTGAAAATCAACAATCCCGTCGATGCGGTCAAGGCCGGCATCGGTTACCTTTCCGAGGATCGCAAACAGTACGGTCTCTGCCTTGGCCTCTCCGTCTGTGACAACACCGTTCTGCCGACGCTGGAGCAATTCACAAAGGGTCCTTTTGTCAACGGGCGCGCCATCGCCCGCGCAGCCGGAGAATATGTCGATAAGATCGGCGTAAAAACCCCTTCGGTCAGCACGCTGATCAAGTCGCTCTCCGGCGGCAATCAGCAAAAGGTGGTCATCTCCAAGTGGCTGCTGCGCAACTGCGATATCCTGATCTTTGACGAACCGACACGCGGTATCGACGTCGGTGCGAAAAGCGAGATCTACAAGCTGATGAATCACCTTGCCGCGCAGGGGAAATCGATCATCATGATCTCTTCGGAGCTGCCGGAGCTGCTGCGCATGAGTGACCGTATCGCGGTCATGAGCGAAGGCCGCCTCGTCGGCGAACTGTCGATCGAAAGCGCGAACCAGGAAAACATCATGTCCTACGCAACCATGCGGGAAGTGGAGTAATAGAATATGGAATCGACTGCAAAAAAGAAATGGAACCTGCAGGCGCTGCTCGCGCCGCTCGCGCTGATCATTCTCTATGTGTTTTTCTCGATCTTTGGCAACAATTTCTTCTCGGTGGATATGTTTAAAAATATCCTCGAGTCGAGCTACTACATCGGCTTTATGGCCTTCGGCGTGACGTTCGTCATCATCACCGGCGGCATTGATCTCTCCATCGGTACGGTGATGATGTGTTCCGCTTTGCTTGGCGCATTCGTGTTTAAAGAACACCAGTGGCCGCTGGCGCTCGCGCTTCTGCTCACCGTCGGCGTCGGCACCGCGTTCGGTTTTGCCAACGGCCTGCTCGTCGCCAAACTGCGCCTGCCGCCGTTTATCGCAACGCTCGGCACGATGATGATGTCCCAGGGCATCGGTTCCATCCTCACCAAGGTGCAATCCCAAACCTGGCCGACCGCAACCGCGGAGATCGGCGGCTGGTTTAAAAAGCTTTTCATCCGCAATACATTCCTTCTCGGAGATACAAAGATTTCCGCCTTTCCTGTCGGGGCGCTGTGGCTGGTTGCGTTTTTCATCATCGCAGCGCTGCTGCTGCACAAGACGAAGTTCGGCAGATATACCTTTGCCATCGGTTCCAATGAAGAAGCCTCCCGTCTTTCTGGCATCGACGTAAGCAAATGGAAAGTGCTCATCTATACCGTGTGCGGGCTCTTTGCGGGACTGGGCGGAATCTTCTACGCCGCAGCCTATACGACGATCACCCCCGGCACCGGCAATGGGCAGGAGCTCAACGCTATCGCGGGCGTCGTCATCGGCGGAACGTCGATGAGCGGCGGCGCGGGCACGATGGTTGGAACCCTCATCGGCGTGTTCATTATGAGCGTGCTGAAAAATGGCCTCTCGTCCTGCGGTCTGCAGGCCCCCTGGCAAACATTCTTCACCGGTGCCGTGGTCATCGGCGCGGTACTGCTCGACATCCAGCGCACCAAGGCTGCAAACCGCGTGAAAAAAAGCTGATCCAATCCTGGCGGATTCATCCGCAAGTCAACGAAAAGGCAAACAGCATCATTTGCTGTGCTGAATAAAAAAAGGAGGAATACTCATGAAGAAACTGGTCGTTATTCTTTTGACCCTCGGCATGGTGCTCGGCATGTTCGCATGCGCAGCGCCGGCGCCCGCCGCCACCGAGGCACCCGCAGCGGAAGCCACCGAGGCGCCCGCAGCGGAAGCAACCGAAGCTCCCGCAGCAGAAGCCGCGCCGATGTACATCCCCGTTATGGCGAAGGGCTTCCAGCACCAGTTCTGGCAGGCCGTTAAGACCGGTGCCGAAGCAGCCGCGAAGGATCTCGGCGTTGAGATCTATTTTGACGGCCCCGCCTCTGAAACCGAAATCGACGCGCAGGTCAACATGGTTAAGAACGAGCTGGCGAAGAACCCGAAGGCTCTCGCGCTTGCCGCTCTCTCCACCGAAGCTGTCACCGAGATCCTCGAAGAGTGCGCTGAAAAAGGCATTCCGGTCATCGGGTTTGACTCCGGCGTTCCGGATGACAAGACCGGCGCCGTGAAAGCCACCGCCTCCACGAACAACGAGAACGCCGCCGCCATCGCAGCCGAGAAATTCGGTGAGAACGCCGACCTCGTCGCCAAGATGAAGGCTGCCACCCCCGAGAACCCCGTCGTCATCGGCTGCCTGAGCCAGGATGCGGTCTCCGCCTCCGTTACCGGCCGCACCACGGGCTTCGTCAACAAGATGAAGGAAATCGCAGAAACCTACCAGCCGGGTCTCGTCTCCGTTGAAGGCCACACCAAATGGGAAGCCAAGGTTGACGGCGCCGCGATCATCATCCGCGTGGAAGTTTCCGCAACGACAGAAGCGACCTCCCTGCAGACCTCCGCGAACTCCCTGCTCGCAACGAAGGGCATCGCCGCGATCTTCTGCTCCAACGAGGGCGCAGTTGTTGGTCTGCTCGCAGCGACCGCTGACGGCGAAGACCTCGCAGACGGCGGCAAGTATGCCGACCTCGTCGTCGCTGGCTTTGATGCCGGCTCCGCGCAGAAGAACGCCATCCGTAATGGCTGGTTCTACGGCTCGGTCACCCAGGATCCGTATCAGATCGGCTATAAGGCCGTCGAACTCGCTGTCAAGGCCGCCAACGGTGAAGCCGTTTCCGACGTCGACACCGGCGCGCAGTGGTACAACGCTGAGAACATCGATAATCCTGACATCGCGCTGCTCGTTTATGATTGATTCTCCTAACTCCTTAACTTAAGAAGTGATCCTAGTGAAAACGGAGGGCGCAAGCCCTCCGTTTTCCATTCGATTCAGGCAGCGCGTTCGATCGCGGAACGCCCACGCTCAGCAGTCCCCCACATCTTGCAGCGGAAGCGGCGGCTCTAATGGGCCGCCCCCCATCCTGTGATACAAGACGCTCCTGGCCCACGCATTCTCGGGTGGCGGATGCTTTCGGCCCTGCGGAAACAAGGAGTCCCACTTTGCCGTTCGACGATTCCTCTATCCCAAGTGCTCTCCTGTTTCTATTGCTCCGTTCCACCCGTTTCTAGCCTGTTTTTTGCCAAGCCTGAAAACAGAACCGAAATGACGCTGTTTTTTCAGAGCGATCATAATAAAGCACCCTGTATTTCTCGGCTTGGGGCATCAGAATTCACCCGATGACCTACCAGAATCCGTCATCCTGCATAATTGCAGGAAATACTGCAAAAATGTATTGTAAATCGTATCCAACCGTCGCGCCGGCATCAAAAGTTTTATCGTACTTTTTTTATCGAAATGTTTGCCTTACTTGAAAAATCGGTGTATCATATATTTGGTGAAGATTGCGCATGATGCTTAGTTGCGCCGTAGCCACGGCAGCCGGCGGCATGTGCATTGGATATGGCGTTCATACAACAGTCGATATAACGTCATGATTCCTCGGCAAAACCAGCTGCAATTTCTCGAATCTTGCAGTTTTTCATCCCTCATCCGTCAAAATCGGCTGTGAAAGGGTTGACTTAAGAAAGTCGATTCTTATATGATAGTTGTGTATTGAAAAGTTTTATCACAGTTCACAATTGAAGAAGAAAGGTGCCGAAACAATGACAAACAACAAAAAGCTGCTCGCATGGGTCAAGGAAGTCCAGGACATGTGCGAACCCGACCGGGTTTACTGGTGCGATGGTTCCCAGGAAGAAAACGACCGCCTGCTCGCCGAAATGGTAGCCGGTGGCATGGCCACCCCCCTCAACCCGGAAAAGCGTCCGGGATGCTTCCTCTTCCGCAGCGATCCTTCCGACGTGGCCCGCGTTGAGAACAGAACGTTCATCGCGAGCAAAACCAAGGAAGAGGCAGGCCCTACCAATAACTGGGTCGATCCCGACGAGCTCAAGAAGACCATGAGCGGCCTCTACAAAGGCTGCATGCATGGCCGCACCATGTATGTCATTCCGTTCTCGATGGGCCCCATCGGCTCGCCCATCTCCAAGATCGGCGTTGAAATCACCGACAGCGCCTATGTTGTCACCAACATGCGCATCATGACCCGCATGGGCACCAAGGTTCTGGAAACCCTCGGCGAGGGCGAATTTGTCCCCTGCCTGCATTCCGTCGGCGCGCCGCTGGAAAAGGGTGAAAAGGATTCTCCCTGGCCCTGCGCCCCGATCGAGCAAAAATACATCAGCCATTTCCCCGAAGAGCGCCTGATCTGGTCCTATGGCTCCGGTTACGGCGGAAACGCGCTGCTCGGCAAAAAGTGCTTCGCACTGCGCATCGCGTCCGTTCAGGCGCGCGATGAGGGCTGGCTGGCTGAGCACATGCTCATCCTCCGTCTCACCGACCCGCAGGGCAACAAGACCTACATCACCGGCGCGTTTCCGAGCGCCTGTGGCAAGACCAATCTTGCGATGCTCATCCCGACCATCCCCGGCTGGAAGGTTGAGACCATTGGCGACGATATCGCCTGGATGAAGTATGGCAAGGACGGCCGCCTCTATGCGATCAATCCCGAATTCGGCTTCTTCGGCGTTGCGCCGGGTACCTCGGACAACTCCAATTACAACGCGATGCGCAGCATCGACAAGAACTCCATCTTCACGAACGTCGCCCTGACGGACGATGGCGACGTGTGGTGGGAGGGCATCGGCAAGCCCGCGCCCGCGCATGCAATCGACTGGAAGGGCCAGGACTGGACGCCTGAATCGAAAGATGTCGCCGCCCATGCAAATGCCCGCTTCACCGCGCCCGCGTCGCAGTGCCCCTGCATCGCGCCCGAATGGGAAGACCCGGCAGGCGTTCCGATCTCCGCAATCCTGATCGGCGGACGCCGCCCGCACACCATTCCGCTCGTTCACGAGAGCTTTGACTGGACGCATGGCGTGTTCTCCGGTTCGATCATGGGTTCGGAAATCACCGCCGCCGCGATCTCCGCAAAGATCGGTCAGGTTCGCCGCGACCCGTTCGCGATGCTGCCCTTTATCGGCTACAACGTTTGCGATTATCTCCAGCACTGGCTCGACGTTGGCGCAAAATCCACGCCGGACAAGCTGCCGAAGATCTTCTACGTCAACTGGTTCCGCAAGGGCGACGACGGCAAGTTCCTCTGGCCGGGCTTCGGCGAGAACAGCCGCGTGCTTAAGTGGATCGTCGAGCGCGTCAACGGCAAGGCGGATGCGGTCAAGACCGCCATCGGCTATATGCCCAAGATGGAAGATCTCTACCTTGATGGTCTCAACGTCTCCGACGCCTCCATGAAGGAACTCTTCCACCTTGAAAAGGAAGAGTGGCTGGCAGAAGTCGAGTCCATTAAGGAGCACTATGCCAACTACGGTGAAAAGATGCCAAAGGCGCTTGTCGAAGAGCTCAAAGCGCTCGAAGCCCGCGTCAACGAGATGTAATCCTCTCGCCATCGGCGCATAAAATGCACGAATACGGGCGCATATCCAGCCGGATATGCGCCTTTTCGTTTCTGTATCGACAGTTTGGAAACGCTTCATTTTGCCTCTATGCCGCTGGAAAAAATAATGTTGTAACAATCTGCAAGAATGTTGATATGAAGTGATTGACAGCCGTTTTTCTTTGTGTTATATTCAGCGGGTATTCAAATTAATTGCTTTGACCGCACATGTCTGCCGTTCATCCATTAATTGATGATCGTGCGCATGTGTTTTTTTGATAAGACCCCGGCAAAGATCATCGCGGGGAACACTCATGAGGGTCGAGGGCATCTTGATCACGCGAAGACAGACGAGCCTTTTTCGTTTTATCCGCAGCGCAAGCCGCCAACCCAAGCAAGGATGCAACCATTCACCTAACGGGAATGTGATTGAACGGGTACACCAGAACAAAACCAACAAAAAACGAAAGAGGTATTTCCATGTTCAGCGACAAGACCATCGTCTGCAAAGATTGCGGACAAAACTTCACCTTCACCGCCAGCGAGCAGGAATTCTATGCGGAAAAGGGTTTCACCAATGAGCCCCAGCGCTGCAAGAATTGCCGTACGGCCCGCAAGCAGAGCTCTCCCCGCGGCGGCAGCGGCGACCGCCAGATGTATGATGCGGTCTGCGCAGGCTGCGGCAAGCCCTGCAAAGTCCCCTTCCAGCCCCGCTCGGATCGTCCTGTTTACTGCAGCGATTGCTTCCGCAAGTAATTGATCTGAAGCACACAAAGCGCCCTTCGCAAGAGGGGCGTTTTTTTGTCCCTCCGAATAGAAAACGAAATAAAAAAATGCTTTTTTATTGGACCGCATGCAGCGATTGCTTCCGCAAGTAATTGCTCTGGAGCACACAAAGCGCCCTTCGCAAGAGGGACGTTTTTTAATCGTCTGATTCATCCAATGGCCTTTTTCGCGTGCGCCCGCGCAGGCTGCGCGCTGTCCGCACCCCCCTTCGTCACCAAAACTTTGCTTTACAAATGCGAACATGTGTGCTAATCTAGCCAAGTATTGTGATGCAGCACCCCTGCGGAAGAAGTGCAGGGGATACAATTTGACTCGAAGCGATACTGAAGAATTCGTACGAACTCCCGTTGTCTGTCGCATTTATGATACGCCCTGGCAAGAAATAAAAAGCACTTGCCATACGGCTCGGAGCGTTCCGGCTCCGACGTATCAATAGCGAACAGGACGACTGGACACCGTTTTTTATAAGACGATGCCTCATCAGTCGGCATGGTCTTATTTTTATGGAATCGCGGAACAGAAAGAACAGGAAATGCAATATACCGAACTCTTAACCCCCGAAATGCAGGAAACCCTCAAACTCGCAGGCTACGACACCCCGACCCCCATTCAGGAGCAGAGCCTTGAAACTCTGCTGAAAAACGAAGACCTCATCGGCATCGCGCAGACAGGTACGGGTAAAACCGCCGCGTTCGCGGTACCGATCATCGAGCGAATCAACCTCGAAAACCGCAAACCGCAGGCGCTGATCCTCTGCCCGACGCGCGAGCTCGCCCTGCAGACCACAGCGGTCTTTAAAAAACTCTCGCCGCATAAGAGGATTCGCACCGTGTCCATCTACGGCGGGCAGTCCCCTCACGTGCAGATTCAGGCGCTGCGCGGCGCCGCGCAGGTCATCGTCGGCACGCCCGGCCGCGTGAAGGACCTGATCGGGCAGAACGCGCTGAAGCTCAACAATATCCGCTACGTGGTGCTCGATGAAGCGGACGAAATGCTCGATTTCGGCTTCCTGCCGGATATCAAGTGGATCCTCGGCAACATCTCCGGCGATCACCAGATGATGCTCTTCTCCGCCACCATGAGCAAGGAGATCTCAGGCATCGCACAGAGCTATTTAACCCATCCCAAGACCATCGAGGTCGGCGAGCGCAACGAACCGACCAAGACCGTGCAGCAGATGAGTATCCATACGCCGGAAAGCGGGAAGATCACGACGGTGTCGTATCTCATGAAGGAAGCCTCCCCGCGCCTGACGCTGATTTTTTGCAACACGCGCCACCGGGTGAAATCCGTCACAAAGAAGCTCAACGACGGCGGCGTTGTTTCCGCCTGTATCCATGGCGACCTGAGCCAGAACCAGCGCAACAACATCATGCGCGATTTCCGCGCGGGCAAAACGCCCGTGCTCGTCGCAACCGACGTCGCGGCACGCGGCATCGACGTGGACAACATTGACCTCGTCATCAACTATGACGTGCCGGATAAGCCCGAATACTATGTCCACCGCATCGGCAGAACCGGTCGCGCGGGGCACAGCGGGCTGGCCTGCACGCTGGTCAGCGAGCAGGATATCCCTCGCCTTCGCACCATCAAACGTCAATATAACGTATTGGCGAACTAAATCTCGCAGCAACCGGAGGCATCCGAAATATATTTTTCGGATGCCCCCCTTTTTTTGTGAAAAACGCGCGATTTGTTACATTTGTGTTGCTTCTCGCCGGCTTGTTTTGTCGCTTTATGATTACACGCGGGAATCCATTTCCTGAATCGCAAACATCGGATCACAGGGTGCTTGCCGCAGCGCTTTTTTTATATATAAAATAGCCACTTATTGCATTCCCTTGCCGCAACGCTGAATGGCAATATCACATAATGCAAGTGCGCAGATCCTACGAATGCTGTTTTTGGCCCGTTTGCCACCGATCCGGACACAGGATTGCGTGTTATCAAACTATCGATTTTTATTTGTTCGTGTAATGCTTATGTAATATTTTCCGCGTATGCTAGTCCTATCAGAACATCGAAGGGACATTTACCAATGAAAAACAAGACGCTGCGGGCAATCTTTATCACGCTTGGGCTCATAATCGTCGCATTTGCCGCGTTGCTGGCAAGCTGCGCACCGGCAGACAACGCCGTTGTAACGTCCTCGCCCGCGTCTATTTCTACCGAATCGGTTCAAGCCCCTGTATATGAATCCATCACGGACGCAGCCATCCCGCTCGCAGCGCCGCAGGGAGACCAGCCAGCGCTCGTCGTCCGCACGGTTGCGATTAGGGACGAGGCAAGCCCGGTCAACCCAACGGTGACCCCCGCTTTGCCGGCGGCAACACCCGCGCCTACCGCAACACCCGAAGAAGCGGCGCCAACGCCTGCGGAAGCGGCGCCAACGCCCGCTACGCCTACCGTAACGCCCGCGGAAGCGACGCCGACGCCCGCTGCGCCTACCGTAACGCCCGCGGAAGCGACGCCGACGCCCGGCACGGCAACGCCGGCACCCGTGGTCAAGACCACCGCTGCGAGCCGCCTGCTGGAGCGTGCCAACGCGCTGATCACCCAATTTAACGCCTGCACGACCGCTGACCAGAAGCGTGAACTTCTCGGTGTCACCAACAGCAACTTCAGCAACGATACCTTCCGCAAAAAGCTGGTCACCGACATGGGCGGCACCTGGGAGAATCTGGAGCAGGAGGTCGTCGACGCCACCGAATATCAGCAGGATAAGACGCTGTATGTGCAGGTCTATATCGCGGGAAAATCGACCAACTATGAAGCCGTTATCTACAGCACGCAGAACCCAGCTCTCGGCGGCAACCAGTGGTCTGCCAACCTCGTCTATGACGATGAGACCGAACTTTGGATGGAATATACCCAAAAGCATCCCTACAACGACAGCCGCGTCGGCTACAGCCTCGTCGGGCTCTATAACAAAGACGGCAGTTACGATGCGCTGAAGGACACCATGGAAACCAGCGATGTCTGGCAGCCTGTCGTTACAGACGAACCCGCAGCCTCCGCCGCAGTCGAAGCCCCTGCAGCGGACTTTGCGCCGGAAGCGGATCTTCCCGCTTAACGCAAACCCTGCGCCGGCCCCCGCATTCTCCTTCGTTTCCTCCTTTTCAAAGATGGCTCCGCATGTGCAGGCGGGGCCATCTTTTGTTTGCTTTCGCACGAAGGCGGGTATGCTATAATGAGTTTAAACAATCGAGCGATTGAAACAGAAATCGTAACGTTTGAAACGGAGAAATCATATGGATAAATCGGAATCCTTAGAGAATATTGCCGTGTTGATTGACGCGGACAACGCGCAACTGAGCAAGCTCTCCCTTATACTGGAAGAACTCTCGGCCTACGGACGCATTGTGGTCAAACGCGCTTATGGCAACTGGAACGACCGGGCGCTGAAAAACTGGGAACCGCAGCTGAAAAACCTTGCCATCAAACCGGAGCAGCAGTTTGCCTACACCACAGGCAAGAACGCAACCGATCTCTCCCTCGCCATCGGCGCAATGGATCTTCTGCACACGCAGATGTATGACGCATTTGCGCTGGTTTCAAGCGACAGCGACTATACGCCGCTCGCGATTCGCCTGCGCGAGGCGGGCATCTATGTCTTTGGCGTTGGCGAACAGAAGACGCCGCTCTCGTTTCGCAACGCCTGCGACAACTTTATTCTCACGCAAAATCTCGGCGACGCTGAAAAGGCGAAGCCCGCACCCGCGGAGGAAGCAAAGCCCGCAAAGAAACCGGAGAAAGAGGAACCGAAGGTCGGCATCGAGGCCATTCACAGCCACCTGAAAATCGCCTGCGATCGATACCAGGACGCGGACGGCTGGGTGAATATCTCCTCGGCGGGCGGTTATCTCAAGCGCGTTATGCCGGATTTTGACAGCAAGACCTATGGGTTTACGAAGCTCACCGATCTTATCAAAGCATTTCCCAAAATGTATGAAACCAAGACCTATCCCGGCAAGGGTACGGTGACCATATTCGCCTACCGCTGCCAGTAAAGGACTGTTATATGGAGGAGATCCGCAAGACACACAAGCGCACCGGCAGAACGGCTCTCATCGTTTTCGCGGCGATATTGCTCGCGCTCGCTGTTGTGTTCACCCTCTATGTGCAGGATTACCGCCACGCGGATCAAACCGCTCTGGCGCTGCTGGATACACCCGCCGTTCGGCAGGAGGGCAACCTCACGATTCTCGCGCCGGACGCGGAACCCAGCACCGGCACGGGGCTGATCTTCTACCCCGGCGGAAAAGTTGAGGCGACGGCATACCTGCCCCTGCTGGAAAAACTCCGCGCGGGTGGCGTCACCTGCGTGCTGGTCACCATGCCGTTTCGTCTCGCGGTATTCCGCATCAACGCGGCGGACGAGGTCTACAACCGCTTCCCCGCTCTCTCGCGCTGGTATCTCGGCGGGCATTCGCTCGGCGGCGCGATGGCGAGCAGCTATGTTAAAGGAAACGAAGATAAGCTTAACGGTCTGATCCTGCTCGGCGCCTATCCGGTCAACGACAGCCCGATCCCGACCCTCTGCATCTACGGCAGCGAGGATGTTATGCTGGATCGAACAAAACTCGCCGGTGTTACCAACCAGCTTGAGATTGCGGGCGGCAACCATGCCCAGTTTGGCGACTATGGCATTCAGGAGGGGGACGGCGCGGCCTCCATCTCCCGCGATGACCAGCAAAAGCAGGCGGCGGAGGCAATCCTCGCCTTTCTCACGCGCAGCTGAACCGACAGGGTGATCTTGTCACCCTGCGCTCTTGAACTACCGCCGTTCGACCGATAGGATGGAGAAAACCCTTCCATGGGAGGTTTGCGTGTATGGAAGCTAAAAAATCCCTGCGTTTGAACACCGCGCTCCGGTTCGTCTTTCTCTTTTCGTTCGTCATGGTCGGGGCAACCTATCTGGTCTCTCCGTTATTGGAGCCGTTTCGCCGTACGCTCCTGCCGGATGCGGGCGCTGCTTGGTATTACTGGAAACTGCCGCACCCGGAACTCTGGGCGAGCGTCAGCATGTGGGTTCTCTATCTTGGGCACCAGGTCACCGTCTGGGTGCTGATTGCAAAGCTCAAGAACGACAGCCGCCCCGCCGCGGGACAGATCGGCAAATACAATCTCTATCTCTTAATCACCAACGCCGTCTTCATCGTTCTGCATCTCATACAGACCATGTTCTTTTACGACGCGTTGGCGCAATTCGTACCCGTCATGAGCTCGCAGGGCTCGGTCATCGTCATGCTGGTCATGATGCTGATGCTGCTCAACGCGCGACGCGGGCTGTTCTTTGGCAAAAAAGTCAGCCTGCCCCCGCTTGGCGTGAGCATGACGCAAACGGTGCATGGTTTCTACATCGCGTGGGCGGTGGTCTATACCTTCTGGTTCCATCCGATGGAGGGGACGCTGGGGCATCTGCTCGGCTTCCTCTACCTCTTCCTGCTGATGGGGCAGATGTCCCTCGCGCGGACCAGTTGGCACACGAGAATTGGATGGCTGACAGTTCTCGAGGTGTTCGTTGCGCTCCACGGCGCGGTGGTCGCCATCCTTGCGGGCAACGGCATGTGGCCAATGTTCTTCTTCGGCTTTATGATGGTGTTCATCGTCACGCAGATATACGGCGTTCTCAAAAACCGTATCGCCATCGCCGGCATTACGGCGAGCTATCTTGCGCTGGTACTCGTAACCTATAGCGGAACGTTCGGCAACCTTTTCACCGGCACTCCGGTCGGCTGGGCGGATATCCACCAGATCACATGGATTCCGATTATCCTCTATGCGCTGGTGTTCGCGCTGGCCTATCTGCTGGCGGGGGTTGGCGCGCTGCTCCGGCACAAAAAGAGCGGAGCCAAACCCGTATAATCGATTTTTGCACAATCCATCGCGCCGTTGCACCTGCAACGGCGTTTTGTTTTGCCTGGCTGCTCCCGTTTCATATGATTTTGGTTGACAACCGATCGGGAACGATTATAATTGAATTCGCAACAGTTGAATTTTCAACAGAAAGGATCGACCAGTGAAGTTTGCGCAGTTGAACATGCTCATGCGCCTTGGGCGGGATTTTGGGCATGAGCAGATTCGCGATGCCGGATTTACGGACACCGAGCACGCCATCTGCACGTTTCTCTGCTTTCACGAACTAGTCTCGCAGGATCGCATCGCCAATGCGTTGATGCTCGACAAAACCACCGTCGCAAAGGCGCTCAGCAGCATGGAACGCAAGGGTCTGATCCGGCGCGAACAGAACGCGCAAAACCGCCGTGAAAACAGCATACAGATCACTGCCGCGGGTCGGGCGAGCGTCAGCACCAGCATCGATATCTACGACGCCTGGCTCAAGGACGTCTGCTCCTGCCTCTCCGAGGAGGAGTCGCAACGGTTGGACGCGTATCTTGACCGCATGCTGAATCTGGCGCTTGAGCGGCACAATCAGAAAAACAGAATTGCAAAATAAAGAATCAGAAAGGCAACAACAGCCACATGCAAGAGGAAAACCGCAAGAAAGAATCCGGCAAACCAAACGTATTCAAAGCCATTTTCGGCGGACTCAAGGCCTATCTCACCGACTGGCGAAATCTGCTGGGGCACGCGCTGCTTGGCGTTGCGTTCGTGGTCATCGCGATCTGGGCGCCGATCAACCTCTGGCTCAAACTCGCCATCATCGCATGCCTGATCACGCTGAATGTATTGCGTATGAAAGCCAAATCCAGAAAACAATCAGATAAGGAGGCCGATCCGGTATGAGCTCATTCGAAGATCTGCGCATCGTCGATAACTTCTATCAAACCTCCGCGTTTTTTCCGA
Organism: Christensenella sp.; assembly: GCA_034926785.1. Classification (GTDB taxonomy): domain Bacteria; phylum Bacillota; class Clostridia; order Christensenellales; family CAG-138; genus UBA7703. The sequence goes on from JAYFQU010000022.1 coordinate 20,105, forward strand.
TGCCAACCATCTTGGTCTCCAGTCTGAGCGCGGAGGGTGAAACCTCGCTTGGTTCCTATTCGCTGTGCTTTCCCTACTATATCGCGGGGAAGGACTATTATGCGATGGTGCTGGAGAGCCGCAACAGCAGCAACACCGCGCAGAATATCCTCCGCAGCGGAACCTGCGCGCTCAACTTCATCGAGGACAGCCGCGCGAACTTCAAGGAGGCCGTCCGCCTCGGATTCCCCGGCGAAACCTGTGCGGAGAAGATGGCTTCCTGCCGCTTTGCGTTGGAGGAAGGCCTCGCCGGTGGGGAGCAGAAGCGCCCGCTCGTCGTCAAGGAGGCCTATCAGGTCTTTGAATGCACCTGGCAGAGCGATTTGGAAAACGCCTTTGAGGACAGCGCGAAGGTTGGCCAGCTGGAGGGCGTGGAGCCGCCCTATCACGATTTTAACGGCATCACGAGCAGGTTTGGCGCGCACTTTATCCTCAAGATCGACAAAATCCTCATGAAGGAGCGCTACAGGAACGCGATCCTCAACGGCGTAAGCGCGCGGCAGTTTCCGCGTGTACCCGTGGACTATGGCTACCGGGACAATACACATTTCTGGTATACGCGATTTACAAGGCCGATTTCCGAGCGTATCGCCGCCGGAAAGGCCGCCGACCTTTCCACCGTAGTCTACGCCGCGAGCCGAATGGATCCTGATGTGCAGTTTACCAACGAAGCCTGCGCAACGCTGGTCAAGGTGCCGCGTGTGTTCCTTAAGGCCGCGCTGCAGGGCTGTGTGGACTGGGCAAAAGCAAACGGGGTAACTTTAGTAGAAGAGAAGCATATGGCGATTATTCGCGATAAGCGGAGCGCGGAAAAAAAGTAAGAGAATCAAACCGAAACCGCCCTCCGGCGGGTTTATCCCTCGACAAAGTCCTGCGGGCTTTGCCGAGGGATTTTGCTTTGGGTTAAAAAGGCGCGATTCGCGTCATTTGAGGCCGTCAAAAAACGTGTTTTTTGACGGGGCAACCGCTCTTTACCTCTCGTCCACCGGACTCCGAACGGCAAAGAGCTGCGAAGAAACCGCCCGGTCGCGGGCGATCCGTCGCGGCGGCAAAGCCACCGCAGCCGGAACCGACGGGTTAAGGGGCGAATTCTGTTTCACTCTATCAGCGTCCACAGCGCCAGATTGGCACAACTTTTCCCTTCACTTGCCGTTCGCTGTCAAAAAGTGTTATCCTTATCACAAATCAGGCAGAAACGATAAGGAGTATCACCATGCTCGAATTTAAATTTGACACACAGCTTCTCCTCTCCGGCGAGCAGCTCAGCGAGGACGAAATCTTTGGTTACATCACCGCGAACTTTGAGGGAGACAGCCTGCTCGCAGTCGGCGACGAATCGCTGATCAAGATCCACTTCCATACCAACCGCCCATGGGAGATTCTCGCCTACTGCGCCTCGCTCGGCGAAATCTTCGATATCGTGGTTGAAAACATGGAACGGCAGGCCGCCGGGCTCCAGGGCTAAACGGCGAACAACGACGGCTCCGGCGCTTTGCTGCCGGAGTTTTTCTTCGGTTCATCTTTTTCGGTATACTCAAAGGAGAGCGCGCCGGCAGGCCAAAGGGATCCGCCCGCGGCAAACAATCGGCCAGCGCGCACCGCCAGGCAAAAGGAGCGAGTTAAGGAACATGTTTCACATACTCGTCGTTGAGGACGACACAAACGCGCGAAAGCTCATGAAGGCCGTACTGGAGCGCGCGGAATACTCCGTAACGACAGCGGTCAACGGAGAGGACGCGCTCAAGGTGCTGGACGGGCAGCACGTGGATCTGATCGTGCTGGACATCATGATGCCCGGCATGGATGGCTATACCTTCACCAGCGAATTGCGCGCAGCGGGCAGTTCCCTGCCCATCCTTATGGTCACGGCAAAACAACTGCCCGCGGATAAGAAACGGGGTTTTCTTGTCGGCACGGATGACTACATGACCAAGCCCGTGGACACCGAGGAGATGCTCCTGCGCATCAAGGCGCTGCTGCGCCGCTCCCACATCGTCAGCGAGCGAAAACTCACCATCGGCGGCGTTGAGCTGGACTACGACGCGCTGACCGTCACGCGGGGCGAGGACAAGCAGACGCTGCCGCAGAAGGAGTTCTATCTCCTCTATAAGCTGCTCTCCTACCCGGATAAAATCTTCACGCGCATCCAGCTCATGGACGAAATTTGGGGCATGGAATCCGAAAGCGGGGATACGACGATCAATGTCCACATCAACCGCCTGCGCAGGCGGTTTGAGTGCTATCAGGAGTTTGAGATCGTTTCCATTCGCGGGCTGGGATATAAGGCGGTGAAGCGGGTATGAATTGCGACAAGAAATCCTCCTTCCATCGGTTTGGCCTGCCGATCATCTTTTCCATCATTGTATTTGCGATTTTGCTGATCACGTCCATCATCATCGTGCTCGTGACGCTGCTGCTCGTTCGCATGAACGCGATCAACATCGTCAAGATTTCGCGGCACGAGCCTCTGCTGCCGGTTTTTATGCTGCTAATCATCAGTGTGTTGGTCGGCACGATCGTCTCCCTCGTCATCAGCCGCATCCCGCTCAAGCCGGTGCGCCAGGTGATTGACGCGACGAACCGGCTCGCCGCGGGTGATTTTTCAGCGCGTCTGCGCTTGCCCGGCGCGCGTGTTTTCTCGGAGCTTGCGGTGAGCTTTAACCGCATGGCCGAGGAGCTGGGCGGCATCGAGATGCTCCGGTCCGATTTTGTCGATAACTTCTCGCATGAATTCAAAACCCCGATCGTCTCCATCAAGGGTTTTGCCGAAGAACTCAAACACGACGATCTCACGCAAGAACAGCGAAACGAATATCTCGACATCATCATCTCGGAATCCACGCGCCTCGCCGCGCTTGCAACCAACGTTCTCAACCTCTCGCGCGTTGAGAAGCAGGCAATCCTCACCAACCGCCTGCGCTTTGACCTCACGGAGCAGATTCGCCGCTGCATTCTGCTTTTTGAAAACAAATGGGAACAGCGCCGGCTCAGCCTGAATGTGGAGCTTGAGGAGATCAGCCTCTTCGGCGACGAAGAACTGCTCAATCAGGTTTGGCTCAACCTCATCGACAATGCGGTGAAGTTCACGCCCGAGGGCGGGAGCATCGAGATCCGGCTCAATCGATCCGATCCGGCAGCCGTGTTCTCCATTCGGGACGACGGATACGGCATTTCGGCCGAGGCGCAGAAGCATATCTTCGATAAATTTTATCAGGGAGACGCTTCCCGCACCTCCGCGGGAAACGGACTCGGTCTTTCGCTCGCCAAGCGCATCGTCTCGCTGCACGGCGGCTCGATTCAATGCGAAAGCGAGGAAGGCGTCGGGACGATGTTTTCCGTTTCGCTTCCGCTTTCCTAGCGCGTGTTTCTAACGCGCGGCGAGCACAAGCCGAGTGTATTTTTACCGCCTTTCGAAATAAAACCGCCGGAATAGCCGCGCTATTTCAAGGCTGCAGTGATAAAAAAGCGATGAAAAAATATCGGATGCGCACCGCCGTGCTTTTCAAAATACTCCCTGGTCGCGCTTCACGAAAAAGACACGATTCGTTCCGCTTTTGTTTTTCTTCAGTTCACCTTCGCCCGATATGATGTGCCCAGATCTGAACGAGGCCGGCTCTTCCGTATGATTGGCGCATTGTTTGCCGATACAGGGCCAGATAAGATGCTATAACAGAACTCCACGAAAGCCGGAGTTCATTTGGAAAGGAATCCGACTCCATGCAAGTAAAAAAGAAAAAATCTCGCGTTTGGCTCTGGGTGCTTCTCGCGGTGGTCGTCACCATAGCGGTGATCTTCGCCCTGCTGCAAGGCGCGATGAAGCGCGCGGCAGCCGCGGTCTATGTCTCCCACACCATTGAGACGGGCACGGTGGAGCGCACCATCACCGGCAGCGGCCGCCTCGCCTCCGCGGACAGCGAAACGATTCGCGTCCCCGGTGACATTCGCGTCTCCAGCATTCCGGCAAAGGTCGGCGATTTTGTGAAATCCGGCGATGTTTTAGCCGCCCTCGATCTCACGTCGCTCAGCGATCAGACCGCGAAGATCAGCGGCGAGCTTGCCGATCTGGACGCGGCAATCTCCTCTCGCTCCCGCGTGAAGCGCGTGGAATCGCCCGCACGCGGACGTGTAAAATTCCTGCCGACCAAGAAAGGCGACGATGTACTCTCCACAATCGGCGAATACGGCGCGCTCGCGATCCTCTCTACCGACGGAAAAATGCAACTGGAGATTGCCGCGGCGCAGCAGCTTGTGCTGCATTCCGAAGTCAGCGTCAAGTGGGACGGTGGTTCCGCGGACGGTCTCGTCGAAGAGAGAACGCCGAACGGATATCTCGTCACCCTCACCGACAACGGCACCCCCTATCAGGCCACAGCCCAGGTTTACAGCGGCGATCAGCTGCTTGGGGCAGGCTTGCTCAGCATCCACGCGCCGGTCTCCATCCTCGCAGCGGGCGGAGAGGTGACGGACGTAGCCGTGGATGAAAACACGCTTGTCTACGCCGGAAACAAGCTCTTTTCCCTCGAAAACGCGCCGGACAGCGCGAGCTATCGCACGTCGTTCTCCGAGCGCGCCGATAAAGCCGCGCTCTATGAAGTCCTCTTGGGCTACCTGAACGACCCGTACATCCGCGCCAAGACCGACGGTTTTGTCAACGAGGTTATGATCAGCGAAGACGCCGTCACGCCATCCGCAACCACAACAGACGGATTGATCGACGCGTTTACCATCCACACCGGCGGCGCCGTTAAGATGAGTATTGACGCGGATGAGCTGGATATCGACGCCGTCCAGCTCGGCCAGACCGCATCCGTCACGCTGGACGCCTACCCTGGCGAATCCTTTGAAGCGACGGTGACGCGCATCTCCCGCATCGGCACGGTGGATGGAACCATCACGACTTACCCTGTCGAGGTGACGCTCGGCTATGATGAGCGCCTTCTGGAGGGGATGAATGGCAGCGCCGTTATCCTCACGAGCAAAAAGGAGAATGTCGTACTGCTGCCGCTGGATCTCATCAACGAGGATGCCGACGGCGAATATGTCTTCGTCAAATCCGCGGACGGCAAGAGCTATGACCGCGCGGATATTACAACCGGTCTCTCGGACGGAACCAATGCAGAGGTAACCAGCGGGCTTTCCGCGGGCGACATCATCTGGTATGTCTCCAAGCCGGAGAACCCCTATAGCGGCATGCCCGGCATGCGATATGCCGGCAACCGCACAGACGGCGAACCCACTCCCGCGAACGGTGGTGAGTAAGCATGTCTTCCGAACATCGGCCGATCATCTCCATGTCCGGCATTACAAAGGTGTATACGGTCGGCGGAGAAGAGGTGCGCGCGCTGGACGGCGCCAATCTGACCATCTATGAAGGCGAATTTGTGAGCATTATCGGGCCAAGCGGCAGCGGCAAGAGCACGCTGATGAACATCATCGGTTGTCTGGATGTGGCCGACAGCGGCGAATATATCCTGGACGGGCAGTCGATTGAGCAATATTCCGAAGAGGAGCTCGCGCGCATCCGCAACCGTAAGATCGGCTTCATCTTCCAAAACTTTAACCTGCTCTCCCGCATGAGCGCTCTGGCGAATGTCGAACTGCCGCTGATCTATCAGCGCATGCATCTAAACGAGCGGCGGGAGCACGCAAGCCAGGCGCTGGAGCGTGTCGGCCTCGCAGGACGCGCAAACCATAAGCCGGCGGAGCTCTCCGGCGGCCAGCAGCAGCGCGTCGCCATTGCGCGGGCGCTTGCAACCAACCCGGCGATTCTGCTCGCAGACGAGCCGACGGGCAACCTGGACAGCAAGACCGGCGAGGACATCCTGGCACTGTTTCATGAACTGCATCGCGCCGGGGACACCATTGTACTCATCACCCACAATGAAGAGATTGCCAAACAGGCGCAGCGTCGCATCCGCATCATGGACGGGCGTGTATCGGAGGTGGGCGCATGATTCTGCAATCTGTCAAGATGGCCTGGGAGGCCATTACCTCCAATAAGCTGCGCTCGTTCCTCACCATGCTCGGCATCATCATCGGCGTGGTTGCGCTGGTGGTGCTTGTCTCCCTCGTCAACGGCGCAACCGGCGCTGTCACGAGCGAGATCACCGCGCTTGGCAACGATATGGTCACCGTTAACATCAGCGACGACAAAGGCTCTCCGATCCGCCTTGCGGATCTGGATCAGATTGCCGCGCTGGATGCGGTGGATCAGGCCGCGCCTTCCGGCAGCATCAATGTAACCGCAAAATACGGCTATTCCGATACGACGGTTTCGCTCTACGGCATCACGCCCGCATACTATCAAATTCAGGGCCAGACGCTCAAGTATGGCAGGTTTATCAAGACCGCGGATGTCACCAACGCTTCGTATGTGACCGTTCTTGGCTACAGCACGGCGGAGGAACTCTTCGGAAAGCCGGAGGTCGTCGGCGAAACGCTCACCATGGGCGGGCGCAGCTTCCTCATCGTCGGCGTTCTGGAGGAAGACGACTCCATCTTCGCCTCCATGCTCGGCGGAGACTCGGCCTACGTGCCGTTTACCGTGGAATCGCGCATGGCGGACGCGCCCTATGTGACCTCCATCGCCGTTTCCCCCAACGGGGACACGGACGCGACCGAAACGCAGGTGAACGACTTTATGCTCGCCCGGTTCCATCAGGACAAGGACGCGTTTCGCATCGTCAACATGAGCAGTATCTCTGATGCGATGAGCACCGTCACAGGCACGCTTTCGTTGCTTCTCGGCGGCATCGCGGCGATCTCCCTGCTGGTCGGCGGCATCGGCATCATGAACATCATGCTCGTCTCCGTAACGGAGCGCACAAAAGAGATCGGTATTCGCAAGGCAATCGGCGCGGGTAAGCGGAGCATCATGATGCAGTTTCTCATCGAAGCGCTCATGGTCAGCCTCATGGGCTGTTTGCTCGGCCTTGCAATCTCCTGGGGTATTCTGGAGATTGTTTCCGTCATTGCGAAGACCATTTCGTTCTCTATGTCCCTTGGCGTTGTGGTGCTTGCGGTCGGTTTCGCCTCGGCCATCGGGCTAATCTTCGGCCTTTATCCGGCGAACAAGGCGGCAAACAAGCACCCGATCGAAGCGCTTCGCTACGAGGGATAACGCTCCCGAATCAACGCGTGTTTCTCCGCAGGGGATCATCGCCTCTCCCATGGCGCCTCCTCCCCCGCGAATGTCGCATAGCCGCGCGGCAGGAGTACCTCCCCCCCTCTTTCCTATCCTGCCTGCGGTAAAAAGCCCGCCGTGCTCTATCCCCCATTGAGCACGGCGGGTATTTTTTTCGTCTTCTCTCGATCCTGCCAAAAATCGGCAGGACGTTCCTCACGGAACGTCCTTACTGGGGGCACATCGGCGCTGTCTTTTGATTCCTCAAAGGCAAAGGAAACTGTCACGTAAAAGGAAAAATGATTGCTGGCGAACCAAAGCGTCCTCTGTGCCCCACGGTTTCTATAGTACCAAATAATCATGAACAAGCCATCAACATCATGTTACGATTTTGAAACGGATTATGTCCCAAAGAAAAACAGCGCGAATGGTTCCTATCTGGAGTGTGTTTCTAACATACGGCGAGCATAATCCGAGTGGATTTATTCCCGCTTTGGAGAACAAAATCGTCAGAATAGCAGCGCTTTTCCAGGAAGCAGTGGCAACACAGCGATGAAAAAAGGCACCGAATGCGTGCCGCCGTGCATTCAGAAACACATCCTTCTTTTTCGCGCGGTGGACGGCCAGCGCACGCCTGGCGTCAGCCGCTGCGAACATGGCATAATTGTATTTTGCCGGTATGCGTGATATGATCCAATCATAAGAACTTTGAGACGATCAAGGGGGTATCGGAATGACTTGTCAGAATTGCGGCGCAGCCTTTGACGGCAATTTTTGTCCTGTCTGCGGCGCGCCCCGCGCGGCAGGCGCGGGTTATACGCCGCAGGCGCCTCAACCGCCGGTGCGGCCGCCCGTTTCGGGCGTCTATCAGCCCATAACCAGAAAATGGTGGTTCTGGGTTTTGCTTGCCGTTACGTTGATTGCGCTCTTTATTACCGCCCAAATGCTGGCGCCCGATCAATCTGCTTCCGGCAGCGCGGAGAGTCGAATCGAAACGCTGAAACAGGAGCAGCAGGATATGGCGCTCGATACGCCCGGAGAGACCGGCGATGCCGCTGCCGTCCCTTCAGCCGGCGAAGGTGTGTCCAACCCCTTTGGCGGCGATTCCTCCGGCGCGCTTCCGTCTATCGCGGAAACCGTTTTGCTTGATCAGGACGGCATCCGCGTCACCGCAACCGGGCTCGCCGAGGATGAGTGGATCGGGCCGGCGATCAACGTACTGATCGAGAATTCAACCGACCGAACCATCACCGTTCAGGCGCTGGATGTTTCCATCAACGGTATTATGTTATCTCCGATCTTTTTTTGCGAGGTAGCGGCCGGTAAAAAGTCAAATGAAACAATCTCCTTCTATCAAACCGATCTGGACAATGCGGGCATATCGACCATACAATCCATTGAGCTCAAAATTGAGGCGCTCGATTCCGACAGCTGGGACACCATTCTGGAAGGAAACCCCATAACCGTTCGCACCGACGCGCCGGACAAACAGCAGGTATTGGACACGCGCGGAACGCCCGCGCTCGATCTAAACGGGCTGGAGATTATTGTGCGCGGCATAAAAACCGAGGACAGCACCTGGGGTCCTGATATTCAGCTCTTTTTACAGAACCATACCGGACGCGACATCACGGTACAGGTTGGCAATTTTTCCATCAATGGATTTATGGTTTCCCCCATTTTCTCCGGTGACATCAAGGACGGAAAGGTCGCCTATTACAGCATTTCACTATCCAAAGAGGAACTTGACAAGAACGGGATCGATGAGATCCGTTCGATGGAATGCAGTTTTATTGTGATCGATCCGAATACCTGGGATACCATTTTTGAATCCGACCCTGTCACAATACAATTTCCGGCCTAATTCGTTTTTGAACGCAAGCGGTGATTGCCCAATCTAAAAGGCGCGGTAACCGCGCCTCAGCCCATCGACAAAGTCCTGCGGACTCTGCCGATGGGTTTTACTTTGGGTTAAAATGACGCGAATCGCGCCATTTTTTCACAAATTCGGCGAATGAATCGCCAAATTTGAAGGAACATGGGGGATTTTCGAAATCC
>JAYFQU010000034.1:0-41848 GCA_034926785.1 Christensenella sp.
ATTGGCGGAATCATCGCCTTCATTCTCACGGAGAACATGAAGAACCCGATGGCCTTCACCGACCGCTGGACCCTCCTGATGATCCTCATTGCCGCCGTTCAGCTCCTCCTCGTCCTCTTCGGCGCGAAGAGGGAGAGGGAGCGGGTTGAAGAAACGCCTAAGAGCGAGTAAAAAACCCACCATAACTTGCAGGCAAAAAGATAGCCCGGCGCACCGGTTTCGGTGCGCCGGATCTGTTTTATAGCACTCGTATTGCGAAAGAATTTTTCCGTTACGCGGCGAAAAAAGCATGGTGTCCGCATGTAAAATGATCAACGGAATTTATAACAATCGCGCCAAAAGAAGAAAACGAATTCTATTATGTAACAGGACTCTGGCTTTGTTTCTGCATTTCTCCAACACCAATCGGTGGCAAAGTAACAATTTGTTGCATTCGTGTGATTTGTCGCAGTATAATCGAACTATGGAAAATTGGTCGGTGGCTGAACGGCTGCAAAAAGGTGTTGCTTGGCTGCTCTTTTTCGGCTTTTTTTGTCTGACGGCCTGCGCTGGGAAACCCCCGACGATGCAGGGCGCGACGGAGACCGGCTCTGGCGCCGCGCCTTTAAATGAGGGGCAGGGGGCAAGCGAGACGAAACTGCTGCTGCCGGAGGCAAGCGGTATCGTTGTATATCAAGGCGCCGGGGTAGAGATTGACGCGTCGCACACCGACCAGGGATATGTCATGATTCGTTGCGAGGCGAGCGAGATGCGGCTGAAAGCGCGAATTGCGACCAGCGTGCAAACCTATTATTACGATTTGCCCGATGGCGAGGAATACAGCGTATTTCCGCTCCAAATGGGCGACGGGACTTACAGCGTCCGCGTGATGGAACAGGTGGAAAACGATCTATACGCCATTCGTTACGGGGCTGAGATTGAAGTTCGCCTCGCGGATGAAACCATTCCTTTTTTGTATCCAAATCAATACGTGTGGTATGATGGAAGCACGGATGCGGTGCTTGAGGCGCAATCCCTTGCCAAACAACTTACGGACGACAAGCAGATTGCGGACAAGTTCTATCGCTTCGTGGTGAAGCATATGACCTATGATACGCAGAAGGCGGCGACGGTGCAGAGCGGATATCTTCCGGATGCGGACGAAGCGCTCAAAAGCGGCAGGGGAATCTGCTTTGACTATGCCGCGTTACTCGCCGTTATGCTCCGCTCCAGGGGGATTCCAACGCGGATGCTCATCGGGACGGTAACGCCGGAAAATCTCTATCATTCCTGGAACAGTGTATATCTCAACGGCGAGTGGGTTTGGATGGATCCGACACTCGACGGAACGGGACATAGGGAAAGCGACTATATTACCGAGCGAATCTATTAAGCCAGCTCGGGAGACATGTGAAAAAACGCAATGCCGGAGATATTTTTATCGAGAAAGGGAACCGGGATGCAGGATCGTACGACGCAAAAAACGCTTCCGCCGGATGAAACCGCGCTCTTCTGTGAGCAGATAGCGATGGTGCTCAAAGCCGGTATTCCGATCGGAGACGGTATGGAAACCCTTGCGCGAAGCTACGCGGGGAGCCGCTATGGCGCTCGATTTGAAGGGATGCACGCGGCGCTCAGCGCAAGAGGCAGCCTCTCCGGCGCGCTGGAAGACGCGGGCATCTTTCCGTCATATCTGCTTGCCATGACGCGCATTGGGGAGCGGACGGGCAAGCTTGACGAGGTAATGGCCTCGCTCGCAAATTACTATCAATGGGAAGCGCAAATCAAATCTTCCGTTAAAAACGCAATTCTGTATCCAAGTATATTGGTTATGATGCTTGCGGTTGTCATCGCAATTCTGGTAATCAGCGTGATCCCCGTATTTCAGCGTGTCTTTCAAAGCCTCGGTCTTTCCGCGCAAAATCCGGCCTCGGCCGCAATGCAGATCGGCGTTGGCGTTGGCAAGGGCATGTTGATTCTCGTGGGCGTGTTTGCCGTCCTTCTGGTTGCGATTGGCATTCTGCTGCGGACGCGGAGCCGAGAATCCGTCCTTGCGCTGCTCGCGCGGGTGATTCCCCCCGTGCGCCGCGTTAACGCGCGGCTTTCCACGGCGCGATATGCCTCGGCACTGTCCATGATGCTCTCCGCGGGATATCCCGTTGAGGAGGCGATTTCGCTTGCGGTTTCCGTGGTGACGGATGCAAAACATCGTCAACAGGGCGAGCGCGCGGCAAAAGCGCTGCTCGGCGGGGCGGGTTTTGCGGAAGCGGCGGAGCAGAGCGGCTTATTTGACCCGATGCACGAAAAGATGATTCGCTTTGGCGTGGCGGCGGGTAAGCTTGACGCTGTGATGGAAAAACTCAGCGGAATCTATATGACCGAGGCGGATGACGCAATTCACAATGTCATCGCGATGATTGAACCAACCCTCGTCGCGGTGCTTTCCATTGTCATCGGCGGCATCCTTCTTTCGGTCATGCTTCCGTTGCTGTCGGTTTTGTCGGCGCTCGGCTGATCGGATTCCCCCGGCTGATTTTGCCGCTGCCGCGTCAGTTGACAACAAATGATTGACGTTTTGTTACATTATGATGTGATGGATGGTGCGGTCTGGTACGATTGCACTACCGAAAGGAGGACTTGGCATGCACCTGTACGAACGGGAGCGTGGGCAGCACAAGGGGCTGCTTTTTGCCGTGATCGTATTTGTGTTGCTTGTCGCGGTCTTTCTTCTCTCCCTTTTTGCGGCGACGCAGCGAAATGACGCGCGCGAGCAGGAGATGATGAGCGATGCGCTCCGTCGTGCGATTGTCACCTGTTATGCGGTGGAAGGAAAGTACCCGCCGAATCTGGACTACATTTATAAAAACTATGGCGTTCGCATCGACGCGAGTCGCTATGTGGTGTTCTATGATGTCATCGCGGCAAATGTAATGCCGAGTGTCGATGTCATTCGTATCGGGGGCGGCACATGAGCGCCGAACATGCGGCCCGCAGGCGCGGGGATATGCGCGGGGTATTCATCTTTGCGCTGCTTGCGGCGTTTGCGTTGCTGTCCCTCTCGGTTGTCCTTGTGGGCGCGCAGAGCTACCGCATGATCAACGCCACTGCGGAGCGGGCCTATCTCTCCCGCACGGGACTGAGCTATCTGGCCGGGAAGGTGCGCGGCGCGGACGAGGCGGGCATGCTGGAAATCCGCAACGAAGACGGGATGGAGATTCTCGCGCTTTCCTCTCTGCACGCGGGCGAGCGTTATGTCACCTATATCTATTGCGACGGAGCTCAGGTAAGGGAGTATTTCGCACGTGCGGATCTTGGGTTTTCATCCTCCTACGGGGAGAAGATCTGCCCGGCGGGGGAAATGCGCCTGACGCTGGAGCGAGATTTGCTGACAATCGCGCTGGTTGACGAAGGCGGCGCGGCGTATTCCGTTTCGCTGTGTCTGCAGGCGGCAAAGGAGGGCGGCGCATGAACGAACAGACGCTCCGCCCGCTAAAAAAACGAGGCGTGTTCAGCCCGATTCTGATTGAACTTACGATTGTGATCCTGTTCTTTGCGCTATCTACCAGCGTTGTGGTGCAGTTGATCGCCGCGGCGGGCGCAACCGCGCGGGAGAGCGAATATCACGCGCGGGCAATTCTGGCAATGGAGAGCGTGGCGGAGCAGATCAAGGCGGACCCTGCCGGAAGCGGCGCATGCAACGAATGCGGCGTCCGCGCGTCTACAAAGAATGTCGCCGAAGACCTTGCGGTGAACTGCCTCGTGACGGATGATCCGTCGCCTCTGCAAGGTACGCTTTATGAGATTGAACTGAGCGTCACCTCACCGACGGGGGAGACCTATTATCTGGATGCCGTGCGGTATATTCCGGATGCGGAGGTGCTGCCATGAAACAGTATCCTTCGCGCATGGGGGTTGGCGCCTCGAGCATCCTGCTCATTCTCGTGGTGGTGAGTTTAACGCTCTTTGCGTCTCTCGCGCTGATGCAGGCGCGCTCGGATGCGGCGCTGACGGACAAGACCGCCGTGAGCGCAAGCGCCTATTATGATGCGGATGCGCGCGCGCAGCAGATGCTGGCCGCGCTGGATGATGCGCTTAAGCAAGGATATGCGCCGGAGAGCGTGGAGGGCGTTACCCGGCAGGAGGACGGAAGCTATCGCTTCTCCGTCGGTTCCTGTGACGGGCATGCGCTGAACGTGGCTGTCGACCTCGGCGGCGGGAGCTGCAATGTATTGAGCTATCGCTATGAAAGCGCGGCGGAATGGGTCGGCCAGGATGCGGGGACGCTCTGGCAGGGAGGCTGAGAGAATGGCGGAAGTACATGATATTCTGCGGGCCGCCATAGAACGCGGCGGATCGGATGTATTTATCATTCCCGGTTCATGTGTCCGTTTGAAGGTTTCCGGCGAAGTGCAGAGTCTGATGGACACGGTGCTCAAACCGGACGATACAAAGCGGCTGATCAAACAGGTCTACGAGCTGGATTCCCGCGAGATGGATCGCCTGCTGGAGCATGGAGACGACGATTTTTCGTTTTCCATCAGCGGCGTCGGGCGGTTTCGCTGCAACGCGTATCAGCAGCGCAACTCGCTTGCCATGGTGCTGCGCGTGGTGTCTCTTTCGTTGCCGGATCCGGCAAAGATGCACATTCCCGATGCAATCTTGAAACTTGCGGACATCAAGAAAGGGCTTGTGCTGGTGACCGGTCCGGCGGCGAGCGGAAAATCGACCACGCTGGCCTGCATCATTGACCGCATCAACACCAACCGGCGCGGGCACATCATCACGATTGAAGACCCGATTGAGTTCATCCATTCGCACAAGGCGAGCGTGCTCTCTCAGCGGGAGGTGGAGCACGATACCGCGAGCTATCGCACCGCTCTGCGGGCGGCGCTCCGGCAGGCGCCGGATGTGATTCTACTCGGTGAGATGCGGGATCTCGAGACGATCCAAACCGCGTTGACCGCCGCGGAGACGGGGCAGCTCGTGCTCAGCACGCTGCATACCATCGGCGCCGCGAAGACCATCGACCGCATCATTGATGTTTTTCCCGCAAATCAGCAGCAGCAGATTCGCGTGCAGCTCTCAATGGTGCTGCGCGCCGTGGTCAGCCAGCAGCTGCTCCCAACCGTTGAGGGAGATCTGGAGCCTGCGTTTGAGATCATGCTCAACAACAGCGCAATTCAAAATATGATTCGCGACGGTAAGGCACATCAGATGGACAACGTGATCTTCTCCGGTGCGGAGGAGGGCATGCGCACCATGGACGCGGAGATCGCCCGGCTTTATGCGGACCGCCGCGTCACAAGGGAAACGGCGCTGCTCTTTGCCGCAAATCCGGAGCAGCTTAAAAAACGGCTAAGCGAAATAGACAAGCTTACATAACGCCATTGAAACATTCCATCGCAACTGACGGGCGGCGCGCTCCGAGCAACGCCCAATCATCTCAGAATGCAAGGAGGAGTCGGCATGCCTAACGCAAAGATCAAAATTAAGATGTTTGGCAACTTCGAAATTGTGGTCAACGGAAACGTTGTGCTCACGCAGCTACGCCAGGCAAAAAAAACGAGCCAGTTTCTGGAGTATTTGATTCTGAAGAAGGACCGCGCGGTTCCGCATGAGGAACTGCTGGAGATGCTCTGGTCCGACAAGGAGAATCGAAATCCGGCAACGGCGCTGCGCACCCTGCTGCACCGCTATCGCTCGCTGGTGGAGCAGAGCGGCCTGCCGGAGATGATGGACTCCATCCTCACCGCGCGCGGAGCATATCAATGGAACCCGCATCTGGACTGCGAGATTGATGTGTTCGAGTTTGAGCGCCTCTGCCAGGAGGCGAGGACACCGGGCATGAGCAACCGCGAATGCATCGAGCGGTACCTGCAGATGCTCCAGATCTATACCGGCCCCCTGCTCACCAATTCCGCCGAGGAGATGTGGGTCGTGCCCAAGAGCGTTTATTATCACGATCTCTTTTTAGAGAGCGTGTTTACCCTGCTCGACCTTTTAAAGGTGGAGGAGGAATATGACGTCATTGTTCAGGTTTGCCGCAAGGCGATGGATGTGGATATGTTTGACGAGCGTCTGCATCTGGAACTCATGATGGCGCTGGTGAAGACGGGCAAGAAACGCGAGGCGCTCTCGCAGTACTATTTTGCGACCGACCTGCACTATAAGCAGCTTGGCATCCAGCCCTCCGGCGAGATTCGCGCGGTATATAAGCTCATCGTTCAGGCGGATCAGGAGATGGAAGCGGACATCGAGAAGGTGCAGAACATGCTCGAAGAGGATACCGACGGGCATGGCGCGTTTGTCTGCGAATATGAGATCTTCAAGGAGATCTACCAGCTGCAGCGGCGCATGCTGGAGCGGTATAACGGGACGATGTTCCTGGCCCTTCTCACCATCAGCAACACCTATGAGCAGAGGTTTGATAACCTGGTGCTCGATAATATCATGAAGCAACTCCTGCATGTTTCGCAGACGAACCTGCGCCGCGGGGATACCATCTCGCGCTATAGCGTGATGCAATATGTCGTGCTGCTGCCCTCGGTCACCTATGAGACGGGCCGCCTTGTCATGGATCGTATTAAGAAGGCGTTCTATAACGAGTATGTCAAGTCCAGCGTGGTGCTCACCTATAAACTCCGTCCGCTCTGCATCAACAAATATGACACGACGATGCAAAAGCGCATCAGCAGTTGCAAAGACGAGGATTGATCGGGCGCGAATCATCGGATCGATCATGAAAGCGGAGGGAGTCATTCCTCCGCTTTGCGCTGTTCTGGCTTATTGCGCCGGTGTCGCCGTTTGATTGACACCCACCGCCTTGCATGGTAAAATTTCTGCTATAAGCGGGGATATGGGCCCGTTTGCTTTGTATAGGCAAAAAACAAAAATAATCTCCGGAACAGTCCGCGCGTACGCGCATAAAAAATCGAATTGATTGGTTCAATCGGCGGCGTTTCAACGTTCAGCCGAAGAAGGATTTGCATGTATATTCGCATCAAGCGATGGCTGGACATCGTTCTCTCCCTGCTCGGCGGCGCGCTGCTATCGCCGCTGCTGCTGGGATTGGTCATCGCCGTCAAACTGGATTCCCCCGGGCCGGTGTTCTTTCGGCAAAAGCGGGTAGGCAAGGATAAAAAGCACTTTTCAATCCTCAAGTTTCGCACCATGCGGATTGACACCCCTTGCGATGTGCCGACGCATCTATTGAAAAACCCGGAGGCATGCATTACGCGTGTCGGCCGCTTTCTGCGCAAAACCAGTTTAGACGAGCTGCCCCAGCTTTGGAATATTTTCGTTGGAGATATGTCCGTCATCGGCCCGCGCCCCGCGCTCTGGAATCAGGAAGATCTCATCGTCGAGCGGGACCGCTACGCCGGGAAACGCGGACTCACGCCGAATATGGTGCGGCCCGGGCTGACCGGCTGGGCGCAGATCAACGGACGGGATGAGCTGCCGATTCCGCTCAAGGCCGCCTATGACGGCGAATATGTCGAGCGGCTCGGTTTCGGGATGGACTGCCGCTGCTTTTTTGGCACTATTGGCAGCGTTCTAGGCGGCAAGGGTGTCCGCGAAGGATCGGCCGAGGAGGAAAAAAAGCTGCACATTGCACTGGTGAGCGCATATTTTGCGCCGGAGATCACACCGATTACGCATCTGTATGCCGATTTGGCGGAGGATTTTTGCAAGTATGGCGCCAAGGTCAGCGTCGTTACAAACATGCCGAACCGGGGATTGAGCGAGGAGGAGCGCGTCTCCTATCTTGGCCGGACGGACGAGACCGTGCCGGAGGGATATCGTATTCTGCGCGTCGGTACGCGTACGCGCGAGGGGAAGAACTTTGCCCTGCGCGCGCTGCATTTTCTGGTTAACACGCGCGCGCTCTACCGTGCGGCAAAAGAGGTCAAGGCGGATGTGTATCTGCTTGGCAGCATGCCGCCGTTTCTGGGCCTTGTCGGCGCGGCTTTAAACCGCCGCGCGCGGACGGTCTATATCCTGCAGGATATCTTTCCGGACAGCATGGTCGCCATGGGAAAATTCACCGAATGGCACCCGGTCGTCCGATTCTCCCGGCGGATGGAACAGAGAATCTATCGCAGGAACTCCGCGTTTGTCACCCTTTCGGAGGATATGAAGCGAACGCTGGTCGCGCGCGGAATTGAACAGCACAAGATTGCCGTGATTCCCAACTGGGCGGACACGGAGAGCATTCAGCCCGTTTCGCGGGAGAGGAACCCGCTTTTTGACGAACTGGATCTTCCGCGCGAGGGCTTTTATGCCGTCTATGCGGGCACGCTTGGCATTTTACAGGAGCCGGATATCATCCTCGACGCGGCGAAGCTGCTGCTCGGCGAGCCGGATATCCGCATTCTGATCTTTGGCGGCGGCGCACTCTACGAACACGTCAAGAACCGGATTGAGCGCGAGGGGATTTCAAACCTGCTGCTCTTCGGGCTATATCCTGCCGAACGCGTTTCGGAGGTTTACTCCCTCGGGGATGCCGCGCTGGTTCCGCTCAAGAAGGGGACGACGCGCTTTGCAATGCCGAGCAAGACATGGTCCGCGCTGGCGGCTGGTCGGCCGGTGATAGTCTGCGCGGAGCCGGGCAGCGAATGGGCCCGCTCGATTGAGCGCGAAAGCTATGGCGTTTGCGTATCGCCCGGAGAACCGCAGGAGCTGGCAGATGCGATCCTGCGTCTGCACGCGAGTACCGTCCCGCTGGAGGAGCTTGGCGCGCGCGCGCGCGGCTATGCCTGCGAACACGCCTCGCGTGCGCAGGCGACAAGGGCATATTTCGACTGGCTGTCGTAAGAAAATTTATTGCGGGCGCAAGGGCGCAAATTGGCAGATTGGGGTATATGGAACATGCTTGAGGGAAAGACGCTGCTGATCACGGGCGGCACGGGGAGCTTTGGCAACGCCGTATTGGAGCGGTTTTTACACACGGGCATTCAGGAGGTCCGCATCTTCTCGCGGGACGAAAAGAAGCAGGACGACATGCGCCGCCAATATCAAAACGATAAGCTTCGCTTCTTTATCGGCGATGTTCGGGATATCGGCAGCGTGCAGAACGCGATCTATAACGTGGACTACGTTTTCCATGCGGCGGCGCTCAAACAGGTGCCGAGCTGCGAATTTTTCCCGCTGGAGGCGGTGAAGACCAACGTTTTCGGTACGGATAACGTGCTCGCCGCTGCGATTGGCGCGGGGGTCAAGCGTGTGATCTGCCTCTCCACCGACAAGGCGGCGTATCCCATCAACGCGATGGGCACGAGCAAGGCCATGATGGAGAAGGTCGTCGTGGCCCGCTCGCGCACGGTCGCGCCGGAACAAACCACCATCTGCTGCACACGCTATGGCAACGTGATGTGTTCGCGCGGGAGCGTGATTCCGTTGTTTATCGACCAGATCAAGGCGGGCGTGCCGCTGACGGTGACCAACCCCGACATGACGCGATTCATCATGAGCCTCGAAGAGGCCGTGGAGCTTGTCGCCTACACGTTTGAACACGGCAACACCGGTGACATCATGGTGCAGAAGGCGCCTGCCTGCACGATTGCGGTGCTGGCGGAGTCGGTCAAGCAGCTCTTCGGCGCGGAGAACCCCATTCGTACCATCGGCATCCGGCATGGGGAAAAGATGTATGAAACCCTGCTGACCAACGAGGAGTGCGCCCGCGCGGAGGATATGGGGGACTATTTCCGCGTTCCCGCGGACGCGCGAGACCTTAACTATGAAAAATACTTTGAACAGGGCAACGCGGCAAGGAGCAGCCTCAGCGAATTCAACTCCAACAACACCGACCTGCTCGATGTGGAGCAGGTGAAACAGCGGCTCTTGAAGCTGGCCTATATTCAGGCGGAGCTCGCAGCCTGGCACGGCGCACAAGGCTGAACCCTAACCGCCGCTCAAAGCGGCGCGCGGCATAAACAAGTAAGACGCACGTTGGATGGGATGGGCACGAACAGACGGTATGTGGGCACGGGGGATTTGCGCGTATGAAGATTTTGATCACAGGCGCCGAGGGGTTCATCGGGCGTAACCTGATCGCCGCGCTGCAAACGCGGGGCTATGAGAATCTGCTGAAGTTTGACGCGGACACCCCCCTGGATTTGCTGGAACATTACTGCGCCGATTGTGGCTTTGTGTTCCACCTTGCCGGCGTGAACCGCCCGAAACAGCAGGAGGAATTCATGCAGGGCAACTTCGGGTTCACCGATACGCTGCTGCGCATGCTGATCAAGAGCAAAAACCGCTGTCCGGTCATGTTTGCCTCCTCGACGCAGGCGGCGTTACCGAATCTTTACGGGCGGAGCAAAAAGGCGGGCGAGGAGCTCCTCGACCAATATGCCCGCGAGACCGGGGCAAAGGTTTATATCTTCCGCTTCCCGAACGTATTCGGCAAATGGTCCAAACCAAACTACAACAGCGCGATCGCCACGTTTTGCTATAACATCGCGCATGATCTGCCCATCGTGGTCAACGATGAAAACACCGTGCTCAACCTTGCCTATATCGACGACGTTGCCGAGGCGCTCTGCGATCTGATGGAGGACAGGACGACCAGGGAGGGCCCGTATTGTGTGGTCCCCGTGATTCATACGGCAAAGTTGGGGGATATCGCAAACCGCATTCGCGCGTTTCGCCGCATCCGGGAGGACAACACGCTACCGGATATGAGCGACCCCCTGACGCGGAAGCTCTACGCCACCTACCTGAGCTTTCTTCCCGTGATGGAGTTTTCCTATCCGCTGGTGACGCATGAGGATGCGCGCGGGAGCTTCACGGAGTTTCTCCGCTCCGCCGCGGGCGGGCAGGTCTCCGTCAACGTCAGCAAGCCCGGCATCGTCAAGGGCAACCACTGGCACCATACCAAGGCGGAGAAGTTCTTAGTCGTCTCCGGTTCCGGGGTAATCAAGTTTCGCCGGACGGATATGGACGAGGTGATCGAATACCCCGTCAGCGCAAAAAAACTGGTCGTCGTCGATATTCCCGTGGGCTATACCCACAGCATCGAAAACACCGGTAAGACCGATATGGTGACGGTCATGTGGTCGGACGAATGTTTTGACCCGGCGCGCCCGGACACCATCGTCTCGGAGGTAGAAAAAACGGAATGACCAAACTCAAACTCATGACCGTACTCGGCACCCGGCCGGAGATCATCCGCCTCTCGGCGGTGATTCCCTGCGCGGATCGCTATTTTGATCATGTTCTGGTGCACACGGGGCAAAATTACGACTATACGCTCAATAAGATCTTCTTTGACGATCTCGGGCTCCGCGCGCCGGATTATTACCTCGATAGTGTGGGGAAGGATCTCGGCGAGACGATGGGCAACATCATCGCCAAAAGCTATGCCGTGATGGCGAGCGAGCGGCCGGATGCGCTCCTGGTGCTGGGGGATACCAACTCCGCCCTCGCCGCGGTTGCCGCAAAGCGTCTGAAAATTCCGATTTTTCACATGGAGGCGGGCAACCGCTGCTGGGACTGGAACGTGCCGGAGATGGTGAACCGCGTGATCGTGGATCGAATCAGCGATGTGAACCTGCCGTATACCGAGCACTCGCGTCGCTATCTGCTCTCCGAGGGGTTCGACGGGAAGTTCCTCTTTGTCACGGGTTCGCCGATGCGCGAGGTGCTCGAAAAACAGAAAAACAACATTATAAAGAGCGACGTGCTTACGCGCCTTAGGCTACAGGAGAAGCAATATATCCTGCTCTCGGCGCATCGCGAGGAAAATATTGACGACGAGGAAACCTTCCTCTCGCTGATGACTGCGGTCAACGATATCGCTGAGACCTATCATATGCCGGTGATCTACAGCACGCATCCGCGCAGCAAAAAATTCATCGAAAAGCGCGGCTTCGTCTTTCACCCCAATGTGCGCTCGCTCGAGCCGTTTGGCTTTTTCGACTATAACCGCCTGCAGCTTTCAGCCTACTGTGTGCTGTCCGACAGCGGAACGCTCTCCGAGGAGAGCGCCATGCTGCGCTTCCCGGCGGTGCTGATCCGAACCTCGACGGAGCGGCCGGAGGCGCTGGACGCCGGTACCATCGTGCTCGGCGGCGTTACCACAAAGAGTATCATGCAGGCGATGGCGCTCTCGGTCGCCATGTATGAAAATAATGAGCCGGTTGTGCTTGCCGAGGATTATGAGGATGCCAATGTGAGCGTTAAGGTGATTAAGATCATCGAGAGTTATGCGGATATCATCATGCGCACGACATGGGGCAGGGGATAATGCCCTCGCAGAGTGGAACAAACGCGCCCGGCCGGGTGCTATATGCTTCAACGCTCATGAGCGCGGAGACGTACTCCGCGCTGTTTTCTCGCGCAAAGGTGAAGCCGAGCCTGGCGGCGCAAAAGTACCACGCGCTGATGACGCGCGGACTCGCCCTCAACGGTGTGGAGGTGTTCGCGCTCTCGGTGCCGCCCGTCTCGCAGCTGACGAGTGAACGGAGATTTGTCCGCCTTCCGCAGGAGCGGCGAGACGGCGTTACCTACCGCTATCTGCCGGTGTTGCAGCTGCCCGCGGTCAAGCATCTGCTGGTCTGCCTCGGTGCGTTTATTACGGCGTTGAGATTTTTAAAAAAGTTGGACTATGCCGTCTGCGACGGGCTGAATATCGCGCTCAGCGCCGGTGTTCGCATGGCGGCGCGGCTGAAAAAGCGTCCTTGCGTGGCGATTGTCACCGATGTGCCGGAGATATTGGCCGGGGGGCGAACGAAAACCGCACGGCTGAACACAAAGGAACTGGCGAAGTTTGACGGGTACGTGCTGCTCACCGAAGCGATGAATGCGCTGGTGAATCCCGGCGGCCGACCGCATATCGTCGCCGAGGGGCAGGTGGACGCCGCGATGTCAGCGCGGGAGAATACGCTGGAGAGCAAAAGCCCGCAAAAGACGCTGCTGTATGCGGGCATGCTGCATGCGCAATATGGCGTGCTGACGTTGGCGGAGGCTTTCTCGCGCGTGCAGGATCCTGACGCGCGGCTGATTTTTTACGGCGATGGCGACGCGGCGCAGACGCTGCGCGGCGCGGCCGCGAGGGATGGCAGAATCGAACTCAGGGGCGTTGCGGATAACGAGACGGTTGTAAAGGAAGAGCTTGAAGCGACGCTATTGGTGAACCCGCGTCCCTCCGGCGAGGCGTTCACGGCCTATTCGTTTCCGTCGAAAAATCTCGAATACATGGTCTCCGGCACGCCCGTGCTCACCACGAAACTCAGCGGAATGCCGCGGGAATATGACGGCTACGCCTATCTCTTCACCGACGAATCGGCGGAAGGGATGGCAAAAACGCTGGAGCAAACGCTCGCGCTGCCGCGTGAGGCCCTGCACGAAAAGGGGTTGGCGGCGAAGGCGTTTGTGCTCGCGAACAAGTCCAACCAGGCGCAGGCGGCGCGGGTGGTCGACCTGCTGCACTCCCTCCAGCCTGCGCATTCCGGGGTGAAACAATGACGAACGCAATCGAAACAATTGAATCCGCCGCGCCGGAACCACTGACTCCAACGGCGCAGGAATCCGCCGCGCGGGTGCTGCTGCTCGGCGGGGTTGGCGCGCCTTTCGACTTGCCGCCACAGATGGATTCAGCACTCTTAGTCTACTGCGCGGCGCATGACCTGCGAATCTCCGCGCTGCACAAAAACGATAGCTCCGCCGCCGTATGGATGGCGCAAAACGGGATTGATATCGTCTCTCTCGCCGCGATGGCGGGCGGACAGCCGGAGGAAATTGCCGTCCCGCTGAGCGGTGCCGCGCTCCTTGGCGCGGGGCGTACGGAGGCGCTCGCCAATGCGCCCGTAGTGCGCTGCGTCAACGACGTGCGCATCGGGCTGCTGGCCTATAGCGAGCGGCGCACGGGAGGGTTTGACGGACGGGCGGATATCCTCGGCCTTGCGGTCTATGACCGTGTGCGGATGCTGCTCAGCCAGTGCGACCATGTGATCGTTCTTGTCCGCACGGGGCTGGACGACGGAGAACTTCCCCTGCCGGAGTGGCGCGCGCGCTACCGCCGCCTGATTGACGCAGGCGCAAGCGCGGTTGTGGACACGGGCGCGGCGAAGGGCTGGGAGGCCTATAAACACGGGCTGATCTTTTACGGCCTGGGAGATCCGATGCAGGGCGCGTCGCTCGCGCTCTCGCTGACGCTTCTGCAAAACGGCAGACTGCGCTACGAGGCGCTTGCCCTGGACTGCGTAGATGGCGAGGTCGTTTTTTCGGCAGACGAGGCGCAAAAACAGCGAATCAACGAGCAAAATGATCTCTATATGAATCAGGCTGCCTACATCCGCGCGGTGGACAGGATGTGCCTTCGCTCTTATGAGAAGCAGGAGCAACCGCATAAGCGCGGTATTCTGGAAACGCTGTTGAACGCGAACGGCGCGGCAGCGCGCCGGGAGGAGGAAACACGATTGCTGGATCTGCTGGGCGACGAATCAAGGCGGCTGACAATTCTCCGCGCGCTTGCGCTGAAGCAGGGCGCGGAAGGGCACGGAGGCGAATCATGAAAATCATCTGGGTAGAGGAACCGCTGTTGCCGCAGGTCGCGCAGATGACGGGTGAGAAGCCCTCCTTTGCCGGCGGCTGGCTGGTCAGCGTCTGCAACGATCTGATGAACGTGCAGGAAAACGAGATGATCGTTTGCTATCGCACGACGCGGGGATTTCATCGCGTTTCCGGCGGCAGGCTCACCGGCTGGTCGTTTGTTCAGGATCCGCTGCGCTATTCGCCGGAGTTGGAGGAGCGCTTTGCCGCGCTGCTTCAAGAGGAGCAGCCGGATATCATCCACATCTGGGGTACGGAGTTTCCCTCATCGCTTGCTATGCTGAACGCCGCAGAGCGGTTCAACATGCTTGATCGTACGGTTGTAAGCGTTCAGGGATTGATTTCATACATTGCGCAGCACTATGCGGCGGGGCTTCCCCAACGCGTGGTCATAAGCAGCACGTTACGGGATTTTCTGCGGGGTGACAACATTCGGCAGCAGCAAAAAAAGTTTGAACTGCGCGGTGAGTTTGAAGTTGCCGCGCTGAAAAAGGCGAGGCATGTGATCGGGCGGACGCGCTGGGACAGCGCCTGCGTCAATCAGATCAACCCGCAGGCAGAGTATCACCGCTGCAACGAGACCCTCCGCCCGGTGTTTTATGAGGGCAGATGGACGGCGGAGAACTGCGTACGGAATACAATTTTTGTCTCACAGGGCAATTATCCAGTCAAGGGGCTGCATATGGCTCTCAAAGCTCTTGCGATCCTTCGACGGGACTATCCGGATATCAAGCTAATTACCACAGGCGAAGACCCCCGCGCGGCGGGCTGGCGGGCAAAACTGCGTCGATCCAGCTATGCGCGTTATCTCGCGAAGCTCATGCACGAGCTTGGGTTAGAGGATCGGGTAGAATTTCTCGGTGGATTGAGCGCTGAACAGATGCGGGACCAATATTTACGCGCGCATGTCGCGCTGAATCCTTCCTCCATCGAAAACAGTTCCAACGCAATCGGCGAAGCGCAGGTCCTCGGCGTACCGGTGGTTGCAAGCTATGTCGGCGGCACACCGGACCTCATGGACGGCTTGAGCGATGGATTGCTGTATCCGTTTGACGAGCCCTATATGCTCGCGTATTGCGTGGATCAAATCCTTGCCAGTGACGAGTACGCGCAGCGGCTCTCCGAATATGGGCGTGAGGCGGCGTGGCATCGGCACCATCGTGTGATCAATCAACGGGAGCTTTGGAGCATCTATCAACAGCTCTCCAATGCGCCCGAACAGAAGGGCTGACATGGCATTTTTCGGTAATGACAATCCCCTGCGCAGGCGCTTTGCGGCAAACACCGGCTGGCTGATTGCCCAGAGCGTGTTTCAATATGTGCTTTCGGCGGTTATCGGCATCATCGCCGCGCGCTTTCTCGGCCCGGCGAACTATGGAATCCTTGGCTACGGCGTGTCGCTTATGGCGATCTTTCAGGCATTCTGCACACTGGGGTTCAACGATATCCAGATCACAAACATGGTGGAAACGCCAGAGGATGAGGGGGGCATCATTGGCACTGCGCTGGCGCTCAGGCTCGTCTCCTCCACGATTTCCATCGGCGCAATTGCGCTCGCCGCGTGGATCACGCGGCCGGGGGAATCGCTTTTGCTCCTGGTGACAGTGCTGCAGAGCATTCAGCTGGTCTTTCAGTCCTTTGATGCGATGCGCCTCTGGTTTCAGAAGGAGTTGCTGAGTAAATATACCGCAGTCGGTTCCATCGTCGGCAACATCGCCTGCAGCGCATGGCGTATTGTGCTGCTCATCCAGGGCGCAGGTGTGGAATGGTTCGCGCTCACCAGTGTGATTCAGATGCTGGCGAACTACCTGGTCGTGGTTCCGCTGTTTTTTGCAAAGGCAAAGAAGCGGCTTTGGTTCTCCTGGAATGTTGCAAAAAGATTGCTCTCCCGGAGCTGGCATTTCATCCTTTCGGCGCTGACAAATGCTGCCGCCGCGCATTTTTCCCGCTTGTATCTTGGCAGCGCGTTGGGGGATCAGACACTTGGTCTTTACAACGCGGCATATATGATTGCAACCATGTGGTTGTTTGTGCCGCTCGCAATTGTGGATTCCGCGCTGCCCGTGCTGCTGCAAACAAAGCGAAACCACCCTGAGGCATTTTATCCGCGCTATCAGCTGATGCTGATGGCGGTGCTTAGCATCGGCATAGCGGCGGGGTTGGGGTTGAGTTTGCTCGCGCCGTGGGTGGTCAACCTGCTGTATGGCGAGGCGTATGCTTCTGCGGCGGGGGTGCTTCGAATCGTCGCATGGCTTGGCGTGTTTTCTAACATCGGTTCGGGCCGCAGCATTTGGATTCAAGCGGAGGGCAGGCAGAGTGCGGTGAAGTATATCTCGCTGATCACCGCGATTACGAGCATTCTTTTGAGCATACTGCTGATTCCGTTGCTTGGCCTGACGGGTGCGGCCATTGCCTGTGTCGGCGGATTTGTGGTTTCCGCGTTTGTCGCTCCGCTGATGGTCAGAAGTGCGCGGCCCTTTGTCGGGTTGTATTTCGGGTCGTTTCGAACGCTAACGCAGTATTTGAGAAGCGCAATGAAGAACCGCAAGTTTGGCGCGTAGCGTGAACGGAACAAAAGATAGCAAGGGCTTATCTGGGATTCCGCCATTATGATACTGATACACGAAGGAGGCGTGCGCAGCATGAAGATCGTGCATGTGGTGCAGCACTATATGCCCGGGCACACCTATCAGGAGAACTATCTGCCCGCCGAGATGAAAAAGCTCGGGCATGAGGTAAGCGTCATCTCCGGTGTGGATAATCCGGAGTTTTATACCGATGCCCCGCACCAGCCCGGGGACGTTATCCGGGATAAAGACGTTTCCGTGCGCTATGCCAAGATGCGCTATCGGAGTCTGCATACGAAAATCGACGGGCTGTATGATCTTTTAACCGAGGAGAAGCCGGACTTGGTTTTTGTACACGGCTTTCTCATTGCGCGAAACTTTGAGTTGGTGCGATATGCCAACCGTCATCCGGATTGTGCCTTTTGTGCGGACACGCACGAGACCTATCTGCTGGCGTTTAACGCGTGCTTTTCCGGCACGCTGAAGGACCGAATCCGCAGAATCTTATATTTTCGTATCGTCTATCGCCTCTGGCGGAGACAGATGGAGAAGCGGTATTCCGTTATTTTTTATGTAACCCCGCCGCGCAGGACTTATGCGGTGAAAGAGCTCGGCTTCTCCGAGGAGAAACTGAAACCACTCTGGCTTGGTGCGGAGCTGGAGAGCCTGCCCTACGACCGTAAAGCAGCCCTGCGGGGAGAGGTTCGCGCGCGTCTGAATATTCCCGCTGGTGCAAGGATCCTGATTCTTGCGGGCAAGCTGGATGAGAAGAAGCGGCCGGTCGAGCTCGCGGAGGCGTTTGCGCGGTTGGATGATACGCGCTGGTGGCTCGTCTATGTCGGCAGCGTAGAGGACGAAATCCGTGCGCGGATTGAGCGGGCGGCGGGCGGCACGGGACGCGTGCGCTACACGGGGTTTCTTCCGGGGGAGGCTGTGCTGGAACAGATTGCCGCGAGCGACCTTGCGGTCTATCCCGGTGCGCATTCCGTGCTCTGGGAGCAAACCGCCTGCCTCGGCATTCCTGCGGCGTTTCACGAGCCGGAGCCGGGCGATGCCGCGCACCTGAGCGATCCGGCAGAGCCGGGCGCCGTTTTTTTAAAAAACGGTTCAGCGGAAGAATTATACGAACTGCTCAAAACATTGACACAAGACGAAACACTGCTTGTTTCTATGGGCGAGCGGGCGAGGAAATATGGCGAGGGTCATCTTTCCTATACGGAGCTGGCAAAGCGCGCGATTTCCTTGGCGCGGCAATAGGGGGTTACCTTCGGATGAGGCGACAAGAGGGGCTGCGCGCATAAGAATAGGGATCTTACATGTTAGGCCGCGTTTTTCAAACCAGGACAAAAATGCGAACAATTATGAAACAATACGCGTGGGTTGCGCCGTTTTCTTTTGCTGTGATATAATATCGCAGTGTATGTTGCGAAGTAAGCGGAGGAGACTGCTTTGAAGCCGGCTGCGGTGCTGGACATCGGAAGTTCCAAAATCGTCTGTCTGTGTGGCAGTTTTGTCAATCGCGATGGCATTACGGTGCACGGTGTTTCCGTATGCCCGTATAACGGCTATCAGGTCGGTTCGTTTTCGGATCACCGCTCCCTTCAAAACGCAATTGTCGAGGCGGTCTCCAAGGCCGAACAGGAAGCGCGCATGCGCATCCGCGAGGTTGCAGTCAGCGTCCCGGCACCGTTTTGCAAGATCGTGCTCACGGAGGCGACGCTGCCGATAGGGAGCCGCAGCAAGCGTGTCATGGCGGAGGATATCGACGACGTCATCTCCCTTTCCCTCAAGAAGGTAAAGTTGAACGGCTATGTGCTTATGCACAGTACGCCCGTCTCCTTTACGGTTGGCGGGGTGGTTTCGTCCGCTCTCCCGACAGGCGCGAAGACCGAAGAACTCGGCGCGCTGGTTTCGCATATGTATGTGAACGAGGACTTCGTCCGCGCGATGGAGCAGGCGCTTTCCCCGCTGGATATCGAGGTCTCCATGAGCGTCTCTTCACAGCTTAGCGCGGCGCTTGCGGTTATCCCCGAAAAGGAGCGTGTGCGCCCGGCAATCCTCATCGACGTTGGGTACACGCATACGGACGTCTCCATTGTGGAAAATGCGGCGTTGACGGATATTCGAAGCATCGACGTCGGCGGAAAACAGCTCGCCTCCGACCTTGCCTTCGGGTTGGATATCCCGCTCGACACGGCGGAGCAGGTGAAGCGCAGGTTCGTTTTTTTACAGGAGCCTCTGAGCAGCACGGAGATTGTACGCACGCCAAACGGGGCAAAGCGCGTGGATCATGCGGCAATCGAGTTGATCTTGGAAGCGCGCGCCGGCGAACTGGTTTCCATGATTCGCGCGGCGATCAAAGAGATGGGTATTTCGCCGGAGGCCAGCCCTGTTGTCTACCTCACCGGCGGTGGAATCGCCATGATGAAAGGCGGTATCGATTACCTCAAGCGCGGTCTGCAGCTAAACATCCAGCGGGACACGCCGTGGGTAGCCGATATGGATACGCCGAACTACACGAGCGCGTTTGCCGCTCTAGACTTTGTTCTGCGCGCCACGAGCGATGATGTTGTCACCAATACGTCGCCCGGTACGCTCGTGGACAGGATTCGCAACCTTTTTACCAAATAAGGGGGACAAACAATGTTTGAACCGGATTTCGAAAACACATCCTTTGCGCAGATCAAGGTGATCGGCGTCGGAGGCGCCGGCTGCAACGCCATCAACCGAATGGTGCAGTACGGTCTCCGCGGCGTGGACTTTATCGCCATTAATACCGATAAACAGGCGCTGTATCTGGCCAAAGCACCGACCAAGATCCAAATCGGCGAAAAGCTGACCAAGGGCCTTGGCGCGGGCGCGGATCCCGAGGTTGGCCGGAAGGCCGCGGATGAGAGCCGGGAACTCATCACCGAGGCGCTGCGCGGCACCGATATGGCGTTTATCACAGCCGGCATGGGCGGCGGTACCGGTACGGGCGCAACCGCCATCGTTGCCGAATGTGCGCGGGAGTTGGGCATTCTCACCATCGCGGTGGTTACGAAGCCCTTTACGTTTGAAGGCAAGGTGCGTATGCGAAACGCCGAAATCGGCATTGCAGCGCTCAAGCCGACCGTGGATACGCTCATCACGATTCCCAACGATAAGCTCATCGACCTGGTTGGCCGCGCAAGTTTACCGGATGCGCTGCGCGTTGCGGACGATGTTTTACGGCAAGGTATTCAGGGTATTTCAGACTTGATCGCCGTGCCTGCCATGATCAATCTGGATTTTGCGGACGTGAAGACCATCATGCGCGAAAAGGGCCTTGCGCACATGGGTATTGGTAACGCAAGCGGCGAAAAGCGCGCGGCGGAAGCGGCCCGGCAGGCCATCGAGAGCCCGCTTTTGGAAACCAGCATCAACGGCGCGCGCGGCGTGCTCATGAACATCACCGGCGGCCCGGATTTAAGCCTGCTGGAGGTTAACGAGGCGGCGGAACTCATCAGCGAAAACGTTGATCCCGAGGCGAATATCATCTTTGGTGCGGATATCGACGAAGCGATGGGCGATGCGCTGAGAATTACCGTGATTGCTACGGGATTTGATCGTGCGGATCGCGCGGGCAGCATCCAGGGTGTGCCTGGTTTTGGCGCATTCAGTACGCTCCGCTCGCCCTATGGCAGCATGAATATGGGCGTTAACCAGCAGGGCGTGCCGCAGCATCAGCAGCCCCAGCCCCAGCCGTTTCCGACGCAGCCGCAGCAGCAGCCGATGCAGCAACCGATGCAGCCGCCGCAGCCGTATCAGCCACAGCCGCAGTATCAGCAGCCGATGCGGCCGAATCCGAATCAGCAGCAGTATACCTCGGCGTCCTATGCGCCTCGCCGCCCGATCATGGCGGACGAGCCTGTTGCCGCGCCAATTCCGCAGCAGCGTCAGGACCAGGTGTTTGGCGAAAATGACATACGCCGCGATTATCAGGAAAAGCCCAAGAGCAAGCTGGATGTTCCGGCATTTCTGCGCAATCGGTAAACCATAAGAACAACGCCAATCAGACCGGAAACAGATATCCCCGAGGAGTAACGGCAAAAACTGCCGCAACCCTCGGGGATATTTTTGTCGTGTGAAATCTGGTACATAGGGTAAACGCGAGTGTTAGTCCAACAGCATCTTGTTCGGATATGCGCCAGCATCGGTGAGCGCGTTGAGTGCGAGCTGCACTTCCGGCTTGTCCTCGCGATAGGTCACCCCGTACCAGCGATCCGGTGAGGAGAGCACGCGAACGCTCGCCTGGCCGTGCTGCAGCATGCGCCCAACCTCTGCCGGAATCAGGAACTCGCTCTTGAGCGGGTTCTTTTCCGCCGATTCCTGCAGAAACTCCGGGAAGCGCTGTTCCAGAATGGGAAAGAGCGAGGGCGTGAAGCCGAAGAAGTTCATGGAGACAAGATTATCCTCGGGGATATGCACAAATGTCTGGCCATCATCCTCGGTGTAGGCGGGACCGTCCGGGGTTTTAAAGATTTTTAGCCGCTCAACGATGTTGACCAGCTCGCCGTTGGCATTGACATCGCAGACGCCGCGCGCTACGGAGCCATGCTCGGTCAGCGTGTTCTTTGCGTGGTAGCCAACCATGGAGAAATCTGCCTTTGCACCGTCCTTTGCCTGAACAAGATAATCATAGAGCACGGAAAACGCGCGTTTTCCGTAATAGTCATCCGCGTTGATGGCGGCAAAGGGTTCGTTGACATCGTTTTTGCAGCAGAGTAGCGCATGTGCGGTTCCCCAGGGCTTTACGCGGTCTTCCGGCACGGAAAAGCCCGCGGGCAGCATGGCGTCCGGCTGCTGAAAAACATAGCGCACCTCCATGTGCTTTTCTGCGCGGCGGCCGATGACATCGTAGAAATCCTGTTCGATTCTTCGGTTGATGATGAAGACAACCTTCTGAAAGCCTGCCTCCATCGCGTCGTAGAGCGAATAGTCCATGATGATCTCGCCGTGGCGTCCGATGGGGTCTATCTGCTTGAGCCCGCCATAACGGCTGCCCATGCCGGCGGCCATGACAACAAGAGCCGGTTTCTGCATGGAAGAAAATCTCCTTATCGTTTTTTTATGGTGATCAAAAACGGAAGCGCATAACGCTTAGTCCGTAAACCCGTCGGGATTCTGTGACTGCCAGCGCCAGGCGTCGGCACACATGCGATCGATGCCGTATTCCGCACGCCAGCCGAGCTCACGGGCCGCCTTTTCGGGATCCGCATAGCAGGCTGCGACATCGCCGGGACGGCGGGCGACAATCTCATACGGCAAGGTCTTGCCGCAGGCCTTCTCAAAGGCGTGTAACACGTCCAGAACCGAATAGCCCACGCCGGTTCCTAGATTATAGGTGTAGACGCCGGCGCCCTCCTGGAGCTTTCTAAGCGCGGAGACATGCCCTCGCGCCAAATCCACCACGTGGATGTAGTCGCGTACACCGGTTCCGTCCGGCGTTGGATAATCGCCGCCGAAGACGCGAAGCGCGGCGCGCTTGCCGACCGCAACCTGCGCGATATAGGGCATAAGATTATTGGGAATGCCGCTCGGGTCCTCGCCGATGCTGCCGGAAGGATGCGCTCCTACCGGATTAAAATATCGCAGCAGACAGATTCGAAACGATGGCTCCGCAATTGCAACATCCCGCAGCATATCCTCGATCATGAGCTTGGTGCGGCCGTAAGGGTTCGTCACCGAAAGCGCAAAGTCCTCGCGAATGGGTACGCTGACCGGATCGCCGTAGACCGTCGCGCTGGAGGAGAAGACGAATCGCTCGACGCCGTGTTTCTTCATTGCAAACAAAAGATTCAATGTGGAGTCGAGGTTGTTGCGGAAGTATTCCAGCGGTTTTTGCACGCTCTCGCCAACGGCCTTGAGCGCGGCGAAGTGGATAACCCCGTCGATGGCATACCGATCAAATAGTGCGTCGGTCGCCGCCGCATCGGTTAAGTCCGCCTCTTCGAAATCAAACGGTTTGCCGCTCAGCTGACGGAGACGCTTGAGCACCGCGGGCTTGCTGTTGATAAAATTATCGGCGATGAGAACATCATAACCCGCATCCAGAAGCTCTAGAACGGTATGGCTGCCGATGTATCCGGCGCCGCCTGTGACGAGAATTCGCATGTTGACAAGGGATCTCCTTTCGGTTCGTTGGGACAATTCCCTGCGCGCCGCGCAGTCAAAAAGCAGTATTGTTGTCGATACAACCCGGCGAATATGCGATATTGTTGTTCCGCTCCGAAAATCTCGCGAAATTGTCTGTTCGACGCACCTCTATTATAGGCGGACGGCTAAAGTCTGTCAAAGGCACGAATAAATACGCGAAAATCGATAATTCAGGAAGGATTTAGTGCCGAAAAGTGATTTTCAGCTTTCCTAAATAATATTGCTATGTTATAATTCATTCTGGCTTATATCGGTTATCAGACCGGTTTTTGAATCACACCGAGGAGGAAGAATATGGCTAAGCAGAAAACTGTTGTTCCGTTTCGCGGAACGCAGGAGCAGGAAAAACAGCTCGACAAAATCATTGCGGACCACAAGGACATGCAGGGAGCCCTGATGCCGGTGCTGCAGCAGGCGCAGGAACTCTACGGTTATTTGCCGATCGAAGTGCAGACCCGAATTGCAGAAGGGCTTGGCATTTCTCTGGAAGAAGTCTATCAGGTGGTTACGTTTTACGCGCAGTTTTCGCTCAATCCCACCGGCAAGCATCGCGTAGCGGTCTGCCTGGGGACGGCTTGCTATGTCAAGGGTGCGCAGAATATCCTTGAAGAACTCGAAAAACAGCTTGGTATCAAGGCTGGCGGCACCACGCCGGACGGTGTGTTTACGCTGGAAGCGACGCGTTGCCTCGGCTGCTGTGGCCTTGCCCCGGTCATCGTGGTGGACGAAGAGGTCTACGGCCGCCTGATTCCCGCGGATATCAAAGGAATTCTCGCCAAATATAACTGAACCAGCACTTTTCCAGCGGCGCACGCCGGAACAACGCCCGCCCGATGAGACAGGACGAAGGGACGAAAACGTATGAAGATCCGTGAAATTGCATCGCTGCTGAGCGCCGATGTCCTCTGCGGAGAGCAACTGCTGGAGGAAGAGGTGCAAAGCGCCTGCGGAAGCGACATGATGAGCGATGTGCTCGCCTATGTCAAGGATCAGGGGGTGCTCATTACCGGGCTGGTCAATCCTCAGGTGATTCGAACCGCCATGATGATGGATATGCGCTGCGTCGTATTCGTCCGCAGCAAGCGCCCGACGCCCGATATGCTGGATCTTGCAAGGGAGCATCATATCGCCGTGCTGACGAGCACCAGCAGGATGTATGAGGCCTGCGGAAAGCTCTATGCAAACGGGCTGGGCAACGAGGCTTGCGGCAATGCCTGAAGCGCTGAGGTTCCATTACGACGTCGACGGGGACAATTTTACATCTGCCGGCGCCGCTTCGGTCGAGGTAAAACGAAAGCTCAGGCAGCTCGGCTTCGATGCCGAGACGATCCGTCGGGTTTCCATCGCAATGTATGAAGGCGAAATCAATATGGTTGTGCATGCGCGCGGCGGCTGCGCCGACGTGTGCGTGGATAAGGATTGCATCACGATCATTCTCGCGGACTCCGGCCCGGGGATACCGGACATAGACCTCGCGATGCAGGAAGGATACTCCACCGCGCCGGACAACATCCGCGCGCTGGGCTTTGGGGCAGGTATGGGCTTGCCGAACATGAAGCGATACACGGATGAAATGAAGATCGACACCGTGCTCGGCAAGGGGACAACGGTGACGATGAAGGTGTTCATCCAGCCGGCAACATGATTTACCGGCACCGGTTTTTGCCGAGTTGACAGGCGCGCGCCAGGAGAATGGAGGCGCGCCGCAGGAAAACGGCGGCCCTGTCCGGCGGCAAAGGCGCTGTGCGGACGGGTTGGCGGAAAGGCGAATGGCACCGTGCATGAAACAATATAAACACTCGGTTTCGTTGGATATCGAAAAATGCAAGGGCTGTACCAACTGCCTGAAGCGCTGCCCGACCGAAGCCATCCGCATTCGCGATGGCCATGCGGTGATCAATTCGGACGTTTGCATCGACTGCGGCGAGTGCATTCGCCGCTGCCCCTATCAGGCGAAAAAGGCGACATTCGATCGCTTTGAGGATATCGGCACACAGAAATTCCGCATCGCGCTGCCCGCGCCCTCGTTCTATGGGCAATTTGTGGATCTGGACGACGTGGATTATGTGCTGCAGGGGCTCCTGGACATCGGATTTGACGATGTGTTTGAGGTTGCCCGCGCGGCGGAGATCGTCACGGAATATACGCGCCGCTATATGCACGAGGAAAACGTCAATTATCCCGTTATCAACTCCGCGTGTCCCGTGGTTGTCCGGCTCATCACGCTGCGCTTTCCCTACCTTTGCGACCATGTCATTCCGATGATGCCGCCAATCGAACTCGCCGGCAAGATGGCGCGGGAAGAGGCACTTCAAAAGCACCCGGAGCTCAAGCCGGAGGATATCGCGGTGGTGTTCATCTCTCCTTGTCCGGCGAAGGCGAGCTATGTGAAAAACGGTTTCCTGGGCGAGAAGAGTCACGTGGACTATGTCGTCTCCATGAGCGACATCTACTTCAAGCTCATCGGCGTGATGAAGAAGAACGTCGCCCCAAAGACGAACAGTCAGAGCGGCATGATCGGCATCAGCTGGGCGAGCACGGGCGGAGAGGCAAGCGCGCTCTTCAACGATAAGTATCTCGCGGCGGACGGCATTGAAAACGTGATCCACGTGCTGGATGAAATCGAGACGGGACATTTTCCGATGCTGCAGTTTGTCGAGCTGAACGCATGCCCCGGCGGGTGTGTCGGCGGGGTCGCAACGGTGGAAAATCCGTATATTGCGCGGGTACGTCTCCAGGCGCTCAGACGCTATTTGCCGGTATCGCAGAATCGATTGGAAAAGGACGATATCGATGGCTATCCTGAGGAAATTCTCTTTCCCAAAGACCTCGAATATCGACCTGTTGGAAAATTCGACGAAGATTTAAGCGCGGCGATGCAGAAGATGAGCGAAATAGAAACACTTACGAGCTCCCTGCCCGCGTTGGACTGCGGATCCTGCGGCGCGCCGACCTGCCGCGCATTTGCCGAGGACGTTGTGCTCGGCGGGCGGAGTGTGGACGAGTGTATCGTCTACATGCGCGAGCGCATACAGGAACTTGTGAAATGCCCGGAGGAGGAAGAGAAGGCATGACGGTACTCGGCCTGAAAGAAGCGCTGCACCTCACCGCGTTCGCCCTGCCGGAGGAGGAGAGGCGGGTTCGCGGCGGGTATGCGGGCGATCTTTTAAGCTGGGTCATGGGGCGGGCGCAGGCGGAGGATGCCTGGTTCACCATCATGAGCAACGCCAACATCGTTGCCGTCGCGGCACTCACGGATGTGAGCTGCATCATCCTCTGCGAAGGCGTTACGCCGGATGCGGGCGTGGCCGACCTTGCGCTAGAGAAAGGAGTCAACCTCCTTGGCAGTGAGGAATCGGTCTTTGAACTCTCGGCGCGGGTGAAAAATCTGTTATGAGCGCCATTCGGTGCGATCTGCACATTCACTCCTGTCTCTCGCCCTGCGGGGAGGAAGATATGACGCCGGGTTCGATCGCCGGCATCGCAAAGCTCAACGGCCTCAACGTCGCCGCGCTGACCGACCACAACGCCTGTGACAACTGCCCTTCCTTCTTTGCCGCCTGCGCATGCTATGGGGTCGTTCCCGTGGCGGGCATGGAGTTGACCACGAGCGAGGACGTCCATCTGATTTGCCTCTTTCGCACATTGGAGGACGCAATTACGTTTGCGGCAGAGGTGCGCAAAAAGCGAAATTTGATTCGCAATCGGCCGGAGATCTTCGGCAGGCAGCTTATCATCGGGCCGGACGATGAGCCGGTGGGTGAGGAGCCGGATCTTTTGATCAATGCGACGGCGCTCTCCCTTCAGGAAGCGGCCTTGCTGGTTCGGCGGTATGACGGCGCGGCGGTGCCCGCGCATATCGATCGCGAATCCAACGGCATTCTCTCCACGCTCGGCGGCATGCCGGAGGAACCGGACTTTCCAACAGTGGAATATCGCGAGCCGGAGCGCATCCTGGAGCTGGAGCGCGAACACCCGATTCTCAAGGCAAAGCGCAGGATTGTCTCCTCGGATGCGCACCGCCTCTGGGAGATATCGGATTCCGGCTACCCGCTCAACCTCCCCGGCGCGGCGGACGCAAACGCGCAGACGGTGCGCGACACGCTGATTGACTATCTATCCGGCGGGCAGAGCGGAGGGCACGTATGAAGGAGCTTTCGCTCAATATCCTCGACATTGCGCAGAACTCCGTCAAGGCGCAGGCAAAGCGGCTGACCATTGCGCTGGAGCGGGAGAAGAACTGGCTGACGGTAACCATCACGGATGACGGCGTCGGCATGAGCCCGGAATTTATGGCGGCGGCCGCAAACCCCTTTACCACGACGCGAACGACGAGAAAGGTCGGCATGGGGCTCCCGCTTTTCAAACTCGCAGCGGAGCAGACGGGCGGATCGTTCGCCATCGAGTCCCGCCAGGCGCAGTTCGAGGGGGACGAGCACGGCACGAGCGTTACGGCGACCTTTGACACGGATCATGTGGACTGCGAGCCGCTGGGGGATATCGTCTCGACCATCCTCACGCTGATTCAGGGAAATCCCGACCTATCCCTTACTTATATAAAGAGCGGGGATGGGGAAGAGCAGCGGCTGAGTACGGACGAGATGCGAGAAATACTCGGCGAAGATATCCCGCTCAACAGCCCGGAGGTGCTCGCCTGGGTGAGGGCGTTTCTGAGCGGCGAGGCATAGTTTCGTCAAGCATAAGCAGATTGCTTTTGAAATAGACAGACCGCGGGGCGCACAAGACACGCCCCGGCGGAAACAACTTGAATACGGGATCAATCATCAGTGAGGAAGGAACGAACAACATGAAATCATTGCAGGAATTGGCAGAGCTTCGCGAAAAGATGAAGAGCAAGGTTGCTGTGCGTGAAGGGCACAACGATATTCGCATCGTCGTCGGCATGGCGACCTGCGGCATCGCCGCCGGCGCGCGTCCGGTGCTGAGCACGCTGGTAGAAGAGGTGGAGAAGCAGGGGTTGACCGATCGGGCGACTGTCTCCCAGACCGGCTGCATCGGTATTTGCCGCCTGGAGCCCATCGTCGAAGTTTTTGAATCGGGCAAGGAAAAGGTCACCTATGTCAAGATGACCTCGGAAAAGGCCAAGCAGATTGTCAGCGAACATATCAAGGGCGGCAAGCCCGTTTACGAATACACGATCGGTGAGAAATAAGCGGAGGGGATAACCAATGATTCGTTCACACGTATTAGTCTGCGGCGGCACCGGCTGCACATCCAGCGGCAGCCCGGCCATTCGCGAGCACCTCGAAAAAGAGCTCAAAAAGCAGGGCCTCGACGAGGAGATCAAGGTTGTTCAGACCGGATGTTTCGGCCTCTGCGCGCTCGGTCCCATCATGATCGTCTACCCCGAGGGCACGTTCTATAGCCGCGTGACGGAAGATGACGTCACGGAGATCGTCAGCGAGCATCTGCTCAAGGGGCGTCCTGTCGAGCGGCTTGTGTACAATCCCAAGACCGAGGAGATGCCGCACGGCGTCACCTCGCTCTCCGAAACACCGTTTTATAAGAGCCAGATGCGCATCGCGCTTCGTAATTGCGGCGTGATCAACCCCGAAGAGATCGACGAATATATCGCGCTCGACGGTTATCTCGCGCTGGGCAAGGCGCTCACCGAGATGACCCCGCAGCAGGTCATCGACCTCATCAAAGCCAGCGGCCTCCGCGGGCGCGGCGGCGCGGGTTTCCCGACCGGCACGAAGTGGCAGTTTGCCGCCAACAACGCGGCGGACGAGAAATATGTCGTCTGCAACGCGGACGAAGGCGACCCGGGCGCGTTCATGGATCGCTCCGTTCTGGAAGGCGACCCGCACGCGGTTCTGGAGGCGATGGCCATCGCGGGCTATGCCATCGGCGGTACGCACGGCTATATCTATGTCCGCGCGGAGTATCCCATCGCGGTTAAGCGCCTCAAGATCGCAATCGACCAGGCGCGCGCGTACGGTCTGCTTGGCAAGGGCATCTTTGGCACCAACTTTGACTTTGATATCGACATCCGTCTCGGCGCGGGCGCGTTCGTCTGCGGCGAGGAGACGGCGCTTCTGACCAGCATTGAGGGTAACCGCGGCGAACCGCGCAACAAGCCCCCGTTCCCGGCGGTCAAGGGACTCTTTGCCAAGCCCACGATCATCAACAACGTGGAAACCTTTGCCAACATTCCGCAGATCATCGTCAAGGGGCCGGAATGGTTCGCCTCGATGGGAACGGAATGCTCAAAGGGCACAAAGGTTTTCGCCCTCGGCGGAAAGATCAACAATACGGGCCTGGTCGAAATCCCGATGGGCACCACGCTGCGCCAGATTCTCTTTGAAATCGGCGGCGGTATTCCCGGCGGGAAGGCGTTTAAAGCGGCGCAGACCGGCGGCCCTTCGGGCGGCTGTATCCCCGCGCAGCATCTCGACACGCCGATCGATTATGAAAATCTCAAGGCCATCGGTTCCATGATGGGCAGCGGCGGTCTTATCGTCATGGACGAGGACAACTGCATGGTGGATATCGCGCGCTTCTTCCTCGAGTTCACCGTGGATGAGAGCTGCGGAAAGTGCACCCCCTGCCGAATCGGCACGCGCCGCCTCCTGGAGATGCTCAACAAGATCATCGAGGGCAACGGCACACTCGAAGACCTCGACAAGATGGAGGAGCTCTGCCACTACATCGCCAACAATGCGCTCTGCGGCCTCGGCCAGACCGCGCCGAATCCCGTACTTTCTACGCTGAAGTATTTTCGCGACGAGTATGAGGCGCATGTGGTTGAAAAGCGTTGCCCCGCAGGCGTTTGCAAGAAGCTCTTGCACTATGTCATCGACACAAACAAGTGCACTGGCTGCACCCTCTGCGCGAGAAAGTGCCCCGTGAGCTGCATCGCCGGCAAGGTGAAGGAGCCGCACGTCATCGACCAGAACAAATGCATCAAGTGCGGCGCCTGCATGGATAACTGCAAGTTCGGCGCCATTTCCAAGAAGTAAGGAGGCAGGAACATGGATCAGGTAACGGTAAAAATCAACGGGATCGAAACGAAGGTTCCCGCCAATTCCACTATTTTAGAAGCGGCGCATGCAGCGGGCGTTCGTATCCCGACACTGTGCTATCTTCGCAAAATCAACGCCATCGCGGCCTGCCGCGTCTGCCTCGTTCAGGCGACCGGCGTACGCGGCCACGCGGCGGCGTGCGTGCAGCAGGTTGCCGATGGCATGGAGGTTCAGACCAACACGCCGGAACTGCGCGCGGCAAGAAAGACCACGCTGGAGCTCATTCTGAGCAACCACCGCATGGACTGCCTGAGCTGCGATCGCAACCTGGATTGCGAACTGCAGGCGCTCGCGCGCGAATATGGCGTCGATCAGTACAAATACATGGGCAGCGAGGACCTCAAGCCCCAGTATGAGCGCAGCGCGCCGCACCTTGTGCGCGACAACAGCAAGTGCATCCTTTGCCGCCGTTGCGTCGCCGTCTGCAAGCATAACCAGCATGTCGCCGTCATCGGCACCAACGAGCGCGGGTTTGACACCCATGTCGGCAGCGCGTTCGATATGCCGCTCAACGATACGAGCTGCATCAACTGCGGACAGTGCATCTCCGTCTGCCCGACCGGCGCTCTGACCGAGCGTGACGACACGCATGTGGTTTGGGATGCACTCGCGGACAAAACCAAGCATGTTATCGTCGCGCCCGCTCCGTCCGTCCGCGTGCAGCTGGGCGAATGCTTTGGCATGCCTATTGGCACCAACGTGCAGGGCAAGCTCGCGTCGGCGCTCCGCCGCCTCGGCTTTGATAAGGTGTTCGATGTGGACTTCGCTGCGGATGTCACCATCATGGAGGAGGGCACAGAGCTGCTCAACCGTCTGCAAAACGGCGGTAAGCTTCCGCTGATCACATCCTGCTCGCCGGGTTGGGTCAAGTTCTGCGAATACTATTTCCCGGATATGATCGAGAACCTCTCCAGCTGCAAGAGTCCGCAGCAGATGTTCGGCGCATTGGTGAAGACCTATTATGCCGAAAAGATGGGAATCGATCCCAAGGATCTCTTCGTGGTTTCCATCATGCCCTGCACCGCGAAGAAGTTCGAGTGCACGCGTGACAACGAAGCCGCCGCCGGCGTGCCGGATGTCGATGTTTCGCTCACCACGCGCGAACTCGCCGGCATGATCAAGCGCGCGGGCATCCGTTTCACCGAACTGCCGGAAGAGGATTTCGATCCCATGCTCGGCGTTGCCTCTGGTGCGGGCCATATCTTCGGCGCGACCGGCGGCGTGATGGAAGCGGCGCTGCGCACCGTTGCCGAGATTGTCACCGGCAAGCCGCTGGACAACGTGGACTTCACCGCCGTACGCGGTGTGGAAGGCTGCAAGGAAGCGGAGTATGATCTGGCGGGCACCAAGGTGCGCGTCGCGGTAACCAGCGGCACGGAGAACGCATTCCAACTCCTGGAGATGGTCAGAAAAGGCGAGGCGGACTATCATTTCATCGAGGTTATGGCCTGCCCCGGCGGCTGCGTCAACGGCGGTGGCCAACCGCACCAGCCCGGCGAAGTGCGCAACTTCATCGACCTTCGCGCGGAGCGCGCCAAGGGCCTCTATGGTCAGGATAAGAGTATGACGCTCCGCAAGAGCCACGAGAATCCCTTTATCAAGGAACTCTACGACACCTATCTTGAGAAGCCTGGTTCGCACAAGGCGCACCATATCCTGCACACGACCTACGTCAAACGCAAGATCTATAAGGACTAACGATCCATGCAACAAAAGGCTCCCGCATTTATGGCGGGAGCCTGAGGCCGTCAAAAAACGAGTTTTTTGACGGGGCAACCGCTCTTTGCCTCTCGTCCTCCGGACTCCGAACGGCAAAGAACTGCGAAGAAACCGCCCGATTCCGGGCGATCCGTCACGGTGGCAAAGCCGCCGTGGCCGGAACCGATGGGTTAAGGGCTGCGGCCCTTAACAATCCCGGGACTTTTTTGGCAGGCTGAGGCTCCCGCATTTATGGCGGGAGCTTTTTTGCGGCGGTGAGCAAAGCGGCGCAGGGTTTGGTTTGTGTTTTCCGATTACCGAGACGTATAATGAGCCTATGATTACCATCAACAGCCCCGACTTTGATCCACACAAGATTGCCGGGAGCGGGCAGTGCTTCCGCCTGCGTCCCAATGCGAAGGGCGGGTATACGCTGGTCGCTCTGGGACGCGTACTGCGCCTGCAAAAGACGCCGGAGAGCTGCGCGCTGGACTGCGATCAAGCGGAGTATGAGTCGCTCTGGCGTGGATATTTCGATATGGATACCGACTATGCCGCCATTCGCGCAAAGGCGGACCCCGAAGACGTGTTCTTACAGCGCGCCTGCGCTTATGGCCGGGGAATTCGCATGCTGCAGCAGGATCCCTGGGAGATGCTCGTCAGCTTTATCATCTCCCAGCGCAAGAGCATCCCGGCGATTCAATATTGCATCGAGGCGCTATGCTTGCGCTATGGCGATCCGGTTATGGATGAGGATGGGGAACGGCTCTCCTCGTTTCCGCCCGCGCGGCGTCTTGCGGCGCTGGACGAACGGGAATTTCTTGCCTGTTCACTTGGCTACCGCGCAAAATATCTGCTCGCTGCGGCAAGCATGGTTGCCTCCGGCAAGCTGGATCTTAAGGCGATCGCCGCCCTGCCGGATGAGGCGCTCTTCTCCGCTCTGCTCGCCGTACCCGGCGTGGGGGAGAAGGTCGCCAACTGCGTAATGCTCTTTGGCTACCACCGGCTGAATCGCTTCCCGCGCGACGTTTGGATCAACCGCGTGGAGGAGCGGGAGTATGGCGGCGCGTTTCCGTTGGAGCGCTATTCCGGCGATGCGGGCGTGTTGCAGCAGTATATCTTTTATTATGCACGCAGCGCGGAGTATGCCGGGGAGAGCGCTATGCCGCTCCCTACGCGAGAACTGCAAAAATAACGCGCAAAAAACGCATGTATATGGGAATGGTTCATACATTTCATCTTGACGCGGCCGACCGCATTTGATACTGTGAAGTTGCCAAAGGGCGCTTTTGATATGGCCGCCCGGAGGCCGACGGCGCGCTTTGTGTGTTTGAACAAGCCGCGCTTGGCTGCAGAGGACATCCCCCGTAAAATACGGGGGATGCCCTTTTTTGGTCGGCTGAATGAGGGCGGGGACGGCTCCGGCCGGATGCCGCATGGTTGAAGCAAGAATGCGCAATTGTGAATTCTATGGGGCAAAGGTGAACGTCGGCAGCTTTCCAAGGATGCAAGAAACGCTTAGCGATTATTCAATTCAACGGCAGAAAGCACAGAATTTCGTGAAATATCGGGATATTTCCCGATAATCTGAAGGGCAAACCGAATGAAAATGCAAAATAATCGTAAAAAAATAAACATTTACTGTTCCAAACGCTTATGTTATGATATAAAAGACCAAATTTGGTACATATCTGATTCACATTCGTTTCACGAAAGGCGGAAGTTATGGACGCAATTTTTCAAAACTTTTCGAATCTGACATGGCAGCAGGTCGTCATGTGGGTCATCGGTGGTACACTGATCTACCTTGCGATCAAAAAGGATATGGAGCCCTCTCTGCTCCTGCCAATGGGCTTTGGCGCCATCCTCGTCAACATCCCGATGTCCGGCGCGATCACGCAGATCATCGAGGGCGCAAAAGAGATTGGCGTGCTGAACGTCCTTTTCGACGGCGGTATCGCAAATGAGCTCTTCCCGCTGCTTTTGTTCATCGGCATCGGCGCGATGATCGACTTTGAGCCCCTGCTCACCAACCCGAAGCTTATGCTCTTTGGCGCGGCGGCGCAGTTCGGCATCTTCTTTACCCTTGTTGCGGCTTCCGCGCTTGGCTTCCCGCTGAAGGATGCGGCCTCCATCGCCATCATCGGCGCGGCGGACGGCCCGACTTCCATCTTTGTGGCCAACTATCTGCATTCGAACTATTTAGGGCCGATCATCATCGCGGCCTACTCCTATATGGCGCTGGTGCCAATCGTCCAGCCGCCGATCATCAAGCTGCTCACCACGAAGAAAGAACGCCGTATCCGCATGGAATACACCGGCAACAGTGTAAACCAGGCGACGAAGATCCTCTTCCCGATCATCGTCACCGTGATCGCCGGCATCTTTGCGCCGCGTTCCGTGGCTCTCGTCGGTTTCCTGATGTTCGGCAACCTGATCCGCGAGTGCGGCGTGCTCGGTTCGCTCTCCGACACCGCGCAGAAAGTGCTCGCAAACCTGATCACCCTGCTGCTCGGTCTCACCGTTGCGGCCAACATGCAGGCGGCGTCCTTCCTGACGCTCCGCACGCTCATGATTCTCGGCCTCGGCCTTGTCGCGTTCATCTTTGACACGGCGGGCGGCGTGCTCTTTGGCAAGCTGATCAACCTCTTCACAAAGAAGAAGGTTAATCCCATGATCGGTGCGGCGGGTATCTCCGCCTTCCCGATGGCCTCCCGCGTGGTACATAAGATGGGCCTTGCGGAGGATAACCAGAACCACCTGCTCATGCATGCAGCTGGCGCCAACGTTGCCGGGCAGATCGCTTCTGTCATCGCCGGCGGCGTTCTGCTCAGCCTCATCGTGAAGTAAAAAGAGAGGAGATACTTATGAATCTCGAAGCTGTAGCGCCCCTTTCCGATACACTGACCGTTCTCGGGCTCGGCATGCTGGGCATCTTCATCGTAACTGCCTCAATCATCATCGTCATTACGTTGCTGAACCTTTTGACTGCCCCCGTGAAAAAGCGGAAGCGTTCCGGCAGCCGCGCCTGACAGCGCGACTTCCGACACTCATAAGACCGCAACCTATGCGGAGAATTAAAGGGAGATAGTACTATGGAAAACCTCATTCTGTACGGGTCGATACTCGTCGCTCTCCTGGCGTTCGCATTCGCTGCTTGGCTCTAC
This sequence comes from Christensenella sp., assembly GCA_034926785.1. Taxonomy (GTDB): domain Bacteria; phylum Bacillota; class Clostridia; order Christensenellales; family CAG-138; genus UBA7703. Next base: position 35,188 of record JAYFQU010000034.1, read on the forward strand.
CTCTGGGTCAAGCGTCAACCCTGCGAAAACCAGAAGATTATCAAGGCAACCGGCCTCATCCGTGCCGGCGCGCGCACCTTCCTGCGCAAGGAATATGGCGTGCTTGCCAGATTTGCCGGCGTTGCAGCCGTGCTTATCTTCGTCTTCCTCCCCAAGCCTATTTGGCAGGGCAGTGTTGTCCATAACATTTGGATGGTCGTTGCTTATCTGTTCGGCACCATCTTCTCCGCAATCGCGGGCAAGATCGGCCTCGAAGTTGCCACCATCGCGAACGGCCGTTCCGCAGAAGCCGCGAAGAAGGGCATCGCTCCTTCCTTTATGGCGGGATTCCGTGGCGGCGCCGTCATGGGCATGGCGGTTGTCGGCGCGAGCCTCCTCGGCGTAACGCTGGTCTACCTGCTCACGAAGGATGCAACCACGATCCTCGGCTTCAGCTTCGGCGCAAGCTCGCTGGCTCTGTTTGCAAAGGCTGGCGGCGGTATCTTCACGAAGACCGCCGACATCAGCGCCGACCTTGTTGGCAAGGTTGAGCTGGGCATTCCGGAAGATGATCCCCGTAACCCCGCCGTCATTGCGGACAACGTTGGCGACAACGTTGGCGACGTTGCCGGCATGGGCGCGGACCTCTTTGACTCCAACGTTGCCTCCATGGCTGCGGCGCTCGTTATGGGCAGCGCGCTTGGCGGAAACAATGTCGACATGGTGTTTACCTTTGCGGCGCTGGGCCTCCTCGCGTCCATCATCGGCGTCATGACCGCCCGCATCGGCAAGCATGGCAACCCGACCAGAGCCCTCAACTCCAGCACCTATGTCACCACGGCCGTCTACGCGGTTCTGACCGCTGGCGCAACCTATATCTTCAACTTCCCCTGGAGAATCTGGGGCGCGGCAATTGTTGGTCTCGCCGTCGGCGTCATCATCGGCCTCACCACGGACTACTTCACCGACGACTCCAAGAAGCCGGTTCACTTCGTTGCGCATGCCAGCCAGTCCGGCCCAGCGTTCACGATTCTCTCCGGCATCAGCTACGGCCTCCTGAGCGTTCTGCCCGCCATGATCGGCATCGGCATTGCGGCGCTTGCGGCCTACAAACTCTGTGCGCCTCTGGCGGTTGATCCGGCCCAGACCACACAGTATGCGCTCTTCGGCATCGCCATGTCTGCCGTCGGCATGCTCTCCATCGTTGGCATGATCGTCAGCAACGACGCGTACGGCCCCATTGTGGATAACGCGCGCGGTCTCGCTGAAATGGGTGAACTCGGCGACGAAGTGCTCTCGATCACCGACGAACTCGACTCCGCAGGCAACACCGTCAAGGCCGTTACCAAGGGCTTTGCGATTGCAGCCGCGGGTCTCACCGTTATCGCACTGCTTGGTGCGTTCATGAGCGAAGTCAACGATGCCGCCGCCCTTCTCGGCGTAGAAGGCATTTCTAACTTCGACGTAATGAACCCGATGGTATTCTTCGGTCTGCTTGTCGGCGCGGCGGTTCCCGCCGTGTTCTCCGCAATGCTGATGCTCGGCGTTGACCGCAACGCACAGCGCATGGTCGCGGAGATTCACCGTCAGTTCAAGGAAATCATCGGCCTCAAAGAGGGCAAAGAGGGTGTTGAACCGGAATATGACAAGTGCATCGAGATCGCGACCGACGGCGCGCTCAAAGAGCTCGTGCCCGCAGGCCTCATGGCGATTATCGCGACCTTTGCGGTTGGCTTCGTCGGCGGCGTGCAGGCCATCGGCGGTTTCCTCTGCGGCAACATCATCAGCGGCTTGCTGTTTGCTCTCTTCATGAGCAACTCCGGCGGCCTCTGGGACAACGGCAAAAAGTATGTTGAGAGCGGCCATGAAGGCGGCAAGGGCAGCGACGCGCATAAAGCGGCAGTTGTTGGCGATACCGTTGGCGATCCGTTCAAAGACACCGCAGGCCCGTCCATCAACACGCAGATCACGGTTGTGTCGCTCGTCGCTTCTCTGATGAGCACGCTCTTCCTCACACTGCACATCTTCTAAGGACAACACGCAAGAAAACCAAGAGAGGCGGCCCAAACGGGCCGCCTCTTTGCTGCTTAATGATGCCGCCTGACAGGGTCGGCGTTTACGGTTTGTTAGATCAGCGAATCAAACAACGTTTTAAATTCCTCACTGGACTGCAAAAACAGATCGGTCAGCACCGGATCAAAGTGCTTTTCACGCCCCTCCCGGATGATCTCCAAACATTGTTCGTGCGGATAGGCTGGTTTATATACGCGCTTAGAGCGCAGCGCATCGTAAACGTCCGAAAGTGCCATGATTCGCGCTGAAAGGGGAATCGCTTCGCCTTTGAGTCCGGCAAGATATCCGCTGCCATCCCACTTTTCGTGATGATAGCGCGTGATGTCAAGCCCCATTTGGATGAAGGCGTTATTCATATAGCGCTTGTCTACGCTTTTGAGCGTCTGGTATCCGATCTCAACATGGGTTTTCATAATCGCAAATTCTTCGGGCGTCAGCTTGCCGGGTTTGAGCAAAATCAAATCCGAAATGCCGACCTTTCCTATGTCGTGCAATGGGCTTGCGCGATAGATTGCCGATAAATATTCGTCGGCGATGACAGACGAATACTGCGGCAGCGCACGGGCTTTTTCGGCGAGAAGCTGGCAAAAGCTAGCGGTCCGCTCGATGTGTGCGCCCGTTTCGTCGTCCCGCGATTCCGCGAGCTTAACCAGGGCAAAGATCGTCGCCATCTGTGCTTCGGAGGTTTCCTTCACCTTCTCAGCCACCATGTCCTCAAGGTGCTTGCTGTATTCTTCCAGTTTATCCTCCGCAGCCTTCATCGCCGTGATGTCCTGCATGGTGCCATAGCTGCGAATCGCCTTTCCATCCTGGTCAAAGTCCGAATACAGGCGCACGTGTACCCAACGAATCGATCCATCCGGCGTTACGATCCGATATCGATCCATCCAGGGTTCATGCGTGACAAGCAATTGATTCGTAATCTTGGCAACAAGGGGGAAATCATCCGGGTGGATACGCTGCATTAACAGTTCGCGGCTTGGAGGCAACGTATCGTCTAATTGTAAAATATCATATAGCGATTTTGACCAATAGCGTTTATTTGTTCGGTAATCAATATCCCAGCGCCCAAGAAGCGCGATCTGCTGTGCCTCCGCAAGGCGCTTTTCACTTGACTCCAGCTCGCGCGCAATTTCCGCATGGCTTAAAACCAGTTTCCGCATCAACTCGCTTTGAATCGCGCTATCGACAATCCTCGCATAGCTCTCCAGCGCGTAGATAGAGAGCGCGTCGCTTTTGAGGCTTAGGATGTCCTCATAGATTGCGCCGTCATGCGCCGCATCCCAGCGTATCATGGCTTTGCCTCCGCGCTGATAAAATCAATACCGACAAAGTCGATGTGCCGTAGATATTGAATAACCCGCTGCGCATCCTCTCTGGTTCTGAGAATGCTCCCGTGCTGCGGCGCGACACGGTCTATCTCCAGAGATTCTATGACGTTCAGCGCACCGCTGAGGGCCGCATTCGATGTCATGATGCGCCGATGAAATTGATCGATACCGTAGAGCGGACACTTTTTACCCGTTTCGGGGCAAATCCGCCGCGCATCGCATGAGCCGCAGTCTTCCATAAGCTCCAGATAAAGACTCCAGTTTGCATCATAGCTGCCAAACAAATCGCTCGAAAAAAGCGTTTTGGTCCGCTCGTCATAGGTCACGAAGCTGCCGGGTGAGTGACAGAACGGGGTGCCAAAAAACCGGAGTTTCCTGCCGGTTTCAAACACAAATTCGCTGTTTAATACGCGATAGTCCAGCTTCGGTGTTTTTTTAGAATAGTATTGTATGAAGACATTATTCTCCATATGCGAGATGATTCGAAGTTCTTTTGTATTGATAATCGCTTCCAATTGCGGAAGGTTCCCGCAGAGATCCGGATCATAGTGGTGATAGATCAGCCTCTTAATCTGCATAGGCTTGATGCCCGTGCGCAAAATTTTCAGCATAACATAACTGAAGTCATCCCGGCTTCCGCCGTCGACCAGCACCGCCTCATCACCCTCGCGAATCAGATAAGGATTGCAATGCAATCCAATATTATCTGCGGGATAACCCAACCAATAAATACCATCCGCAATCTCAATTGGATTGAGGTTCAGATTGTCGGTGGTTTCCATGCAGAGTCCTCCGTCTTTGATGTTTATACCGTTGTTGCATAACTGCGTACGAATTGCATAACACCATGCAACATAAGTTTACCGTTCTTTTTCATGTGTTGCAAGATTGAATTCCATATGCCTGAATACAATGCCGACGGAAAAGCCTCAGGAAAATACGATTAATCGGGAGGAGTCAAAACCGGCCCGCAGGCGGAACAGCAGGTCCCGCGCGGTCTGCCGCATCTCCTCTAGCACGGGTTCGCCGTCCAACCCGAGCTGTGCCACTGCCCTGTCAGAGGCTGCGAGGATGTATCTCTGCGCGGCCTGCTCATCCATCTGCAATAGTAATTGGCCCACGGACGCATACTCTGCCGGAGCGAGCGCAAGCCTGCCAATGGGAGCGCCCGCAAGCGCGCAAAGCGTCGCCATCTCCGCAACCGGAAGGAAGAGATTCACAAGCAGATCCATAGAATCAATATAGTATCGTTCATAGAGTGTACGCAGGGAATCCTCCGAAAACGCGCGCAGAAAGCGGCTCTCAACCAGCCAGCGCCGCAGATAATCCAGCATATATTCCACGCCAAGCAGCGCATCCGATACGGGATGGCAAAGCGGATAATCAAATGAGCAGGGGATCTCCTGCGCAAAGAAATCCGCGTCATAACCGCGAAAGAACGAAGGCAGCGCATGGAGCGTATCTTGAAAAGAGCGGTTGCGTATGGGCGGCTGTAAGCGCGTTGCTTCATAGAGGAGCAGCTTAGCGCGCTTTTCCAGCCGCTTTGCAATCTCCGATCCGGCCTTTACCCGCGCGGAGAGTGGCGCGTCTGTCGCGAGGTCGTTGGGCGGCATTCTGCGGCAAAGGTCGGCGCAATACAGCAGCCCCTCCAGCAGTCGCCGCGCGGTGCCCACGGAAACGGAGGTGCTGTCACCCATGGTATAGCGTGCGATACGCTCGCGAAGGAGCGCGTAGATTTCTGCGGGAGACTCCGTTTGCCGGGAGAGTTCAGGGTCGATTACGCGGAGCACGTCAGTCGTCATCATATTCCTCCTCCAGCCGGCCGTCATCATAGGCCTCGCCGAGTCTGCGCGCGCGGCAAAGCGCCTCCAACGTAGTTCCGGTGACCGCCTCAATAGAACCGTCGTAGGCGTCGTAGCGCTCTCGCATGGCCTGTATCAGTTCGTCATCGGTCAACTGCTCGGCACAGGCGTTTTTAAAGTAGTAGAATGCGTCGACAAGTTCCATCAGCGTCGCTTCGTATTCCTCCTGTAAGAGAAACGGGGAATCGCAAAACCCATCCACAATGGCGGGCACCGCGCTGGAGCCGAGTTCGATCCGTCCGTGATTCAACAGCGCATGCATACGGGAGAGGCGAATCTCTTCCATCCCCTGCGCGCTCAGCGTTAGGCCGAAACGCGCGGAAACAGCGTTGAGCGCGGCGAGCTCGGCAAAAAACCGCTGCCGTTCAGAGGGCGTCTGCCCAGCCATAAAATGATGTTCCATGAAGATTATCCTCCTGATCCGCGCCTAGCATACGCCGCCTAGAGGACACGTGCAAGTCTTGAAAAACAGCTCGTTTTGTGCTATAGTAACCGTAGAAAAGAGAAAAATTTTCGATCTTATATCTGCTGCGAAGCGGATTTTTGCTTTTTTGGCGCGCTGTACAGCGAGCGCTTTCTATGGTACACTCCGCTTGTGATGAAACGAGAGATAGAACAAAACCGCTTGGCGCCTTGCCTAGATATTAAGGCAATGTTTGCGGCGGCCGCCGAGGAGGAGGCAGATATTGACGCCACGCTCTTTGAAGGCCTTACGCTGGAGGGCGGTGTCTATCCGGAATTGACATTCCGCGGTTGCCGATTCGTCGGCTGCCGGCTTTCGGGTTGCTCCTTGGAACGGGCGGCGTTGATCGACTGTTCATTGGAGCAGTGCGATCTCTCCAACATACGGATGGGCAAGGGAACCCTGCAGCGGACCAAACTATCCGACTGCAAGCTCGTTGGCATTTCGCTGACGGAGTCATTTCTTTTGGATTCGATTGTGGAACGGAGTGTGGCGCGTTATGCTAATCTCTACGGTTCCAAGATGCGCCATGTGAAGCTGATCGATTCCGACTTTTCCAGCGCGTCGCTTGCGGGCTGCACGCTCGGTTCAACCGCTTTTATACGCTGCTTGCTCAGCCGGGCAGAACTGTTTGGAACACTCTGCAACGGCATGGATCTCGCGGATTGCGACCTGAGCGGAATTGCGTTGAGCGGAGGAGAATTGCGTGGGGCTACGGTCAGTTTGGAGCAGGCGGCGATGCTTGGGCAGCTGCTTGCAGGGGTCGCCATCAAAGAGTAAGTCGGAACGAATCGCAAAAGGCGCGGTTACCGCGCCTCAGAGCATCAACAAACCCAGTAGGGGGTTTGGGGGATTTCGAAAATCCCCCATGTTCCTTCAAATTTGGCGATTCATTCGCCGAATTTGTGAAAAAATGGCGCGATTCGCGTCATTTTAACCCAAAGTAAAACCCA
>JAYFQU010000040.1:0-4183 GCA_034926785.1 Christensenella sp.
GGATTTCGAAAATCCCCCATGTTCCTTCAAATTTGGCGATTCATTCGCCGAATTTGTGAAAAAATGGCGCGATTCGCGTCATTTTAACCCAAAGTAAAACCCATCGGCAGAGTCCGCAGGACTTTGTCGATGGGCTGAGGCCGGGCTGCTCCGGCCTTTTGCATACGCGCTAGTGTTTTTGTTATGCCACAAACGAGGTGACGAGCGCGGCCAGGATCTCCACAACCTTCTCCATTGACTGGGTGGTGATGTATTCATATCGACCGTGGAAATTGTGGCCGCCCGTGCAGAGGTTGGGGCAGGGCAGACCCATATAGCTCAACCGCGAACCGTCGGTGCCGCCGCGAATCGGCTCCAGAAAGGGCGCCACGCCAACCTGCTCCATCGCGCGCTTGGCAGCGTCAACAATGAACGCCGGCACCTTGGATTTCATGTTGTAATAGGTGTCCTTCAGGCTCAGCGTAACCGTGCCCGCGCCGTATTTTTGATTCATATAGTTACAGGCGCTTGTGATCAGCGCTTTCTTCTGCTCGAACTTCGCCTGATCGTGGTCGCGCAGAATATAGTGCATGAAAGCACGATCCACGCAGCCGCTCATCTCGTCGAGATGATAGAATCCTTCGTAATTCTCTGTAGAAGCGGGGTTTTCAAAGACCGGCAGCAGCGCGTGCAGCTCCATCGCAACCAGAGAAGCGTTGACCATCTTCCCCTTGGCGGAGCCGGTGTGCAGGCTGAAGCCCTGGATGCGAATCTCCGCGCTCCCGGCATTGAAACACTCATAGTTGATTTCGCCGAGTGTGCCGCCATCCACCGTATAGCCAAATTCCGCGTCAAACGCGGCTACATCGAAGAGATCCACCCCGCGCCCAACCTCCTCGTCTGGCGTAAACCCAATGCGGATGGCGCCATGTGCGGGTGCGTCGGGCGCAAGCAGGCGCTGAGCCAGCGTCATGATCTCTGCGACGCCCGCCTTGTCGTCCGCGCCGAGCAGAGTGGTTCCGTCGGTGCAGATGATCTCCTCGCCGATGTGGTTCAGCAGCGATGGGAACTGTTCGGGCGAGAGCGTATAGCCGTTGCCCATGTCGATCGTTCCGCCGTCGTAGTTCGGTCTGAGCTGCGGGTTCACGCGCTCTCCCGTGACGGCATCTGCGGTGTCCACATGCGAAAGCAGACCGATCACGGGCGCTTTCCGGTCCGTGTTTGCGGGGATGGTTGCGGTCACATAGCCGTGCTCGTCGAGCTTCACGTTGCTTGCGCCGAGGGCTTTTAGCTCGTCCGCCAGCAGGCGGCAGAGCACCAGCTGCTTTTCAGTGCTGGGAACGGCTTCCACATGCTGCCGGGACTGGGTGTCGATTTTGACATATCGCAAAAAGCGATCTTTTACGGTTTCCATACGATTACTCCTGCTGTTGATTGTTTTTCAAAGGGAGCATACCACGCGGCCTGCCGCTTTGCAAGCGCATGCGCGCAATGCAAACGGGCTCGCCAAAATCGGAAAAGGCGCTTCCTTTTTGGGAAACGCCTCTCAGGTCGTTTTGTGAACTCTGATTCCGATTATATCCGAGAACGGAATAAGGGGAATTCGTTAACGCTTGTGGTTCTGGAAGCAGTTACTGCAGTAGACGGGGCGGTCGTTTCTCGGTTGGAACGGGATTTTGGTGGGCGCCCCGCACTCCGCGCAGACTGCGTCAAACATTTCGCGGTCGTTGCTGCGCGTGGTTTTGCGGCTTGTGCGGCAGTCCTTGCAGCGAACGGGCTCGTTCTGGAATCCCTTCTCCGCGTAAAACTCCTGCTCGCCGGCCGTAAAGACGAAATCCTTACCGCAATCCTTGCATACCAGTGTCTTGTCTTGGAACATTTTCGATTTTTCCCCTTTTCGGTTGATGAAAATTCTGATATCCGAGTGCCGGCTGACCTGGTTTTTGCCCCCACACCCGCCAACTGGAAGTGTCGCTACCCGGCGATATGCCTCTCACTACTGCCTCTCTCGAAATGCATGATTTGATATGCTTCGGTTGGACTTACTTCTAGACCGCACCATGCTCACGGGGCTTTGCCCGCTTACGTGGATCGTTTTGCCTGCGACTGGCATCGATTTTCAACCACAGACCCGATACGCGGATACCAAAAACATTATAGTTCAAATATTTGTAAAATTGCAATGTATTTTTGAATAAAATGTACGAACAAATGCCATGATACGGCGATTTTTCGTCCTTTATGCGCTGAAATACCAACATTATACGAAAAAAAGGAGCCGCATCGCGTGCGCGGCTCCCCGATGATGTCCTATCGGTGCGCGGGCTCGTCCTGATCATATTGCGCGCGCGGCCCGCCAACATATTTTGGCCGCGTCTTGGCGAGAATCAGCGCCGCTTCGCCGATTTTGCGTTGTTGCGTGTGCACGGGCACGACCACGGGATGCAGATGCATGCCGATGAGCGTGCCGCCGATATCCATGCCAAGCGCGGCGCGGGCGTTCACACTTTCGACCATCACGCAGTCGGGGATGCGATTATAAGCCTCGGTTGCAAAGGCGCCGCCCGCGTGCAGCCAGGGGCGCACCCAAACCTCTTGCAGATCGTAGCGCTCCATGCAGGCGCGGCTGGTGCAGAGGGCGCGGTTGATATGCTCGCAGCCCTGCACGGCGAGAAAGAGCCCTGCGGCGGTGATCTTTGGCAGAACGGCGTCCATAACGGCCCTGGCTGCCTCTTCGCTGGAGGCGGAGCCGATGCGCTTGCCGACGATTTCACTCGTCGAGCAGCCGATAACGAAGATGTCGCCCTCGCGATAGTCCGCGCTGGCCAGCAGATGGTCGACGGCCTCTGCCGCCTCGCGGGTGAGTGTACTGTAATCCATGATTCTTTTAACACCTCTTTGTATGCTGAACGGCGGCTTTTTCGGCGAACGAAGCCATAAAAGCGCGCCTTCAAAGACACAGTATAGCACAGATTACGCGCTTTGAAAGCGTGTTTTTCACATTGTCGTCGGGGTGCGTGTGCTATACTGACGTTATGGAATGGATTACACCCCTGATGAAATGGTATTCGCAGAACGCACGCGACCTGCCCTGGCGCAGGACGCGCGACGCCTACGCGGTTTGGATCAGCGAAATCATGCTCCAGCAGACGCGCGTCGCCGCCGTGATTCCGTATTACGAGCGGTTCATGGCCGAACTGCCGGATGTCTTTGCCCTTGCAAAGGTGGAGGACGACCGTCTGCATAAGTTCTGGGAAGGCCTGGGCTACTATAGCCGTGCGCGGAACCTCAAACGCGCGGCGGGGGAGGTCGTCTCACGCTGCGGCGGCAGGATGCCGGAGCGATATGAGGATTTGCTCAGACTGCCCGGCATCGGGGAATATACCGCCGGGGCAATCGCGTCCATCGCCTTTGGCGAGGCGGTGCCCGCTGTGGATGGAAACGTGCTGCGCGTCTATGCGCGGCTGTTTGGCAAGGAGCGGGATATTCGCGATCTCTCCTATAAAAAAGAGGTTCGAATGGCGCTTGCCCCGCTGATTCCGGAGGATGCGCCGGGGATGTTCAACGCCGCGCTGATGGAGCTCGGCGCGACGGTCTGCCTGCCGAACGGCACGCCGAAGTGCGAAGGTTGCCCCATAAAACAAAGCTGCGAGGCCTACCGGACGGATCGGACGGCGGAGTTGCCGATCCTCTCCGCGAAGAAAGCGCGGACGGTCGAACAAAAGACGGTGTTTGCGATTCGGGCGGATCGCGGCCTGATTGGCTATCGCCGGCCGGAGAGCGGTCTGCTCGCGGGACTTTGGCAGATGCCGGAGGCGGCGGGTTGGCTGACGGACGCACAGGCCGCCGCATGGCTCGGCGAGCGCGGCTTTTTGCCGCGGGGCGAGCTGCGGTTTTATGAACGGAAGCATATTTTCACCCATATCGAGTGGCACATGCGCGTCTGCGCGGCGGATGTTTCGATCGATGTCCTGCCAAGCGGTTGGGTCTATTTGGATGAATCGCACGCGTTGCCGACGGCGTATAAGGTCTGTCTATAAAAAATTCGCGGCGGATGCCGCGAATTTCAGCCCATCGACAAAGTCCTGCGGACTCTGCCGATGGGTTTTACTTTGGGTTAAAATGACGCGAATCGCGCCATTTTTTCACAAATTCGGCGAATGAATCGCCAAATTTGAAGGAACATGGGGGATTTTCGAAATCC
>JAYFQU010000016.1:0-77539 GCA_034926785.1 Christensenella sp.
CAGTTCAACCAACTGCTTCTTCTGTTCTTCGCTGAACGTTCTTCTTGCTCGTTTCTCAGTCATGGTTTTCTCCTTCTCTTTCTTCTTCAAGAGAATACCACTACCTTATCTTTTCTGTACAGTTTAGTGTAGCCAATCCAATGTCGCACGGAAATAGTTAGAATAATGGGAAGGTATAAAAGATGTCCACACATATCGAAATAGACAGCCTGAACAATCTAGATATGCTCGATAGAGAAGATCTCATAAAAATCATTACGCGTATGGCAACTGGCGGTGTAGCCGTAATGTTTAATGGAAAACGAACTGCGATGGAGATACAAAAGAAGGTTCGACCAAGGGCGATGCGCAAACGCAATGATTTGTCGTTTGGTTCCGACGAAGAACAATCTGAAAATATGATTCTTGAAGGAGAAAACCTTCAGGGGATGGTTACGCTATATAAATACAGAAACCAAATTGACCTTGTTTTAACTGATCCGCCATACAATACAGGGCGTATGTTCCGCTATAACGACAAATGGGAAGACGATCCCAATGATCCTGACCTTGGAAATGTCGTCCCATTAGAGGATGGGTCAAGACATACAAAATGGATGAAAGCAATCCTTCCAAGATTGCAACTAATGAAAGATATGCTCAAGCCTACAGGAGTTTTAGCAATTTGTATTGATGATTCAGAGCTTTACCACCTTGGAATGATGCTTGATGAAGTTTTTGGCGAGGAAAACAGGCTAGCGATCATCAATTGGCAAAAGACTTATTCTCCAAAGAACGATACCAAGCACGTTTCAACCGCAACAGAGTATGTGCTGGTATATGCAAAGAACAAGGAATCCGTAAAAACTCAATTGCTTCCGCGAGATGAGGATATGAACAAACGTTTTGCCAACCCTGATAATGATCCGGAAGGAGATTGGGCAGGAAAAGATCCAACAGCAAAGGAAAAAAGGGATAACACCATATTTGCTATTCAATCGCCATTTACAGGAATCCTTCATTACCCCGAAGAAGAGTTCTCTTTTAACCGAGATGTCCCTAATCCGCGAAAACACTGGACTGGACTGAAGAAGAGCGAAATGAAAGCATTACTCTCAGCATGGGGCACAGCATATGTTGAGCGCGACATAGGGGATGGGAGAGGCAAGGCACTTGTAATAAAGGATTCGATGGTTGAATTAAGCAACTACGATCCATCAACTGACCTTGCCGTTCGCGATGCAATTGCTAAAGCAACAAAGCTACGTGAAACTCCGAATTGGGTTTGGCCAAAGTTGATATTTCTTGGAAATGCCGGAGAAGGCAGACCGCGTGTCAAAAACTACTTAAACCAAGTCAAACAAGGGAAAGTGCCGTTAACATTTTGGGCAAATGAAGATTTTGAAAATCCACTAGAATTAGGCTCACAGTCATGGGAGCATACGGAGTCAGGACATAGTCAAACAGGTATTACCGAGTTGAACGGAATTGTAGGCCACAATCACGGCTTTGAAACTGTTAAACCGCTCAAGCTAATGGAAAAAATAATACAGTTATGGTGCCCGACCAATGGGTATGTACTGGATCCATATGCTGGTAGCGGAACCGTTGGTCACGCCGTTTTAGAGCTAAACCACAATACTGGTGCCAATCGCAAGTTTATTCTCATTGAACAGGGCAGCCCAGATCGCGGAGATAAATATGCCAAAACACTGACAGCGCTAAGAATTAAACGCGCAATAACTGGGGAGCGTGTTGGGCCTGACGGTAGTGTTTCAGTTCTGGCTGAACCGCTTTTGGGTGGGTTCACTTTTCAATCTTTGACGAAAACCATAGATAGCAAAACTATACTTTCGATGCAACGAGATGAGATGATTGACCTAATTATTGCAACACATTGGGATACAGGAAAAAAGACAAATATTAACCTAGTAAGGATTGATGATCCAAGTTTATTGTACTGCGTAGGCAAAAACTCACTCAATGAGGGGTATTTTATTGTTTGGGATCCAGCAAATTCCTTTGGTGCTCTCGATTACAAAACATATAGTAAAATAGTTCAAGAAGCTAAGAGAGCTAAACTAAAAACCCCGTATCATGTTTATGCCAGATATGAATTGTACCAAGATGAAAAGAGTGTTGATTTCTACAAGATACCAGACAAAGTGTTGGCACACTTAGGGTTAAATGAAAACAGTGACAGGTTTAACAACGATGTTGATAGCGATGGAGGTGATGAGTAATGGAAATCTTTAAATTTCAGCGCAAGGCATCAACACAAATAGCTGAAAGATATTTTGAATATATGGAGGATCCTCTTTATAGGACAAAAAACGAGATTGTTCCTTTCTTTCAAAATCTTTCTGCCATAACTGGAGCTGGCAAAACCCTGATTTTAGCTGATGCAATCTCAAATATAAGGGCGCGGTTGTCGCTAGAGCCGATTATCCTTTGGATTTCTAAGGGACGAGTTGTCGTTTCACAAGCATACACCAATCTATCAACAGGTAAGTATTCTGAGTTTCTGCCCAATTTTAATGTCCTGCCTCTTTTGGACTGCACTGCAACCGATGTTGAGTCAAATGCCAAAGCATTGATGCTGGTTGCCACGGTGGGCAAGTTTAACCAGAAGGACATGGAAAAAGGAGACCGAATGGTATTCCGTGTCAATCTGGACGAGGCGGATGTATCCCTTTGGGACTTGTTAAAAGCAAGACAACTACCTGATGGATCTCACCGCCCACTCTTGATTGTTTACGACGAGGGACACAATTTATCTGACCAACAAACCGAATTACTTCTCAAGCTGTGCCCTGATGCGATTTTGTCGGCTAGTGCAACAATGCGCGTTCCTGAAGCATTAAACAAGCGCGTAATTCAGCGCATCATCGACGACAAAGAATGGAAACAAGATAAGTTTATAACCCAAATAAAAAGTTCGGATGTTGTTGCTTGCGGGCTAATAAAGAAGCATATTTCACTTGGCGGATATGTCACTCCTATGGAGATTGCCATTGACGATCTTATCCAAGATTACAATGCCTTGCTAAACCTTATAGTTGAGAATGACATTGGTTTCATACCAAAAGCAATTTACGTCAGCAATACGAATATTGTGGTTGAAACAGGCGAGCGTGATAACGTTTTGATTCCGTTTGAGCAACGACAATCACGTCCAATTCAGATTTGGCGTTACCTTGTCGGGTTAGGCATTAATCCAAAAGACATAGCTGTTTATTGTGATTTGAAGTTCGATATACGATTTCCCCCACCTGATAATTTTTGCTTGTTTTCTGGTGGCGATAACGACTATGAAGCCTTCGCTTCTTCTGACTTTCACCATATTATTTTCAATCTTTCATTGCAAGAGGGATGGGATGATCCGTTGTGTTACTTTGCCTATATTGATAAGGACATGGGTTCAAAAGATCAGGTAACGCAAATCATTGGGCGAGTATTACGGCAACCATACGCAGAGCACTATCCAAATTCCACTCTCAATACGGCATGTTTCTATATACGGACTGACGAAAAACAGATCTTCGATACGGTAATTACAGAGGTTAGAAACAAATTGACAACTGATACTCCGGAAGTAACACTATCTGTATACAAAGCAAAAGATGGGAGTAGAAACAGCAGTAAGGAGATTCCTAAAATGCCGTTGAGATTGCCTCGTGTTTCCATAGATGCAAGCAGTGCTCTGGAACCAATTAGAGGTATCATTGATAAGATCCCAAATTTTCGTGCAGATGTTGACAACACCTCTGGTAAGGGTAGTCGTATTCGGATTTTACAGAACATAGGAAGTGATAAGAAGGCTAACGAAGAATGGGTGGAAACTGAACATACGAATAAAGTGACCGCGCGATGGATTTTCAAACGTGAAGTCCAGAAATATTTCCCAAAAGTTGCAAATCTCTGCGATACCGAAAATATTCTATTTGACGCGCTTGTAGAATACAGCAGTACAGCAGCTGACATAATCAGGGAAAAAGCTGTTGATGTCGTCGATGCCTATATTGAACACGCAATGGTTGTCCAAGATGCAGCTAATACTTTCCCTGTGCCGGAGATTTATATTAATCCGTTAACAGCCCTTACATTTACCAATGCCGTTCATAATCAATATAGCGACTTGAATTTGCTGGAACAGGATTTCGCAAAGGAGCTTGACTCATCAAGGCGCACTTGGTTTAGAAATCCGTCACAAGGCTGTTTTCAGATCCCATTACTCGATAAAGGTGATACAAACAATTTTAACCCTGACTTCATTATTTGGGTTAATAAAAAAATAGTTGCTATTGACACAAAAGGTGATCATCTCATAGTAGGTGATGCTGCACGAAAACTATTCTCTATCTTGAAGTATGGTAAAGGTTCCGACTTGGTTATTCGATTAGTCACTGAAGGCGAATGGTCAAGTGAAATTAAGAAAATCGGCAAGAATGGCTATACAGTATGGGGATTGAAGAATGGAAAGGTTGTGGGGCACCATTCCACTACCATCAAAGAATGTGTAACTGAATGCCTTAACTGACAACATTCTGATAGTATTGAAACTATAATGCAATATAAGCGATCTTCCCATATCCCATTATGTTATCAGAAAGAAACATTACAAAAGAAGAAATCCCGAACTACCAAAAGGTTGGATTTCTTCTTTTGCGGAAATTTGATTTTCTCTCGTATGCTTGACATATTGGCGACGTAAGCAATTGCCATTAATCTGTATATTTCGTGTGAAGAGAATCAATCACTTGTATTTACTCCGTTACGTTTGCCACTCAGTTATGCGTGAACCATCGCATTGTTTTTTGCCTTATTCCTCATAATTCTTGTCAAGCAATAGCCATATCAAAACGCTGTCCTTAGCATCAGCCGATAATTCTTGCTCAACTCCATCTATTGAAATCTTGGACACTGAAACTCGATCTCCTTTAAGGGCAAAATCCATGACAATTTGGGTGCCCGCATTTGGTTCATCCATCAAGGTATAAGAAATTGTTACTGTTCCGTTTTGCGATTCTTCGGAATAGTCGGAGTTTATTATTACTCCGTTCTCAGTCCCTTCACCCCAAGGTATCTCGTTATAGGTGTCCATTACTATCTCTGTAAAGAAGCTCAGACAGGCGTCTTTTGCGTCTTGTACGCTTATTACTCTCGGCGTCTCGCTAGGTTGTTGTGTAGGCTCTACGGGGTTCTGAGACGGCTCAAGGTTGGTGCCCGCATTGATTTCTTGAACTGTTGCGGTGCTTGCTGCGGAATTCGTAGTCGCACCACCCGTTGTCCCTATCAAGAGAATCCCAAACCAAATTGCAAAAACAACCGTCAAGATAATCTTGCCTTTCTTCTGCATCTGTTTTTGACCAGCCCATAAGAGTATCAATCCAAGAGGTGGGAAAAATATCAGGCTAATCCACAAAACCCATTTTCTTTGAAAGAACTTCTGCTTCGCTTTTTCCATTAATGTACTCCCCTTTTCGTGTTTCACTCATTATAGCGCATCACACTTCGTCTGTACATTAAATTTCCACTGCTTTTTGTGTTATAGTTCGGATTACCCATTCAACCTATAATGTACTCAAAAGGTAGGGGGCTATTTGAGAAGTTATGGGAGATTTCGTCATTACACCCAAAGAAGATAAAGCGGTCACCATGACAATCCGCATCGATAAAACTTTGCAGGAAGAGTATAACGAGCTGTCCGCAAAAACCAATCGCTCACGAAACGAGCTAATTAGTATGGCGTTGCGTTACGCTCTCGATCATATGATAGTTAAAGATAAAGATTAGTATCGCAAGCTCCAAAGGTTTCTACCTTTACACTGTTAGTACACCTTGCAGTTTATGCAAGTAGCATCTTTAATTTGTTCGGAACAGCCATTGCTGAAGATAAACCGAGTTTCGCACATCATACCAAGGTTGATTATTCATCTAAACAATGTGGCAACTATTTTGATAGTTGCTGTTTTTCTGAAATCAATCCTCAAAGGTATCTTCATCGTCTGTTTCTTCCCATTCATCATCCGAGCTTTCAGATGCTTTCTTTCCGTTACTTCTCACAATAATAACTAGAGGGGAATCATCATCCTGGTTCTCTAGGAGAAGTGCATTTGCACCGTAAGCCTTATCAATCAGATATCGGCAAGCATTGAACCGATCTTTGCTGTGCTTGTCCTGCGAGATTTCAATAATGGATTCAAGAGCCGACAAGGTGGAGGATTTCAAAAGCTCTTTGAATGAATCGCGTTCTACTTTTTGTTGTTGAGAGTATTTGGGACGCCCTTTTGGATTTCCGCTTTCCCCTTTTGTAAAGCCCATAAAATCCTCCTCCTTTCAGTTCTGCTGAAATATGTATCTTCATCAATGCATTAATCAAATGTGATTTGTGCTTTGGTATTTCTTGAATGCTATTTATCCGTTACTGGAACCAATGAGTTACAGGAATTCATTTTTAACATTCAAAGGTATTTATTGGTCCATTGATAATTTATTGTTAATGCATTGTTATCTGTTCTATACTGCTTTCTTTATAGTACAGAATGAAAATTCGAATTTTGCTAAGAAATCGATAGAAATCATGATTTCTACTGCGTTTTTTGCTCCAAAAGGCTACTTTCCCTGATTTCTGCAAAATCGCTTTCAGCCCCTTTTTACTCAAAAATTGAGTATTAACGGATATTATCCACAAGCTTTTCTGAAGTCCCGAATCGTCATAATCGCGTCTTGCGGCAGTCCATATAACTCGGTGTATTTATTGACTTCTCTTCGGAGATTATGAATCGACTCTCCTTTCTTTTCTTTCCATTTCTTTAATGCTTTATATAGGACTTCTTTGTCGGGAATCAACTCGCGTTCTTTTGCTATTGTAGAAATCGGATCATCCGTTTCACATAATGATTCATACAGATGATTCACGCAGTAGTTCAGGTATGGTATTATCCGTTTACTTCTGATTTCATCACAAAAGATTCGTTTGTATTCCATCAAGAGTAACAAAAATCCTTTGCGTGAAAAGACGTTTGATAATGTTCTCTTTTTACCAAACAGTTTCATAAGTACGCGATCTAGCATAATGATTTCTACTCGCAGCAGTCCGTGCGGTACGGTTTCAGACGCTTCCTTCTGTTCAGTTTGTTCCCTTTTCTGCTGTTTCGTTTTATCGTATGCTTTCAAAACGTAATATTGCGGTTCCCTGAAAATAATAGTATTTGCTACTTCTTTGTATCGGCAACTCATACATGTACTAACATACTTTACATTATCTCGTTTCAAAGTTAAGAAAGCATGATTTAATAGATTCAGGACTTCTGATTGCGTAGCGTTTCCGCTTACTTTTTGAGTTATGTTCACCTCTACCGACTTCACTTTGCTATCAAGCACTTTTCCTAAAACTCTTTCGATCTGCGTCTTGCAGTCACTCAAAATCGATGAGAGGCTTCCCAAGTCTTTCCATGAAAACGGTTGAATGTTATTTTCTCTTAAGAACAACGGCAAAATCAATTTGATTATTAATTTCCCGTCCTTAACTTCAAACGTTCCATATTTTCTTCCCTGTCCAGTAATCAACTGCTGCTCCACCAAATTAGCTATTCTATTTTTCATTACAGCCTCTATAATACAGCAGTCTATTCCTTGCCTAGCGTTACTCCGAACTATTCTTGTCTTTTTCATACACATGCCAATCCCTTAAAATTCTGAACGCAAAAAAAGAAGCTGCTCGCCCGACCGGGCTACTCGCTTCCAAAAGCACTTTTTAATTTATATATATTATATCACACTTAATACAACCTGTAAAGGTTTTTATCGCAAATTTCGCATCTATTATTGTAATAGCTACCAGTTATGAGTTTGTTCGTATGTGTCAGAGCCTCTTAGCGCGGCGTAGAGTGCTCTTTCATTGTTGCTGACGCAGATTCTCGTATCCGCACAAAAAGCTCTCCAAATGTCTTAACGTGAACTCTAGCGTTTTGCGCGTCAAGTCTTCTATGCATTGTCTATTCCTCTCTTTCTTCTTTCACCCATTGTTCAAATTCGGATTGATGCTCGCGAATATATCCTCGAATATCTGAATACAAACAGCGTGCCAGTTGCTCGCATATTTTATGGTCACTGTTGTATTCCGACATTGTTAATTCCTCCCTTCTGGCGAGTTTTCACTTTACGCATCACGGTAAATAAACTATAATTCATTCGTGATGCTTGTTCTATTACCAAATGCTCTCACTTTCTATATTATATTTCGGAGGTTATTGTGTCTAATATTACCAGTCGTTCCGATTTTGGAATTCAGTTTAGCAGCCGCTTAGTAGCGCGAAGAAAAGAGTGCCAACTAAGTCAAGAGAGGCTTGCTGATATGATAGGCGTGCAAAGGGAGACCATCAGTAAGTATGAACAAGGTAGGACTATTCCTGATTTGCTTTTTTTGATAAATGCATCAAAAGCATTGACCTGTTCATACGAATATCTTTTGGGAGAGTCAGAATATGTAAAGCCCCAGTACAAAGATATTGAAGAAATGTTAGGATTATCAAAAAAGTCCATTGTAACGCTAGAACAATTAACCATGGTACTAAGATCGAATTTTGTAGGAAGGCCTGATTTAATTGATACCATTAATAAACTTATCGAAAGTACTGGCTACAATGAGCACTATCGAAAAGATAACGCGACGATAGCTTCAACTGGGAGAGTATTTTCTCCCGGATTATTAAATATGATTAATGATTACTTACTTTATGACACTGATTCTGCAAGCTTCTCTATCCAAAATATGATGCGAGGTAAACAGATAACGCGTAATGTCGAGGTCAATGCTGATACCGTTTCAAATATATTGCTACTGGACATCAATAAATTTTTGGTTGATTTGCGTGAGGATGATGAATATAAAATCCGCAGAAGCGAGAGGCGAACCGAGCACAATCAATATCAAAAGCGAGTGCGAAAAGAGAAGCATAAAGGAGATAACAAATGACCAACATCGTCATCTACGCCCGTTTCAGTTCACATAACCAAAACGAGCAGTCCATAGAAGGGCAATTAAAAGCTTGCTACGATTTTGCAAAACAAAACGACTATAACGTAATTCACGAATACATAGACCGCGCCATCAGCGGCACCACGGATAAACGGCCTGAGTTCCTTCAAATGATCGAGGATAGTAAACAGAAGCATTTCAATTATGTGCTTGTCTACCAACTTGATCGTTTTGCTCGAAATCGGTTTGATAGCGCGACATACAAAGCAAAGCTCAAAAAGAATGATGTGCGCGTTATTTCAGCGCGTGAAAACATTTCCGATGATGCCAGCGGGATTCTAATTGAAGGTGTTTTAGAAAGCATGGCAGAGTATTATTCCGCCGAATTATCTCAAAAGATTTCGCGGGGAATGGCATTGAATGCAGAAAAATGTCTCGTCACAGGTGGCAATCTTGCACTTGGGTTTCGGGTTGACGAGAACAAGCACCTGCAAATCAATGACGAAGAAGCACTTACTGTAAAGAAGATATTTCAAATGTATGCCAACGGGTCAACGATGGCTGAAATTGAGCGGTATCTTAACAATCTCAATATCACCACCTCTCGCGGCAATCCTTACAACAAATGCAGCTTACGCCGAATATTGACCAATAAGAGATATATCGGAATCTACACATACAACGATCTGGAAATCAAAGATGGAGTCCCGCGGATTATTTCGGATGAGTTGTTCAATGAGGTGCAGTTGATAATGGAGAAAAATAAAAAAGCTCCTGCCCGATCAAAGGCAAAAGCCGAATATATTCTGACCACCAAGCTTTTCTGCGGACATTGCCAAAGCATGATGACAGGGTTAAGTGGGGCTGGTCAGAGCGGCAAGAAATATTACTATTACTCCTGTGTCCAAGCTCGAAAGAATCAGTGCGCGAAAAAGGCTGTCAGCAAAGATTGGATTGAAGACCTCGTTGTTACTGAAACTAGAAAATTGCTAACTACCGAAAGAATCAATATCATTGCAAAAGCTGTTGTTGAGTTTTCTGAGCAAGAGAGCGATTCCAGTGAATTGAAGCGGTTTGAGCGTCTTCTTAAAGAGAACCAGAAGGCAACGCACAACCTTGTCAAGGCATTGGAATCCGGTCAAGTGATAGATGTGATTGCCGAGCAGATAAAAGTCCGTCAACAGGAAAAGCAGCAACTTGAAAAAGCAATTGCTGAAGAATCCTCCAAACATCATGTGCTTACGATACAAGAAGTGCGGTTCTTTTTACACAAACTCAAAGACGGCGATATCAACGATATTAAGTATCGCAAGACTTTGATTAACACGCTGGTGAATAGAATTTACCTCTATGACGATAAAATGACCATCCTGTATAACACACAAGATGGTCAATCTTCCTTCCCTATTGGGCAAAATAGTTTGCCTAAGGGTCAGTTGGTGGAGGCGGGGAGAATCGAACTCCCGTCCGAAAACCCCTCAACCAGACTTTCTACGAGCGTATCCGGTGTATTAACATTCCCTCCCCCGATCTCCCTCCGGCAGGATATCGGCTTGAGTAGCTTCATAAGTCCGGCCCGCCGCAAAGCTTAGGCGGGTTCGTTCCCTACCCTAAATGACGCCCGTATCTGAAACGGTAAGTTTTCTCAGGCGGACGGACGCTGCATTAAGCAGCGACTGCTAAAGTATTGTTGTCAGTTACTTTTTCTGATCCCGCTTTTAACGAAGCTCGGGGCTTCGGCTCGCTTATCCAACATCGGCGATCCCCGTCGAAACCAGGTCGCCCCCATGAATGCGTGGTTCTTTTTCTCCCGCGCAATACTATTGTAATCGTGCTGACGGAACGCGTCAAGCGGGAATGGGGAATGTTTCCCCCTGTTCACGCTGCTGTTGCGATCTGTTTTTTTATAACGGCAGCTTCAAAAAATCCAATGTGCCGAAATAATCCTCCGGCGTTTCCGCACGGCGGATGAGCTCTGCGCTACCGTCCGGTTTCAAGAGCAGCTCCGCGCTCCTGAGCTTACCGTTATAATTATACCCCATTGAGAAGCCATGCGCGCCGGTGTCGTGGATCACCAGCAGATCCCCCGGCTCCGTTCTAGGCAATGGACGGTCGACGGCAAACTTGTCATTGTTTTCACAGAGCGAGCCGACCACATCGTAAACATTGGTCAGCGGATCGTTCTCCTTGCCCATTACGGTGATGTGATGATAGGCGCCATACATCGCTGGGCGCATAAGATTGCAGGCGCACGCATCCACGCCGATATATTTCTTGTGCGTCTCTTTTTTATGGATGGCACGGGTGACCAGATAGCCAAATGGCCCCGTGATATAACGCCCCAGCTCGGTAAAGATGCGAATCGTAAGCCCGCTTGGAGCGATAACGCGGTCGTACTGATGCTTGACCTCTTCCCCGATATAGCGAATATCCGTCTCCTTTTCATATGGGCGGTACGGAATGCCGATGCCGCCGGAGAGATTGACAAACGTAAAATCGGCGCCCGTCTCCGCATGCAGCTCCACCACAGTTTTAAAGAGCTTCTTCGCCAGCGCGGGATAATAATCGTCGTCGGTAGTGTTGCTCACAAGAAACGCATGCAGGCCAAACTCCGTTGCACCAAGCGCCATAAGCCTCTTCACCGCTTCACTGAGCTGCTCGCGCGTCATGCCGTACTTTGCCTCACCCGGATTGCCCATGATGGTATTGCCGAGCAAAAACTCGCCGCCGGGGTTAAAGCGCAGGCATACCGTCTTGGGGATGCCGCCGTTCCGGGCAAGAAAATCGATATGTGTGATATCATCCAGATTGATCAGCACACCCATCTCACTCGCAAGCTGATATTCTCCCGCAGGCGTTTCATTTGACGAGAACATGATGTCGTGCCCTGTCACGCCGACCGCGCGGGCGAGCATCAACTCCGTAAGGGACGAGCAGTCCATGCCGCAGCCACTGTCAAACAAAAGCTTCATAATGACGGGGTTTGGCAGCGCTTTTACAGCAAAATATTCGCGGAATCCATCGTTCCAAGAGAATGCTTCCTGCAATCGTTTGACATTTGCGCGGATACCGGCTTCATCGTAGATGTGAAACGGCGTTGGGTATTTATTTACGATGCCCTCCAGCTGATCCTTCGTAAATGGCAGGTTTCTCATGATCTGTCCTCCTTGATCCGTCGTTCCATCTCGCGGCCCGCGTCACGCTCGGCAATTGTGTGACGCTTATCGTACAGCTTTTTACCCTTCGCCACTGCCAAAAGGAGCTTGATCCGCCCATCCTTGAGATAGAGTTCGAGTGGAACGAGGCTCATGCCCTCCTTCATGGAGGCCTCCTGCAGCCTGCGAATCTCGCTCTTGTGCACCAGCAGCCGCCGCGTGCGGAATGGGTCTTTGTTGTAGATGTTGCCCTGCTCATAGGGGCTGATATGCATGCCAATCACGAACAGTTCACCGTTTTTTACCTGCGCATAGCTGTCCTTAAGATTGCATGCGCCATTGCGAAGAGACTTCACCTCGGTGCCGAAGAGCTCAATTCCGCACTCCAGCGTATCCTCGATAAAGTAGTCATGGCGCGCTTTGCGGTTTTGCGCAACCGGCTTTACGCCGCGTCTCACGGGCATATTGGGAGCCCTCTCACTTTCCGACGGAAAATAATATATTATTTTACCATCATACTATCGAATTTTGCCGTTGAAGTCAAGCGACATCCAGCCGTTTTACCCGTTTTGGATGGCACGATTTCCCGCCTCAATCTATGCTCTTGAATTTGTGCGAAAAAAGGCGGCGCGCCTCTCCGGCACGCCGCATGTGACTCGCTTTTCCGATCCTTAGAAGATGGTCAAAAGAAGCGCAAGCACACCAACGACCGAAGCAAGGATGATCGTCAGTTTCTGAAGTTTCGCTTCGCGGCTTGCAGCCTTTCCCTTGGCCGTAAAGGAAGTGGTCTCACCGCCGAACGAAGCGCCGAGGCCGGAGCTTTTCGTCTTCTGCAGAAGAACGACGACGACGAGCAGAATCGAGATCAACATCAGCGCGATGCGAATGATAAGCGCCGCAGTTTCCATGGTGACATTTCCTCCAATTTTGATCTCCGCTGCACGAACACAATTCGCCATTCACGGAGCAATCTGCAATTTGCATTGTCGGAGCCGGAGAGCATCCGGCGCCCAAGCCTAGTGATTATAACATGCACCAGAGCCGAATGCAAGCACAAAGCCGCCGAAAATCAGCCTGTAATCAGCGATTTTCCGGTCATTTCCTTCGGTACCGGCAGGCCCAGCAGCTCCAGCAGCGTCGGCGCCAGATCACTCAGTCGCCCGCCTTCCCGCAGGATAACATTCCTGCGCTCGTTGTCCACGAGGATGCAGGGCACGGGGTTGGTGGTATGTGCGGTAAACGGCGCATTTTCGCATTCGTCCCACATTTTCTCGCAGTTGCCGTGGTCCGCGGTGATGATGCAGCGTCCACCGGTCTTGAGGATGGCGTCCACGACCTTCGCCGCGCAGGCATCCACGGCATGCACCGCAGCCGTCGCCGCCGACATCACGCCGGTGTGCCCCACCATATCCGGATTGGCAAAGTTGAGAATCATCATGTCGTACTTACCGCTCTCAATGCGCCTCACCGCCTCATCGGCAACCTCAAACGCGCTCATCTCCGGCTTCAGATCATAGGTTGCAACCTTCGGGGAGGCGATCAGCGCACGATCTTCGCCAAGATTCGGGGTTTCCACGCCGCCATTGAAAAAGAAGGTTACATGCGCATACTTCTCTGTCTCGGCAATGCGCAGTTGGGTGAGCCCCTTCTCCGCGAGATAGGCGCCGAGGGTGTTGCTCAGCGAGTCCGGACGATAGGCCACGTGCACACGCTCGCCAAACGTCTTGTCATACTGCGTCAGGCAGACATAGTACAGCGGGAAGAACCCCTTCCTGCGCGGGAACGCATCAAAGTCGTCAAACACCAGCGTACGCGTGATTTCCCTCGCACGGTCTGGACGGAAGTTGAAGAAGATGACGCTGTCGTTTGCCGAGATTGTCTCGACGGGCCTGCCGTTTTCGAGAATGACGGTCGGGAGGACAAATTCATCCGTCTCGCCCTTGTCGTAGCTCTTCTGCATCGCTTCCGCGCCGCTGGAGGCCGTTTCCCCTTCGCCGTACACAAGCGCCGCATATGCCTTCTCAACGCGTTCATAGCGGTTGTCGCGATCCATGGCGTAATAGCGCCCCATCACGGAGGCAATCTTCCCCACGCCGATTTCGGCGAGCTTTGCATCCAGCTCCTCAACGAAGCCCTTACCGCTGCTCGGCGGAACGTCTCGCCCGTCCATAAAGCAATGAACATAGACCTTCTTCAGGCCGGATTTTTTCGCAAGCTCCACGAGCGCATAGAGATGCGTGTTGTGGGAGTGCACGCCGCCATCGGAAAGCAAGCCCATCAGGTGCAGCGCGCTGTCGTTCTTTTTGCAGTTTTCGATGGCGCCGAGAAACGCTTCGTTCCCAAAAAAATCTCCGTCCGAGATTGCCTTGGTGATACGCGTAAGCTCCTGGTAGACGATACGCCCTGCGCCAATATTGAGGTGACCTACCTCGCTGTTGCCCATCTGGCCCGTTGGCAAGCCGACATCCATACCGCTCGCCGCAATCTGCGTATGCGGATATTCGTTCCAAAGACGCGAAATATTCGCCGCGCCGTCTGCCTTGATGGCGTTGAAGTCCTTTTCCTTGGAGCAGCCGAAGCCATCCAGAATGATTAATGCGGTAATCGGTTTCGTCATTAGAAATGAACCACCTTTGAGAAATCTTCGCTCTTGAGACTCGCGCCGCCGATGAGACCGCCGTCGATCTCCGGCATCGCCATGAGTTCGGTTGCGTTCTTGGCGTTCATGCTTCCGCCGTACTGAATGCGCACTTCGTCCGCAATCTTCTTGCCATATACGCCCGCAATCGCGTCGCGAATGACCTTGATGGTGGTGTTCGCGTCCTCGCTGGTCGCGGTCTTGCCCGTACCGATGGCCCAGATGGGCTCATAGGCGATAACCGAGCGGACAACCTCCTCCGCGGAGAATCCAGCCAGCGCCGCAACGGTTTGCTTGCTCACGATGGTGTCGGTTACACCGCTCTCGCGCTGTTCCAGCGTCTCGCCGACGCAGATGATGGGCGTAATGTTCGCCTCCAGCGCAGCCTTGGCGCGCTTGTTGACCGTCTCGTCGGTCTCGCCAAAATACTGTCTGCGCTCGCTGTGTCCAACGATGGCGTGACTCACGCCCATGGCAAGGAGCATATCCGCGCTGACTTCGCCGGTGAATGCGCCCTTGGGTGCCCAGTGGATATTCTGCGCGCCAAGCTTGATGTTGGTGCCGACCAGCAGCTTGCCAGCAACGGCGAGATCAACATATGGCGGGCAGACGACCACGTCGCATGCCGCGTCCTTGACAAGCGGGATGAGCTCAACAACAAGCTGCTCCGCCTCGGCGGGAGTCAGATTCATTTTCCAATTGCCTGCGATAATTGGCTTTCTCATAGTCATTTCTTTCCTTTCAGGTGCGGTGGTTTATTTAAAAGTGTTCATTGACCAAAATCAGTATAAAAGTTATCAAAATTGCTTGAGAAACCGCCGGAGCGCACAAGAAGCGCACCGGCGGTTTTTGGTCTCTTATTTCTTGTCGTTGAGTACGGCAACGCCCGGGAGCACCTTGCCCTCAAGATATTCCAGAGACGCGCCGCCGCCGGTGGAGATATGCGTCATCTGCTTGGCAAACCCGAGCTTCTTGACCGCGGATGCGGAGTCGCCGCCGCCGATGATCGTCGTGCCCTTGCAATCCGCGCAGGCGGCCGCAACCGCACGCGTACCCTCGGCAAACGCGGGCATTTCGAAAACGCCCATCGGTCCGTTCCAAATAACGGTCTTGGCTTCCACGATCGTCTTTCTAAAGAGCTCAATGGTCTTTGGCCCGATGTCAAGGCCCATCCAGCCCTCCGGCATGCAGCAGGAGTCAACAACCTTGTGCTCCGCATCCGGGGCGTAAGCGGTCGCAACAACATTATCCAGCGGGAGCAGGAAGTTTACGCCCTTCGCCTTGGCTTTGGCCATAATATCCTTGGCAAGTTCAATGCTGTCCGCATCCAGCAGCGAGGTTCCGATTTCATAGCCCATCGCCTTAAAGAAGGTATACGCCATGCCGCCGCCGATGATGAGTGAATCGCACTTGTCCAACAGGTTGGTGATAACGCCAATCTTGTCGGAAACCTTGGCGCCGCCAAGAATCGCGACAAACGGACGCTCCGGATCCTCCAACGCCTTGCCCATGATGCCGAGCTCTTTACCAATCAGGAAGCCGGCAACCGCGGGCAGATAGGCCGCAACACCCGCCGTGGAGGCATGTGCGCGGTGTACGGTGCCAAACGCATCGGAGACATAGAGATCGGCAAGGCTTGCAAGCTGTTTTGCAAACTCGGGATCGTTCTTCTCCTCTTCCGGATGGAAGCGAACGTTTTCCAGAAGGACGATTTCGCCTTCCTTCATATCGTCAACCGCGGTTCTCGCAGACTCGCCAATGACGTCGTCCGCCATCCAGACGCGGACATCGGGCAGCAACTCGCTGAGGCGCTCGCCGACGGGGGCAAGCGAAAGCTCAGGCGTTACACCCTTCGGACGGCCAAGATGCGAACAGAGGATGACCTTTGCCTTATGGTCAAGCAGATATTGAATGGTCGGCAGAGCAGCAACAATACGCTTGTCGTCGGCAACCTTGCCGTCCTCGGTCAGCGGAACGTTAAAGTCCACGCGCACGAGTACTCGTTTACCGGTTACGTTAACATCTTCAATTGTCATTTTTGCCATGATGGGATCCCTCCATGTTCTATTCTTTTTTTATCACAAATAGATTATACCGCGCTTTCCCGCAATTGAACACGATAACCGCATGCAATATCGAAAAACATGCCAAAATCGCCTCAACGCGCGACAAACGAACTAAACCGCGCGGCCGATAACGCCGCGAAGCGCCGCAAAACATGCGTAAATACGCTTTTTTCGGCCGTTTACGCACGGGGCCTGCTGAACGCCCATATAGATACCGAACGATCTAAATAGAATATCGCCCTCGTTCTTTTACCACAAATGCGGATGAAAAGTCAATCTCTTTTTTAACGGGTTCCTCCGTATCATATTTTCCCCAGAGATGGGTTAGATACAGCGTCTTTACCCCTGCGTCCCGCGCAAGCTGGCACGCTTCCTTCACGTTCAGGTGCGGGCCGGTTTGCGTTGCGTCCACAAAGCACGCGTCCGCCAGCAGCGCGTCGGCGTTAGCCGCGCCGCGCTCCATCCCCGGATAGGGCTTCGTATCCCCGGTGAAAAAAAGGGACGTGCCGCTTTTGCCCGTGATGCGCATGCCGTTTACCGGAACGGGGTGCGCCATCGGCGTAAATGCAAAGGTCAGAGAGCCGATCGTAATCTCACCCCCGCCCTTCACCGTATGCGGGTCGAACAGCGCGCCGTTTGTAATGGCCTTCCGTGTCTCAAACGGCTCGTCCGGCAGATAGAGCGGGACGCGCCGCTTCTCCGCGCCTTCCGGTACGTTCTGCTGGTCAAGCGCGTAGCGCATGACAAACAGATCGGAACAATGATCAAAATGCAGGTGCGAGAGCACGATTGCGTCCAGTTGTTCCGGACGCAAATATTCCATCAGGCGGGAAAGAACGCCCGCGCCGCAGTCGATCAGCACATGCGTCGTTCCGTCCTCGACGAGATACCCGCTGCAGGCTCCGCCGGGTCTGGGGTACGGGCCATAGCGGCCAAGCACGGTAAGAATCATCTCTTCCTCCGTTCAGTTCGCCGGACGACGGATCTCCAGCATTCGATCCGGCTGCATCACCGGCATATATCGCAGTAAAACGGTCCCCAGCAACGCGCAGACCACGCCTTGAATGAGCTGCATCAGAATCGTTACACCAACCACCTTAAACTCGCGGATGATGAGAAGATCGTACACAAAGAACAGGACGAGCATGATGCCCTCGGTCATGCCCGCGACAACAACGCTCTTTTTCCAGTCGTCCACCTTTGCGGCAAACGCGGCGACAAACAGCGCCATCAAGCTGCGAATCACAAGATTCCCGATGATGAAGTTCTTGCTGCCCATTACAATATCGCCCAGAACAATACCGAACACCGGCGCAATCACACCCCAAGGGGTGCCCAGCGCCATGACGGAGGCGAAGATTCCCGCATCCTGCAGAGAAGCATATGCGTTCACCGCACCGAGCGCAGAGGTAGTCGCGGCTGCTTGCACACGGATCATCGAGAGAAGGAAAGTGCCAATCGCGCAGACTAAAATGGTGATCAGTTGCCTTTTGTCCATGTTCTTCCAGTTCATGCATGCTCCTCCGATATTGAAAAATCAGGTGCTAAAAGGCGGATTATTCACCCGCTTTGATGATTTCATCCAGCAATTCGTCCAGAGAGATCTCCCCCTCCGGCGCGCTCTGCCCCATATAGCGGGAAACGGTCGGGATGTCGCCCATATCGGGCTCAGGCTCCGGTTCCCATTCGCGCACCTCGCCATATTCGTTATACTTGCGCGGTGCCGGCGCGGGCTCTTCATCCTCCTCTTCGGCATAGAGGTTCCCCTCCGCCTGCGGCTCGTGGTCGCTCGTAAACGCGCCCGTCGCCCAGGCTGCCCCGGAATACGGTTCCGGCTTGACTGCGAGTTCCGACTCTAACGCCGCACTTGCACCAAAGGACGGAAATAAGTTGTCGAACGCGCTTGTCGCCTCTGCGGCATACTGGTTCATCGGCTGGGCAGCTTCTTCTTCGTTCTCCAGCTCGCCGGAGAACAGCCCGCCCTCCGCCTGCGGCTCGTGGTCGCTCGTAAACGCGCCCGTCGCCCAGGCTGCCCCGGAATACGGTTCCGGCTTGACTGCGAGTTCCGGCTCTAACGTCGCAGAAGCCGGCCCAAACGCACTGTAATTCGCAAAATAATTGTCAATCAGGGCATCCGCATCGGGAGCTGGAACTTCTCCCGCTGTCACGGGCGCAGTCTCGCGCTCCGGTTCGCCGGAGAACAGCCCACCCTCCGCCTGCGGCTCGTGGTCGCTCATAAACGCGCCCGTCGCCCAGGCCGCTTCGGAATACGGTTCCGGCTTGGCGACGGGTTCGGCCATTGCCGCGCTCCCGCCGTCAAACGATGCAAAGTAATCGTCTATAACACTTCCCGCATCCGTTGCGGGAACTTCTCCCGCTGTCACCGGCGCAGTCTCGCGCTCCAGCTCGCCGGAGAACAGCCCGCCCTCCGCCTGCGGCTCGTGGTCGCTCGTAAACGCTCCCGTCGCCCAGGCCGCTTCGGAATACGGTTCCGGCTTGGCGGCTCCCGGCGCTGTAGTCTGATCCTGCGCCGCGGTATCCTGCGCCGCTTTGCCGCTTGGGTCGAAATGCTCTCCAAAGAACTCGTCAAAAACCTGCTCCGCCTCCACTTGCGGCGCAACACCGGCCGCTAACGCTGCGGGAATGGCAACCGCCGCCGCTTGTTCCGCAAACGACGGTGTGGAGAAAGCAGCGTCAAACGCCTGCACCGCGCTCTCCTGCGTGAATTGGCAGGCATCCGCGCGGACGACAAAACCACTGTCCATATAGGCATTCTCAAATGCCTTTGTGAACTCCGCCTGAGGTTCACTCTTACTTTCTTGCGTCTCGTTTACCCAAGCCGCCTCAGAATACGGCTCGGTGGTTGTCTGTCTCTCATCCGCGCCATTGCCGTCCTCCATCGGGAAGACCGGCTTTTGCATGGGAAGCAACTCCGGTGTCTCCGATTCCCGTTCCTCCACCGGCTCGCCTTCGTGCTTTTCTTCTCCCTCTGCGCCACCCGCCGCGCGCTCCTCCATAAAGTCCTCCGGCAACGGACGGTTCTGGATGCGATAGATATTCTGCATCAGCATCGCGGGGTCCCCGCTTGCGTCCGGGAGGCTAGCGTCGTTGAGTACGCCAACCGACTTATAAAACGCATCGCCATCCATCCGGATTTCCGGCGGATCGATTTTGCGATCCTTTACAAACTCCGCAAACCGCGCAGCAGTTACCTCCAGCTCGGTTGCATTCTGCGCGAGCATGGCGTTGAAAGACTCCACCATCTCCTCATATTCGCGCTTGATAATCTCAACATCCCGCAGCATACGATCGCTGTCCGCCTTTGCAATGGCGACCAGTTCGGATGTGCGCCGCTCCGCGTCCGCGCGGAGCGTACCCGAGACGGCTGCGGCATCCGTCAGCAACGCATCCGCATCCTCCTTGGCCGAAGAACGCATGCGTTCTGCTTCCTCTCGCACGGTGGTTAACGTGCGCTCCGCCTCTTCCCTTGCCGCGGTCAGTGCCTGTTCCGCCGCGTTCTTTGCCGCACGGAGGGCCTGCTCCGCCTCGGCTTTTGCCGCGGCACGAGTTTGCTCGGCCTCTACGCTCGCCTCCTGAAGCATCTTCGCGGTGCGCTCCTTTGCCGATTGCAGCGTGTCGAGAATTGCCTGTTCGCGCGCGCGGTATCCCTCCACCAGTTGGTCCATGGTGTCTATGCGCGTCTCAAGAAGCGCGATGCGCTCAAAGCGTTCCTCCAGAAGCAGTTTCATCTCCCTGCGTTTCATTCCTCAACCTCCAGTCTCAACTGCTGCGTGTCACTCTGATACCCCATATGCGAATAGCCCGCGGGCATCACAATGCGCCCGCGCGGCGTCCGCGCGATGAAGCCAAGCCGAAGCAGATAGGGTTCGTAAACATCTTCTATCGTCGTTGCGTCCTCGCCAGTCGCGGCTGCGATGGTGTCGAGCCCAACCGGCCTTCCGCCAAATTTCACAATCATGGTTGTGAGCATCCGGCGATCCACCTCATCCAGCCCCAACTCATCTACGCCGAGCATATCGAGGCCTTCCTTTGCGGCTTCGAGGTCTATTTCCCCGTTCTTTCGTACCTCAGCATAATCGCGGATACGGCGAAGGAGCCGATTTGCCACGCGCGGCGTTCCGCGTGCGCGGGAGCCAATCTCCACCGCGCCCTGCTCGGAGATGGAGATGCCCAGAATATGCGCACTGCGGACAATGATTTCCTGCAGTGACTCGTTGTCATACATCGCAAGCTGTTCTTTGATTCCAAAGCGATCCCGCAGCGGCGAGGTTAAGAGCCCCATGCGCGTGGTCGCGCCAATCAGCGTAAACCGCGGTAAGTCGAGACGAATACTGCGCGCGGAAGGGCCTTTGCCGATGATGATATCGAGCGCGAAATCCTCCATCGCGGGATAGAGAACCTCTTCTACATTCGCGTTGAGCCGATGAATCTCGTCGATAAACAGCACATCTCCCGGCGCCAAGTTGGTCAAAAGCGCAGCCAAATCACCCGCGTGTGTGATCGCGGGTCCGCTGGTCACGCGCAGGGCGACCCCCATCTCATTTGCGACAATGCCGGCAAGCGTGGTCTTCCCCAGCCCTGGCGGGCCATAAAACAACGCATGATCCAGCGATTCAGCGCGCTTAAGAGCCGCATCGATATAGATGCGCATATGATCCTTGACCGCGTGCTGGCCGATATATTCACTCAGCGTGCGCGGTCGAAGGGAATATTCGGTTTTTGCTTCATCCTCGCGCATCGAGGAACTAATGAGTCGTTCGTCCATGGCAGTCCTTTATCTTCCGACCTACTGTCTCTTCTATCGCGTTAGATTGCTATTTTGCGAGCTTTCGGAGCGCCTGTGTGATCAGCGTTTCCACACTCTCAGCCTGCTCGACGCCGGAGACCGCTTTGCCCGCCGCCAGCCCGTCGTAACCCAGCGAAACCAAAGCGGCAATCGCCTCCGCGCGAATATCCGGCGCGTCCAGATTCGCATTTCCGCCGAGCATTTCGCTCGTGCCGACGCGTTCCTTGAGCTCCAGCAGCACGCGCTGCGCGGTCTTTCGCCCCATGCCCGGCACGCGGTCAAACGCAGCGGCGTTGTTGGTAACGATCGCGCCCGCAACATCGCTCGGGCTCAAAACCGATAATACGGCGAGCGCGAGCTTCGGGCCGACGCGTGTGACGCTGAGCAAGCGGCGGAACATGTCCTTCTCGTCTGTGTCGTAGAAACCGTAAAGCGCCATCACCCCTTCTGCCAGATGCAGGTGGGTATAGAGCCGCTCCTTCTGTCCGCCGCGCAGTCGTTTGAGCGTCATCGCACTGCAAAACAGTTCGTAGCCAACGCCGCCCGCCTCCAAGATGGCACGGTCTGGCAGCAGTTCATCTACAATTCCGCTGATGTATGCGTACAAAATCTTCCTCCAAGGCCGAGCCTGTTTTACTTTTTGTTAGCGGATTCGGTATTCTTCCGCAGCCGGGCCGATGGTGCACCCGTGGCAGATTGCCGCGGCGAGCGCGTCCGCCGCATCATCCGGCTTCGGTACGCTCTTGAGTGAGAGCAGAAGCTTCACCATATTTTGCACGGCGCGCTTATCCGCGTGTCCGTCCCCTGTCACCGCAAGTTTAATCTGCATGGGGGTATATTCATAGAGCGGTATTTTCGCCCGTTCAGCCGCAAGAATCGCTACCCCGCGTCCCGCTCCGACGGCGAGCGCCGTCGTGGTATTGCGATAAAAGAACAATTCCTCAAACACCGCCAAATCGGGTGTAAACCGCCCGATGAGCGCGTTGGTTCCATCATACAGCCGATTCAGCCGCTCCGGCAGGCGTTCCTCCGGCGTGGTCTCAATCACGCCGTAGTCCACCGGAATGAGCTTCGTTCCCGTCACATCCACCACGCCATAGCCCAATATGGCATATCCGGGGTCGATTCCGAGAATTCTCATTTGCGCACCAGCCTACCTATAGTTATTCTATTTTAGCATGAACACGGGCGGGTGTAAATGAAGGCCACTTTTCAGCCGTATTGTTTTATCGTTCGTTCATAACTCGCCGTTGTTCTTTTTTTCATTGTATCTCTTTCCCTTCATTGGGTTCGTGACCAGCATACAAAAATGCAGCCGCGCGCTCATGCGCGGCTGCACAGTCTGCCAAAAAGTCCCGGGATTATTAAGGGCCGCAGCCCTTAACCCATCGATTCCGGCTGCGGTGGCTTTGCCACCGTGACGGATCGCCCGGAATCGGGCGATTTCTTCGCAGCTCTTTGCCGTTCGGAGCCCGGAGGACGAGAGGCAAAGAGCGGTTGTCGCGTCAAAAAACTCGTTTTTTGACGGCCTCTGCAGCCGCGCGCTCATGCGCGGCTGCATTCGATCGTATTGATATGTTATTGCTTGTACTTGGCAATCAGCGCGCCGAGTTCGGACTTGGAGAGCCCGAAATATTCCCGCATGTTTTCCAGCGCGTATTCCGGCCGCTTTTCAATATAGGAGCGCATACGCTTGATCTCCTGCTCCCAGGCGCTCATCGAACTGGGCTTGCCCCATTTGTTGATTTGTCGCCGCATCTCCGGGCGGATCACATCCACCATGTCGTCAAAGAGTTTTGTGGCGCGGTCGGCGTTGAAATACTTCTCTACCACCTCGACATAGCGATCTACGCAATACTCCCGCCACGCCTTGTTTTTCTTCAGGCCAATATAGATTTCAAAGTAGGTCAGCGACTGGTCAACCGACGGCACGCCGTTGGGATTAAAGTATTGCCCGATGATATCGCGCGTCGCGGTGACAAACGCAAAATCCAGATCGAAGAACACAGGCCGCCATTTCAGGCCGTAATCGGTCGTCCTCCAATACTTCTGGTTAAACATGTCGCTGTTGCAGATATAGGTCTGGGCGATGAAATAGTCCGTAAAGTACTGCACATCCACCCATTGGCTAAACTCGGCAAACACCGCGTCGTCACTTAGGTTTTCATTCTCCGCAAAGGCGCGAACACGCTTGATATCCTCGTTGCTGCCCTTGATAACCGCGCTGTTGCGGCGTATGAACTCGACCTTGTCGTTGTCTATCCCATAGTGCGTCTGCAGGAATTCGCCGTTCTGGTCCTCATTCAGATCATACAGTCCGTTATATTCGCCATTGATGTAAACAACAACCGGGCGCGTGGCGGAGTTATCGACATACATTCCCTCGACCAGCGCGCTGGCGTAGGAATCGCGAATACGCGCGTCGTCCCAGTCCTGCCCGCCGTTTCGAACGACCAGGGCGGAGAACGTATCAAAATCATAGCCCGGCCAGAAGGGATAGGTGACGCTGCTCTGGCCATAACCGGCGCGAAGGTTGATGCTCAACGATTTTTGCGCATAGACAATGGTGCCCGCGCCCTTTGGTTTGATTCCTGCGGGAAACGAGACGCCGAGCGATCCATCCGCCTCATAGTAGGAGATATACGCAGGCCGTTCCACCTTTTTAAATTTGTCGGTCACGCTCATGACCTCATCGATTCGCTTTGGGTCGCCGTTGATGCAGACAACCGGGACGGTATGCGGCTCCTCAAACAGATAGGTTGCGGTGGTAATTTCGCTCGTACGTTTGCCGCTGACATAGGAGATAGCGCGCAGCGGCATGCTCTTGGCAAAGATCAGCGGTTCGGTATAGCGTTTGGACTTCAGCGTAGGTTCGCTTCCATCGGTGGTATAGTGAATCTCTGCGTTGGGATCATCGCAACGGATGGTCACCGAGAACTTCTCGCTATGGTACAGCGAATAGTCGGAAAACACCGGCTGGGCCGCCACGCCGATGGTCACGTCCGAGTCGTTCTCCTCTCCGCGCGTGGCCTTTGAAAAAAATACGCGCGCAATGGAAGGATCACTCTCCACGCGTCCGCTCGTAAGTTCCGGCGCAAGCGCGCCCGTATCAAACGAATCGACTAAAACACCCTGCGCATTATACAACACGATGGTTTCGCCACCCGGAGAGATCGAGAACGGCGCGGTATCCTCTTTTTGGCGCATAGGCTTGTTGGTGCAGTCCACAACCAGATAGCCGCCTGCATCAATGGACTTGCCGGCAAAGGTATATTTCGCGGGCATGCCGGCGTTGTCGCTGAGCGTCCATCCCGTCAGATCAATCGACTGATCGGAACCGTTGTGCAGCTCAATCCAGTCATTCGCGCCGCTCTTGACTTCCTGCACAGCGGAAACCTCGCTGATAAAAACCCCCGTATTGTCGAAACAGCCGATTTGCTCGGCTGTTTCAAATCCGTGTGCATTATCGCTGCCCGGTGTTGGGGAAGCGAAATAGCGTATGTTCTGTTCGTCGTCCAGCCCAACGGAGATATTGTCCCGGTCGATTCCCGCGAGCGAGAGACTCTCCGTTCGCATGCCGTTGAGACAGGTGAAGAATACGTCATTTTCCTCGTCGGAGAGGCTAAAGTTCGCGTGCAACTCCCCGTCTGCGCGGTTTTTGCCGGAAAGAAAGACGATTTTGCATTCGCCGGGCTGCAGCGTTATATCCGGAAACGCCCATTTATAGAGATTCGCCGCCTCATCCGAAAGGAAATATCCCAGCAGAGAAACGGGTGCGCTGGAGAAGTTCTTGACCTCTGCCCACTCCTCGCGATCGCCGTCGGAGTCGATTGCGGAGAGCGTGTTATACTTGAGCACCTCGTTGAGATGCACAGGATCACTCTTTTCCATCACCGTGATCGCAAGGTTGGTAAACGTCAACGTGCTGTTTGCGGCCTCAAAGGTTGGATACGCGGTATATACGCTTGCCCCCGACGCATCCTTAATGGCGGAGACGCCCTTCGGAATGCCGGCCTGCCAACTGATGCGGTCGATCGGGTTCCCCTGCAGATCGGAAAGCAACAGCACCGTGTCATCCTTCCCGAGGCGGAAGGGCGCGTGCATGCCCTCCTTGGCATCGCTGCCGAGGCCGGAGAGATAGATGGAGGCATAGCCGCCCGCGGGCACCGTGCCGGAGGAAATCTGCCACTTAAGCGGATTTGCCTCGTCGTCCGAAAGGCAGTAGTTCTCAAGGCCGATTGCATTCTCGCTGCTGTTATAGAGCTCTACCCAGCGGTAACCGCTTGCGTCGTCCGTCGGCATCACTTCGCTGATTGAGAGCGCGCCAAGGTTCTGCGCGGCAAAGACCGCGTCCAGCGAACCATAAATATCCCCCGTGTTCTCCGCACCGGGGGTCGGCACGCCGGAATAACCATAGGTGCCGTCCGCCTTGCGCGCGTAGGAAACATCCGTATACAGCGGCGGGACATCCATCTGCGCCACAAGCCCGAAATAGGCATCGGTCACGAAGAGATAGTCCCCGCTCTTGCTCAGGCCAAAGTCGGTCACCATCGCATCCGCCGCCATATCCTCCGTCCTGCTCATGGCATAGAGGATCAGATATTCTCCCTCGCCGAGGATGGTTCCTTTGGGAAAAACGAATTTGTGCAGATCCCTGATATTATCAGAGATGCCATAGCCGGAGAGATCGATTGGGGCAGCGCCGGCGTTGTAGAGTTCAATCCAATCCGGCGTGCCAAGCGCGGCGTCCACCAGAGAGCGCTTATTGCTGGAGACAATTTCGTTTACCACGAGATCGCCCTTGCCAGCCGTTGTATCAGAACACGCAAAAAGCAGCGGCAGCAGGGCCGCGGCAAACAGGAAGATTGCGATTCTTTTGATCGGTTTCAAAGTCATGAAAAACAAAACCTCACGTGGCAACCATTATATCATAGCGGACGCCATATTTGAAGAAAGCCGTTTTTGTTCCTAAAAATGTTACAAAATCAACACCTTGGCCTATAACCCGAAAGCACAACACGCAAAAACCCGCCGGAAATCCGACGGGTTTGGTTGATGATCCTCTTGGCCTTAGTCGACCAGCTCGAGAACGACCATCTCCGCTGCGTCTCCGCGGCGGGGCCCGAGCTTATACATGCGCGTGTAGCCGCCCTTGCTGCCGGCTTCGGCGCGCTTGGCATACTTCGGCGCGAGATCGCGGAAGAGCTTTTCCACCACGGGATGGGTGCGTTCCTTCGTGCGCTCGGCGTATTCGCTCTTGCTTTCCTTTTTGCTCTTGGCTTCCGGAATGTCATAGACATACGCCATGATCGCGCGGCGGGCGGCGAGCTTGCTCGCTTTATCGTTGACGACATCGCGCTTCACGATCTGCGATTTCTCGTTGCGGGATTCCTTCTCTACGGTCTGGCTGTTATCGTATTCCTTGACTGCCAGCGTGATGATCTTTTCGGCAATCGAGCGGATCTCCTTGGCGCGTGCTTCGGTCGTGACAACCTTGCCGTTCCAGAGAAGCGCCGTGGTCTGATTCCTCAAAAGAGCGACTCGCTGATCAGAGGGCTTACCCAGCTTGCGGTTCGCCATTGTGCTTCCTCCTCTTATTCATCGTGTGCGCGAAGCGACAGACCCAGCGCACTCAGTTTTGCCTGAACTTCTTCGAGCGATTTCCGGCCGAGATTCCGAACCTTCATCATCTCTTCCTCATCACGCTGAACGAGCTCTTCAACCGTGTTGATGCCCGCGCGCTTGAGGCAGTTGTAGGAGCGAACGGAGAGATCGAGATCCTCGATGTTCATCTCCAGAATCCGTTCCTTCTTGCTCTCTTCCTTCTCAACAAGAATTTCAACACCGACGACGTGATCGGTCAGGTTGATGAAGAGCGCCAGATGCTCGGTGAGAATCTTCGCCGCGAGGCTAGCAGCCTCGTCCGGCTTGATGCTGCCATTCGTCCAGATTTCAAGCGTGAGCTTGTCAAAGTCTGTAATCTGGCCGACGCGTGTGTTCTCGACGGTGAAGTTGACCTTCTCAATCGGGGTGTAGATCGAGTCGATGGCAATCTCGCCAATCGGCATATCATGCCGCTTGTTCCGCTCGATCGGCACATATCCGCGACCGTGCTCCAGCATGATTTCCATGTGCAGCTTGGCGTTCTTATCCAGCGTTGCAATGTGCAGTTCCGGATTGACGATCAGCACATCGGAATCCGGCAGGATGTCCTTCGCCTTGACCTCGCCCTCGCCCGCGGCGTCGATAATCACCTTCTTGGGACCGTCGCAATACATCTTGCAGCACAGTTCCTTGAGGTTGAGAATGATCTCGGTTACGTCTTCCTTCACGCCCTCAATGATCGAGAACTCATGGAGTACGCCATCGATGCGTACGCTCGTAACCGCCACGCCTGGCAGGCTTGAGAGCAGCACGCGACGCATGGAATTGCCAAGCGTAGTGCCGAATCCGCGCTCCAACGGTTCAACGACAAACTTGCCGTAGTTGTCCGTCAGTTCAACACATTCGAGTTTGGGCTTTTCGATCTCTAACATTGCTTACCCTCCTTCGGTTTGTTTGTTGCGGTCCGCCAAATCTGCTTGGCTTACCTGGAGTAGTACTCAACGATGAGATGCTCTTCGATCGTCAAGTCGATGTCGTCGCGCGCCGGGAGTGCGACAACCTTACCGGTGAGCTTTTCGGCGTCCAGTTCGAGCCATTTCGGGATCGTTCTGGCCGCGCCCTGCTCTTTGAGGGTTTTGAAGAAATCAACGTCGTTGCTCTTCTCGCGGACGGAGACCACATCTCCGGCCTTGACGAGATAGGAAGCGATATCAACCTTCTTGCCGTTGACCAAAATATGGCCGTGCGTCACCATCTGGCGCGCCATCGGGCGGGAATCGCCAAAGTTGAGGCGGTAGGCGACGTTATCTAGGCGGCGCTCCAAAAGCGAAAGCATGTTTTCGCCGGTGATGCCGCGCATATTGGCAGCGAGCTCATAGTACTTGCGGAACTGGGACTCCAGTACGCCGTACGCTCTGCGGACCTTCTGCTTCTCGCGAAGCTGGATGCCGTACTCGCTCTGCTTCTTTCTGCCCTGACCATGCATTCCCGGAGGGGTGTGGCGCTTGTTAATCGCGCACTTCTCGCTGAAGCAACGGTCACCCTTGAGGAAAAGTTTGGTGCCTTCTCTGCGGCATTGCCTGCAGACGGAACCCGTATATCTTGCCATAACGCTTTTCCTCCTTAAACTCTTCTGCGCTTGGGCGGGCGGCATCCGTTATGCGGGATGGGCGTCACGTCCTTGATCATGTTGACATCCAGGCCTGCGGTCTGCAGGGCGCGGATGGCCGACTCACGGCCGGAACCAGGCCCCTTGATGTAGACCTCAACGGTCTTTAAGCCATGCTCCATCGCGGCGCGCGCGGCGGTCTCGGCCGCCATCTGCGCTGCAAACGGCGTGGACTTTTTAGAGCCGCGGAAACCCAGCGAACCTGCGCTCGACCAGCTCAGAGCGTTCCCCTGCAGGTCGGTGATGGTTACGAGGGTGTTGTTGAAGGAGGAACGGATGTGCGCGGCCCCGCGCTCAATGTTCTTGCGCTCGCGGCGCTTGCGCGTGGTGGCTGTCTTTTTGACTTGCTTTGCTGCTGCCATGTTCGCTATTCCTCCTTACCGTTTCTTGCCGCCCTGCGAGCGCTTGGGTCCCTTGCGCGTGCGGGCGTTCTGCTTGGTGCTCTGTCCGCGAACCGGCAGGCCCTTACGGTGCCGTACGCCGCGGTAGCAACCGATCTCGATCAGTCGCTTGATGTTCATCGAGGTTTCGCGGCGAAGATCGCCCTCCACCTTGAGATTGTGGTCGATGTAGTCTCTGAGCTTCGAAACATCGCTTTCAGCGAGGTCGCGTACGCGAACGTCGGGGTCGACGCCGGTCGCGGCCAATATTTCCAAAGCGGTCCTGTGGCCGATCCCATAGATATAGGTCAAACCGTATTCGATCCGTTTGTCTCTGGGAAGGTCAACGCCAGAAATACGTGCCATATCGTTCCTTTACCTCCGTAAAAAGTCGTAAAAATGGTGTAATTTATATCAGCATCCGCTGGAAACGCAAGCACGGCAAAAGCCCGCCTGCGCAGCCGCTCCAGCGGTTTTGTTCTTGTGTCAGCCCTGCTTCTGCTTATGCTTGGGGTTTTCGCAGATAACCATGATGCGGCCTTTGCGCTTAATGATCTTGCACTTTTCGCAAATGGGTTTCACACTCGGTCTTACTTTCATGGTGGTACTCCTTTCGCTTCCTATGGTGGAAAATCTTTCGTAAAAGGGCGATGCCCTCTTTCCTGTTAGCTCTTGCCGCGCCAGGTGATGCGCCCGCGGGACAAATCATACGGGGACAGCTCCACGGTGACCTTGTCACCCGGAAGAATCCGAATGAAGTTCATTCGGAGTTTCCCCGAAATCGTTGCGAGTATCTTGTGACCGTTCTGGAGTTTCACCTCGAACATAGCGTTCGGGAAGGAATCCGAAACGACACCTTCTACTTCAATAACGTCCTGTTTTGACAAGCTATCCCTCCTAATTTGTCTGTGTCCGCATAACATTCGGGTCGGAATAGCACACGTAGCGCCATACTTGCCCTAGTTTATGTTGTAACCGAATAATTGTAACGCTTTTCGCACATCGGCGTCCAGTATTTTTTCGCCGGAATCGAGTCGTTTTGCGATTTCTTTTGCAAAATACGGCTCAATATGCAGATGCGAGAGCTTTTTCTTCTTCGGTTTCGGGAGTTTACGCGTCTCGCCGTCACTCAGCAGCACATGACGATCGTCATACACGCCGATGATGAGAAACGCGCGTCCTTTATCATGCCCCGCGCGAGAGACGCAGACTGCGCCGATCACCGGATCGTTCATGCGCGCTCTTCCTCCTCGTGCAGGGTCAAAAGTCTCGGTTCTCCTTCGGTGATCAGCACGGTGTTTTCATAGTGTGCGGAGGGTTTCCCGTCCGCCGTCACAATCGTCCATCCATCCTTGAGCTGATAGACACGGAACGTCCCCTGATTGATCATTGGCTCAATTGCGATGGTCATCCCCGCTTCCAGGCGAGCGCCGCGCCCGAAGCGCGTGTCGTCCCAGAAATTCGGAACCTCGGGATCCTCGTGCATCTTGCGTCCGATCCCGTGCCCGACCAGTTCGCGTACTACGCCGTACCCGTTCGTCTCCGCATGCGCCTGCACAGCCTTGGCGATGTCGGAGATGCGAAAGCCGGGCTTTGCGAACCGGATGCCTTCAAAAAAGCATTCCTTTGTCACCGTAACCAGCCGCTGCACATCTTCCGGCACATTGCCGATGAGCACCGTGCGCGCCGCGTCCCCGTGAAACCCGCCGATATAGGCGCCGACATCCAGAGACAGAACGTCTCCGTCCTTGAGCCGGTACTTTCCGGGAATCCCGTGCACGACCTGCTCGTTCACCGAGGTGCAGATGCTTCTTGGATACCCGTTGTAGTTTAAAAACGAGGCCTCCGCGCCGTGGCTCTTAAGATAGGAAACCGCAATGTCGTCCAACTCCTCGGTGGTCATACCGATTTCGGCCGACCGGGACAGCAGGTTGAGCGTCTCCTCTACAATGCGTCCTGCCACATCCATCTTTTCGATGTCGGAGGCGGACTTGATCGTGATACCGCTCATTTTGCCAGCACCGCACAAATCTCGGCGTCTACGATGTCTATCTCGTTGTCGCCGTTTACCGTGTGCAGCAGACCTTTGTTCGCGTAATACTCAATCAAAGGTTTGGTGGAGCGCTCATACACCACAAGACGATTGCGCACGGTTTCCTCTTTGTCGTCGTCGCGCTGATAGAGCGTGGCGCCGCAGTCGCAGGTATTGTCCGGCTTTTTGGAGACATGATACGCCGCCCCGCAGGCCGGACAAATTCTCCGCCCGCTGATGCGCTGAATCAGCCGTTCCACCGGAACCTCAATGTTGATCACGGCATCGACCGCGCTGATTTTCTCCAGTGCTTCTGCCTGCGCAAGCGTGCGCGGGAATCCGTCGAAGAGAAATCCGTTTTTGCAGTCGGGTTGCTGAATCCGCTTTTTCACCATGCCGAGGATGACATCGTCCGGCACGAGTTCGCCGCGGTCAATCAGTGTTTTGGCTGCCATGCCCAGTTCGGTGCCTTCACGGATTTCGGCACGGAGCATATCCCCCGTCGAAATGTGCGCAATCTCGAATCTTGAGGCAATCTTAACAGCCTGTGTGCCTTTTCCCGCGCCTGGCGGGCCTAAGAAGATCAATTTCATCGCGTTACCTCCGGTCAAAGCGCGTTTCGCGTGTTGTTCGAATGCCGCTTGTTCCGTTCTGCCGGCCGCCTTGCGCCCCTGCGCCTGATTCCGCGGAACCGGCGCGCCGGCAAAATGCCGGTGCGCCTGCTCCCGAGAATTTCATTGAACAGCGATCCAGCCGACCGC
Organism: Christensenella sp.; assembly: GCA_034926785.1. Lineage (GTDB taxonomy): Bacteria > Bacillota > Clostridia > Christensenellales > CAG-138 > UBA7703. The sequence goes on from JAYFQU010000016.1 coordinate 32,075, forward strand.
GTGTTTCTTAGTTGAGGAAGCCCTTGTAATGCCGCATGAGCATGTGGCTCTCGAGTTGGCTCGTCGTCTCAAGGGCGACGTTTACCATAATCAGCACGCTGGTTGCGCCAAACGCGCTGCTCTCGTCAAAGCCACGCAGCACGAGCTGCGGCAGGATCGCGACCACCGCGAGGAAGAGCGAACCGAACAGCGTGAGGCGTCCGGAGATCTTTCCAAGATAATCGCTCGTCGGCTTGCCGGGGCGAATGCCCGTGATGAAGCCTCCGTTTTGCTGCAGATTCTTCGACATTTCGATCGGATTGAACGTCACGCTCGAATAGAAGAACCCGAAGCCGACAATCAGAAGCGCATAGACGATGTAGTACACCGCGCTGCCCGTGCCCATATACGTCTTATAGAACGTATAGAACGCGCCGTTCGGCCAGAACTGGGCGATCATACCCGGGAACTGGAGGAATGTGAGGGCGAAGATCAGCGGCAAAACGCCGTTGGAGTTCGCCTTGATCGGCAGGTAGGTGCTCTGTCCGCCGTACATTTTACGGCCGACCACGCGCTTGGCGTACTGCACAGGGATGCGGCGCTGCGCCTGATCAACATGGGTTACCATGGTGATGAGGCCGACGACGACGACCAGGAGGATGAGCAGTTCCCAGATCGGCAGTGTGCCGACAAAGAGCTGCTGACCAATGCTGATAAAGGTCTTGGGTACGCGCGAAACGATGGATGCAAAGATCAGCATCGAAACGCCGTTACCAATACCCTCCTCCGTGATGCGCTCGCCGAGCCACATCAGGAACGCCGTACCCGCCGTCGAGCAAATGCCGATGGTGGCATAGGTAAGCCAGTTTGTGTCTACCAGATACTTCGAGCCGAGGCCGATGAAGATACCGATGGACTGAACCATGGCCAGCACAATGCCGGTATAGCGGGTGATCTTTTCGATCTTGACCTTGCCATCCTCTTCCTTGCTCAAGCGCTCCAGAGAAGGAATCGCGATTGTGAGCAGCTGGAGGATAATCGACGCGTTGATGTAGGGTGAAATACCCATCGCAAAGATCGTAAACTGGCTAAACGAACTACCCGTGAGCAGATCGAGAAAGCCGAGGATGTCATACTGCGATACGGCTTCCTTAAGGAGCGCCGTGTTGACACCCGGAATCGGGATGAAACTCCCGAGCCGGTAGACCACGATCAACGCAAGCGTGATGATAATCTTCTTGCGAATCTCTTTGATCTTAAACGCGTTGATGAATGTTTGGAACATCAGCCGATCACCTCAACACTTCCGCCGGCAGCTTTGATTGCAGTTTGAGCGGATTGAGAGAACTTTGCCGCTTTAACGTCCAGTTTCTTCGTCAGCTCTCCGCCGCCCAAAACCTTCAGGCCGTCTTTTTCGATCTTGCTGATGAGGCCCGCTTCTTTGAGCGACTCAGCTGTCACTACGGTTCCGTTCTCCAGCCAGTCAAGGTCGGAAACGTTGATAATCGTGTATTCTTTTGCAAAGATGTTGGTAAATCCGCGCTTGGGCAAACGGCGTGCCAGCGGCATCTGTCCGCCTTCAAAACCGTTCTTCTTGCTTCCGCTGCGCGCTTTTTGGCCCTTGTGACCCATCGTGGAGGTCTTGCCCATGCCGCTGCCGGTACCGCGACCGACGCGCTTCTTGGCCTTGACCGACCCTGGGGCGGGCGATAGTTCATGGAGTTTCATGATGCACGTCCTCCTGCTTTAAACTTCTTCCACCGAGATCAGGTGTTTGACCTTGAAGATCTTGCCGCGCGTGCAGGCGTTATCCGGTTGGGTAACACTGCTGTTGAGCTTGTGCAGTCCCAGCGCGACGACTGTTGCCTGCTGATCCTTCAGGCAGCCAATCGGGCTCTTTACGAGCGTGATCTTGAGTTGTTTGGCCTCCGCCGCTTTTGCTTTCGCCATTGTAGCGTCCTCCTTAACCCAAGATTTCTTCTACGGACTTGCCGCGAGCCTTAGCAATCTGTTCCGCGGTGCGGAGCTGGCTGAGGCCTTCAATCGTGGCTTTCACGCAGTTGCTGGGATTGTTGGAACCATAAGACTTCGTGCGGATGTCGCGGATGCCGGCCATCTCAAGCACAGCACGCGCGGGGCCGCCCGCGATAACACCGGCGCCCTCTTCGGCGGGCAGCATGCGGACATGGCCCTTGCCAAACTTGCCTTCTACGGCGTGGGGGATCGTCGTGCCCACGATGGGGACTTCGACCATATGACGCTTTGCGTCTTCAACGCCCTTGCGAACCGCCTCGGGAATTTCCGCGGCTTTGCCGAGGCCTACGCCGACCTTACCCTTTTCATTGCCGACGACCATCAGCGCGGTGAACCGAAAGTTCTTACCACCCTTGACAACCTTCGCAACGCGGTTGATCGATACGAGGCGCTCTTTGAATTCGGCGGGCTCTTTTTCGAATCTCCTGTTGTTTTGCATGTTCGTTCCTCCTTAGAAGTCCAGCCCGGCTTTACGAGCGCCGTCCGCGAGGGCGGCCACGCGTCCGGTATAGAGATAACCGCCGCGGTCGAACACGACCTTGGTGACTCCCTTTGCCTTTGCGCGCGCACCGACGAGTTCGCCGACCAGAGCGGCCTGCTCGACCTTGCTCTTGCCCTCGATCTTGCCCTTGATTTCGGCGTCCAGCGTGGAAGCTGCGACCAAGGTGTTTCCAACGGTGTCATCGATCACCTGCGCATAGATGTGCGTGGTGCTGCGGTAAACGTTCAAACGGGGACGCTCCGCACTGCCCACAAGATCCTTGCGCTGGCGGTAATGACGATTTACGCGAATCGCGTTTTTATCGACTTTGCTAAACATCTTTCGTCACTCCTTCCTGCTTACTTACCGGTCTTGCCTTCCTTGCGGCGAACGACCTCGTTCTCATAGCGAATCCCTTTGCCCTTGTAGGGTTCGGGCGGACGCACCGCGCGGATGTCGGCGGCCACCTGGCCGACCTTCTGCTTATTGATGCCCTTGACCGTGATCTTCGTCGGCGCGGGAACATCAAAGCTGATGCCATCGGGCGCGGGGAAGTTCACAGGATGGGAGTAACCGACGTTGATCACGAGGCCAGTGCCCTGCGCCTGCGCTTTGTAACCGACGCCGACGATCTCCAGCTTCTTTTCAAAGCCGCTCGTCGTGCCCACAACCATGTTGTTGATGAGCGTGCGGGTTAAGCCATGCAGTGCGCGGTGGCGCTTGTCGTCACTGGGACGCTTGACGGTGAGGACACCCGCGTCCTGTTCGAGCACCATCTCCGAAGAGACTTTTTCGGTGAGCGTGCCTTTCGGACCTTTTACGGTGACGACGTTGCCGTCTCCGACCGTAATTGTCACTCCGGCAGGAATGCTGACCGGAAGTTTTCCGATACGAGACATGTTGTTTTCTCCTTTTTGTAATATCATGCAGGCGCGGATGAACGTTTTTCATCGGCTTGCCTTGCGGCGCGCCTCATTCAAACGATCCATCCGGCCAAGCTGTTTTTACCAAACGTAGGCCAGCACTTCGCCGCCAACGCCCTGCTTGCGCGCTTCCCTGTCGGTCATCACGCCGCGCGAGGTGGAAACAATCGCGATGCCCAAACCGCCGAGCACCTTGGGCATTTCATCTTTGCGGGCATAAACGCGAAGACCCGGGCGGGAGATGCGCTTGATGCCGACGATGACGCGCTGCTTGTTGGCGCCGTACTTGAGCTGAATCTTGATCGTCTTCTTCTCGCCGTCCGCAATGACTTCGAAGCTCTTGATGTAGCCCTCTTCAACGAGAATCTGCGCAATGGCCTTCTTCATCGTGGAGGCGGGAATTTCAACGGAATCATGCTTCGCAATCAGTGCGTTGCGGATACGGGTGAGCATATCGGCAATGGTATCTGTCATGTTCGTTTCCTCCTTTACCAGCTTGCCTTGCGTACGCCGGGGATTTCGCCCTTATACGCCAGTTCGCGGAAGCAAATGCGGCAGATGCCATACTTGCGCAGAACCGAGTGGGGTCTGCCGCAGATGCGGCAGCGGGTGTATCCACGGGTGCTGAACTTCGGTTCGCGCGCCTGCTTTAACTTCATGCTTGTCTTAGCCATTTTTGCTTTCCTCCCTTATCAGCCCTGCACAAACGGGATGCCGAGCTGCGTGAGCAGCTCCTTGCACTCTTCGTCGGTCTTGGCGCTGGTCACGAACACAATGTTCATACCGCGCACCTTGTCGACGTCGTCATAGTTGATCTCCGGGAAGATCAGCTGTTCCTTGAGGCCAAGGGCATAGTTGCCGCGCCCGTCAAACGCCTTGTCGGATACGCCGCGGAAGTCGCGGACGCGGGGCAGGACGATGTTAAAGAGCTTATCGACAAAGTAGTACATCCGATCGCCGCGGAGGGTGACCTTCGCGCCGATAACCATGCCTTCGCGAACCTTGAAGTTCGCAACGCTCTTCTTGGCGCGGGTTGTAACCGCTTTCTGTCCGGCAATGGTGGTGAGTTCCTTGATGGCCGCCTCGATGCCCTTGGGATTTTCCTTGTCGGAACCAAGGCCCATATTGATGATGACCTTCTCAAGGTACGGAATCTGCATGACGTTCTCATAGGAGAACTTGGCGCGCAGTGCGGGCGCGATCTCTTCTTTATAGCGCTGCTTGAGGCGCGGGGTGCCTTCGAGCTTTTTGAGTTCAGCCTGCGCGCCCTTCGCCTTTTTTGCCGCGGGCTTTGCGGCGGCTTCCGCTTTCTTCTCGACCTTGGCGGCGGCTTCCTTCACGGCGCCTGCTGCCTTGGCTACGACTTCCGCTGCGGTTTCGCTCACGGCGTCGGCTGCTTTTTCGGCGGTTTCAGCGGCGGCTTTGGCGGTCTTCTTAACTGCCTTCTCCACTGCATCCGCTGCCTCGGCGGCCTTCGGAGCTGCCTTTTTCGCGGCTTTCTTCACTTCTTCAACGACCGTTTCGGCTGCTGTTTCCACGGCGTCGGCCACTGTTTCCAAATCTTTCTTCGTTGCCACTTGTCAGTTCCTCCTTCCGCCTTAATCAATAACTTTGCCGCACTTTTTGCAAACGCGGACGCTCTTTTGCTTCTTCTCGCCGGAAATCTCAACTTCCTTGAGCTTGTGGGCGATGCGGGTGGGCTTATCGCATTTGGGGCAGACCAGCATCACATTGGATGCGTGGATCGGGCTCTCCTTGTCGATACGGCCGCCGGGCTGTCCCTGCTTGCGGGGCTTCACATGGCGGGTAACCATTGCCGCGCCCTGCACGACAACGCGCTCGTCTGTGGGCTGCGCGATGAGAATCTTGCCCTTTTTGCCCTTGTCTTTGCCGGAGATGACAACGACGGTATCGCCTTTTTTGACGTTTAAGCTGTTCATGTCATACTCCTCCCTTACAGTACTTCCGGTGCGAGGGACACAATTTTCATGTAGTCCTTCTCACGGAGTTCACGCGCCACGGGCCCAAAGATACGGGTTCCGCGGGGCTGCTTCTGATCGTTAATAATGACGGCTGCATTGTCGTCAAAACGGATATAACTTCCGTCCGGACGCTGAATACCGGAGACCGTACGCACGACGACCGCGCGAACAACATCCTTCTTCTTGACCGCGCCGCCCGGCGATGCGGACTTGACGCTGGCCACGATGACGTCGCCAATATTGGCGGACTTACGGTAGGAACCGCCCAGCACGCGAATGCACATGATCTCTTTCGCGCCGCTGTTGTCCGCGACCTTTAACCTGGTTTGCGGTTGAATCATATTCCCAGTTCCTCCAATCGTTACTTCGCCTTCTCGACGATTTCAACGAGGCGCCACCGCTTGTCTTTGCTGATGGGGCGCGTTTCCATAATCTTTACGGTATCACCGACGCCGCACTGGTTCTCTTCGTCGTGCGCCTTAAATTTCCGCGTGCGGTTGACCATCTTGCCATATAACGGGTGGCGAACCTTGGTCTTGATGGCAACAACAACCGTCTTGTCCATTTTATCGCTGACGACCACGCCGATACGGGTCTTTCTGTAGCCTCTCTGTTCCATGTGCTCTGTCCTCCTTCCCGTTACTCGGCGGCCTTCGCAAGCTCGCGCTCGCGAATGATCGTTTTTACTCTGGCGATGTCCTTTTTGCAGTCGCTAATCCGCTGGGGATTTGCAAGGCCGCCGGTCGCCGACTGAAAGCGAAGGTTGAACAGCTCGCTCTTGAGCTCTTTTTCCTGAGCGGCAAGCGCGTCGTTGGTCATATCGCGAAACTTATTTGCTTTCATCGGTTTCACCACCCTTTTCGGTTTCCTTCTTGATCACTTTGCACTTGAGCGGAAGCTTGTGCATCGCGAGGCGCAGTGCCTCGTAAGCAACCTCCTGCTCAACGCCGGCGATCTCAAACAGGACGCGGCCCGGCTTCACGACGGCAACCCAGTATTCCGGGGAACCCTTGCCGCTGCCCATGCGGGTCTCGGCGGGTTTTTCGGTAACGGGCTTATCGGGGAAGATCTTGATCCAGACCTGGCCGCCACGCTTGATGTAACGCGTGAGCGCGACACGAGCCGCCTCAATCTGTTGGCTGGTGACCCAATGGGGCTCCAGCGCGACAAGGCCATATTCACCGTTGGAGATCGTGTTGCCACGGGTGGCTTTCCCCTTCATACGGCCGCGGAAAACTCTGCGCCGTTTTACTCTCTTCGGCATCAACATGGTTATTTGCCCCCTTCCTCACGCCTGTCGGAAGCGCCGCGCTTGCCGAGCAGTTCGCCCTTGTAAATCCAGACCTTGCAGCCGATACGGCCGTAGGTGGTCTTCGCTTCCGCAAAGCCATACTGGATATCCGCGCGCATCGTCTGCAGCGGGATGGAACCGTCGTGGTAACCTTCGCTTCTGGCGATTTCCGCACCGCCCAAGCGGCCGGACACCATGAGCTTGATTCCCTTGACGCTGTTCTTCTGCATCGCGCGGCCCATCGCCTGCTTCAACGCGCGGCGGAAGCTGATGCGCTTCTCAAGCTGGGATGCGATATTCTCTGCAACCAACTGCGCGTCCGCGTCGGGATCACGGATCTCCATGATGTTGACGCTCACGTCCTTGCCGGTCGCCTTCTTGATCTCTTCCTTGATCACTTCGATGCCCGTGCCACCCTTGCCGATGAGAAGGCCGGGGCGAGCGGTGAAGATGCTCACGGTGATTTTGCCCGCCGCGCGATCGATCTCGATGCGCGAAATGCTGGCAAGAAAGTACTTCTTCTTCACGAAGTCGCGGATCGTGCGATCCTCAACGAGGAAGTCGGCGAAATCCTTCTTGGAGGCGTACCAACGCGTGTTCCAGTCCTTGATGACGCCAACGCGGAAGCCGTTCGGATTAACTTTTTGACCCATAGCTCATTTCCTCCTTACTTCGCCTGATCCAGTACGACCGTGATGTGGCTCGTGCGCTTGCGGATTGCACTCGCGCGGCCATGCGCCCTCGGCCGGAAACGCTTCAGGGTCGGACCCTGATTGGCGTAGATCTCGGCGACGTAGAGCTCTTCGCGGTTCAGGTCAAGGTTGTTTTCCGCATTTGCAATCGCGCTCTTGAGCAGCTTTGCAACCGGCTCGGTCGCCGCCTTCGGCGTGTAGAGCAGGATTGCTTCGGCTTCCTTTACGCTCTTGCCGCGGATCAGGTCGATGACGGCCTTCACCTTGCGCGAAGAGATTCGAATGTATTTTGCGGTCGCGTGCGGGCGCTTATCGGCGTTGGCCGCGCGTTTGGCCGACTTTTCTCTCATTCTGGTTGCCATTTGCTTCGTTCCTCCTTACCTTGCAGAAGAGGACTTCTCGGAGCCCCTGTGTCCTCTGAACGTACGCGTCGGCGCAAATTCGCCGAGCTTATGGCCGACCATTTCTTCGGTAACGTACACGGGCACGTGTTTTCTGCCGTCATGCACCGCGATGGTATGTCCAACCATATCGGGGTAAATGGTAGAGGCGCGAGACCACGTCTTGACGACGGTCTTTTTTCCGCTCGCGTTCATCGCCTGAATGCGCCCAATGAGGCGTTCGCTGATAAACGGGCCTTTTTTAACCGATCTGCTCATTGTATATCTCCTTCCTCTTCCCTTTACTTGCCGCCGCTATTGCCGCGACGCACGATGTATTTGTTGGTCGGGTTCTTATGCTTGCGCGTCTTGTAACCGAGCGCGGGTTTGCCCCAGGGGGTAACCGGGCCGGGCTTGCCGATCGGGCTCTTGCCCTCGCCGCCGCCGTGCGGGTGGTCGCAGGGGTTCATGACGCTGCCGCGGACGGTCGGGCGGATGCCCATGTGGCGCTTGCGGCCTGCTTTACCGATCTGGATGTTGGCGTGGTCGATGTTGCCGACCTGGCCGATTGTGGCCTTCGCGTTCATCGGGATCAGGCGGACTTCGCCGCTGGGCAGGCGAACCTGCGCGTAGGCGCCTTCCTTTGCCATGAGCTGCGCGGCGTTGCCCGCGGAGCGGACGAGCTGCGCGCCCTTGCCGGGCTTGATCTCGATGCAGTGGATCATCGTACCCACCGGGATGTTGGAGATCGGAAGCGCGTTGCCAACCTTGATGTCGGCGGTTTCGCCGGAGACGATCATGTCGCCAACGTTGAGGCCGAGCGGGGCGATGATGTAGCGCTTCTCGCCGTCGAGGTAGTGCAGCAGGGCGATGTTCGCCGAACGGTTCGGGTCATACTCAATGGAGAAGACCTTCGCGGGAACGTTGTCCTTGTTGCGCTTGAAGTCGATGATGCGGTACTTCTGGCGTGCGCCGCCGCCCTGGTGGCGGATGGTGATCTTGCCGCTGTTGTTGCGGCCGGCGTTCTTTTTCTTCTCTTCAACGAGCGAACGTTCCGGCGTCTTCTTGGTGATTTCCTCATAGGTGGAAACCGTCATGAAGCGCTGGCCCGGCGTCGTGGGGTTAATCTTACGGATACCCATGGTTCTTCCTCCTTACTGCGAGATGCTGTCGAAGAACTCGATGCCTTTGGAGTTCTCCTTGAGCTTCACATAGGCCTTCTTGCTGCTCGGCGTACGGCCCGAGGAAGTCCCCTGCCGGCGCACTTTGCCGTCGCGGTTCACCGTGTGCACGCTGGCGACTTCCACGTCGAAGATCTCTTCGACCGCTTTCTTGATCTCGATCTTGTTGGCGGTCTTGTCGACTTCGAACGTATAGGTTCTGCTCGGGAACTGATCATAGCTCTTTTCCGTCAGAACCGGCTTTTTGATGATGTCATAGGCGCTCTTCATTACGCGTACACCTCCTCGATCTTCTTCGCCGATTCCTCGGTGAGGACCAGCTGCTTATACTTGAGAATCTCGTACGCGCTCAGGGTGCCGACCAGCGTGGTCTTTACGCCCGGGATATTGCGCGCTGCGCGCTCCACAACGGCGTTGGGTTCCGGCAGGACGATCAGCGCCTTTTCGGCTTTGATGGCGGAGAGGACCTTGACCATTTCCTTGGTCTTGGCTTCCTTGAGGTTGAGCTCGTTGACGAGCACCAGCTCGTTGTCGAGCACCTTGCCGGAAAGCGCGGACTTCATCGCAACACGCTTGACCTTCTTGTTCACGCGGATGCTGTAGTCGCGGGGCTTCGGTGCGAACACCACGCCGCCATGACGCCACTGGGGCGAACGCGTGGAACCCTGACGGGCACGACCGGTGCCCTTCTGACGCCAGGGCTTGATGCCGCCGCCGGAAACTTCCGCGCGGGTGAGGGCGCTCTGCGTGCCCTGACGGCAGTTGGCGAGGTGTGCTCTGACGACCTCGTGGAGAACATATTCATTGACCGGCTGTCCAAAAGTGTTTTCGGAGAGCTCGTATTCGCCGACCTGTTTGCCGGTGATATCGACAATTGCTACTTTAGGCATTCTCTTGCTCCTCCTTACTTCACGGTGCTCGTTACGGAAACGAGGCCGCCCTTCGGGCCGGGAACCGCTCCCTTGACGAGCAGCAGGTTGCGCTCGGCGTCAACACGCACGACTTCAAGGTTTTGCACGGTAACGGTTTCGTTGCCCATGTGACCCGGCAGGTTCTTGTGCTTGAATACGCGCGAAGGGCTGGAGTTTGCGCTCATGGAACCCGGTGCGCGGTGGAAGTGCGAACCGTGCGTCATCTTGCCGCGGGCTTGGTTCCAGCGTTTGATTACGCCCTGGAATCCCTTGCCCTTGCTGACGCCGCGCACATCAACCTTGTCGCCTTCGGCGAACATATCCGCCTTGATGACCTGGCCGACTTCATAGCTGGTCGCGTCCTCGAGCTTGAACTCTCTCATATAACGGAGGGGTTTCACGCCCGCTTTGGCAAAGTGGCCCGTGTTCGGCTTGTTGGAGAGTTTTGCGCGCAGCTCGCCATAACCGACCTGAACAGCATTGTATCCGTCGGTCCCGACGGTCTTCTTCTGGATGACGGGGCAGGGACCGGCTTCAATGACTGTCACGGGGATCATGGTACCGTCAGCTCGGAACATCTGCGTCATACCGATCTTTTTGCCCAAAATGGCTTTCTTCATGTTTACCTCCGCTTGGTTTACAGTTTGATCTCGATGTCAACACCGGCGGGCAGATCGAGCTTCATCAGCGCGTCAACGGTTTTGGAAGACGGCTGGAGAATGTCAATCAGGCGCTTGTGTGTGCGCATCTCGAATTGTTCGCGCGAATCTTTATACTTGTGGGTTGCGCGCAGAATGGTGACGATTTCCTTCTCCGTGGGCAGGGGGATCGGGCCACTGACTTGCGCGCCGGTTCTCTTGGCGGTTTCGACGATCTTCTCCGCGCTCTGGTCGATCAGAGAACTTTCGTACGCCTTGAGCTTGATGCGAATTCTGTTTGCCATATGATTATTATCCTCCTTTGTAATGAGACGGTACACAAGGCCGTGTGTTTCCTTCTTCATAAGGCAGGCCCAGCCTTTCGGCTGTGCTCTATACTCGTTCGGGACCGGCACGATGCGCCTTGATGAACTCGCCTTCACCCGTGTTGCGGGTGTCGGGTCTGAGCGAAAATTACCCGGATGGCAGAACCGGCAACCTCCCGTTCATCCCTTTCGCGCACAAAAACATAGCGTTTGTGGCGCGAACAGATTTATTTTACACGGTTGTTATAGGGATTGCAAGAAGAATTTTTACAATTTCGACTGGAATTTTCATCCCGATATGCGCTGTATTCGCGCTTGATCTGCCAAAATTCGGAATCAGTTTCGTTTTTCACTGTTTTTCAGTGAAAACCGCTTGTTTTCACGATTTCATCGCTTGAGGAGTATACCATGCTCTTTTTGGTTTCGCAAGCGAAATGATGTCGGATCGAAACAAACGGTACGCCGGGAACACTCCGACATACCGTTCTTTCTTATATATTAGTCTTCCGCTCAGGATTTGGAGATGCGAAACAGCATGAGCGTATTGAGCACGCAGATGAGCGCAGCGCCCACGTCCGCAAGAATTGCAATCCACATGCTCGCGATGCCAAGCGCGCCGAGTATGAGCGCAACGGTTTTGATGCCAAGCGCGATGGCGATGTTGCTCTTCGCTTTACGCACCGTACTCTTTGCGGCAAACACCGCAAACGGCAGGCGCGTGAGATCACGCGTTAAGAGCAGCGCGTCCGCCGCCTCCGCCGCCATTTCCGTTCCGCCTAGGCCGATGGCGACGCCGATATCCGCCCCAGCGAGAACCGGCGCATCGTTGATACCGTCTCCGACGAACAGCGTGTTGCCGACCTTCGCGCGGATCTCCCGCATGATGTCGAGCTTATCCGCCGGCTGAAGCGAGGCGAATACCGCTTTCACTCCGAGCGCATTGCCAACTTCGTTTGCAGCGGCCGCGCCGTCTCCGGTGAGGATTGCCGTATAGCCCACCGCTTCGTTCAGCCGCGCGATTGCCGCTTTGGAGGTCTCGCGCACGCGGTCGCCTACATAGATTGCCCCGGCGTAGACCTTGTCGATTGCGACGAGCACGCTCGCGTCGGAATCAACCGGCACGCCTTCCTGCTCCATCAGCGCGCGGCTGCCGATCGCAATCCTTTTTCCTTCCACCGTGGCAACGATGCCCTTACCTGCGATCTCCTGCGTGCCGGAAGCGACATACCCCTTTGGATCCGCCTTTGCTATGGCGGACGCGATAGGATGCAGGCTGTGCTGCTCCGCGGCAGAAGCCAACGCAAGAAGTTCGTCTACCGGAAGGGTCGCGCTCTCGACGCGCTGCACCGCAAACTCACCTTCGGTCAGCGTGCCCGTCTTATCCAGTACAGCTGCCTTAACGCTCGGCAACCTTTCCAGCGCATCCGCCCCTTTGAACAGCACCCCCGCCTTGGAGGTGATGGCCAGGCCTGCAAAAAACGTCAGCGGGATGCTGAGCACCAGCGCGCACGGGCAAGAGATAACAAGGAAGATCAGCGCCCTCCGGATCCACTCGCTCCACTCGCCTCCGCCAAACAGCGGGGGCAGCACCGCGAGCAGCGCGGCGGCGGCAATCACCGCGGGGGTATAGTAACGCGAGAAACGCGAAATGAACCGCTCAAGTTCCGGTTTATGCTTTGTCGCGTCCTCAACCGCACGCAGAAGGCGGCTGGTCGAGGATTCCGCCGCAACCTTGTTGACGCGGATGGTCAGCGGCCCGCTGGTGTTCACCGCTCCAGCGGAAACCTCGATACCGGCCTTGGCCAGCATTGGCCTCGGCTCGCCTGTGAGCATGGCGACATCGAGCAAACTCTCTCCTTCGACAACTTCGCCATCCAGCGGAATCCGCTCGCCAACCTTGACAAGAATCAGTTCTCCAGCCGCAATCTCCTCCGGCTTCACCATCGTCTGTTCGCCGTTTGCAACACGGCGCGCCTTATCCGGATGGAGTTCTACCGCGTCCGCAATCCGCTTGCGGCTGCTGCGCACCGCAGCAACCTGCAGTCCTTCGCCAATGCCATAGAAAATCATAACCGCCGCGGCCTCGGCATAGTCGCCGAGTATCAGCGCGCCGATGGTAGCAACGCTCATGAGCACGTTTTCGTCAAAAAAGCGACCTTTTACGAAGCCCGTCACCGCGCGGATGAGCACTTCATATCCCGCAAGCAAGTAGGACGCTATGCGAAGGGCGATTTGTATCCAGCCGTCAACAAACATACTGCCAATCAGCAGCGCAATCGCAATTCCAATCGTAACAAACTGCGACGCCTCCGCGCCCTCATGTTCATGTTCCTGTTCCTGTTCATGATCGCGTCCCTGCGCATGCGCGCAGCGCTCGCAAGTTTCGCCATCCCCTTGCACAATCTCGCGCGAAACGGCGCATGTGGCGCCCTCTGAACAGGAATCGTCGCGGGAATGTGTTTCGTCCTTCTGCTTCGGGTTTCGCCCGCAGACGCAATGCTCCGCATCCAGACCGCAGTATTTGCATTTCTCGCTGGAACCAATCTTATATCCCATCATTTTCCCTCTCCTTGTTCTCTTCCATTACCACATATAAAAGGCGCTTAACCATGTCGCCAATCTCATTATCGCTTAAATAGTAAACGGTTCTCTGACCCCATTTTCGAAAACGAATCACATCGCATTGCCGGAGGATACGCAAGTGGTGCGAAACCGCAGGCTGGCTCATGCCGAGAAGATCCGCCATTTCACAAACGCACATGTCGCTCACGGCAAGCATGGAAAGCAGGCGCACACGCGTGGTATCCGAAAGGTGCGTGAAGATCGCCGCAGCGTCCACCGCCGCATCCTCACTGGGCAGATGCGCGCGAATCGCCTCTTCATGTTGCTGATCAATGTGGCTTTCGCCGCAGATCGGAGTCGCATTTAAATTTTTCATAAGCCCTCGCTTATATAAACGTTTGCTTATATACTAGCACTTTACTAGTCTTTGTCAAGCATCTTTTTCACAGCAAAAAACGGGCCCCCGAAGGAGGCCCGCCGGTCGCAGACGTTTATTTCATCGTATTGGGAATAAACTGCTTGGCGTTGAGAATATGGTCGCGCAGAAGCTTGCACGCGCTTTCAAAATCACCCTCGCGGCAACTCAGCATAATCGCCTCGTGCTCGTTAATAGAAACCTCGCGCGTCAGCGGCGTTCCATAAAAGCTTACGCGCAGATATCGGTCGATATTCGCGTGTACCAGTTCTAAAAGAAAGTTGGCCATGGAGTTGGCGGCGTGAGCCGTGAGTATTTCGTGGAATTTGTAGTTGAGCTCCTCGGAGCGGACAATATCCTCGACCGGTGTTTCCCGCTGCTGGCGGACAACCTCTTCCAACGCGTCAAAATCCGCTTTCGTCAGCATCGGCGCGCTGTTGCGCATCATCATAACGGAGAGTGTCGCGCGCACTTCCATCATATCCAGCAGTTCACTGCGGGTCAATTCCGTCACCGCCGCGCCGCGGTTCGGATGGATACGGACAAGCCCCTGCGCTTCCAGCCTCCTGAGCGCTTCCCGAACGGGAATGTGACTCACGTTCAGCGCCGCCGAGATCTCGTCTTGCTTGAGCTGCATCCCGCCTGGCAATTTGCCGCTGATGATCCCTTCCCGCAGGACGTGAAAAATCCACTCCTGTGTGGCGCCAACGCGCGGCCCCACCTGTTCCGCTATTGTTTTGTAATCCATAATTCACCTCATAAAGATTGAGAGTTGAATATCCTAAAGCCTACGAAAGCATTATATATGATCGATTGAAAGAACGCAACCTTTTTGCATAATGTGTACTGCTATGCATGAAAAAAGCCGGGCTGACCGGCTTAGAGAATCGAATCATCTTTGAGCGTCTGCCCGTGGGATCGGCACGGAATCGGCTCGCGCTATGACTTTTCCTGACAATGGTTTGTGTGCCTCTCATCTGCTGTGCCCCACCCTTCGCCCGGGCAGGCGAAGGGCAGATCACAAGCGAAATCAGCGTCCGTACTTCACGCGCTCCAGGCGGATGAGCGCCATCACGCCATCACGGATCTCCGCCGGCAACCGGTCGGCAAGCGCAACGTCGTTACGGTACGACTGCATGCCTTCCGTGTCAAACAGATAGCTCGGTTCCTCGGTGAGGCCCAGAATGCTGTCGGTTGACGTGTTGTAATGGGTGGCAATTGCGACGAGAGACGCAATATCCGGCATGCAGCGGTTGGATTCCCATGCGGCTACGGATTGCTGCACGACTCCTACCGATTCACCCAGTTGCTGTTGTGTCTCGCCATGAGACTTGCGAAGTCTCTTGATACTTGCTCCGATGTCCATAGTTGTTCTCTCTCCTCATACATTTATCAGCAGTAGCCGTTCGGATGGTATTTGAACGGTACAACGGATTCGGCGCGTCTAAAAAAATCACGCCTTTTGTTTAATCCACGCAAATACGCGAATAAACCGTACGATTCATTTTACTATACTTCTGGCCAGATGAAAAGAGCCAGAATATAGAAGGAATGAAACTTTTTTTCCGAAAATCGTTACATACCGGGCTTTTTGCCATTTTTTTACACATTTATCGACCTTTTACGCGATTCTTTTTGTCGTTCGTTCGACAGGAATCTGCTGTTTTTCAGATTTGCGCCCGGCATTTCGGTTGCAAGGATCACGCAGTATTCGGTTCATCCTGTAAAAATGCCCGTACAAACAGCATCTTTTCGCCTCACGGATGCGAGCTGCGCCCGCAACTTATCTATACAATTGCTTCGTTTTGAACACGTGTGCCATCGTTGTCCCGGAAATGCAGCGCAGACGCAATCGGGCGAGCCGGCTTTTTGTTGCGATGTGACAAAATTATTATAGCGCAACCGGCCGGGTTTTCATAACTTTTTTCGTGCTGTTCAAACATTGTTTCAATATGCATCGAACAATTTTGCCTTTTGCGGCAAAAATCACTGTTTTTGTATAAAAAAACTCGGTTTTTATCTCAACCATATAGCAGCCAAATTTTTATTTATGATATACTGAGCACGGCGCGTCGTCATGCGCCGGCTATTACAAATCATCGGTGAAACACCGCGTTTATCAACCGCTCCTTGACTGAATATTTGGAGGCGCCCCATGGGAATCAAACTTGCAATCGTTGGCGCGGGCAGCACCTATTGCCCGGAGTTGATGCAGGGGTTTATCCGCCGCAAGGATATCCTCCAGCTCGACGAACTCCGATTGACGGATATTGATGAATCGCGCCTGCATATCGTTGGCGATTTTTGTGAACGGCTCCTCTTGGAAAACGGTATTGAGCCGCGCATCATACAAACCTGCGACCTGCCCCGTGCGTTGGACGGCGCGGACTCTATCGTTGCGCAGATTCGCGCGGGCCGCCTGGAAGCGCGTATTCGGGACGAAAAGATCCCGCTGGAATTCGGTCTTGTCGGTCAGGAGACGACCGGTATCGGCGGTTTTCTCAATGCACTTCGCACCATTCCGCAGATGGCGCTTATCGCATCCGCAGCGGAACGCTATGCACCGGATGCCTGGTTCATCAACTTCAGCAACCCTTCCGGCATTGTCACAGAGTATTTACTTAACCATACGCCGGTTAAGGCGGTTGGTCTGTGTAACCTCCCGATTGGCGCGCAGGAGCGCATTGCGCGTTTGCTCGGCGTCCCTATGGATCAGGTTCGTCTGGAAACCGTCTCCCTCAACCACTGCGGGGCGATCACCGGCGTATACGTCGGCGGAGAAAACGTCTTGCCCCGGCTGCTCTCTCCGGCGTCGCTGGACCAAGCCGCCACACTTGAACCCTGGGTCAGCTATTACCGCCCCATCATCGAGATGCTGGGCGCAATTCCTAACGACTATCTACAGTATTTCTTTTATCGGGAACGAAAATACCTCGAACTTAAGCAGGCGCCGCAAACGCGCGGCGAAGCCTGTGTGGAGATTGAGTCTCGTCTGCTCTCCTATTATGCGGACGAACGGACGCGCGCCATTCCGCCCATGCTGGCGGAGCGCGGCGGGCATCTCTATTCCGAGGCGGCGGTCGCCCTGATCGCCTCCCTGTCCGGTGCCACGCCGGGGCATCATGTCGTTGATGTGCAAAACAAGGGGACGCTTGATTTCCTTCCTGAAAATAGTGTCATAGAGACCAGCTGCTTTGTTGATCGCGGAAGCTTCACGCGAAATCCTGTCATGGCCGCGCCAAATGCAGCGCTCGTTTCGCTGCTTTCCAGCGTGAAGGCATATGAAACGCTCGCGGTACGCGCCGCGCTTTCCGGCAATCGAACAACAGCGTTACAGGCGCTTTGCTGCAATCCGATTGCCGCGGATTTGGATAAAACCGCACCCTGCCTCATGGAAATGCTGGAACAAAACCGTGCGTTACTGCCCGCGTTTTTCCCGCGGTCGTAATCGCTCGATCGTCGTTTTCGCCTGCGCGCCCTGGCCGGATGGTCAACCTGTCTGTTGCCGTAACGTTGGGTGCAGGGACTCACATTGCCGCAGAAACCCGGTTTCAAGTTTTCTCCTTCCTCTCTTTGCCGCTTCATTCATCCGTTCTTTCGCCGCACTCCGAATATTGTTTTTTACCCAAGAACACGCATGATAAGGAATTCGAGCTATGGAACAAAAGCGTTGCTATCTGGCCGTCGACGGCGGAAACTCCAAAACGGAATACCGGCTCATGGATGCCGGAGGCGCTGTCATTGCCGCGCGACGCGGCGGCGCGAGCAATCACGAAACCCTGTCCGGCGGCATGGACGGCGCGGGGGATATCTTGATTGGCGAGATCGAAGAGTTGCTCGAATCCCAGGGATATCAGCTGGACCAGGTTGCGGACGCCGTGCTTGGCCTAGCCGGCGCGGATTATGAGGAGGAGGCCATCGCCCTTCGGCATGCGCTGCAAGAGCGCGGGCTTAAGCAGTGCTTCGTCTGCAACGATGGTTACCTCGGCGTGATGGCGGGGATTGAGAGCGGCGTTGGCGTCTGCTATTCGTCGGGGTCCGGCGTTACCTGCTGCGGCATCAACGCGGAAGGGCGAAACGCCCAGTTTGGCGGGATCGGTGTGCTCTGCGGGGATGTTGGCGGCGGGTTTGACATTGCCGCCTTTGTCTACCGTTGTGTCTATCAGCATTTGTTTTTTGCAAAACCGTATACAACCCTGAAAAATGCCTATTATACCCTCTTTGACGTGAAAACACCGGAAGCTTTCCGCGCTTCCGCCGCGCTGATTCAAAACGAGGAATCGGCGAGGCAGCTCATCGGTCTGTTCTTCACCGCGGTTGAGACGGGGGATGAGTTGGCGCTTCGCTATGCTGCCCGCGCAGCCGCGCATGCGGCGGACTGCATCATCGCAACGGCGGACGCCCTCTCGCTAAAAGCGCCGATTCAAGTTGCCCTCTCCGGCTCCATCATGACCTCGGTCGCGCCGCCAGCGTACCGTCGCATGATCGAATATGAGCTGTTCCGCCGAAAGGGAAAAAACTTTATCTTGCGCGTCAACGAGCGCCAGCCGGTCGAGGGCGCGGTGCGTTGGGTTCGCCTGCGAAATTCTCTCGCATAACAAGTTCGGATAACGCAGGAACATTCGGCGAAGACCGCCCGAAACAGGCGGCCTTCGCTATCAGCCCGTAGAAAAAACATTCGGCCAGGCCTCGCGGTTGTCCCGATCAAACTCCGCACGCGTGATCGAGAAAGCATTGCGCGGCATATCAATTCCGTAATCGTGTTTCACAAACCGGCCTCGACGGCATACCGTTTTGAATCGCGACTTTCATCGACGCAACGTTGCTATCGCGGATGATGGAAAGCGCATCGCCCGCTTCCAGCCCCTCAACCGCATATCGCTTGCAGGCGCGCGAACTCGGCGGCGTATCCCTGTTTTCGGTGCGCACGCTGAAATATGCTATAATAGTCCTGTTTTATGGTGTGCGCTAAAGTATTTCAGGTTGGCGTACCGAAAGGAAATTCATGCCCCAAATGAACCAGCCGAAGCCCGGCGTATTTTTTAACGAGGCGGACCAAGCAATCGCCGCCCAGGTAAACACCCTCTTGCAAACCCAAGAGCGCGTATTGCTCGCAATAGACGGCAACTGCTGCGCAGGCAAAACAACGACCGCCTCCAGGCTCGGCGCATTGCTCGGCGCGAACGTGTTCCACCTCGACGACTACTTTCTCCAGCCGCATATGCGCACACCGGAACGCTTACGCCAGCCCGGCGGAAACGTAGATGCCGAGCGATTTCTTGCCGACGTGCTTCTGCCTGTTTCGCGCGGAGAAATGGCTCTCGTGCGCCGCTATGACTGCCATCGGGACGAGTTGCTCGCGCCGGAGGCGGTTATGCCCCGCCGTGTTTCCATCATCGAGGGTGCATATTGCATGCATCCGCTGCTTGTTCGCTCTTACGATATCAAGATTTTCTGCCGCATTGATCCGGCGCTTCAGCGGGAGCGCATTCTCGCCCGCAACGGAGAGAAAATGCTGCCGATGTTCCTCACCCGCTGGGTGCCGCTGGAAAATGCTTATTTTTCCGCCTTCCCCATCGAACAACGCTGTGACTTCATCATCGAATCCACACAACGCTAAATCAATCTGCAAAAAAAACACAGCGCCCAGACGGGCGCTGTGTTCAACCCATCGGCAGAGTCCTACGGACTCTGCCGATGGGTTGAACTTTAGGATAAAATGACGCGAATCGCGCCATTTTTTCACAAATTCGGCGAATGAATCGCCAAATTTGAAGGAACATGTGGGATTTTCGAAATCCCCCACCCCCCTACTGGGTTTGTTGATGCTCTAAACACAGCGTCCAGACGGGCGCTGTGTTTTTTCTTTATACGTTTTAGCAGCAGTCTCCGCCGCAGCAGCAGTTAAGGCACATGAGCGCGCTGCAAACATCGCAGCAGGCGGAGTTGTCCATGGTTCCGCCCGCATTGCGCTGATAGGTGCGCCCGGAGTTGTTGAGCGAAAGATAGGCATTGCGGTATTCCGCGTTATCCGGCTCGGCCTCATATGCGCGGCTGATGCAGGAAAACGCCTTCTCATACCATCCCTGCCGGAGGTAGATCACGCCATACAGATAGTTCCACTCCGCGTTGTGCACACTCACACCGTCGAGAATTTCCCGCGCGGCGTTGAGGTTGTTCTGGTTGATGGATGCGCGCGCCCGCGCAAACTCTGCGGCAAACGGCCCGCTATACGCCGTGCCGCCCGGGCGTGTGTAACCGCCCGAAGCCCCGGCCCCATACGAACCATAGGAAGACGAATAACCCGCCCCCGCACCGTTGTTGTTTGCCTGCTTCTTGGTGAGCATTTCGTAGGCCTGGTTGATCTCTTTGAGTTTCTCGCCTGCCAGCTCCTTTAGAGGATTATCCGTGTATTTATCCGGATGATACTTTTTCACCAGCTCCAGATAAGCGGCACGAATCTCCTCCTGCGAGGCGTTTTCGCTCACACCAAGAACTTTATACGGGTTCATTCCTTGTCTCCTTTATCCTTTTCAGGCGACGCGTTTTCCGCCTGACAGCCATTCTCTCCGTGCAGTACACGGCGCTGCGTATGATATAACCCCAGACGCATGATATTGTCCAATAGACCGCTGCTCTGATTCAGCGTCAGCAAATCGTAGCCCTTTTGCGCCTCGCCGCGGGTAATATTCAATAAAAACTCGGCCTGCTCTACCGACATATTCGCAAGCAGAAACGGATTATAGTTGCCGTTTTTTTCATCTTTCTCACGGTCGTCCCATGCATCGATGAGATAGATCCATTTGCCGAGATTATAAAACATCCATTCCGCAGCCCTGCGCTCGCCACCGGGCAACATGGGTGCGCGCAAAACCACGCTTGTCAGAAGTTTACCAAATGCGTCACTCGGTTCGTCGGTCGAGGGGATCTTCTCCGCCTCAATCCTGCTTAGCGAAACCATGCTTGCCGCAATCTCCCGATCCAGCGCGGGATTGGCCTTTGCGGCTTTATGATACGCCCGCGCGAACGCGAAACGCGCGGCGAGGGATTTTACGTTCTTCTCGTCCCGGGCATCATCCGCCGCCTGATACCAGGCAAGCAGAATGTTGACGTCCGCCGCATAGTCCAATATGGCGGATGGTTCGGCAATTGGCCGCTTCCCACGATATACGCGCGGTCCGCAATTGCCCGGCCGAAACACAGCCCCTTCGGTCAGCGCGGCGAGTACGAGCGCGAGAAACGCACAGTCATAGCTCAGCGTCAACCGCTCAATCTGCCCATATCGCCTGCCGATGCTCTTACAAAGCCCGCAGTATGTCCCGCGATACTCTGTCTGTTCGCGCACCTTCAGTTCGCACTCCAACGGACGAATATAGCCAAACATGTGCCGTTTCCTTTCTGCATCCGCAAAACATTGTACCATGTTAGGTAGCGTGTGAACATGCCTAATTTCTATCCCGCTTGTGAACGAATGTGAAATATCCTCCCATTTCGGCGCAAAAAAGCCGCTGGAACGCATCCGGCGGCCTGTTTGCCAAATTTCGGTGTTCGCTTTTACTTCGCCGCGAGATATTCGTTGATCTGGCTGATGAGCGCATCGGAATTGATTCCGTGCACCGCGCAAGCCTGCTCGATGCTCTCGCCATGCGCCATTGCGCAGCCGAGGCAGTGCATGCCAGCGTTCATGAGAATATCTGCCGTGCCTTCGTCCAGCTCAATCACCTGCTGAATCAGCATATCCTTCGTTGCCTGCATGGTCTTTGTCCTCCTAAATGATCTGTCACTAACGCTTCTTTAAACACTAGTTAAATACTAGTATATCATGATTCTACAAAAAACCAAGCGTTTTTTCACTTGTTTGTCAAAAAACGCACCGCTCCTCCCTTAACTGCGCGTCTCAAAGACATTTCCGCAGTTGGTGCAGGTTACGCGGATTCTGCCCTTGCCGCGCGGCACGCGCAGTCGCTGGGCGCATTGGGGGCAGATCAGATATTTGTATTGCTTCATCTCACTCCAGGTGGGGTTTTTGTGCGCACGCTTTACGCGCTGTCCCGCCGGCTGCGATCCCGCCGACTTGGCCCGAAATGTGCGGCGAAACCAGTCCTTCACGCCGGTTACAACGGTTAAGTACTTCATGTTTTCCTGATATCGCTTGGCGGTGTTCTTGCTTGTCATGCGCAGAACCATCAAAATCAGCAGGACCGCGCCAAGCCCCGTGAACACAAACCGCAGCCAGCCGCCAAGCTGGGCAAAAAACATGCCGAGGATCGTCAGAATCAGTGCGGCGATCATCATCGCACGGTTTAGCTCGTCCAGGCCTCTTTGCTGTTGTTGAAACATTGTATCCCTCGCTTCTATCCAGATCTGGCGGAATATCCGCCTATTATTTTCAGCCCTCTCCGGGCGTTCTCAAGATTTTGTCGCCCGATAAAGCCGTGCTGTCAACGGCGGTAATGCGATTGTGAGCGCGCCTTCAACGGCGTTTGCCGTTTCTCCCGTCAGCACATCGGCCCATTCCTCCCGCAAGGAAATCGGCGTCTCCCCATCCGGCCCCTGCGGCAGATCATCCGGATGCAGCGTCAGCCGCTGCTCGCGTTCGGAGCGGTTGATGAACAGAATGGCCTGCTCCCCTCCCGGCAGCCAGCGCAGCACCGCGTAGCTCTCCGGCGATAGCGCGCCCATGCGGCAAAGTCCGCCCTTGAGCGCGCCGCTCTCCGCCCGCGCGCGCATCAGCGCGGAATAGCCTGCGAACACCGCCTCATTCTCCGCTCCCCAGGGATAGGTTCCGCGGTTAAAGGGATCGCTCATACCGGTCATACCCGCCTCGTCGCCATAGTAGACGCTCGGCACACCCGGCAGCGTCATCTGCAGTGCCGCGGCAAGAATCAGGCGCCGATACCCCTTTTGCTGGTCTTTCTCGTTCGGCTGGTAGACCGCCTGCAGCTTGCGCGAAACGGAATTCCGATCCGGCGCGCCGGAGAGCGCGGTTGCCGCGCGGATGATATCGTGTGACGAGATCAAATTCAAACAAGCTTCGTAAAACGGCTTTGGATAATGCTCGCGCAGGGTCTGCAGCGCATGATCCAACGCATAAGCGTCCGAATGTCCGGTTAAAAACGCCACAACGGCCTCCATAAAGGGGTAGTTCATCGCGCTGTCCAGCTCATCGCCGTTGACGTAACCGCGCCTGCCCTCCGGGCCATATTTATTGGAGCAATCTTCCCAGACCTCGCCGAGAAGCACACCCTCCGGGTCGTTTCGTTTGACGCGGCTGCGCAGGGTGCGGATGAATGCATCCGGCAGTTCGTCCGCGACATCCAGCCGCCAATCCTTTGCGCCCGCGCCCGCCCAGTGGGAGAGCACGCCCGCGTCGCCCGTGATAAACTCCGTATAGCTCGGTTCCAGCTCGTTGACGTTCGGCAGGCTCGGAAACCCCCACCAGCAATCGTAATGCTTGCGATCGCCGATAAAGCGATACCAACCGCGATAGGGGGAGTCGTCCGCCTCATACGCGCCTATGCCGTCATATCGCGAAAATTTGTCGAAATAACGGCTGTCTGCGCCTGTGTGGGAAAACACCCCGTCGAGCATTATGCGAATGCCAAGCGCGTTTGCCTCCGCGCAGAGCGCGCGAAACTCGTCCTCACTGCCAAAGATCGGGTCGATCCTGTTATAGTCGGCCGTGTCATAGCGGTGGTTGCTTGCCGACTCGAAGATCGGGTTGAGATAGATCGTGGTTACGCCGAGTCCGGCCAGGTAGCCGAGCTTTTCACGGATGCCGTTGATGTCCCCGCCGAAGAAGTCGTTGGGTTCGTAGTTCTCCTGTCCGGGCGCGGGCGTAAAGCAAACGTCCTCGCTCCAGCGGTCATGGATGCGCAGGAAACGCCCTTTCTCGGCGTGGTATTTTGCGCGCTCGCGAAAATCCTCCCAGCTGCTTCTGCGGAAGCGATCCGGAAAAATCTGATAGACGATGCCCTCGCGCCAGTGCTTCGGTGTTTCAAACGCGCCGTCGTAAACCGTGATTTGATAGGCGCGCGGTTCATGGGACTCCAGCCTGCCCTCGCCGCTGTCCGCGCCGTAATACTGCGTCTTGCCGTCGCCCGTGCGAATGATGAAATAATACCAGACCAGGCACGGCACGTCCGGCATGGGGATATCCCCCGCCGCGCGCCCGTTTGCCACCGGCAGCTCGAAGACGGACTCTACGCCAAACTGGTTATAGAGCCGCAGCTGAACCCGCGCGCCCGCATCCCCGCCGATTTCAGCGGAGAGATGAACGCTCGTCCTGCAGGGAACCGCGCCCTGCGGCCTGCGAAACGAGAGAAATCTGGAATGATGTCGAAACGTTATCATATGCATAGTATAGCCGATTCCCTCCGGCAAAAAAGCGGGTTGTGCGGAATGTTGCGAGCTTTTCACAATTTTAACGCCATCGGTCAAGACGTGCTTCATTTGTCAAAAAAAGCCCTGTATTCTTGTTGTCCTTCCGGTCGAAATCCGAATTGGTGCATCAAAAAAGCCGCTATCCACGGAAGCGTCCTTGCTCCCGCATGCATGCGGCTCATCCGGTTTAACTGCGCTTGACGATGTCGTTCTGTGCCTTAAAGATGTGCCCCGCCTTAACCACTCCGCGCACGCGCGAGAGCGGATAGACCGAGGCATAGGGTTCCAGCACCGTACCGGGATTGAGTACGCTGTTACAGCCAACCTCAACATGGTCGCCGAGGATCGCGCCGAACTTCTTGAGCCCGGTCTCATGCGGTTCTTCTCCGCCGCGCACGGTGACAAGCGTTTTGTCGCTCTTGACGTTTGAGCAGATGGAACCCGCGCCCATATGCGCATAATGTCCCAGGATGCTGTCGCCAACATAGTTATAGTGCGGAACCTGCACTTTGTCAAAGAGGATGCAGTTCTTCAGTTCGGTGGAGTTCCCAACCACGCAGCCGCTGCCGACAAGTACGCTCCCGCGGATAAATGCGCCGGGGCGCACCTCCGTGCCCGCGCCGATGATAGCCGGCCCTTCGATATAGGTATACGGATAGATCTTCGCGGTTTTGTGAATCCAAACCTCTTCGCTCGGGCGGTCATAGTCCTCCGCGCCGAGCGTCGCGCCAAGCGCGCGCACAAAACCCTTAATCATCGGTAAAACCTCCCAGGGATAGGTTGTTTCCAAAAACAATTTCTCCGCGAGCGTCGCCGATAAATCCGCAAACATATCCTGATTCTTCATGCGTGTATTTCCTGTCCTTGTTTTATGCTGCGCTAGTTATCCTGCGCAATGGAACGAAAGCGCGTATATTCGCCCTGCCAGAGCAGCTTCACCACGCCCGTAGAGCCGTGGCGGTGTTTTGCGATGATTACCTGGCTTGTGTTGTCGCCCATTTCGTATTCCTGTGTGTCCAGATACGCCGCCGGGCGGTAGAGCAGCAGCACCATGTCCGCGTCCTGCTCGATCGACCCGCTCTCGCGCAGATCCGATATCACCGGGCGGTGATCCGTGCGTGTATCCGGGCCGCGGTTGAGCTGACAGAGGACGATGATTGGCACATCCAGCTCTCTTGCCAGCAGTTTGAGCTGGCGCGTCATATCCGAAACCTCCTGCATGCGGTTGTCCGTCTTTCGCCCGCCGGCAGCCTGCATGAGCTGGAGGTAGTCGATTACGATCATATCCAGCCCCGCGCGCGCCGCGAGCCTGCGGCACTTGCTGCGGATGACCGAGACGCTCGCGCTGCCGGAGTCGTCGATATAGATCTTCGCGCGGCTCATGGGGTCCATGACCTCCATGAGACTGTTCATTTCATTGCTGCCGATCAGGCCTTCCTTAATACGCTGGGAGTCCACGGAGGCCTCCGTGCAAAGCATGCGCATGACGAGCTGCTCGCTGCTCATCTCAAGGCTGAAAACCACCACCGTACGGTTGTTGTGTATTGCCGCATGCTGGGCAACGTTCATCGCAAAGCTGGATTTTCCCATCGCGGGTCGACTTGCCACAATGATTAAATCGCTTTTTTGAAAACCGTTTGTCATGCGGTCGAGATCGATAAATCCGCTGGGAACTCCCGTGATCTTTCCGCGCCTCTGCGCCAGCTCCCCGATGAGGTTATACGCCTCCGGCACGATCTGTTCCATCGGAACCAGCGTGCCCTGCACCTTGCGCATGGAGATTTCGTAGATGCGTTTTTCCGCGGCGTCGAGCGTTTCTTCAAGATCCTTCTCGTCGTCCATACCGTCGCGCATGATCTCGCCGCCCGCGCGAATCAACGCGCGCTGTGTGCTTTTTGCTTCGACGATGGCGGCATAATGCTGCACGTTTGCCGCCGTGGGCACAAACGTGACAAGGTCGGTCAAATATGTCATCCCGCCCGCGATGTCGAGCTTGCCGTGCCGCTCTAACTCGGCGATCAGGGTTACGAGATCAACCGCGTTACCGCTCCCGCGGACATCCCGCATTGCGGCAAAGATTACCGCGTTTGCAGGGACATAAAAATCTTCCTCGTGCAGCTGCTCCAGGCAGGCTTCAAGAGCGCCGGTGTCTATGAGCATGCTGCCAAGCACGGATCGCTCCGCGTCGCTCACATGCGGCAGGGTATTCATTACACCCGCCGGGCTGTTGAATTCAAATTCTTCCATCCGTTACTCCCGCCCTGCCGGCCTTCTTGAAAAAGTGGCGCTTCAGCCCTCTTCAAACGTTTTCCGTTCATTGCAAATGCGTATTCTCAGCACTTTTCAACGATCACCTTGACGTTCGCAAACGTGTTTTCATAGATGCTAACACGAATATTATATTCGCCGAGCGCGCGGATCGGGTCGTTGAGCGCAATCTTCTTTTTATCCACATCAACCTGCCTCTGTTCCTTCAGCGCGGCGGAGATTTCCTTGCCCGTGATAGCGCCGAAGAGATGCCCGTTGTCGCCGACCTTTGCCTTTACGGTGACAACCGCGCCATCCAACTGCTTTGCCAGCTCGCGCGCGGCAACGCCTGCTTGGAACTTCCGGTGCGCAGCCGCACTCTTTTGAATGTTCGCCGCGTTGACAGACTGCGCGTCCGCGGGAGTTGCCAGTTTGCGCGGCAGGAGAAAATTACGCGCGTACCCGTCCGACACATCCACGATCTCGCCCTTTTTGCCCGTTCCCTTGACATCCTGTTCCAATAATAACTTCATGCTGTTTTTCCTCCTGCGTTTTTCTATATCGATCAGTTTCTACTATTGCTCTATTCTAGTCCGCTTTTATAATCTCCTGCGTATATTTCTCAATTTCATTGCGCACGAGCGTTTCCGCCTCGTCCAGCTCCATATCCTCCATCTGCGCGCCCGCCATGGTCAGGTGCCCGCCGCCGCCAAGCCGTTCGCAGATAATCTGCACGTTAATAGTGCCGAGCGAGCGTCCACTGACGCTGATGCTGCTTCCGTCGCGCCCGATGACGAACGCCGCCTCGATGCCGCGGATGCCGATGAGCTCGTCCGCCGACTTGGCTGCGATAAGCGGTGCGTTTTTGACCTCCTCGCCAACGCTGGCGAGCGCCACCCCGCCCTTGAGAATCTCCGCGCTGCGCACGGTGGTTGCAACGTCCCCAAAGCTCTCCATGTCGTCCTGAAACATCTGTTTGACGATGCTCGTGTCCGCGCCGTTTTTGCGCAGATATCCCGCCGCCTCAAAGGTGCGGGAACCGACGTTGAAGGCAAAGTGCTTGGTGTCAATCGTGATGCCCGCAAGCAGCGTTCCGCAGACAAGCGCGGGCGGGCGAAGGTTCGAGTCAAAGTATTGCAGCATCTCGGTTACGAGCTCGCTCGTTGAGGATGCACGCGCCTCGAGAAAATGCAGCGTCGCGTTGTCAATATGGTCCGCCCCGCGCCGGTGATGGTCGATGACGACCACACGGCTCGCCATCTCCAATAGCTTCGGCGCAACCAGCGAGCCGACGCGCTGAGTGTCGACCACCACGAGCACGCTGGTCGGGCGCATGATGCGCTCCGCCTGTTCCGGCGAAATCAGCAAACCGCTATAGGCGTGGTTTTCGCGGATAAGCTCCAGCGCATGCTCAATCATCGTATTCTGCTCGCCGAGGACAATATAAGCCCGCGACCCCGCATGCCGCGCGCAGGTTGCAACGCCGAGCGCTGCGCCGATGCAGTCCATGTCCGGCCTGCTGTGCCCAACGATAAACACATCCCCCGTATTGTCAAACAACTGACGGAGCGCCTTGCTAAAGAGGCGCATCTTCACGCGGCTTTGCAGCGCCTCCGGCTGACGCCTTCCGCCGTAAAACACATATCCGCCGCCTTTTTTGATAACGGCCTGATCGCCCCCGCGCCCAAGCGCAAGCTCCATGGCCTGGCGCGCGCTCTCGTCCGCGCGCTGCACGCGATCCGCCGCGCCAACCGCGATAGAGAGTGAAACCAGCATGTTGGTTCCGGTGTCGATGGCGTGCGCCTGTTCCAGCAGCGGAAAGCGCGCGTGCTCCAGCTGCGGCAGGTGCTTCGCCTCGAACACCACGAAATAGCGCCCGTTCTCGTAGCGGCGGTAGACGCCGTCGATACCGCGCACCAAATCCGCAATCAGCCGTTCCACCTCGGAGAACACGCTGGACTTATGAAACTGAACATCCGAGGAGAGTTCCTCGTAATTATCGATGTAGATCAGCGCGACATACGGCATCTGTTCTTCAAAGAGGCGCTGATAGTGCGCCGCCTCGGTGCGGTCGAGCCAATATTGAAAGATCATCGCCCGCGCATCCTTCTCGCGGTAGACCGGCACGCTCATCACCTGAAAAACGTTGCCCGCGAGCTCCATCGGCATAGCGACCAACGGCGTCTGAAAATCAAAGTGCGGCTGCGCGCGGCAGACATCCGCCTCGGAGAATATCTTCGCCATCGTCTCGTTTCGCCAGGCAATCTTTCCGTCGCGCTCGATGAGCGCGCAGGGAATCCCCACGGAGTTGACCAGTTTCGCGGCGATTTCGGAATTTTCCGAAAAGACGTCGTCCATCCGTTTTTGCATGCTGCGCGTGCGTTTTCGCTCCAGCGCGAGACTGATGAAAAAGACAATGAGCGAAGCGCCCAGCGCGGCAGCGGCAGCCAAGAACCGGTAGGGTTGATACAGCCTGGACGCAAGAATGGCGAGGCACAATACGCCGGAGAGAACGCCCAGCGGAATCAGGCCGGTTTTCTTCTGTTTCATACCGTCGCTCCTGTTCGTTTGCATTCTGGCGCGGATCTCCTCCGCCGCGCAGTGTAAATGCGGGAGGCTTCGCCCTAGATCGCCGCGCGCGGAGGCACGCCGCGCATGCGATCCCGAAAGCGAAATATCTGCTCAAAACAGCCAATCAAAATCAGCGGCGTCTGCGCGAAGCTAAAGAGAATGCCAATGCCGGTATAGGTCAGCGCGCGCCCCAGCGTAGCATTCTTAGGGGAGCGCGAAAGCAAAAAGTCCACCACGCATAATCCCTGCAGCAGCAGCGGCATGCCGACCAGCGCGTTGACCGTATTGGAGAATCCTTCGGCAAACGCCCAGCCGGCCCATTCGAGCGCCAGCGAGCCAATCAAAAGCACAAACAGGCCAAAGGTCATGCTTCGCGGAAGTGTCCAGTCCCGAAACGCACGCATCGGAGAGATCTCAATCTCTTTGTGCTTGCGGCAGAACAGACGGAAAAACAACAGGTTGCCAAGGCCGAATAGGCCGGCAAATATGCACAGTGCGGAGACGATGAGGTTTGGCACCTCCGCTTGAAACGTATCCAGCGCCTGCGCGAAAAGCGTTTTTACCTCGGCGCTCAGCTCCGGCGTCTGCGCCATTGCCGAGCGATAGAGCGATAGAATCGTGTCCATTGCACGCTGCACATCCGCAAACGCGCCCCTGCCTGCGAGGATACCGGGCAGGCAAACCGCCGCATATAGCCCGCCAAGAAATACCCCACCAAGGATCAGCGCGGTATAGGTGTTGCTCACGCGGCGGGTCAGCAGCGCAAAAATCACCCCGGCTGCAAGAGCGGAGGCCAGCGAGAGCCCCACCGCCGCAACCGGCGTATAAAGCTGCAGTGCCGCAATCGCAAACGCCGCCGCAGGCAGCGCAATCCAATAGGGCTTCGTCCGTGCGCCGGCATACGCCCAGAGCCCCGGCGCGAGCACAAGCGCAACGGGGAACACAACGGCAATCAATCCAATCAGGACAGACAATAAGAGAACCGGCCAGCCGAGTCTCATCTTACGCGGCTGCTGCTGTTGATAATTTTCCATGTTATCATTCTATCGTCCGGCGCGCAAAAATACAAGTTCGGCGATCTCATTCCAACGGAATTTCCCCCGGCTTAGACGAACCAATATTGGGAAACCGCATGATTCACCGCGAGCGCTCCCCAAGACCCATAAAACGGGCTGGAGTTTTTCCCTCCAGCCCGCAGTTGTGCTTCAGTTTTCTTCCGCCGTACGGCCGGCATAATCCGCGGCGATATCCCACGTCCCCAGAGACAGTTTTTTGAGCAGAATCCGCTTCACGCTCTCATCGATGCGTTCCTGCGTCAGCCTTCCGTCCGCCGCGGCGGCATTGAGCGCATCCGCAATGGCCTTCTGTTTTTCGCTCTCCGCGCCGCACACGACAATGTCGCCGCCTGCGAGGATAAACCGCACGGCCGCATCGCCGATCTCATACTGCTTGGTCAGCCCTTCCATGCGAAAATCATCGCTGATCACAATGCCGCCGAACCCCATCTGCGTACGCAGAAGATCCGTGATAATAGGCTTGCTCATTGAGGCGATATCCGTCGAGTCCAGCGCAGGGTAGCGCACATGCGCAACCATAATCGCGTCCACGCCGGAGGCGATTGCGCTGACAAACGGCACAAGGTCGTAGCTTTTGAGTTCCTCCAATGTTTTATCCACCGTGGGCGTAATCGCGTGGGAGTCCTCGGTAGTGCCGCCGTGGCCGGGGAAATGCTTTGCGCAGGAGAGGATTCCGCCCGCGTGCAAGCCCTCGATCACCGCGCTGCCAATGGCGGCGGCGATGCTCGCGTCCTCGGAGATAATGCGCGTCTCTAAAAAGGTGCTCATCGGGTCTTGGGCCACGTCCAGCACGGGCGCAAGATCCATGTTGATGCCGGAGGTCATCAGCTTGGCGCCGATGGTTTGGAACTGCTGTGTGGCATAGTCCACATCCCGCCGCCGCCCGAGCGAACGCGCGGAGACCGGCTGCGGATTCCAACGGAAGCGGACGACGCTCCCGCCTTCCACATCAATACTCACCAGCGGCGGTATGCTCGTCCCAATGCGCTTTGCGATCTGTTTCGTCAGATCGTTCGCCTGCCCAAACCCGCCGTCGCTGTTGGTGCTCTTGATGTTTGTCCCGTAGAGGACGGCGTTGCCGACCGAATGATTGCTCCATACCTCGCGAAACGGGTTCTGGACGTCTGAAGTGCCCGTAAAACCAAACATCATCATTTGACCGAGTTTTTCCTGCAGGCTCATATCCGCCATATAGCGCCCCACCCAGTCCTCCGCGGTCTCCGGCTGCATCTCCGGCGTGGCGGTTGGCTCCGGCGTATCGGTCGGCAGCGGTGTGGGCGTCTCCGCCGGCGGCGCGCTGGCTTCAGGCATTACGCCCGCCTCGGCTCCCCAAACATCGTAATGCAGCGCGGGGATCACGCCAAAAAGCACGCCCGCGCCGCCGCCGAGCAGCAGCGCCAAAACCGCCAGTACCAGCAGTAATTTTTTAAACGCGTTACCAAACAATGGCGTTCTCCGTTTCCTGTGCTTCCAAAAATCCGCCTTCGCGGTACAGCTTTTCCAGCCCTTATCAATCCATTCATGCAGGCGGGCAAAAGAAAACAATCCCGCCAAAGTGCGTGATTTTCGTTTATTATACCCCGCAAAAGGCAAAAAAGTAAACCTCCCATTCCCGCCTGCATACGCGCGGCTTGCAACAAAGCCGCCTTGCGTACTACAATACGCTTAGATCCGCCAATAAACTGGCCGGAAATAACCAATTACGGGAGCTTTTCATGGAACCTTTTGCTCAAATCACGTACAAGCGCCCCGATATGGGCGCATTGAAAAAGAAACTGCGGATTCAGCTCAACACCCTGAAGCGCGCTTCGTCCTACGAAGCCGCGCGCGCCGCCTATCTCGCCTCGCAGGAGGAAACGGGGCATGTGGAGACGGCGTATATCATCGCCAGCATCCGCAATACCCTGGACACGAAGGATCCTTTTTATGACGGCGAGATGAAATTCTTTAACAGCGCCATCGCGATGCTGATGCCATTGAGCAAGGCGTTCACAAAAGCGCTGCTGCGCTCCCGTTTTCGCCCGCAGTTCGAGGCGGAGTTTGGCAAACAGCTCTTTACCCTCGCCGAGATGGATCAGAAAACACAGAGTCTCCGCATCATACCGGACTTAATCCGGCAGGGCAATCTTGAGAACCTTTACAAGAAGACCACCGCCGCCTGCAAGACCGACTTTCGCGGAGAGGAGGTCAACTTCTACGGCCTGCTCAAGCACATGGAGAGTCCGGACCGCGAGGAGCGCCGGGAGGCCTATCTCGCCTGGGCAAAGCTTTACGAGGGCATTGCGGACAAGCTGGATGAGCTCTACGACAAGCTCATCAAAATCCGCGTCCGCATGGCAAGAAAGCTGAAACTGCCGAACTTCACCGCACTTGGATATCTCAACATGCACCGCGCGGACTATGGCCCGGAGGAGGTCGCCCGCTTCCGAGAGCAGGTGCGCCTTGTCATCGTGCCCGCCGTGGCAAAGCTAAGGCAGGAACAGGCCAAGCGTCTCGGCCTGCCGAAGTTGGCCTATTATGACGAATCCTGTATGTTCCCGGATGGCAACGCCGATCCCAGCGGCGGGGAGAGCGAGCTGGTTCCAATTGCGCAGCGCATGTATCGCGAAATCTCGCCGGAGACCGGCGAATTTTTCGATTTCATGCATGCCTATGGCCTGTACGATCTGGAAACCCGCCCGGGCAAGCACATTGGCGGCTATTGCACCTATCTGGCGGACTATCAAGCGCCATTTATCTTCGCCAATTTCAACGGTACCGCGGCGGATGTCAACGTCCTCACCCACGAGGCCGGCCATGCTTTCGCCGGCTATACCGCCATGCGAAGCCAACCGCTGATGGGTTATATGAGCTCTACCAGCGAGGTCAACGAGATTCACTCCATGACCATGGAGCATTTCGCATACCCGTATTTAAAGGATTTTTACGGAGAGGCGCATGCGGCGAAGGCCAAATATGCGCACCTGGCCGGCGCACTCTCCACCATTCCCTATCTGGTGAGCGTAGACGAATTCCAACATAGGGTCTATGAAAATCCGACGATGCGCGCGAAGCAACGCCGCGCCGTCTGGCACGAAATCGAGCAGAAATATATGCCCTGGCGGGATTATGACGGCGTGCCATTTTTGGAGGAGGGCGGATTCTGGATGCAGAAGCAGCATATCTTCCTCTATCCGTTTTACTATGTGGACTACGCGCTGGCGCAGGTTTGCGCCTTCGATTTGTACGGGCGGATCAAGCAGGATCACGCCGCCGCGTGGGCGTCCTATCTGCGTCTTTGCCGCGCGGGCGGCAGTCTTGGTTACTTCGAATTACTATCGCTTGCCGGGCTTGATATCCCCTTTGCCGAGGGCAGTGTGGAGAGGGCCGTTCGTCATGTGATCGACGAGTTGAACGCCTGATCTTCCCTCCGATCCTTCGCCCGCTTCCGGTTTGGAGGCGGGCTTTTTCGCTGCCGCGCACCCGGCAATCTACAAAATTCCCAGTCGTTTTGCGTACAAAAACGATTTTTGAGTTGTAAACAAGTTGTGAGTTTTGCCGTTTTCATTGAATCCGGCAAATGCAGTATGATATCATAATTGCGTTTTGTAGACATTGAGTCACTCCATATAACATAAAGAGGTATCAGTAATGTCGAAAGTCATGAAAATCATCCTGATCGTGCTGTTGGTCGTCGTCCTTTCCGTGGTCGGCGTCGGTATGTACGTGCTCTCCAGCATGCGCTCCAATGCCGTGCAGACCGTTGCGAAGCCAACCGAAGACTTAACGGCGACGACGGAAGAACCGCAGACCATAAAAGTAATATCGGACGACCCCACACCGTCTCCCACGCCAATGCCCATCTATGAGGAAAAGGCGCTTGACGAGAGCGTGGTCAATATTCTCCTCATCGGCACCGACTCGCGCAGCGCCGACGAATCGGAAAACTCCGAAGGTCGCTCGGACTCCATGATTCTTGCCTCGCTGAATACGGACACCGGCAAAATCACCCTCGTTTCGTTCATGCGTGACGCGCGCGTGCACCGCGTCGGGGAAAGCGGGCGGTTCACCTTCTACAACAAGCTCAACGGCGCCTATCGCGGCGGCTACGGCGGCGGCGGCGCAGGCGAGTTGATCAAGACCATCAACGGCAACTTCGGCCTTGATATCGACCAGTATATCGCCATCGGCTTTGACGGCTTCGCCGCGCTGATCGACAAGATCGGCGGTTTGGACGTTGAGCTCGATCAGCCGGAGATCAACTTCATCAACGACCGCATCAAGGGCGACCACGAGCTTGAGCCCGCCATCGTGAAAAACGCAAAAACGATTGACGCAGCCCCCGGTTTAATCCATCTTGACGGCGCGCAGTGCCTCATCTACGCGCGCAACCGTCACACCGGTACGGACGGCA
This sequence comes from Christensenella sp., assembly GCA_034926785.1. GTDB lineage: Bacteria > Bacillota > Clostridia > Christensenellales > CAG-138 > UBA7703. Next base: position 66,540 of record JAYFQU010000016.1, read on the forward strand.
GCGCCGGCAACGACTTTGAACGTGTAAATCGCCAGCAGGAGATCATCCAGCTTGTTTACAAGAAGGTCACCTCCTCCATGAATGAGCAGAGCGTGCTCGCACTGCTGAGCTTCGCCTCCAACTACATCACCACAAATCTGAAGCTCGAAACCATGGCCTCTCTGGCAAAGGTGCTGCTCACTTCGAACATGGAGTTCACCAGCACCACAATCCCCGAGGCGGGAACGTATAAGAACTATACCGCCGAAAAGGTCAATAGCGAGACCGGCGAAACAACCTACGAAAAAACCGACCAGTTGGAGTTCAACATCAAAAAGGCGGCTTCCTCGCTCCAGATTCTGCTCTATGGCGTCGAACTGACGCCCACACCGAAGCCCACGCCCGAACCGTAATTTTCACACAACACCCTCCAAAACCGCCGCTTTACGCGGCGGTTTTTCACGCCCTTTTATCAAAACCCACTACAAATCATCCTATTTTACATGCTATACTATTCGCATGAAACGTTCGGCAAAACAGCGTGCCCTAATATCGGTGCTTGTGTTTTCTGCGGCCCTGAGCGCCTGCTCCGCGCCGTTTTTCCCCTCGTCTGCGGAAACGCCCGCGCCAACGTCTTATGTGTCTCCTGCGCCCTCTCCCGCCCCCACGCCCGCGCCCGTTATCACCGTCTTCGGCGTGGGATCCGCTTCCTCGTTTGCCTCAGGCATATCCGCAGCCGCGGGGCAGGGCGGGCCCACCATAAGGTTTAACCCCGGCGAGGTATCCGCTCTTGCGAGCAGCCCTCCCAAAGGCGCGGTGGCAATCGTCTGCCTGGAGAATCCGGAACCACTGCCGAAGACCAATCTGCCGTGCTATGTGTTCTCCGCCGCCGGCGTTCCGCTTCCCTCCGGCACCGCCGGGCTATCCTATTTGGCCGATGGCGCTGCGCAGGCGGCTCTGGATCAGGCCGTCTCCTATCCGCCGCACCTGACACCCGTGCGCATGATCGGGCTGTTTACGAGCGCCGAGAGCGAGGCATATGCCGTCTGGAGCGGCGCGGTTGCGAAGGGGCAGGTTTTCGCCAAGCGGGAATACCTTGCAGACGCCAGCGAGGAGCCGCTCGACGACTGGATGGCGGAGATCCTCTCACGATATTTCCCCGGCATGCTGGACGCGGTCTATGCGGAAAACGGCGCGCTCGCCGTCGCCGCCGCGGAGCGGCTCGCGAGTCTCGGGCGGGACGATATCGAGGTGTTTTCCGCCGGGACGGACGCGGAGGCGCTCCGCGCGCTTTCGCCGATCCTCGTCTGCGCCGTCGGCGTCGATTGGGAGGCGGCAGGCAAGCGCTGCTATGAGGAGGCGATCAAGCTGCTCTCCGGCCAGGAAGCGCAAAGCGACGCGCTTTCCCCTGAGATCTTTTGGTATTCCCCCAACCCATAAGTCAAACTTTTTTTCATTCTAAAGGCGCGGAGCAATCCGCGCCTTGGTGTTTCTATTTGGCTTGCCAACTGAGCTTATCCCTGAATCACACCCCAGCCCTTGATTACACGGCCGGGCTTGATATACCCCGTCTCGTTTTGATAGACGATCTTCATCCAACCGTCCTCCGCCGTCTCCAGCAGCTGAATCGAGACGCGGGCGGGCACCTTGCAGATCTGCTCCGCGTCCATGCTCGGCCCGGCATATAGCCACTCCGTCGTCTTCATGATGTCCGCATCCTCCTTGGTGTCCATCTCCCCTTGCTTGTAGGAGATATACCCGCGCAGGACATACCCCTCCTTGTTGCCGAAACGAACCTTGACCCAGGCTTCGCTATCGATCAATACCTCAAGCTCGTCGCCAACGCTGAGCCGCGCAACGGAATCAAACGCGCTGCCGCTCCCCTTACGCAACCGCGCGCCCTCCACCGTTACCCAAGCGCGCCGGTTAGGCAGTTCCTCCGCGTCGTCGGTGATGGTCTTTTGAATCTCGTTGTACTCCGCAAACGATAGCCGGCATTTCAGCGCCTTTCTCAGATCGCCATTGCTCGGTTCATTCGCGCTGATTTTCACGGTTGTGCCGGGGCAGGCATAGTAATAGAGCCACTTTGCGTCTTCTACATATAGCCTGACGCAGCCGTGGGAAACCTTCTGCCCGATGTCGCTGTAAGGCTGCCGCTTCATCGCGTCCACAGAGCGCCTACCAAAGAGCAGCGAGTGAAAATAGATCGATCCGACAATCTGCACCCAATATCGCGCATATTCTCCGCTGAAATTCGCAAATTTGCCAAAGCGTTCCCGTCCGCCAATCTTCCAGATGCCGCGCGGCGTCGGCGTCGCCTCATCCTCCGGGTCTGCCTCGTCCACATCCGTCCGCCCGCTGGAGCAGAGGAAGCGACGCACCACCTTGGTATATTCGCCCTTCTCGTCCTTTTCAAACACAGTGACGATCTGATTGCGCAGGTCAAGCAGGATATAGTACTTCTCCGGATCGCTGTTCTTGAGTTCATCGCGCGCATACGCCCTGCCCGGCGTCAATAAAACGCTCAGCAGAACCAATCCCGCGCAAAGAATTGCCGTCACTCGTCGCATGCTTTTTTGTCCCCCCAGGCAGATGCAGATGCGCGGGAAAGGGGGTTCCCTTTCCCGCGCATAGTCGATTGATTGTTTATTGGCCCCGCATCAGAAGACGCGGTAGGCGCAGATGAAGTGTGTGGACCAGTATCCACCGGAGTTGAGCACCGACGAAGATTGGCGCACCTGCCCTTCCGAGGAGCTGGCGTCGATCATCTTCCCCCCGCCGAGATAAATCCCGACGTGACCATCCGAGGCCGTACTGCCGGAGAACACCAGGATATCTCCGCGTTCGATCGAGCCCATGCTTGATACCCTGGAGAAACGCGATGTCGATCTCCAAGCGATCGATGTCATATAGCTCGTGCTGACACCGGAATTTTTCAAGCACCAATAGACGAAGCCGGAGCAGTCGAAGGTATTGGATCCCTTCGCACCGCGCACGTATTTGCTGCCGATCTTGCTCTCCGCGAGCGCGACAAGCTTTTCGACGCCCGTCTTATCGGAGGCGCTGCTAGTGGAGCCGCCGGAGGAAGAACCGCCGGAGGAACTGCCGCCGGAAGAGCCGGTGCTCTTGTTCTCCTTCTTTGTTGAAGGCGGGCTTGCCGCCTTCTTGGCGCTGGAGGAGTTCATCATGGTCAGCGTTACGCCGCCAACCTTGCCGTCCGCCGTCAATCCGGCGCGCTTCTGAAAAGCCTTCACGGCGTCCTGCGTAATCTCGCCGAAATACCCGGTTGCGTTCGCGCTGGCAAGATAGTTGAGCTTTGCAAGGCGCGCCTGCATGTTTTTTACATCCGTGCCATAGTCGCCAAGCTGCATCACCATCTCCTGCGCGTCGCCGGAGAGAATCATATCCCGCGTCACGGGGCCGAGCTGGCCGTCGCGTGTGAGCCCGTTGGCCTGTTGGAATGCCTTGATGGCGGATACGGTCGCCTTACCCATCACCCCGTCGGGTTTAAAGGTCACATAGCCGAGCCGCTTTAGCGCCGCCTGGCAATCCTTGATAACCGGATTTTCGTCGCCAAGCTTATAGGCATTGCCGACGACATCTTCGCCATAGAGCATTTCCAGGGTTTTGCTTCCTACCTTGCCATCCGCCGTCAGATGGTTCTTCTTTTGAAACGTCTTTGCGGCTTCTTCGGTCTTCTCGCCAAATTTACCCTGAATATTCGCCTTATTGTCCAGATACCCCAGCTCGTAGAGACGCTGCTGGACGCCTTCGACATCCGGGCCGGAATCGCCCAACTGCATGACATAGACCTTTGCTTCCGCATTCATGAGCGCGGTATAGGTCGCCTGCCCCAATATGCCGTCGTCGCCAAGGCCATTATGTCGCTGAAATGCTTTCAGCGCGCTCTGTGTCAGCGGGCCAAAGTGCTGCGTCGGCTCGTCGGAGTCCATATAGCCGAGCTCCATCAGGCGGGTCTGGATTGTAGAAATGATTTCACCATCATCTCCCGCCGTCATCTCGCCGGTAAACGCGATCGGCTGCGCCGCATCGGTGGTCGTCCCCTCCACGTCTGCCGGAAGCGTCGCGTCAATGGCAGAGTCCGTAACTCCGTCCTGCTGGGCGGCATCCCCGGTCAGCGCGGCATCTGAATTCGCATTTTCCAGCGCGGTCGGTTCGGACTGCAGTGCCGTAAAGGCCGCAAGCTGCTCCGCATTCTCGGCCTTGGAGGCCTTTCCCGGCAAAGCGATGGCTAAAATAATGGTGGTCATCAAGACAAGCCCGAGCGCGCTGCTTCCAATCAGGAGCGTGCGCGGCGGCAATTTCATAAGAAACTGATAGGTCCGCCGAATGCCCAGATAGATCCCGCGCGCCACAACGCGCAGCGCCTTGAGCAGACCTTTCTTAATCTTCTCCCAAACGTCGCCCGCGGAGCCGCCCTGTTTCTGCGCGAACCCCAGCTCGTTTTGATTCATGCCCATGCCGAGCGACGCTTCGTCCTGCGGCAGTTCCTCCACCTGAACCAGCTTCGCGCTGAAGGCGGAAATCTGCTTGCCGAGCTTTTTGAAGAACCGCTTGAACTTAAACTTCTTTTTCTTTTTTCGGGGCGCGGCATAGCGCTGCTCATAGGTGTTCGCCGCCTGCCTCTTTGCCGCGTGCGCGTCCCTATCGTGCGTTTTCTTCTCATATGGCCCGCGCGCATCCTGAGCGGCGTGCTTTGCCTTATCGCTTGCCGCGCTCTTTACGGGAGCGTATTCGCCTTTTCCCGCAGCGCTTTTCGGTTTTGCCTTGGCCGCGCTCCGTGCGGGATACATGCTTCCGCGCGCAGGGGCGCCCTGTGCGGAATATCCTTTTTGCTTGGACTTGCCCTGTGCGGGCTTTCTTGCAGAATGGGGATCAGTAGGCACGTTCAGACTCCTTTCGGCGTTTGGCGAGGCTTTGCCGCCGCCTATCATCCAAATCATGTGTCATGCTGAGTATAGCAAGCAATCATGACGTTGCGTTGAACTTTTTTTTAACGAATCGATAATACCTTTCCGCGCTCCGGCGAACTCAGCCATCGTAATATTCTCCGCGCCGGTAATCGTAAATGGCCGCGTTGTATTTCTTGAAATCATCGAGCACACGCCCCGTACCGATGGCTACGCACGAGATCGGATCCTCCGCGATTCGGCAGGGCACATTGGTGCGCTCCGTCACATAGCGGTCAAAACCGGCGAGCAGCGCGCCGCCGCCCGTCACCACGATGCCTGCGCTGGCAATATCGCTCGCGAGCTCCGGCGGCGTCCGCTCAAACAGGCCGCGCACGCGCTCCATAATGGCGGCGAGCGGTTCGCTTAGCGCGTCTACCATCTCGTTGGTGCCGATGGGCACCGCCTCCGGCAGGCCGGTGACGACGTTCCTGCCGCGCACTTCGATAATGCGCTGTTCCTTTTCCATATGGGCGCGCCCATAAGCGATCTTGATGTCCTCGGCGTTTCGCTCGCCTATATAGAGGTTATGTTTGCGCTTCATATAGCGGCGCAGCGCGTCGTCAAACTTATCGCCAGCCATCTTGATGGAATCGGAAAGCACCGTCGCGCCATAGGCAATAACCGCGATATCCGTGGTTCCGCCGCCAATATCGAGCACCATATGCCCCTTCGGCTCGTTGATATCGATGCCCGCGCCGATGGCGGCGGCAATCGGTTCCTCAATCAGGTAAGTATATCTCGCCCCCGCCTCATCCGAGGCTTCTATCACGCAGCGCTTCTCCGCCTCCGTCACGCCGGACGGGACACAAACCACCGCGCGCGGGCGGTAAAGCAGGCGCGTTCCGACAACCTTTTGAAAAAAATATCGCAGCATGCGCGCTGTGACGTCAAAGTTGGAGATGACGCCATCCCGCAGCGGACGGATAACGACGATGTTGGCCGGCGCACGGCCCATCATTTTGCGCGCCTCTTCACCGATGGCGACAATGCGTCCCGTGACGCGTTCCACCGCGACGACGGACGGCTCTTTCAGAATGATTCCCTTGCCTTTCACATAGACAAGGGTGGTGGACGTGCCGAGGTCGATGCCGATATCGGACGTATCAAACAAACCCATTTTCCAACCTGCTTTCATGTGATCCGTTCGGACGAACACAGCATATGATATCAATGTATTTTACCATGAGGTCATCTGACCGGACAATCAAACAAAGTGTGAACGGAGCATGACGGAGACGGCCGGTCGCCCTTGTCTCGCGCGATTGGCCGCAGAATTACGATCCGATGGCGCGTGAAAATGCCGCCATCCGGCGGCAATGGAAGATCACATGATAGGCCCGGACACGATGCTATGCATCCATCGCCAGCGCATGATCCAGCACCGCACGTTTGAGAACCTGTCCGATCGGAGCCGCGATGTTCAGCGTTGCGCTTCCGCTCCGGCTTGTCTTGCCAAGATTGATGACAACGAGGCTCCGTCCATGGAAGTAGTCGATCAGGCCCGCCGCCGGATAGACCACCAGCGACGTGCCGCCGATGATGAGCGTATCCGCCTTATCCGTCTGCGCAATCGCCGCACGCAGCACTTTTTCGTTTAGCGGCTCCTCATAGAGCACCACATCCGGCTTGATGACCCCGCCGCAGGAGCAATAAGGAACGCCGTCCTTCCGGATCACGTCCTCCAGGGAGAACGCGCGGCCACAGTTCATGCAATGGTTCCGGTGCGCCGTGCCGTGCAGCTCCAGAACCGTTTTACTGCCCGCCTTTTGATGCAGCCCGTCGATGTTTTGGGTGATGATTGCGGTGAGTTTCCCCTCACGCTCCAGCTTCGCAAGCGCGCGGTGGCAGTCGTTTGGCTGTGCATTGGGATAGAGCAGGTATTTTTTATAATATTCAAAAAACGTCTCCGTGTGTTTCTGAAAAAAAGAGCGGCTCAGCAGGGTTTCCGGCGGATAACCGTATTCCCGCATGGCCGCAAACACCCCTTCGCTAGAGCGAAAGTCCGGAATCCCGCTCTCGGTGGACGTCCCCGCCCCGCCGAGAAAAACAATCCGCCCCGATCTTGACAAAATCTGCCTGAGTTCATCCGCCTTCGCCAGCTCTGCTTCGTACGTCATTTATTTTTCACGCTTCTTCCGAATTGAATTGCCCGGCGCGCCGATTGCCGAATCGCGCAAAGAAATGTATCTGTCTTTTGGATAGCATTATTGTAACACGATTCCGGCTGATCAGCCGACGAATTTTGAAACAAAATTGTAATTTGTCCAATGTTCTGCGCCTGTGAACACCGGCTTGGCGGCCGAATTCCAAAAACTTCCCTATTTCCGCCACGGGTTTTCGTAGCTTCCGTTCTAATGCGTATGATAGAATAAACGCATGAATACAAGATTTTATAACGCAAGAATCCTTCCGCTGGACGGAAACACGCCGCTGTTTGCGGGGGAGCTTATCGTTTCCGGCGGCCGCATCGCCGCGCTTGGCGAGCACGCCGCGTTTGAAGGCGCGCTTGACCGGGAAATCGACTGTCAGGGCAATCTGCTCATGCCGGGTTTTAAAAACGCGCATACGCACAGCGGCATGACGTTTCTGCGCTCTCTGGCGGACGATCTTCCGCTGCAGCGATGGCTGACGGAGCAGGTATTCCCCAAGGAGGCGCAGCTCACGCCGGACGATGTCTATGTGCTCACCAAGCTCGCGATCATGGAATATCTCACGAGCGGCATCACCATGATGTTCGACATGTATTTTGCGCGGGAGAGCATCGCGAGCGCCGCGGTCGACACCGGCTTTCGCGCGGCGCTGGTCGGCTGCGCCAACGATTACGGCGGAACCGCGCAGGAGACGGCGGATGAATACGCCCGCTATTCCAACTATCACCCGCTGATCTCCTATCGGCTCGGGTTTCATGCGGAATATACGACGGGGGAACCGCTGCTCAGGGATCTTTCGGAGATGGTACGTTCACTCAAACAACCGTTTTATACGCATCTCAACGAGACCGCCGCGGAGGTGGAAGGCTGCGTCGCGCACAGCGGCATGCGCACGATTGAATATCTGGATTCGCTGGGTTTATTCAACTATGGCGGCGGCGGATATCATTGCGTACATGTCTCCGAGCGCGAGATGGAGATCATGCGTGCGCGCGGCATGATGGCGATCACCTGCCCCGGCTCCAACACAAAGCTCGCCAGCGGGGTCGCCCCGATCTACGAATATCTGCAGCGCGGCATCCCCGTCGCAATCGGCACCGACGGACCTGCAAGCAATAACTGCCTCGATTTTTTCCGTGAGATGTTTCTCACCACAGGGTTGCAGAAGCTTCGTCACGGCGCGGAGGCGGTGGACGCGATGGATGTGCTCGCTATGGCTTGCCGCAACGGCGCATACGCCTGTGGATTTGACGATTGCGACTCGCTCTCCATCGGCAAGCAGGCGGACATGATCCTGATCGATCTTCAGCAGCCCAATATGCAGCCGCTGAACAACATCGAAAAAAACATCGTCTACAGCGGCAGCAAGCAAAATGTCGCGCTTGTCATGATCGCAGGTAAGATCCTCTATCAAAAAGGCGAGTTCTTCATCGGCGACGATCCAAAGCGAATCTATGCCGCCGCAAATCGAATCATTCGAAGAATGGGATAGCCCTGCGCTTTCTCGATCAAACAATCACAAAGGATACATCACATGAGTTTACTCAAAAGGATTGCCCCGTTGTTCTCCGGCTGGGATGAGACGCTGATCTGGTCGGTCCTGGAAGGGCATATGGGATTCGCACTCGCGGATGACGAACAGAACCCAACCAGCGCACAGGTTGCGATTGGCGATATTTGCTTTTTTGCCGGCCGTCCCGACGAAATGCTTGCCGCAAAGGCGGGTGCGCCGGAACTGGTGCCGCAGGATGACGGCTGGTGTGCCGCCATCGAGCGCGTTTGGGGAGAAAAGGTGCAACGGCGCCTCCGCTACGCGATCAAGAAGGAACCGGATATATTTAACCGCGGCACGCTGCAATACTATGTCGATTCCCTGCCGGAGGAGTATGAGCTCAGGCTCTTTGACGAAACAATTTACGCCCAGTCATTTCAGGAGCGCTGGTCGCAGGATTTTTGCGGTTGCTTTAACGGCTGCGAAGATTTTATGCGCCGCGGTCTTGGCGCTGCGGTGCTGCACCACGGCAAGCTGGTTTCCGGCGCGAGCAGCTACAGCGTCTATAACGGCGGATTCGAAATCGAAATCGACACCATGCCGGAGTATCGCCAGCGCGGACTCGCGACCGTCTGCGGCGCGCGGCTGATTCTGGAGGCGCTTAAGCGAGGCCTTTATCCAAGCTGGGACGCGTTCGATCTTAGAAGCGTCGCTCTGGCGGAAAAGCTGGGCTATCATGTAGACCATCCCTATGCGATGTATAGCATGCTCTAGTCCGCATTCTCTGCATCCTCTTCAGTACAGCAAAAAACCCCGATCGAGCTTCGACCGGGGTTTTGTGTTGATTTCCCTTTTAGCCCATCGCGGGTACGGGCTTGTGTGCGTTGCGTTTACGAAACAGGCTCTTGCGTTCCTTGGTTAAGAAAGCAACGGTATCCTTGATGGTCGTGCTGAGATCCCGCGGTTTGTAGCCGAGGTCGCGCCGCGCCTTCTCATAGGTAAAGCGCGCGTTGCTGGTCAACGTGTAGAGCGTATAGCGTGTAAACAGCGGAGATTCATGACGAATCTTATAATACAGCTCCGCAAACGGCGCCGTCATTTTTGCAAACCAGCGCGGCAGCACGGTGGTGATCTTACGCCCGCCGGTCACGCGCGAGAGGGTGTTCAGCAGCTCGCGCACCGGCACGTAGCGGTTCGAGAGGATATAGCACTCGCCCTTCTTGCCCTTCTCGGTCGCAGCGATGACGCCATCCGCGACATCGCGCACATCCACAAAATCATATCCGCCTTCCACACAGGCCGTCAGCGAACCGTTGAGATAGTTGATCACCATCTGGGTCAGGTGCCCGTGGCCGTAGTCGTTTGGCCCGATGATGCCGGAGGGATGGATGATGGTTGCGTCCAGGCCATCCCGCGCCGCGTCAAGCACAATTTGTGTTGCGGCCGCCTTGGTCTTCGCGTACAGGCCGATGACGGACTCCGGCTGGAACCCCTCGACCTCGTGGATCACGTCGCCATGCGGCAGTTCGGGCAGCGCATGAACCGAGCTGATATAGACGAGTTTTTTCACGTTGTGTTCCTTGCAAAGGCTCACCACGTTTTCCGTGCCGCGGACGTTTACGTCTACTACGCGCTGATCATACCGTGTGGCGACGGATACAATACCGGCGCAATGGATGACGTATACTTCATCGTCCTCCTTCAACCCGTAGAAAAGCGGTTCCAGAGAGGATCTGTCGCGCACATCGCCGCGCACAATGGAGACCGCGTCCCCATAGAGCATGGTGACGTCCTCATTCGGCAGCGCAAACCCGCGTACGGTTTCGCCCGCGGCGAGCAGTTCCCGCGCGACGGTATTGCCAAGATGTCCGCCAACCCCCGTAATAATATAAACTCGTTTCATCTAAAAACGCCTCTCTTTCTCTGCGTCTGCTTATAAAAGTTTGTTATTCCTAGGATCCGATTTCGGATCCTGACGTCCTTTTTTATCATACGGGCGTATTGTTACGCAGTTATTACGAAAAACCGACGTTTTACCAACAACATTGCGGCTTTTTCATGAAGCCGCCCATTCTCCGCGCCCGATCCGGAAAAAACGCACGATAATGCTCTTTTTTATCTTTTACGAGCGCATTGTATCAAGCATTGTTCAATTCTATGTCAAGTAGAATCGGCCTTTATCCGCTGGAAAGGATTTGTTGCACTCGTTTCACTTTTCCGCCCATTTGGCCACTTTCTGCGGCGAAAAAGGCGGGGATTGCCCCCCGCCTCAGAGCATCAACAAACCCAGTAGGGGGTTTGGGGGATTTCGAAAATCCCCCATGTTCCTTCAAATTTGGCGATTCATTCGCCGAATTTGTGAAAAAATGGCGCGATTCGCGTCATTTTAACCCAAAGTAAAACCCA
>JAYFQU010000064.1:0-3309 GCA_034926785.1 Christensenella sp.
GTGTTAGGCACGCCGCCAGCGTTCGTCCTGAGCCAGGATCAAACTCTTGAGTTCAATTCCTGACAAGTCCTTTCGGACTCGTTAGCTCACTTACTTTGTACGCTCACTCAAATTCGTTGCGTTTCTTCATTCCTTAACTTAAGCGCCTCTCAGCGCCCTTGCCTCAGAATTACTGGCTTGTTTTTTGTTTCTTGCACTATATAGTTTTCAAGGTGCTTCTGCCGCCTTTCGGCTTGTTTGCGCTCGCCGCGACAGCTTGTTTAGTATAGCAATTTGAGTTCCTTTTGTCAACCACTTTTTTGATCTTTTTTTCAAAGTTTTGACTGTTCTTGATCTCGTTTTGCCATGCACTTTTGTGGTGCTCGATTATTCTACTGCTTCCGAAAACGAAAAGCAAGTACTTTTTTTACAAAACTGAATCTTTTTCTTTTACCTAGTATGAAGCCTGTTTTCATGCTACAAGTTGTTGTGATTTCACTGTTCAGTACTCGCTCCTGCCGAATATGTGATTTCGCGTCGCGTTGACAACGCCTGCTTTTTTGCTGTATTCTATATAGGAAATTTCGACCGCAAGGAGTATGCTTTATCATATGAAATCCATGACCAGTAAAGAACTTCGCCAACTCTATCTTGACTTCTTTGTCTCCAAGGGACATGCTGTCATTCCGTCTGCTTCGCTGATTCCGGAAAATGATCCGACCGTCCTTTTCACAACCGCGGGTATGCATCCCCTTGTGCCATATCTTATGGGCGCAAAGCACCCTGAAGGCAAGCGCCTCGTAGACGTACAAAAGTGCGTGCGTACGGGCGATATCGACGAGGTCGGCGATTCTTCCCACTGCACTTTTTTCGAGATGCTTGGAAACTGGTCGCTCGGTGATTATTTTAAGAAGGAATCCATCGCATATTCGTGGGAATTCTTGACCAGCGGCAAGTGGCTGGGTATCGATAAGGAACTCCTTTACTTCACCTGTTTTGAAGGGGATGAAAATGCCCCTCGCGACATCGTGGCGCACGATTGCTGGGTGAGCCAGGGCGTGGATCCGAGCCACATTGTCTTCCTTCCGAAAAAGAATAACTGGTGGGGTCCCGCCGGCATGACGGGTCCCTGCGGCCCGGATACCGAGATTTTCTATGATACCGGCAAAACGCCCTGTGGCCCGGACTGCAAAGCAGGCTGCGATTGCGGCAAGTATCTGGAGATCTGGAACAACGTCTTTATGGAATATAATAAGACCGCCGAGGGCGCATTTGAACCGCTCGCTCAAAAGAACGTCGATACCGGGATGGGGCTTGACCGCACCGTCGCAACGCTGCAGGGTGTCAAGAGTGTTTATGATACCGACGCGTTCTCCGGCATCATCGCTGTCATTGCGGATCTCTCCGGCAAGCGATATGGCGAAAGCGACGAAATCACGCGCATGTTCCGAATCATCGCGGACCATATTCGCTGTGCAACGTTTATGCTGGGCGACCAGCGCGGCATTACGCCGAGCAATGTCGACCAGGGATATATCCTCCGTCGGCTGATTCGTCGCGCGATCCGGTTTGCGATGCAGCTTTCCATCCCGGATGGCAGCCTGACCAAGATCGCGGATGCGGTGATCGCACAGTATGGCGAGTTCTATCATGAGCTGACCAACAACCGCGCAAAGATACTCGACGAGCTCACGAAAGAGGAACAGCGGTTTGAACATGCACTCAAAAAAGGCATCCGCGAGTTTGAGCGGCTTGTCTCCACCCTTAGCGGCAGTGTAATCGACGGCGTGAGCGCGTTCCATCTTTATGATACCTTTGGCTTTCCGATTGAGCTTACGCAGGAACTCGCCGCGGAGCGCGGACTTACGGTGGATGCGGAAGGTTTTGCCGAGGCGTTCAAGGCGCATCAGGAACTCTCCCATGCAGGTGCGGAGCAGCGCTTCCAGGGCGGTCTTGCCGATCACACCGAGGAAACCGCGCGTCTGCACACCGCAACGCACCTGCTTCAGGCGGCGCTGCGCAAGGTACTCAACAGTGATGAGGTTGCCCAAAAGGGCAGCAATATCACCGCCGAGCGCCTGCGTTTCGACTTCAGCTTCCCTCGCAAGGTTACGCCGGAGGAGCTCGCCGCAGTGGAGGCCATCGTCAACGAGGCCATCGCGCAGGATATCGAGATTACCTGTGAGGAAATGACTGTGGACGAAGCGCGCGAGAGCGGGGCCATCGGTCTGTTCGAAAGCAAGTACGGCTCCAAGGTCAAGGTATACACCGTCCCGGGGTTCAGCCGCGAGATCTGCGGCGGCCCGCATGCGGCGCATACCGGCGAGCTTGGCCGTTTTGAAATCAAAAAGGAGGAGGCGTCGAGCGCTGGCGTTCGTCGCATCAAAGCGGTATTGATCCATGGCTGATTGGTACGTTTACGATTGGGATTTGCAGGGCCTCCCCGCGCAGTTTCATGTTGATATGAAATACGTGGAGGAGTTAGACGCGCTTGGAGATTTCACCACGCTGCTATATGTCTCCTGCTATCCCAAAAAAGCAGAAGCCCAATCCTTCTCCCCGCGCGAACAGCGACTTCTGGAGAGCGTAAGCAAGGAGTGTCAGCGCATTCTGGGCGAGCAGTGCGCGTTTGTCGGTTATATCGACATTGCGGCGCAACGCAGGTACTATTTCTATACGCCCGATGCGCGGCTGCTTGTTCCGCTGATGGCCTATTGTTCCGAGGAGGATGGCCTCCGACTCGAGTGCTTCAAAGCGCTGGAGCCCAATCGACAAACCTATTATCGCCTGCTCGTCCCGGACAACGCGAAGCGTCAGTCGGTCGATAATGCGGCCTATATCGAATCGCTCCGCCAGCGTGGGGACGACAATACCGCCTACCGCCGCGTCAACCTGCATCTCTATTTTCCGAGTGCAAACGGACGTACGCTCTTTGGCGAGAATGCAAAAGCAATGGGGTTTGCGATCGGAACAACGGACTACATCCCGGAGCGCGAACCATCGTACTATATCGTTTTGCATGCCATCAGCCCGTTGGAGGTTGAAGCGGTGACAGAGCTTACCACCAAGGCAATCTATGCCGCTGAAACCTACGGTGGTGTAATGGAGCATTTCGATTCCGCGTTTATTCAAAAGAGAGGCATTTTCGGTTAATTCAACCAAATATCAAAAAGAGCTGGTTGCCCAGCTCTTCAGAGCATCAACAAACCCAGTAGGGGGTTTGGGGGATTTCGAAAATCCCCCATGTTCCTTCAAATTTGGCGATTCATTCGCCGAATTTGTGAAAAAATGGCGCGATTCGCGTCATTTTAACCCAAAGTAAAACCCATC